>NZ_JBIBDS010000001.1:0-815258 GCF_042954805.1 Streptomyces sp. NPDC012637
CAGCCGGGAGGGGGCGGCGGCCAGGACGGGTCGGGCTGCCAGCCCGCCGGAGGGACCCAGCCCTGGACCAGGGGCCAGTTCGGCGGCGGATTGAATCGGAACCTGTCCACACTCACCCGTCCACTCCCCTCCCCCGGCACCGCCCGGTGCCCCGCCCTCGATTTCCCGCGCGATCATGCCGTGCAGGCTGCCGGGAGGAAGGCCGATCACGAGGATCGGCGCAAAAGGCACCCTGGCTGCCACCGAAGGCCGCGGGAGGGGCGTCGTCGCGCTCCGGCTTCGAAAGAGCCATACTCGGCGCGTGTTGCCGCCGGTTTGGGCGACGTTTGTCAGGCTCCCGCGGACGGGATGGCGTGACGCTGCCGCACTGAGCAGCCGTTCTGCGCGGCCCTGTGTCCCGGGTGGGACCGTGCCTGCCGAGAGGGCCGGCATTCCGCCCAGGGCCAGTCAGTGTGTCTCGGCCACGCGGGGGGATATCGCACATACCACTCGTGTGTGCCCAAGTCACCTTACCTTGCACATCAGATGGCCGGTTTCTATGCCTCCGGTCCCCCACTTCCGAGGAGTTGTTCGTGTCTGCTTCCCTTACGCCCGTCCAAAGCATCGACGCCACGACCGCGGCACTCCAGGAAGAGCTTCCTCGCCTGGAGCAGCTTCAGCAGGAACTCGAGAAGGAGCTGGCCGCGGTCTCGGAGCGCGTCCTGTCGGTCCGTAAGGCACTGACGGCCTTGCTGGCCCTGGCCGAGACCCCTGCCCCTCGGGCGGTGCAGGCCGCGCCTGAACCGGCTGTGGCAAAGGACGAGACGGCGGTCGAGGCGGCGCCTATACAGGAAGCGGGTCCGGTTCCCGCGCCCCGCAAGGCCGCCACCACACGCGCGGCCGGCGAGCGTAAGACGACGCCGGCCAAGGCCAACGGGCGGAAGGAACGGTTCCCCTGCGAAGAAGCCTCGCGTCGCGACCGCGTCGCGGAACGCCGCTCCTGCCGCGAAGGGCCCTGCCGGCTTCACCGAGCAGGTGATCGGCATTCTCGCCCGTTCACCGGAGACTGCGATGCGCGCGCGGGACGTCGCCCAGGCACTCGGCCATGATTCCTCGACGGGCGCCGTGAACTCCGTCCGCAGCACGCTCAACCGCCTCGTGGCCACCTCGCGGGCCGCCCGCGCCGGCCGGGGTCTCTACCAGGCTGCTGCCGCCAGCTGATCCAGTCGCAGGTCATCGCCATCCGGCACCTCCTCGCCGGGGCCTCGCTGACGGAGTCTGGCACCTTGTGATCTCTGTCCGCACATCGACCCGGCGAGGCTCCGCTGCCCTTCGTTGCGGGCCAGTCCGACGAGGGCTACGGCGTCGTGGTCGAGTTCGCCGGCTGTTCAGAGCCGCACCCCGCCCAGGCCGCCGCAGCATCTCGATCACCACCCGTTCCAACAGCCGACACCGCGCCTGACCACGCTTCCCCAACTGGTTGCACAGGGGGCGTGAACTACCGCAACTGAAACCACCAGATGCCCCCAGTCACCGCGGCGCTGCCGGCTGCGTACGCAGCGCCTCGAATCATGGCGAACCCTGCGGCCCGAAGCAGGCGTCGGGGTCCTTTGCGAAAACGTCTCGTCATTTCGTCTCTCCTCTGAGCTGGCTGCCGTGCGCACGATGCGCGACAGGCGTATGGCTCAGTAGGCCAACCCGTCCCAGAGTGAGGCCCTGTGTGAATCGCGGGGTTCTAACTAGACTCGCCTCGTGGTGTGGAAAGAGCCCAGCGAAGCCGAGCAGCGATTGTGTGAGCAGCTTGCGGCGCACGGGCTGTCAGTGAGCTGGGCGAAGATTCGTCGATGGCGCGAGTTCGGTGCGCTGCCCTGGAAGAAGCGGGAAGGCCTGGGGCGTGGGGCTGGGTCGAGCTCGGGGCTCCTACCGGAGACTTTCGCTGTTGCTCAAGCCCTGGCGCTGGCCACCGCGAAGAAACGGCCCCTGGAGCAGGCCGTACTCGAGGTGTTCACCACGGGCGCTCGGCTCGATCAAGTCCTCGCGGCCGCGACGGTACCGCTACCCGAACGTGCGGTTCGACGCGCTCTGGCCTGGTACATGGCGCGGGATCGCTCCCATCCCTTTGCCGCCATCGAGATGGCCGCCAGATCCGCAGGCGGCTGCCCCGACAAGGCCATGGATGCCGCTCTGGAGGCGGCTCACCGGTACTTCCCCAAGCTGTACCGCCAGGCGAAACAAAAGGGGCGACCGCCGGGTATGACGGTGCCCGACAGCCTCGCCGACGCCGATGGCCTCGCGACCATCGCCGTGGCAACGGTGCTCGGCTTCGAGGTCTTCGGCGCCGACGCCGTTGTGGAGGCAGTGAACCAGTCGCTGCCCGAGCTAACTGACGAGTACGGGGACCAGGTCTTCGCCCAACTGAGCAGCTCTCTGCGAGGGGCTGAAGGTCACGGCGCGAACCCGTGGTCCCGCCGTGCTCGCTGGCCCTCGCTTCAGGACCGGATCCAAAGGGTGGAAGAGGTCGAGTACGCGCAGCTCTGCGGGATCCGCGATGCGCTGGCCCTACTCGTGGAAGCCTCCCCCGCGCTGGCGCTGGCGCTGGCGCGAAGAGCAGGGGTCGAAGATCCGGCTGTACGGCACGTTGAGGCAGTTCGGGCGGCGAACCGGCGCACAGATGAGTACCTGCGACGGGCCGAGGACATCAGCCGCTGCCCCACGGAACGGGCCTGGAAGGACTTCACCGGCCTTCTCCTGAACGTCTGCATTTCGCCACGGCGCCTCAGTACTTTCCAGGACGATGTCACGGCTCTGGATCCTGCCTTGAACGACATTCCAGGCCTTGGCCGTCGGGTGCTCGCGAGCTGTATCGCCGCCTCGGCCGGCGAAGCATAGGGGCCTCGCTCACTGCAAGAACACCAAGCGCCGGATGCCAAGCCGAAGCGAAGCCGTTGCGGCTGAGTCTTCAACGGGGTGCAGGAGGTACCGTTCCCTGGCACGCAGCGGGACAGGTCGGCATCAACCCTCTACAGCCTCACAGGCCCAGGTGTGCCATCGTTCCAATGTGAGTTCTGAAGACATAGCCGCCTACGCGTCACTTATGGCAGGCATCGCTGCCCTGGTCATGGTCGCTTTCGGACTGCGCCAGTTGCGCTTGCTACGGGAGCAGAACCGGAGCAGTCAAAGGGCGAGTGCCGCTGCTGTGGAAGCTGCGGATGCTGCTCGGGCTGCCGTCACTGAAACGGCTCGGACACGTGCTGACACGTTCGCGCCAAGGATCACGGTGCTGTCCGAGGAGCCCCAGTGGCCTCCGCTCATCAGCCGGCACGCGTCCCGTGGAGATCGTCTGTTTTCCTCGGGCGTCGTGCATGGTGCCGAGCAGCTGGGCCGGGAAGAGCTGATCTTCCCCGAGAGTGCGGAACACCTGATGTGGTTCGTCGTCCGTAGTGTTCTCACGAACGAGGGTGCCTCGACAGCTCGTGTCCGGATCATGGGAGACGGCGAGTTCATCGAAGGTGATTCTCACCTGCTGCCCGGTGAGCGGCTGTCTGTCCCTCCGCGAAGTGCTGCAGGCTCCGGCTTCGGAGAGGACTATTTGCACCGGATGCACATCCTGCGTCCCGGACAGTCAGCTCTCGTTCAGTGGGCCGCTCCGATGAAAGTTGCCGAGTGGACCGTCAACCATGATCTGGGAGCTCCACCGGAGGCGAGCGTGACGATCGAGGCCTTCGACCACGCTGCCCATGGTGTCATCGACCGCACCAGGGTGAGCGTCACCGCTCGGGTGCTTCGTCCGGTCCGCGGGCGTGAGGCGCACTGGGCTCTGACCACCGCCGAACCCCGGGACGTTCACGTCGTGGTCTGGGATACCGAGCGCGAGTACCGCAGCGAGCAGCGCGACTGACATGCGACCGTAGAGGCAGCACGGTGCCTGAGCCGATGCAGGATCTGTCACCCGGTCGGGAGCACTGTACGTCGGCGGCCAGGGGGAGCTCGAGATCGCCTGCCTGGCCCCTACCTCGCGCCTGCGCCTGCGTGAGGCTGACAGCTCTCGGAAGTGCGGGTGCCCGGTGGCAGACTCTGGCCGCGCTGGCCGGGAGGGTGCCACTGACTGACTCGTTCAGCTGGCGTACAGGTTGAGCAGGTGTTTGCCCGGTCGGGGCTCGAGGTTGCGGTAACTGAATCGCAGCAGGGTACGGCCAGCGGCGCTGTGGTCTTGGCTGAGACTGATGGGCTTCAGAGGGTGGGCTGCGTGAGAAGCGTCAATCGATTAGCGGACCTGGCATCGCGGACGTAGATCGCCCCCTGCCCGGGGCGTCCATAGTTTGCTGCCCGGCCTGGCGTTGCAGGGCTAGGATCCGCCCGCAGCGTTCGCGGCGGTCTTTCGTACTCGGGGACGGTGAGTGAGGCATAGAGTGTGGCGAGGGTCGAGCGGTGCGGGTGGTGGCCCTTGGGGCGGGAGCGTGATCGGCGGGTGGACGAGGCGGGGTTTCGCCGAGCGGGTATCCCCGCGAGCGCGCACAAGGAACGCGCGAGCTATCACGTCCTGGGGCTTGTGGCCAACAGTGCAGGCTGTCAGCTGCAGGATCCGCAGCTCGACTACGACTGTCTCGACACGACAGTGCTGGGTTCGGGTCCACACTCTCGGCGCGGCCCCCGGTTCGATGTCCAGCTGAAGTGCACAAGCAGCGTCCATACGGCAAGGCCGCTCGCCAATGGCGACTACTCGATGAACCTGCCGGCCGACCAGTACCTGAAGCTACGAGCCCCGGGCTATGTCCCGGTGCGGCTGGTAGCGATGATCCTCCCAGAAGGAGTAGAGGTTCCGCAGGTCAGGAACGACGGGACCTTCTGGGCCCTGGATGGTTTCATGCTGTGGTCCGACCCGGAGGACTGGCCTGCGCTTGAGCCTGGGAGGAAGTTCGGCAGAGTGATTCTCCCGCGGGAGAACGAGTTCACTCCGGAGTACGTCAGAGACCTGATCAAGCGCCTGGGCAACGGAGGTGGGCGGTGAAACTGGAAAAGCTGGACTCTGGGGCCTTCCGGCCCCTGGTTCCGTCTGTCTCCGTCGCGATGCTCTCGGACTTCCTTCATGAGGCTGGCTGGGTGCTGGCCGACGAACGTGAGGGACTAGCGGAGTACTGGCTTTCCCCCCAGGCGGGAGCCGGTGAATCGGAGGATGGGGCCTACCTGCTGCCGCTGAACGAAGGGATGCGTGACTACGACCGTAGGCTGGCCGAGCTGCTCGCGGGACTGGCCGACTACTTCGGTGATGACGCATCACAGCTTCTGCAGCGAATCAGTTCCGTGGACTGGGACACTCTGTTGTTCCGCATAAATCCTGCCGGGCCTGGTGAGTCCGTGCCGCTTGCCGAGGCTGCGAGCGTCCTCGCTGTGGGCTCGGAAATGCTGAGGCTGGCGGCTCTCTACACGGACAATCCCGAAAGGACCGGATGGGGCAGCCGCCGTAGTGCCGGCGTGGCGGCCTATCTGCGCGACGGGGTGCGGCTCGGCCACACCCGGCAGGGCAGCTTCGTCTTCCCGGTGATGTCTCGTACCGGGCCATGGCAGGGAACCCGGCCGCCATTCGGACGGCAGGTCATGATGAACCTCGCCGCCGCGCTCGACCGTGTCCATCGCTGGGTCCGTACCGGCGCCGATGAACGTGAGGGCATGCCTCCGTTCGAGACCGCCGTTGCAAAGTCCCTGCGTCCGCTTGCCCGAGCCGGAGACCTGTCGCTTGAACTGTCGTTCCAGTGGGCTGCGAATCCTCCCACCATGGAGAACATGCGAAACAGTCCCCTATCCTTCGACGCCTCCGCCGTACGTACGTTGCACAGACGTACCCAGCAGCCGACCATGCCGCACGGCATCGAGGATGATCTGCCGGAGCCGGAGAGGGCTGCTCTGCGGTCTCCCTCCGCCATCACCCGCCAGCCGCAGGAACAAGAACTCACCGGCGAGATCGTCGCCATCGGTGTAGATGACCGCAATGCAGCCCGAGGGCAGAACCCCTGCTTCATCGTGCTCCGTGTCGGGGAGAACGACTACACCATGGCGGTCAACCATGACGAGCATGACTACGCGCTCCGCGCGCGTCGAGACGGACGGAGGGTCACCGCCAGAGGGGAAGTCGCCATGCGTGGGAACGGGAGAACGATCCAGGGCTCTCTGGTCCGGGACCAGACTCCCTCGCTCCCCCGTCGACCTTAAGGCGTATAGGCACGTCCAAGGGACTACCGCCGCCATTGCAGGAGGCAGCTGGTAGGCACCCGAGAACGCAAGGCAGCCTCGCTGGTCTCAATACTCGCAACCGTCTTGTACGAGGGGCGCTCCCCAGGTCAAGTTGGCGTCCCGCTCGACGGCTGCGAGCAGACGCTTCATGGGGTGCGGCCGACGTACACCAGTAGCGGCTTCACCCTCTGGATCGCCCTTCGGCGGTACCTCTACGACGCCCCGGGTGATGTCCGAGGCTGGACCTATGCTGATCACGTCTTGACCCGATGAGGCTTCGTCCCGGTCGCTGGGCATGGAGATGGAAGCGGAAACAGAGGTCCCGTGGCGAAGTCGTCTCTCGGCCCGCAGAAACGCTCCTCAACAACGGCTGCCGGTGAAAGGTCCGTCGCGGCCGCCGGCAGTATCGCGACAGCCGTGACCGGCGACGGGAACGTCGTCATAGCTGGCGATGTGAATGTCATCAACTGCTACATGATCTTCAGCAACACCAAGGACTCGGTACCTGGGGTGGGCGAGGTGGCAGTGGTGGATCAACCTTCGGTAGCGAACAGGGAGAAGGTATTCGTTCCCGTACTTGCGGGCATCGTGAACTGGGTGGGCCAGGGCATCTCATTGCATCCCGGCCCACGCCTGGTGCGCGCTTATGTCGAACACGCCCTGCGCCAGGTAGGTGCCGAGGGGGTGGCCGCCTACGGCCAGGAGCTCGACAACGGCGACACTCTGCTGTTGTTCACGGGCGCCGAGGATGTACGCGTGCTCGGCGCGCTCCTGCTGCGCGAGCTGGATCAGCTGATGGCGACAGACTGGCAGCGAGCCTCACGCAAGGAGGGCTACCTGCTGCCGCAGGTACGGCTGATGCTGCATGCCGGGTTCGGGGAGTTCGATGGCTCCGGCATCTGCAGTCCGTCACTTGTCGATGCCCTGCAGTCGCACTCCAGGACCACGGCGATGAACGACGCAGGTGCCGGGGACGCGGTCGGTGTGGTGGCGTTGGTCGCGCGTGACGCCTTTGATGCCGAGGTTTATGGCTTGCACTGCGGCGGGGCCCAGCTGTGGCTTTCGTTCACGCACACGGTGCCTGGTGCTGCCAGTCTGGACTTCTGGTTCCGTGGCGCGCTGGGCGTGGAACGTCGTGAGCCTCCTGCCGACACATGATGCGGACGAATCCAGGATTCGCAACTAGGTTGTCTGGAAGTAGAGATGAGCAGGAGTGGTGATGCTGACGGGTTGGCGCAGGGGTGTGTTGTGGACGGTGGCGACGACTGCTGGTCTGATCGTTGTGGGCTTGACGCTGCTGCTGTGGCTGAATGATCTCGGGACGGCAGGGACGGTGGCGGGCTTCGTCGCTGATACCGCCGCGATCATCATGGTCGTCCTGACCGTGCGGGCGCTCTTGCTTCAGTCCGGTCAGCAGCAGAATCACACTACGGCGTCGGGCCCGGGGGCGGTTGCGGCCGGTCGTAGCATCGGCAGGGCCGTAACGGGCGATGGTAATCAGGTATCGGGGCCGGCCCCGGCCGTCGCGCCGGGTGGTTCAGCGCTGGGTGGTTCAGCGCTGGGTGGAGCGGTGGAGGCGTCAGGATCGAAGTCGGTCGCGGCGGGTGATTCGATCGGTGAGGCTGTGACAGGCGACAACAACACGTGAGAGACAGCCGGAGCTCGATCGGTGGGGTGAGCATGGGGGACGGGATCAGCACGTGAAGTCCTGGCGGAGCCGTTTCGGCATCGGGCGGGAGAACAGGTGGTCCCGTGGCTCCCAGGAAGGTTCAGCTGAATCACGTGGGGTGTCGGCGTCGGGGGACGGGGCCGTCGCGGTGGGCGGGGATGCCGGCTTCATCCTGAATGGGCACTACAACACGGTGCTCATGGTTCCGGGATACGGGGGGCCGAGAACGCTGGATGACCTGGCTGCCGCGGGCCGGGCCCGCATGGTGCAGCGCTGGCATGCGGTCGGTGTTCCGCTCGATGTGGCGTGTACGTTCGCCGATACTGCGCATCTGGGATCCCTTCCCTCTGCGATGGTCACCTCGCCCGAAGGCCGTGTAGTGGTCCTGGAGGGTAGCTTTGGGGCGGGTAAGTCGCTGGCAGCGGAGCGGAAGCACCAGCAGGACATCACCGCAGCCCGCACAGATGCGCGGGCCCCCATTCCTGTTCACCTCCACGCCAAGCACATTCAGGGTGGTGTGGTCGACGCAGCCATCCGGGCAGCACGTCCCTTCGGTGATCCTGCAGCACGTGGGATTGCTCTAGTGGTGGACGGACTGGATGAGCCCGGCCCGATCCGCGGCAAGGAACTGTTGGATCAGGGTCTCAGCTGGACCGCTTCGACGGCCGGGCAGCGTTGGCACATCCTGTTCACGGTCCGCCCTGGCCTGGAGCTGAACGACTCTGTTCGCCGGATCATGCCGGATTTGGGTGAGGATGAGACGGCCCTGCTGATCGACCGGCTCGGCGGGAACGGATCTGCCGTGGGCAGTCAGCCGAGCATGGTGCGCCATGTGCTGCGCCGTCCGTTGTTCGCCATCATTGCAGCCGGGCTGCAGCGCGATCGGAGTCCTCTGCCACACAGCCCGATGGCCTTCCTGCAGGCGCTGGTGACCCGGGCCCTGCGCGATGCGGAGGAGGCCAAGGAGGAACGCGCCGAACGGTTGCTTCAGAAGCTGGCCACGGAGTGTGCAAGCACTGGTGGTCTGGCAGCAGCCGCTGATGTGGGCAGTCCTGGCGACGTGCACGCGCTGCTGGGTACCCGGCTAGTGGTACGTGTCGGCGAGCGACACCTGGCGTTCGCTCTGCCCGTGCTCGAGCAGTACTTCACTGGTCAGGCTCTGCTGGCCGGCGGAGTACCGGCCGACGTGACGCAGAACGTGGAACTGCTGGACCGCTGGCGCTACGGGTTGGCCATGGCAGTCGCCTCGGCAGGCTGGGAGGCGGCACGAACGGTGATCGAACCTCTGCTGCGCGCCCAGCCGGGCATCGCGGCATGGGTCGTCCACGAGGCCGTCCCCCGCGCTGTACCTGAGAGCGAAGGTCCGTGGCCGGATATGGCTGCCAGCCTGGTCAGCCAGCGCCTGCAGGCGACCCTTGAGGCCTGGCAGCAAGGGCTCGGCCCGGCAGGCGACCTGATCTTCTTCTACACAAGATGGTCTGGCCCCGTCACGGTCGATGCCCGGCTGAAGGGCAACAAACTGGGACTGCACATCCTGCGGAGACACGCCGACCACACTCCGGAACTCGCTATCCCCGTCTCCCATCGCTGGGCGGAGCCGCATGGAATGCGCCCCCTGGCAGCATCGGCCCGGCCAGTTGCGGCAGATTACGCCGCCTGGCCCTGGCAGGAAACCCTGGGCACAGTTGCCTCGCGCCTGCACATGCTGTGTGAGCGCAGAGATTTTGACCTGGCCGACTGCGACGCCTACACGAAAGAGCGGTTGTGGCTGGCAAGCACAGGCCTGCTGAGACGTGCAAGCCGGCGCTATGCACCATTGCAGGCAGACGAAGCACATCAGGCCTTGCGTCAAAGTCTCTACTCCGCGGGAAGGCTGCCTGTCCGGTCAAGCTACGGTCACCAATTCAGCGGACGGCAGGTGGAGTTGCTTCGGATTGACGAGCAACTCGGCGGTGGTCGATGGGCTGACGACAGCGGCATGCTTCACTACCCCTACGCTGCGCCCGACCAGGAAGACGGTCCCCACGTGCACTGGGTCTGGGACACATACAGTCCCTCACAGCTCAGGCTGCGTACCGAGCAGGTCCTCTCCGCCGCCATGGAGATCTACACCGCGCTCGTCGACACCTGGTTCCCCCACCTCAAGCAGGTTCTCGGCCTGGCCAGCGCCTGCCCCGCCACATTGGTCGCCGACCTGTACGTAGCCCCGCCCCAGGACAGTGACTCCTATGAACCGCCCCTCATGCGACTTTCCCTCCGCCCCTCGACGGGCAGCTCGGTCAGCGTCCACCTCGTGCCGTCAGAGGATGACCTCTACGCTCCAGCCCCGCCTCTCTCACCCGGAAACGAGCCGGCAAGGTCCCCATGGGCGCGCCCGAGTACACCGGTCATCAGCGAACCCGAAATCTTCGACGACGCTCCCGCGATCGGCTATGCCTACGCCTGGCTTCACGAAGACCTGCACCGCCTACACCTCACCTCACACGGACCAGGAAGAACAAACTCTGGCCTGCCATAGCGCTCTTACACGCGGCATACGGCAGAGCTGCCTGCTACGGCACGCGGCGCTCGGGTAGCAGGCCCAGTTCACGTGCAGTGGCCAGGTCCTCGTACGCCGTGGTCCGGCCGACATGCATGCCGGGGCAGACGAGGGTCTCGATTACCTGGCGTGTGGAGAGATCGGCTGGTGCATCCCAGATGATCTGCGCGGTCTTCTCGATGCGCGGCAGGTAGGTACTCCACCATCGTGGTCCCGTACGGCGCCGGAGTTCCTTCACGAGAACGATCTGCGGATCGGGCATGACATCGCCAAGTCGCCTGATACGTGGTGGCCCCCATCCATCAACGATCCACTCCCAGCCCTCTTCGGTGGCTTGGAAGGGACCGTAGGGAATCATGGACAGGGCCAGCGGCAGAGCGAGCCTCCGGGCGGCAGCGCGAATCCGGTCCTTCTCCTGGTCCGAAGACACGCCACCAACCGTGGTGGCGTTCTCTTGCTCGACGAACCCTCCGCGGTCGACCTCGAGCGCGACGCACATGTCCACGCCGGTAGCGTTGCAGCTCAGCCAGATGCGGAAGCGGGGCGGGAAGAGGTGGCCGGCCACCTGGACCGGACGGTCCTTGAACCAGGACTCGTCTCCGTCGTGAAGACTGGAGGGCTCGACGATCAGACCCTCCGCCCAGTATCGGTTCACTCAGCTCCCTCGCCATGGGAGCTGCGGAGCGCACCGATCAGCAACAGGCCGAGAGTTGTCGTCCCGCCGAACGCCACGGCGGCATCCCGTACTGCCTTCGTGACCGGCTCGGAGTCAGCCTGGGCAAGGATCACGGCTGCGGCAGCCGCGAGCAGCCCCACCAAGACAGCCACCAGTACGCGGTAGTGAGTAGGTTGCACGGCTCCACTCTCGTGGCACTGCGCCGGGCAATCCAGGGTTCTTCGGTCCGCAGAATGCGAGACGAAGAAGCGGACAGCCTCTGACCTGCATAAACTCCACAGGGGCCGTTGGAGTCGGCATGGAAATGACACGGCCTTTCGTCACTAGCGTCAGCGCCAGTGCGTCACGGCCTGTCAATGACAACTAGCAGGTCACCAGGCCTACGCCGCTGACATCGAGGTGACGACTCACTACTGACACTTCCCTGCAGACCATCAAAGAGGGCCTGTCCGCCGCGCGCGGGTGGGCCGAGACGAACGGGCACCTCCTGGCCCCGCTCGACGCCACCTTCCAGGGCTACAAGGTCGGCATCTGGCTGAAGAACGCGCGGGCCACCACCCGGCGTGCCCAGGAGCTCGAACAGCGCCAGGCCGAAGGTCTGCCGGTGGAGTCGTGGGCCGGCGCCCTGTCGGCGGAGAGGCGCGAGCAGCTGGAGGACATCGACCCGTCCTGGTGCCCGGCCTGGCCCGTCGCATGGCAGCGCGCCTTCCACCTCGTCCGGCTCCACCTCGAAGAGGCCGGCGGCACACTGCCGACCGAGCCCGGCAAGGTGATGCACCAGGGCGAGGACCTCGGACGGTGGGTCCGGGCGCAGCGGCTCGGCTGGGACAAGCTCACCACCGTCCAGCAGTGGATGTGCGAACAAGTCCTCGGCATCACACCCGCCAACGAGGAAGAGAAACCGCCCCCGCGCCGTACGCAGGCCGACAAATGGGCAATGTACTACCAGGCCGCCAAACAGTACTACCAACGCGAAGGACACCTGTGGGTACCGAGGAAACACATCGAACGCATCGTCAGCGTCGACCAAGAAGAGCGCGAGCTCCGACTCGGAGCGTGGATCAGCAACCAACGCAACCGAGCGGCGACGCTGACACCAGACCGGATCGAGCTGCTATCCCAGATCGGCATGCGATGGACATAGCGGTAGGGCGGGCAGCGGGGGCGGACAGGATGATCCTGACCGACCCCGCTGTCATCAGGGCCAGTCGAAGTCGAGCGTGCCCGGAGGTGGCGTCAAGGTGTGTCGCCGGACCAGTACCAGCGGTTTCGCTCGCCGGGCCGCGGGTCGTACAGGGCCCGGCCGCCGGCGCCGAACTGCCCGAGCTCGGTCGTCAGCGCGACGCCGGTCTGGATCTCGTCCGTCGTCCAGCCGGTGATGTCGAGCAGCAGCCCGTCAAGCGGGCCGCCAACCAGTTCGGCGTAGTCGCGGTGCGGGAGCGGGCCCGGGTGGTCGTGGTCGGCGCCGTAGACCCGGCCGCGCAGCAACTCCTCATCCCTATGCATGGGTCTCAGCCTCCCAGCCACCACCGACAGCCGGGCCCGGTACGCGTACCCATCACGCCCGCCCGCCGGCGGCGCGGGGCTTGCCCAGGATGGCCTTGAGCTTGCCCGCGCCCGCTGGCGGCTTGCCCGGCTCAGCGGCGCAGGCGCGAGAGCCAGCCGGTGGTCTTCTGCTCGGGCACAACCTGGTCCGCACTCCCCGCACAGGGGTGGGCGGCGTTCCGGAGGAAGGGCGTCCCAGCCGGTGCGCTCCACCGCTCTGTCCCCTGCGGCGTCCCTGCTCGTGGTCGGCTGGCTTCAGGTTCTCCTGAAGCGGGAACGCCGCACCACGCTGATCACGCTCGCCACTGCGCTGTCGCCCGGTAGCTCAGTAGTCGTCCATGGCGGGCAGTCATGGGAGGTCAAGGTGGCCCCGGCCCCCGACCGCCTCCTCGTCATCCCGTACCGCCAGGTGCGATGACCGCGCCCAACCCGGTTGCAGGGGTCCCCGGCCAGGGACCCCTGCCGCACACCGTTCTCAAGGCCACTGTCGAGGAATACTGCTCTGTCTGTTCCAGTGCCGCCGCGTACGTCTTCCGGCGCGCCCCACCGCCGGCCTTGCCGGGCGGGTTCGCCCGGCTCGCGCGCAGCTTCTCCCACGCCTCGTCAGGATCCGCCTTCATGTACATGGGCCGACGCTACCCCGCGGCACCGACACCGGTCAGCGACGTAGTCGAGGCCCAGGGCGTGACCGCGGGCGATAGGCGTACGAGCGGGAGCCAAGCGTGTCGCAGAACCAGTCCCAGCGCTTCCGCTCGCCGGGCCGCGGGTCGTACAGAGCCCGGCCGCCGGCGCCGAACTGCCGCTCGGTGGAGAACGCGACGCCGGTCTGGATCTCGTCCGATACCCAGCCGGTGATGTCGAGCGGCGCGCCAGCCGACCGTCGCCCTCCTCCACGACCTCGCCTTGATGCTGCGGGCGGCACGGCTGCCGCGCATCCCCCCATCTATCAACTCGGCTGCGAGCAGTGGTACCTGGGTCCTAGTCGTTGCGGGACAGATCGCGAGAGCTAGGGCAACGGCATGATCATTCGAGGCGCATGCGTCATACGAGGCATGCGCCTCGACGGCGGCGACGTGGAGGTTCTCCGTACCATCGTTGGCTCTGTCCGCGAGAACCGGTTCTGGCTCACTTTCCGTGAAGGGCTGACTGACCGTAATGTCGAGCCCCTATGACCAGCGGTGAGAGGCTGACATGAGCCCGTACTACAAAATGGGCGACCAAGCTCTGTGGAACCCGTCGAACGGGGCGTCCCGGTTGTTCATGAGCCAGGTCACCGTCTATCAAGTCGAAGTGGGTCTGCCATCCGGCATCGGCCCCATGGAGGCTGACGAGTGTCAGATCGACCCCATCGCATTCGCAGTGTTCGTCGACGCGCTGCTCGCCTGGCATAGCGAAACCAGGCACGCAGTCATGGCCGCTCTGTCCGAAGGGTTTGTTGCCACGGTGCTGGCCTTGGCTGAGAAAGCGAACATCGAGGTGAACTGGCACGCTGCCGAGCGCGCCGAGAGCGACTATCTCCAGACGGCTTCGGATCCCCATGCGAAGGAGTGGACAGCCGCACTGCAGCAGAAGTCACGCGAGCTCACCCGGCACGTGGCGGCCTGAGGCTCGTCTGTCAGTACCCGTGGCAGGCGCGCAAGCGTGTCCTATGTGGAGAGCAGGACACGCTTGCGGAGGAGATCGAAGCCGGCTCGGCCGAACATCTGGCGTTTGAGCATCTTGATCCGGTTGACGTGTCCTTCGACCATGCCTGAGTTCCAGGGCAGGGTGAGGCCGGCGATCACGGCGTCGCGGTCGCGGTCGATGCCTGCGGCGAGGGTGTGGAGGCTGGGCAGGTCGTCCTGGCGGACGGCGTCGATCGCCGCGTACAGCTCGACCTTCGACATCCGCGGCATGACCAGCACCTTTCACCAGGAGCACCTCGATGCTGCCCTGGCAAGAACCCCAGTGCCTCCCAAACGCGTCGACATCACCCATCCGTGGAACAGGGCGCCTCCCAAACCCATCGACAAGCGACCTCAACAACTGCTCGATAAAGCCACGGTTCTCGCTTCCGAGGCTGGGCCAGGTTCCCGGGTCCGCGCCGGCTCATCTGCGGGGGCGTGCTGGGGCTGTCGAGGGCGTGCGTTGCGTGGTGGTCGCGGAGCGGACTGGCGAGCGGCACGGCGGTCCGGTTGATAATCTTGCCGGGCTCGCCGGCTCGTACTCCGGGTAGGGAGGGAAGGTCGCATGGCCATCGGGATCGGAGCACGTCCGGCGCCCGCCTTGCGGCCGTACGTCGACTCGTATGTCGGTTTCGACCTCCGCGGGCTCGCGGCGGGGGTGCACTGCGGCCCGCCGAGTCGCGTTCTCACTGCGGTGATCAGCCTGTCAGACCCTTTGGAGGTGGCGGCGGGCGTTGGCGACGGGTCACCGGTCACCCGGTTCGGCAGTGTGGCCAGCGGGCTGATGGGCCGGTCCGTCGCGATCCACCACGACGGACACCAGCAAGGTGTGAAGGTGGCGCTGACACCGCTCGGGGCTCGGGCCGTCTACGGCATGCCCGCCGCTGTGCTCGCCCACCGGCTGGTCCCACTGGACGAGGTTCTCGGAGCGCTCGGTGTCGAACTGGCCGACCGGCTCCGAGCGGCATCGACCTGGGCGGCGCGGTTCGCCGTACTGGACGAGTTGCTCTTGCGTGCTGTGGGTCGTGGCGCCGGCAGCGACCGTGTGTGCCGGATGCGCCCCGAGGTGGCCGAGGCCTGGCGCCGCCTCGTCGCCGCACGGGGCTGCGTCCAGGTCGGTGCAGTCGCCGCGGAACTGGGCTGGAGCCGCCGGCACCTGACCGAACGGTTCCGTGGCGAGATGGGTCTGTCCCCGAAAGCCTTCGCCCGCGTTCTCCGCTTCGAGCACGCGCACGACCTGGCGACGGCGCGGGACCGGCTCCCGTGGACCGAAGTGGCGGCCATCGCCGGCTACGCCGACCAGGCCCACCTCGTGCGGGACTGGAGCGAGTTCACGGGCCGCACGCCGACGGCCTGGCGGCGCAGTGAGGTCCTCCTCGCAACCGGGTAGTCGCCGACCGACCGCCCGTCGCGTCGGCTAGTGTTCCCATTCCTTCAAGACCACCCGGTCGCTACGGTGTGACGATCGTCGGCATGAGAGTCGTCAACGAACACCACGCCATCGACCTACGCACCACCCCGGTACACCTCGGACTGGGATCAACAGCGAAACCCGTTGAGGGTTTCGCCTGGGACCCGGAGGCCCTCCAGGCCTACAGTGCCGCGGTTGCGGCAGACGGCGCCGAGGGCCGGATGGTGATGATCTTCGACGGCGACGGCCCCGGCGACCATTGGGAAATCCACCCTGCCGGCGACGAACTGGTCGTCTGCCTGAGCGGGGCGGTGACGGTCACCCGCGACCTGGACGGAGTGCCCGAGCGCGTTGTGCTCGGGCCCGGCGAGGCCACCATCAACCCGGCCGGAGTGTGGCACGCGGTCGACATGACCGGCCCGGCGTCCATCCTGACCGTCACCGCCGGCCTCGGCACCGACCACCGTCCGCGCACCGACACCCACCCGGCCGAACGCGTCGCGCTGCCGGGACCGGAAGCATCATCGGGACCGGAAGCATCATGACGACGCGCATCGCCTGCCTCGGCGACAGCCTCACCCGCGCGCTGATCAGCGTCGACTACCTGGACGTCCTGGGACGACGCCACCCACCCGGTGATCTGCAGCTTGCCCGCTTCGGCGCCAACGGTGACTTCGCCTACAACCTCTTGCAGAGCCTCGACGCCGTCATCGCGAACCCGCCCGACGTCATCACCGTGTTGATCGGGACCAACGACGCCCGAGCGAGCCTTGCCGGCTACCACGTCGACAAGGCGATGAAGCGCAAACAACTCGTCGAGGTCCGGGAGGCGGATACCGGGCAGCTCGTCGAGGAGGTCGGCCTGGGCGGCATGGATGCGGTCAGGGACCTGCGGTCCCGGACCGAGGGCCCTGCGTGCGGTCACGCGGTCATCGCAGGGCTGGGCGGTGACACGGCCCGTCACCGCTGACGGCTGTCGAACAGGATCACGGCAAATATCTGCACGTACACACCCTGGAAAGGCCGATCCACGCAGAACCAGACTCATCGACGTAATCATGATCATCCCTTCGTACCGCTGGGGGAGTGCGGTGCGAAGCGTTCACATTCACACCAGTCGCACACACCACGATTCAGGAGACTTCGCTCATGCGGAAGACGTTTGCCCTGGCTGCCGCCGCCATCGGGATGATCGGCATGCTCGCCACCGCACCTGGCGCGGCGGCCTCGGACGGGGACCCGAGCGCTCCGGCTCCCGTCACAACGGCCAACCTCCCGCCGACCTTTGAGGCGCCGGACGCAGCCGGTGCCGGAACCACGGCCGCCAGCGCCAGCTACATGGTCTTCGCCAACGCCGCGTACGGAACCTGCATGGATGACAGCAGCGCGCACGGGCTCCGGATGCACGAGTGCAGCGTCGTGAGCATGGACAACGGCTACCAGAGGTTCTCGATGGCCGTCTCGAGCGGCTACTACAAGTTCAGGAACGTGGCCACAGGCAAGTGCCTCGACGGCAGCACCAACTACGGCGTTCGTACCCACACGTGCAGCGACGCGAGCTTCAACAACGGCTACCAGAAGTGGACGGTCTACAACGTCACCGACGGTTGGGTGAGCTGGAAGAACGCGGCCACTGGGCAGTGCATCGACTACAGCGCCAACAACGGTCTGCGTCTGCACACCTGCAGCACCGATTCCTTCCTCAACGGCTACCAGGCGTGGAGCTACTGAACCGCTCAGGGTCTATACCGTAGTCACGGGCATCCAAAGCCGACTGGTCGTTGACTACCGGTCACACCCCACGGCTCCGCCCGACCCTTTGTGACCCCGACGCCCCCTTACCCAGCAGGGGGCGTTCCGCCCCGCCTCCGGTGCTTCCTCCTGGTTGCCCGGGGCGCGGTACCGGCACCGCCCCGCCAGGGCGGCGCCCAGCGCGTCCGAGAGGCCGAGCGAGATTGCGCCGTTCCACATGGCTCGGGCGGGCATCGTGCTCCCCCAGGACGCCCCCTGGGGTGCTGACCTCAAACTATGCAGACCGGCGCCGTGATCGCACGAGCTGGATTGGCGCCTCCATGATCTGCACGTCCGACACACCCGCGCGGGCCTCGTACTGCGGCAGGTACGCCTCAGCGGCCGCGAGGCCGAAGCTGACCGTGGACTCCCGGCGGCCGTCGTGCCCGTCCTGTACCCACGTGATCTTGCAATTCTCCACCGCTGATCCTCCACTTCGTGTCCGCCCAACGGCGAAATCGGCTGGTGGCCACTGGGCTTCGCCAGCGTGCCACGCGACACTGACAGAGCCGAGGAGAGCCTTCGGCGCGATACGAACGGTGTGTGAGTATGCGGGCAGCGGTCGAGGATCTCGTGGAGGAAGCCGAGCGGCGGATCCGAAATCGGCTGTGGATTCCGACCAAGGATGACCGTGTCGTTGCGGCGAAGGCGGCGAAGGACCTGGACGCTGCCCTCGGGACCGCACAGTCTGAAGAAGAGAGGTCCGAGGTCGATCGGCTGGCACACCTGCGGGAGGCACTCGCCGCCCTGGCCATCGCCCTCGCCCACGTCCACGGACCTCTGGCCTGGTTCCTCGGCGCGGCGGTCACTGCGCTCGCCCCGGTGCTGCACTGGCGCGCCCTACCTCCCGAAGGCGGACCCACCTTCGGCACCGTCACACCGTCCCCTGAGCAGTACCGGGAAGCCGAAGACGCGATCCGTCGACTCCGCAGCACCCTCGCCAGCATCGCAGCTGCCTGACGCCACTGTTTGGACGGTTGGCTCTGCACACGAGAACGGACAGCAATTCGACACCAGTTTGGGAGGCGCTGGGGGCTGGCGTCGGGCCGGAATATTCACCAGTTTCGACAGCACCCTGGTGCACCGGAACGACTGGGCACCGCGCGGTCAGCGAAGGGTCTGGACTGCGTAGAGCGCGCCGATTCCGGCGGCAAGGGTCCCGAGCAGGAGTCGGAGGGCCGTCTCGGGCAGGCGCAGCTGAAGGCGTGCGCCAAGGTATCCGCCAAGGAGGCCACCGGCGCCGCAGGACAGGCCCAGCAGCCAGTTGGGGGCGACGTCGCCGGTGGCGGCGAGGGAGAGCACTGCGTAGGTGGCCGCGCCGGCGACGGAGGTCACGAAGGTCGAGGCCAGAGCCGCGGGTGCGACGGTGGCGACCGGTGTTCCGCGGCCGACGAGGATCGGGCCCAGCAGCGAGCCACCCCCGATTCCGTAGATACCGCCGGCCACGCCGACGGCCAGGGCCAGTGACGTCGTCGCACGGGGCGAAGGCTGGTCGCGGTTGCGGGCTGGTGCCGGGCGTACGGTCCGCAGCCACAGCCACAGACCGATCGGCAAGAGCAGCACCGCTATGAGGAGGCGGAAGATACGCGGGCCGGGGACGGCGAAGACGCGGATCACGGCGCCGACGACCACGCCGGGAACAGTGCCCGCGATCAGTAGCCGGGTCAGCGGCCCGCCCAGCTGTCCGGCCCTCCAGTAGCGCAGGAGGGCACCAGGGCCGGCCACGACGTTGTAGAGCAGATTCGTGGGTGTCACGGCCGGACTGGGCACACCCAGCACACTGACCTGAACAGGCAACAGGAAAACCGCTCCGGAAACGCCCACGGGCGCGGTGATGACGGATATCAAGAGCCCGGCGGCGAACCCGAGCAGCCCCATCGACCACTCCACGACGTCCCCCTCGCCTCTCTCCAACCGGCACCCGGGACAGGGCTCCGGATCAGGTGCCGCCCATTCTCGTGAACATCGACCCCGCCCCGATCCAACCGCCTCCCGAGACGGTGAACAACCGCGTCCAAACTCGCCAACAAAGCCAGACGGTGACAGGCGGATCTGACAGCGAGTCTCGGGCAGAGAAACGCCCCCTGGCCTCGGTGCGGGTGGCGAGGGGGCGGGGTACGGCTACGTCGGGGTCAGGAGTGCCAGCTGCCGCGGAGGGCTCACCGGCATCACGTCCTTCGCCAGGGTCTCCGCCCACCCGCCGGGCACCATCGGGTTCCCGGCCGGCCAGGCCATCTTCCGCACCTGCTCCAGCACCGCGGCGTACCACGGGTCCCTGCGAGCGTCGGCACGGGCGGACGGGTTGAAGTCGCTGATCGCGCTCACGCGGCGGGGCCGACTTCCGGGTGAGTGAAGGCCACCGGCTTGCCGAGCTTGCGCGCGTAGGCGATCTCAGCGCGGGTGGAGTCGCCGATGTAGTCGCCGACGAAAGCGCCTGACTTCGAGACTTCTGAGGCGCTGGCACCACGAACTTGGCCCCTGCCGCCCGGGATCCTCGACTGTGTACGGCTCGGTTCCGACTGATTCGGTGTTCAGGTCAGTGAGTACTTCCAAGAGAACGCGAGTCGTTTGCCGATGAGCGCGGGAGGCACCCCGAAGGCGGCCAAGCCGATGTTCACGAGTTCGGGAGGCGTGCCGCTGACCTGGTCGGGACATCTACTCCGAACCTCAGGCGTCACGCTCTGCGCACCGTGCCACCAAAATCGCCGCCAGCCGCGACCAGGTCGGCGGCTGCGCCCGTACCCGTACGCAGGAGCTCTCCAGACGCTTGGATGTGTCTCTGCCAGACCGATCGGTAGAGTCTTGGAGACGAGAGAAGAGATCCTCCCATGGACTCCCGCATCACCCGCATACGCTCCAAGCTGGCGAAACTCCCCTACCAAGCGCAACGAAGCCACTCGGTGTGCGCGGAGCGCCACCAGTTCCGCCTCGGCCCGCGCATCACCGCTTCGGAAGCCGACGCCTTCGAGGCGGAGCACCGCATCGTCCTTCCTGCGGCCTACCGAGCGTTTCTCATCGAACTCGGGGGCAGCGGTGCCGGCCCCTTCTACGGTCTCCTTCCGCTGGAGGAGTGCAGGCTGTTCACGATGAACCGGAAACCGGCGGACGGCAGCCCGCGGGGATTCACTCATGTCGACCACCCGGACGCGCTGCAGGGTGACCTGTTTCTCCACATCATCGAGATGGGCTGCAGCGATCTGTGCCTGATCGAAGTGACTGGCCCCCTCACCGGCCGTGTGGTCACGGGCAACGCGGACGGCTTCTGGCCCCCGAACGTCTCCTCCGCACAGGACTTCCTCAAGTGGTACGAACGATGGCTCAACCATATGCGGGACGGCAAGGACAACCGCGCGCTGGGACTGACCTCCCCGGCAACCATCGCGACCGCCCCATGGGTTTTCCGCGCCCGAACCAGGCCTCGCTGCAGTAACTCAGTACATCGTTCAAGCCGCACTCCGTGACCGCCTCGCGGCCCCCTCAGTGCCTGTTTCTGAACCCTCGGACTCTGCGGGGCCGGTAGCCGTGCAAGCTGGCCGGGATTGGACTGTGCCCCCCTCGACGAAGCCCCCGAGGATGGCCGGAAGTCTTCGAGCGGGGGGAACTGATGAGGCGTCCTACAACTGCTGCGGCCGTGGTCGGTCTCTTGCTGGCTCTGACGGCCTGCGAGTCGGGGGCGGCGTCCGGCAAGGTCCAGGGTACCGACGCCGAGTTGGCCTGCGCGGCCGTGAGGCGACTGCCGGAACCGCTGCCGGGCACCGACAGCGTGAAGGCCTTCGACATCTTGGTGTCGCGCCTCGTCGGCGCCGGACATCTGGCCAGGGCGGCTGCCCTGGCGGATGCCAAGTACCAGCCGCTCGCCGACGCCCTGGACAAGGCGCACGAGCTGCTCAACGTGACTTCCGACCCCAAGCAGGCCGAACCCGCAGTCAAGGAGGCCCGGACGTACTGCTGAGCGCCTGTTTCTGAGCCCTCGGACTCTAAAGGTCTCCCCCGAAGACCGCCCCGCGCGTCCCACACACCTCAGCAGTTCCGTTCGCCGAACGGTCACCGTGACCGTTCAGCGAACGCTTCCGCAAACTCCGCATTCCGGGCAATGACTCGTCGACCTGCTGCTCTGGGGTTCAGAGACAGGCACTTAGCTTGTTCTTTATCTTCGGCGGTCTGCGGCTGGGGAGGGCGGGCCCATGAAGGCGTCAAGCTCTTCGATGATCTTGCGGAAGTCGCGGGCGCCGCGCTGCGACATCGCTTGCATCACGCCGTCGAGTAGGGCACGGCCTTCGAGAGGGTTGCCGCAGCAGTTCCAGTGCACGTTGCCGAACTCGTCGTCGTGCCAGAGCTCGCGCTCGGGGCGATGGACGTAGTCCTTCCATAGGCGCAATGCGGTACTGATGTCGCCTGGCTGGAGGTAGTTCCGCGTGCGTTCGAGGCGAACGATCTCGGACAGCGCTCGCGGGGAAAGGCGGTCGATGGCCAGCCTTGAGCGTTGTGACTGGTGTCGGTCCGGGATTCCGGCCCGGATGCGTCCTGGCCGTCTACGCGGCATGGACCTTTCGGTTGGTGGTCATGCCGTACATGGTGCCACGATCTCGAACGGTGTCTCGAACGGGTTCGCTCGCCCGGGGATTCGTCGGACGTGGGGGCGGCCTTCGTCTGATCATGTGCTCCGACCAAGGAGTACACGTGACCACGACGAAGGCCGTGAGGGTGAGTCTGCTGCATCACGATGTCCGGGAAGCGTTCGCGGAAGCGTCACGCTTCCGGGAAGGGTTCTACGAGTGCCTGACCGCCCGGCGTGATGAACTGTTCGAACTGACCGACGCGTTGCTGTGCGTCGAGGGGCCTGTGGTCTCGCCGGTGGACCTGACGCTGACGCCCGAGTACCGTCGTGGGCACGGCGCTTTGTACGGAGCCCTCAACCGGGGCCGGATCGACGTCGAGCGATTGCGGACAGTGCTGGCCAGACTGCCGTTGCCCCGGTTCGAGAACGGGCGCCCGGTGCTGGCGGTCGATGTGTCGCCGTGGCTGAGGACGGGGGCGGGTGGGAGCTCCAAACCCAGCGCAGTGGCAAGGCGAATCCGCTCGGCGACGAGCTCCGGTTCGTCCCGGCGCTCGTCGCGGCCCAGGTAATCGGCGGTTCGGAGTGCTGGACGAGGCGCTCGCAGTCGGGGCGGTTGCCGGTTACGGCGTGCTCTCCTGATCTCGGTCGGACAAGGGGTCAGGGTGGGATGTCCGGGTGTAGCGCAGTCCGGTGTCGGGCGTGATGTTGAATACCGCGCACAGGTGTTGTGGGTCGGCGCCGGTTACGGCGGCCTCTTCGAGGATCCGATCCTCGCGGAGTCGTTCGGCGGTGACCGGAAGATCCTTGAGCAAGGGCTGCATCCAGCCGATGGTGACCGGCGTGCGAGAGTGCGCGGTCTGCGAGCTGACTTCAAGCGACAGCGTTTGTCGATGACTTCTGGCGGCAGTTGGTGATCAACGGCTGTGGAGATGTCGACGAGTTTTGACGGCGCTGCCGACGGTCGTGGCCGTCCGGGCTGGAGAGCCCCGGGGCAGGGCGTGGGATACTTGATCATGCCTGTGACTCATCCGTGGCTGGCCGGCCCGTCACCGAAGCAGCGGCTCGATCGCGAGCGGCTGGAAGAGCGAATACTCAATCTGCTGTCGTCGCAGAACATGTGCGTGCTCGCGACAGCGGGACCGGAGGGGCCGCTCGCGACGCCGGTGCGGTACTTCCACCTCGACTTCGCGGTGATGTTCTCCACGGCCGCTGGCTCGCCGAAGATGAGGAATCTCGCCGCGGATCCCAGGGTGTCGGTGGGAATCTTCGCTCCGCTGGTCGGGCAGGCCAGCAGCCGAGGTGCCCAGCTCTTCGGCCAGGCTCGCGTTCTGTCTGAAGACGACCCGGACTTCGAGCACTACTGGCCGGCTTTCCGCTGGCAGTCCGACCATGTCGAGCGGTCGCGTTCTCTCGACGAACCGCCGTCGGGGCCGCTCGTCGTGATCGAAGCGGAGCGGATCGTCTATACCGAGCACTGGCTGCGGCGCGAGGGGTTCGCCCCGCGTCAGTTCTGGACCCGCGCGGACACGTAGCCGGGATCTTTCGGTGGGCTGTCGGTGCGGTAAGCCGGCCTTGGCGGGTTCCCCGGCCGGGGCTCTGGTGCTGGCAAGGCGATAGGAGTCGGTGCTGGTCTCGAGAGCGGTGCCATTGAACATGAGCCGGTCGACGATCGCCGCGCAGAGCCGGGGATCGGTGAACGTCTTCGTCCAGCCGCTGAACGACTCGTTCGAGGCGATGGCGACGCTGTTCTTCTGTCTTGTTCAGCTGCTTCTCGTCCGCAGCCTCGACCAGCTCGTTGACCAGCTTCGTGGCGAGGGTGTAGCGGACGCGGTAGCCCTTCATCGCGGCTTCGCTGCCCAGGGCGATGAGCATGTGGGACTTGCCGGTGCCGGAGTCGCCGATCAGGCAGAGCGGCTGGCTCTTCTTGATCCACTCACAGCTGGCGAGGGTGTGGACGGTGGCCGGGTCGATGTTCGGGTTGGCGTCGAAGTCGAAGGAACGCAGGGACTTCTCCCGGAGGAAGCCGGACGCCTTGATCCGCCTCTCCGACCTGCGGCGGGCCCGGTCGTCGCACTCGGCCATCAGCAGTTCGGCGAGGAAGCCGCGGTAGGTCATCTGGTCCTTGACCGCGCGGTCGGCGATGCCGGAGAACTCGTTGCGGATCGACGGCAGCCGCAGCAAGCGGCAGGCGGAGTCGATCGCGGCGGCGGCCTGTTCGGTCAAGCCTCGCTGACGGGCCTGACCGGCATGGAAGTGCTGCTGGAGCGCTACCGGGCCACGACCGCATCGACGAGGCAGTTGGTCAACGGACGCTCCTCCTCCGCCCTCACGCCGTCCCCCGCAACCGTACGCGGCGGCGTTCGCCCACGAGCGAAGGACAGGGGGAGACGCTGCTGGAGCTCAGCAGGAGGGCGCGGTGACCCGGCACGCGGCGGCTCTCAGTGCCTAGGGGTCGACACGCTGGCGTGCAGCTCGCGGACGCCAGGGGTACGCGGGTGCCGTTCGGCGAGTTCGGTGATGATGCGCCGGATGGCGGGGCGGCCGCGGACCTCTCCGGGGCTGGCTCGGTGAGCGTCGAGCAGGGCGCGGGCGGTCTGCTTGGGCCGTCCCCACGCCCACCAGGCGCGTGCCATGTCGGTCCCGAGGCGCGCCTTGTGCTCGGCGGTGGCGAAGAGCTCCGGCCGCAGGTGCTGATCCGCTTCGAGGGCCGCGCCGGCGTCGCCGAGTGCCCAGGGACCCCGACGGTGTAGAGATCGACGGCGGCCGGACTGATGGGGAACAGGCGGCCCGGCGGGCTTCCTCGGCCATGGCCAGGGCCTCGCCCCGCCGTCCCGCGCGGGCAGCGGGGTAGGCCAGGGTGCGCAGCATCTGCGCGTACGCGGAGGTGGCCGCGTCGGTGCGCAGTCCGGTCGCCTCCACGCGCGCCGCTGCCGTCTCCATGAGCCGCTGGGCTTCGTCGCTGCGGTCCTGGTGGCGCAGCACGATGGCGAGCTCCCGGGAGGCCGCTGCGGAGGCGAGCGGTGAGCCGGAGACCTCCGCCCAGGTGCCGGCATGGTCGGCGGTGAGACGGTCCTGCTCGTAGGCGCCGAGCTTGACCAGCAGGGCCGTGCCCAGGCTGTAGACGGAGGACAGGCGTGCCTGCTCGAGCTCGCGGCGCGAGGTCGCGGCGGCGTGCCCGTCGGCGATCAGTCCTGGGAGGAGCAGGACGAGGAGCTGGTGGTGGGCACCGGTGTCGTACAGCTCGCGGGCGGCGGCCACGCGGGTGTCGAAGGCGCCTCGGTTGGTGGGGGGCGGGAGTGTCGGCCAGGGCGCGGTCGACACTGAGCAGCAGCACGGCCGGCGCGGTCGCCGTGGCAGTGAGCAGCGAACGGCGGCGCATCGGGTCCTCCTCGGCGTGCGGACTGGCCGCCGCTCTAGCGGCGGACGGTCCAGTCGATTCCAGGGGCGCCAGGGAACTCACCAGGACGTTTGCGGGGACACCCACGCGGGCGGCAACACGGTGAATGAGTGTCAGGTCGGTGACCTGTCTGAGCCGTTCCAGCCGCGCCACGGTCGCGGCCGAGCACCCGAGGTGCCCGCCAAGGTCGGCGAGCGTCCACCCGCGGCGCTCGCGGCCCAGGCGGATGAGCGCGCCCGGGCGGCGCTGAGCGACTAACTGACTGACGTGGGCACTGCTCCAGAGCGGGTCACCGGGCACGCGTCCCTCCCGCGCTGCACGACCGGGCGCCCCGCGGTACGAGGAGCCGACAGGACGTGTCGAGACCGCTTGCACACCGTGCAAACCGCTTGCAGAACAAGGCAGTTGATCAGTACTCGGTCACACCGTGCGGTGTCTTCAGTACATCGCCCCGCACCGTCGCGGGCCACCGTCCACCGGAGGCATCCATGGCAACCGCAGCCTTCATCCCTCCGGCCGGCGACCCGGCGACCGGCCCGGCCCGCTCCGCCCGCGACTTCGTGCCGGCCGACCTGTGGGACAAGCAGGTCGGACTGCTGATGCGGGACTACCCCCGGACCGGTCCTTCGGCGAGTGGCTGCGCTCCGGGAAGATCCGTTTCTCTCACCGGTCTCCCAGTGCTCCGGCAGACTCGTTGCGGGCGGTGCGGGGCCGGGGCGCCGCGGGCGACGGCTACAGGTCGATGTCGATGTGCTCGACGTCGGTGAACTGCACCCCGAGACCGGCCGCCCGGGTGTTGTTCGCGCGGAAGTACATCTCCGCCAGGCCCTCGGCCGCGATGCGCTGCAGTTGCTGCTCGTCGGCACCCTGCTCGCGGGCGGTGTAGAGGCGGTCCGCCCATTGCGGCGGCAGGGCCTGGGTGATGTCGCGGATGCGGGCGTCGTCGGTGGTGCCCGGGGCGGCGGTGAAGCCGAAGCGGGCCCGGGTGGAGACGACCAGGCCGCCGGTGGCGGCCGCCTTCTTCCGGGCTTTGGCCCGGATCTGCGGCTGCCACCGCTTCTTGACCTCACGGTCCAGACGGGCACGCAGATCCTGCCGGGGCCGCTTCAGCTTGCCGGCCACGTACCGCTCGACCGTGCGCTGGGAGATCCCGAGGGCTTCGGCGGCAGCCTTGGTGCCCTTGAGCTGCTTGACCAGGTACTTCATCTGGGATCGGGCACTTTTGGGGGCCGGGCGGGTGAACGCCTGCTCCAGTGCGCGGTCCAGGCTCTCGCCGAGCAGGTCCGCCATGGCCGGCTACTCCCCTTCTCCGGCGGCCGGATCGTTCTTGATCAGGTTGGCGATGTTGAAGACGCTGCCGTTCTCCTCGAACTGCTGCTCGGCCCACAGGACGGTCTGGGTGCCCTGGTGCTTGACCATGCCCGGCGAGACGCCGAGCCGGAACGTGCCCGGCACGGGCTTGCCCTCCGCGGTGTGCGGCAGGACATCGAGGGGCGACGGGCCCGGGGACGGGTAGACGACGGCGTCGGTGCCGATCGCGACCGGGTAGAGGTTGGCCGCCGCGGCGGTCTTCATCAGCTTGCGATGCAGGCTGACCCGGTTGTTCGCCAGAACAGCGGCCCGGATGTCGGGCCGCCACGTCTCCCGCCGGAGCGCCGGCCACGGCTCGTAGTAGGGCACCTGGCCGCGGTTGCGCTGGCGGAGCTTGCCGATGGAGCCCTTCGCCGTCGCCTTGATCGCGTTCGCGAGCAGCGCCATGACCGGATCGGCCTGCCGGGAACGGGCCATCGCGTCCAGGAACTCGGCCCCGGCAAGGCTGGTGGTGACACCGAGGTCGGCCATCGTGGCGACGTACGCATCGCGCAGGCGCTTGTACCAGGGATCCAGGTAACGGCCGGACCGGGTGCGCACGTACGCCTCGAGCGGCGCGACGTCGAAGCCGAGCTCGACCGCGTAGGCGAGGGTCGGGGTGGCGTACCAGGCCGGCCCCGTGGGCGGCCGGCCGCTCGGCGTGAACGGCGAGGGCAGCCGGGCACCATCCACCATTCGGCCGTTGACCTCCACACGCGACAGGTCGGCATGCGAGAGGTCGACCAGCCACGAGCCAGGCAGGGCAGGATCGAACGTCGGGTTGCCGGTGAGATGGGTCGGGCCGTTCAGCCCGACGGCAAGCCCGTTGGCCGCGGCCGCGAACGACATGTTGACGTCGATCACGACCAGATAGGGGTTCATGCACTCCTCGTCGGTCAGCGGCCGGCACCAGTCGTACGGCTCCTCCATCAGCATCTCGGCCGGGGTCCGCAGGTGGTGCCGGGCGAAGCGGTCCTTGAGGACCGGGTGTTCGTCGGGAACCTCGCACTCCACGACGTCGTAGAGGTGTGTGAGCGCGTCTGCGTTGAACGCCTGCCTGAACTCGCCGGTGACCTCGTCCTTCTCCGCGCGGGTCGGCGGGCGCAGCGCGACCATGAGTTCCAGGCCGGTGACCGACGTGGTCCCGCGCGGCGTCATCACCCGCTGTGCGTACGTGCCGAGGTAACGGGCGAGATCGGCCGGGTGCATCGTCGGCAGCACCGGGGCGTCCTTACGGTCCCACTCGCGGACGTCGAGCGCGTTCCACGCCGGAATACACAGCTGGACACAGTTGCGCCTGGAGCCCTCGGCCGGGCGGTAGATCCGTGCCCACGGCCCGAAACCACGCTGGGTCAGCTTCCAGTCCGCCTTGATGAGCTGTCTGACCGCCTGGTGACCGTCCGGGAGCCGCCCGGCACGTCGCTCCTCCTGCGACAGGACGGCCGGCAGGCCATAGCGTTCCAACGCGGCCGCGGTCAGGACCAGGAGCGGGTCGGCGTCACGGCCCCAGCGGTGCAGGCGGGCCTGACCGAGCTTGGCCTCGGCCAGCGTCCACTCGATCAGCGACGGCAGATTCCTGGCCGGCACGTCGAGGACCAGGCCACCAGTGCAGTACGCCGACACGACGCCGTCCTCGCAATCGATGACAGCAAGCGGCCCGTGCGCGAAGCGCGGATCGGCCACGGCCGACCCTGTGGCGTTCTTCGGCGCGGCATTCTTTGCCGCCGCGTTCTTCGGCGAGCGCGCCTTCGGCGTGGCGTACTTCGCCGGGGCCTCCTTCGGCGCGACGCTCTTCGGCACGGCGTTCTCCGCACCGGGATTACTCGACGACGGCGGCCTGGTCGTACTACTTGCCGCCGGGCGGGACGGCCGCACGGACGCGGTCGGAGCCAGGACCCGCTCGGGCCTCTGCTCAGGCTCAGGCTCGGGAGCGGTAGCGGGAGCTGCGGGGCGGGGAGTGCAGGTCCCCGGGGCCGCCGACGCCTCCGTGCCTGCCGCATCGGCCGCATCGGTGCCGGGCTCGACGTCCTGGGCAGGGAAGCGGGCGGCAAGACCCTCCAGAAGGCGGGCGTAGGCGGCGCGCTTCGGCGCCCGCGGCTCCGTCGCCCCGGTCTCCCAATTCCCGATGGTCTCGCGCCGGCTGTTCAACGCCTTCGCGATCTGCTCCTGACTCAGGCCGGCAGCTTCCCGCAGACGCTTGCGCTCCCGGGGAGAGGGCAGGTCGTCCTGGGCTGCCTGCTCCAGCAGCGCATCGACAGCACTGAACAACTCGTCCTCAGTGGGCACAGACCACACCTCCACCCGCACCCTAACCCAATCACACGCCGACTTTCGCTCTGAATTTCATCTGAATCACTCAACCAGCTGCCCAGGCGACCGGAGGCGCGCAACGGTGGAGCGAGAAGATTTCGCGGCACGCACGGCACGCCGAGGCCAGGACGCACCCATCTTCCCGCTCCACCCCCCCACGATGAGTGCCGTGCCGCCCCACAGCCGCCCAGACAGCGTCGGTGAGACGCTCGCTTCTGTGCCCGGCCAGATGCGCTGCAGGGGAACGCCGACCGCTGTGCTCATGGCAGGGGGTTAAGCAGGAGACCGGACGGCCGGTGCGGTCGGCGACAGTCAGGAAGGTCTCGTATCACGAGCAGCGGCAAGGCCATCTCGGCAGTGGTTCGGTGGTTTCGGGGATGGCGCATGCCAGGAGACACCACTTGCATGCACCTCCACGTGCTTCGGCCTGGCTCGGACAGCCGCGCAGCCGGCAGGAAGGATCACCGATGCCGGCCCGGCGACGGCGGCCGACACAGAAAGCAGCCGAGCATCACGGCTGCGACGCTCGCGATGCCGCACACGCCGCGCCCGCCGACGGGGCGACGATGCCGACGTCGGCCGTCAGGATCGTGGACGACGGCAGAATGCCTCTGGCGGGTCACCCCGATAAGAGCCGACATGCCGTCCTCGGCAGCGAAGCCAGCCGCGCTCGCCGGTAATCAACAGTTCCGAGCCGACGAAGACGTTCATACAGGACTCCCAGAAGCCTCCGGGCCCGGCGTCATCAGTCCACAATGCGCGCCACGCACCACGCACCCACCACGCACCACGCACCACGCACCAGCAGTGAGTCCTTGCAAACGGCGCAGCGGAGAAGTACTGAGGGGGACACCCCGGAAATGAGCCGGGGGCGAGCCGGGCTGCGGACCGGCGCCGTGGAGGTCGGTCCAGGCGGGAAGGGGCCGGGCTCTGGTGGGAGCCCGCCCCGTCCTCAACGCATCACGTCTCTTCCTGCGGTTGTCGCGGACGAAGACACCCCTTCATACGCCCAACCCGCCAAGGAGGCCCCTCACGGCCCCTGTAGTGTGGCTCGTCGCTTGATCACCACCGGGGGAACGATGGACATCGTACGGATCATGGAAGCGCTGGCCGAGCAGGGCGTTACCGTCATCTTCAAGGCGGATGCCGAACGCATGCGTGACGGCACCAAGCCGTGGACGTTCGTGGCCAGCGGGGCTCCGCTGCGGGAGAACCTGCTCGTCCGCACCGACGCGAAGTCCGTAGCCGGCTGCTTGGCCATCTGTCTTCCCCGGCTGAAGGAAGCCGGTCTGACCATCCCAGAATGATCCGCAGCGCACTCAGTCGACCGGTCGGAGCCGGGAACGCCGCCGGCTCACCGGCCTGTTGTCCTCTGGCCGCGGACGGACTCAGAGCCTGACGGCATTGACCGGAGGCGCCTGGAACGAACTGAACGGCTCCGATGCGGGCCGCCCAGACCTCTCTGCCCTGATGCCATCAGCGACGTACCGGGAAAACCCGCCAGGCACGCAACGACGCCGAGCGGCCGTCGAGCTCACCGGCAAGGGCCACGCAGCGGAGCGGGAGTGGCAGATTTCGGCACCAAAGTCCTCGCCCAGCGGCGGCACGGAGATCATCGCGATCCCCGCGGGCCGTGTCCCGCGCCCGGGTCGGCGCCGGCCGTGGCCGGATTCACCGGGCCCCGCGGACCCTAAGGATCCTCCCGTTCGTCGCCCAGCCGTCGGCGGTCGGCATCGTCCCAGGCGCTGGTGTCGCGCGGTTCGGCGTACGGTTCGGCATCCTCCGGGTAGCCGCCCGCCACCGCCCGCTGCCGCAGCATCTCGGCATCGAACTCCAGGCCGAACAAGATCGCCAGGTTGCTGATCCACAGCCACACCAGGAAGACGACCACGCCCGCCAGAGTGCCGTAGATCTTGTTGTACGAGCCGAACGCGGAGACGTACAGCGCGAACCCCGCCGACGCGACCAGCCAGAGGACCAGAGCCAGCAGACTGCCGGGCGTGATCCAGCGGAAGCCCTTGACCCGGGCGTTCGGCGTGGCCCAGTAAAGGATCGCGATCATCGTCGTGACCAGCAGCACGAGCACCGGCCACTTGGCGATCGACCACACCGTCAGCGCGGTCCCCCCGATCCCGAGGACGTCCCCCGCCCGCTGCGCCAGAGCGCCGGTGAACACCACGATCAGGGCACTGGCCACCGCCAGGACCAGCAGCACCACCGTCACCCCGACCCGCAGGGGCAGGACCTTCCACACCGGACGCCCCTCGGGCACGTCGTACACGGCATTGGCGGCACGGATGAACGCCGCCACGTAGCCCGACGCCGACCACACCGCAAGAACCAGGCCCACGACCGCCATCACCGACGCGACACCGGCTCCGCTCTGCAGCTGCCGCACCGCCCCGGACACGATGTCCGCCGCCGGGCCGGGCGCCAGCTGGCGCACGTTCTCCAGCAGAGTGTCAGTGGTCGACCTGCCGGCAAGACCCAGCAACGACACCAAAACCAAAAGCGCGGGAAACAGCGCCAGCATGCCGTAATACGTCAGGGCCGCCGCCCGGTCCGCCAGCTCGTCGTCCCGGAACTCCCGCAGCGTCCTCTTCAGCGCCGCACCCCAGGCCTTCTTCGGCAGCCGGGTCGGACGCCCCGGCGCCCGCCGCTCCACCTCGGGCCCCGGCCCGGGCACCGACGCGCGCGCACCAGACTCCCCCACCGTGCCCCGGCCCGGCTGCTCTGCCCGGGATGCGGGACGGTGCTCCGGGCGGGCCCGCGACCGCTGCCCAAAACGGCTCTCCCGCCGAGGCCCGCCGGCAGGAGCATCCCTGCCAGGCTGCTCGACACGCGATCTCAGATGCCATCTGTCCATGACCGCCCGGGTACCCGTGACCCGACCTTTCACACCCCAGCACAAAGCCCCATCAATGGGGCATAAAGGAATCCGTCGAAGACCACCCCGACACGCACGATCCACCAGACCCCCACACAACCACCCGCCACCCCATGGACGCCTCGGGCACATGACCGCGACCGCCGCGACGGGTGAGCGGGGCACGTGGGGAGCCACGCATGTCCATCAGCCGCCGGGGTACCCGGCAGGCAACCACTTGTCGCCGCAGGGAAAGGACGCCTCACATGACTCCAGCCGACCCCGCAGCCCAGCTGGCCGCTGCCTCCGGGACATCATCACTGCTGATGGTGCCGATCGGCATCGTCGTGGTCCTCGTGCTCATCGGCGCGTTCTGGTGGGGCAGCAGACGAGTCGCCCGCAGACGCCGGCCCACAAGCCGGACAGGGCCGCCGCCCGGGGCCGCACACGAGCGGACAGCACATGACCCGGACAGCCCATGACCCCGACGCACCCAAGCCCCAAGCACAGAGCCCGAAGCACACGACCGCGAGCACACGAACCCGAAGCACACGAACCGGGAGGGAAGCCACAGCGATGAAGGCCTCAGCCCTCGCCTACAAACCCGCCTCACTGGCCCTCGGCGCCGCAAGCGGCATGCTCGCCGCCGCCGCGTTCAAAAAGACATGGCAGCTACTGCGACACGAGGACGAGGCCCCCAAAGCCACCGACGAGCAACGCCACTGGAACGAGGTGCTGCTCGCCGCAGCCCTCCAAGGAGCGCTCTTCGCCCTCGTGAAGGCCGCCGTCGACCGCGGCGGAGCCACCGCACTGCGCCACCTCACCGGCACCTGGCCCACCTGAACCCCAGCGCACGGGCCTAAGCGGCGCGCTTCCCCGGCCGTCGGTTGCTCGCTTCGGGTGGAGAAGCGGGCCGTCCGGACGGCCCGCGCCCGTAGCGTCGATACGCGCGTCCGCCAGCCGGGCACATGCCCGGTCATGACTGCTCAAGACGACCCCGACCTCGGCCCCGACCCCGCTCACCAGCCGCCCGTGGGCGTGTCCGACAAGACCCTGGAGGCACTCGGCTCGCTCTCCAAGGCACTGGAGACAGTCGAACGCGCCCGAGGCCACCTCTACGGCTTCCACCAGCTCACCGGCACGGCAGACTTCGAACTGGACCGCGCCGTGGCGCTGCTGCGGGCAACCGGGCACCAGGAGTGGGCGCGCCGCGTCGAGACCGAGATCCTCGGCCGGAACGTCATCCCCGGCCACTGGACCTTCCAGATCGTGGAAGCCTACAACCGCACGTACTACCAGCCCTTCCAGGATCTCGAACGCCGCGCGGTCGCCGAGCTCGTCGGCGGCCGGGAGCACCTTTTCGAGGCCTGGCTGAAGGCGGTACGCCGCACCGTGGGACACCCCGACCACACCTACCGGCCCCGCTGACACGCCACCGGCCCACACACGGCACCCGACACGTGAGAGCCGCATCCAGACCCTCTTCCCGTAAAGCCGGGATCCCTCGCCAACCCCGTCGACGCCGGCCGGCTGCCCGCAGCTCGGAGAAATTTCCGGAGGTGGGCGCTGCCCGGCTCGGCAGAATGGTCTGGTGACACTCTTCACCTGCGCGAGCTGCCGGCATCCACTCACCGGAGATCTCAGGAAAGCACGGCCCTCACGAGACGCCGTGCAGCATTCCGGCCACCGGATCGCCCCTCCGCGGATGGCCCGTGGCACCTACACGACCAGCAAGGACGCAAGTCTCTTCCTCCTGCACCCCGACGACCTACCCGGAACAGCTCCGCACCCGGACGACGAACGCCACAACGGCTGCTGCGGACTCGACGGCCGAGACGGCCCCAACCTTGTCTGCGCAGCCTGCGGAACCGACGTCGCCACCGAAGAATCAGACTGCTGGACCCAGAACGTCGTGACGGTCCCCGCCACCGCGGTCATCCCCGAAGCCGGATCCCCCGCCTGAACCCATCACCACTCAGCGCCACCACGCTCACGCTCACCGCAGCAAACGCCAGAGACGATCCCACGGAACACCGCCCCGGAACGACGCCCCGCGACAGAACCCACGCACTGAAAGAGGTGCGCGATCGACCGGGACCCGGCTGCCGCCCGACGAGGGCAGCCGCCGCGTCATCGCCCGCCGGAACCGCACCGAGCCGGTGCTTCCCCGCCGAACGATCCGCGGCGGACTCCGCGCTCTCATGCCCGGTCAGCCGGCCCTCGCCGTGATGCCGTCCCCGCCCCCTCCCGGGCGCCTTCACCCGGCCGCATCCAGCACCAACGAGCAACCCGGCGAAGGCTCCCGGTCACGGCACCAGAATGGTCACGGAGAGTCGTCGCAGGTGGGGTCGGGGATCGCCCTCACGGTGTACGGCGGCCGGCCCGGCGGCTCGTCGAGCTGGCTGTTGACCACATAGAGACGGCAACCATGCCTCGCCAACGTAGTGGGCAGGTCGAAAGGCTCGTCCACGAGACGGTGGGTGACCGTGCCCGCCCGCAGTTCCCGGTCGAGCCGGGCGATGTAGACACCGTGCGGGGCGCCGTAGTTGAGCACGGCGTACAGCGTGCGACCGCGCAGCACCATGCCGTCGGCGCCGAAAGACTGCTCGCCGAGGTCGAGCCGGCTGACCTCCCGGTCCGCAACACCGATCCGCCAGACGGCCTCCGTGCCGTTCGACGCCACAAGCAGAGTGGAACCCCTCTCGTCGGCCACGATCCCGTTCAACAGCCAGTACCGTGCCGGGAACTGCGGGAACGCGGCACGGATATCCAGCCAGGGTTCGAGCGGGCCCACGGTCGAGCCCCGGATCTCCGCACGGTGGATCACGGGGTTGGCCCAGTCGGTGACGTACACCGCGTCCTCGGTCACGACCAGGTCGTTCAGATGCGGCGCGCCGAGCGGCCCGTCCTTCGCCGTGCGCCGGGCGAGCAGCCGCCCGTGACGGTCGTGCACGGTCAGGATCGCACCCCCGACGGACAGCACACGTCCACGCCGGTCGGTGTGCACGCCCAGGGTGCTGGTGCGCTCTTCCAGCCCGCGCGCCGGAAACGGCTCCAGCTCCGCAGCACCGATCCGGCCGCGGTACAGGGTTCCGAGGCCATCGGAGGACACGTACATCGTGCCGTCAGGAGTGACCGTGATCCCTTCAGGCAGAACACCCGCCTCACGGGAAACGACGTAGCGGTCGGGCAGGTCCCGCGCGACAGCGGGGACGGGTGTTCCGGCGAGGGCCGTGAGCAGCAAGGTGGCTGCGAGGCAGGCGGTCCGGACGGGCATACGAGGCATCGACGCGACCTCCATGGAGAATCTGCGGAAAGGGAAGACGACAGAGCGAGCGTGCGGCAGCCTCGCGCAGGGCGCAGCCCCTTTCAGCCCTCGTCGAAAGGGTCGGGCAGGCGGATAATCGCTCGTCATGATTCGTCTTCACTTCACCGCCGACGACCTGTGCCGGATCACGCTCGCTCCGGCGGTCAACGCACTGACGGAGACCGTGCTCGGCGCCCGGCTGAGTCTGCGTCAGAGCAGGCGGGGAGGCAGGAACGGAGACTTCGGCTTCGGGCAGGCGCGTCGGGCGCGGTCCGCCGCCCGCGAGTGGCACCACTCCCTGCACAAGGGTCCTGGTCCCCGGGCCGGTGTCCTCGCCGAATTGGTCACGGAAGACGGCTTCATACCGGACTTCCTGCTGCAGCCGGGGATCCACGACCTCGCCGGCGCCCTCGAGGCGGCCGCGGCAACCCCCGTCGAGCGCCTGGCGCTCGACCTCGGAATCCCGCAAGCCGCGGGGTGGAACGGCGGTCTGACCCGGCCGGGCCGATGGGCACGCGAGCTGGCCCAGGGCTCCCCCAAGGCGACCCGCGCCCTGCTCCACGACACCCAGGACTTCTTCACCAGACACGTCGAACCGCTCTGGCCCACCATCCGCCAGGACACCCTCACCGATCGCGCACTACGGTCGGAAATGCTGCTCCGCGGCGGCGTCGACGCCCTCCTGACAACGCTCGGCACGACCTGGCACTGGAATCACCCCACCCTGCACGTACCCTCACCATCGACACACGACATCCCGCTGTGCGGACGGGGACTCCTGCTGATCCCCTCGTGGTTCGCCACCGGCCCCATGGTGATGTACCGCCCCGAAGCGCCCACCACCCTCGTCTATCCCCTCCACGAAGCACCCGACGAGAGCACCACCCCCGACGAACGGCCAGAAGCCCTCGCCGCGCTACTCGGCCGCACCCGAGCCCACGTACTCACCCTCCTGCACACACCCGCCACCACAACGACCCTCGCCGAACGCGCCTCCATCTCCCCCGCAGCAGCCAGCCACCACACAAAGGTCCTGCGAACCGCAGGGCTGATCGACACCGTCCGCACAGGAACGGCAGTCCTCCACACCCTCACCCCACTGGGCCACACCCTCCTGACCGGAACCATCCGGTGACACCACGATGACACCGCAACCCGCCCGGACACCCACGAGAGCGGATACCGGCACCGCAGGAGCAAGAACGTGATCGAACCGGCGATCGATCACCAGCGGAGAAGTCGGGGCGACTGACGGCCGCCCCGTGGAGGAGGCGCCGGCCCTGGCGGGCGGCGAGGAGGACGGGAGACCAAGCCTTCGGATGTGCCGCGAAGGGACGTGTTTGGGCGTCGTGTTCGCGGTCATCCGGATCCTCGAACGTGGTCCTCGACCCGAAGGGATTCCGTCGTGCCGATCGTGCTGGTCCTGGTGCTGGGTGTCGGAGTGGCGATGGCCTGGTGGAGCGTCACGCCCGTCCCCTTCGGGGCACGGAAGGGCTCCCGGTGACGGACGGGCTCAGATCGCGCCACTTCGCCTGACCGAAGGAGAACAGACCGAAGAACACCAGGCCGGCGGCGACCACGATCAGCAGCCAGGGACCCGCCGGGGTCTGCGCGAACGAACGGATCACGTCGTCCACGCCCTTGGCCTCGCGAGGGTCGAACGCCACGGCCGCCTTCACACCGGAGAAGCCGAGCGCGGCGAGGACGAGACCGCGCCCGACGCCGCCGGCCACCCCGGTCACGTCCATGAAGCGACGCTGGTACGGCGCCAGGCTCCCCCACACGAGGCGGTCCCGGTACTTCCGCAGGACCGCCCTTCCCGCGATCCACACTCCGGCCGCCACGACGCCGACGGCCACCGCCCCGACCCACCAGCGGCCGCCGGGCAGGTCCAGGAGCCGGCTGGTGACGTCCCGGCTCTGGCGGTCGGTCGAGCCCTCGCCGCTCCCCCGCTCCCCCACCGCGAACGAGAGGACCAGGAAGGCGGAGCCGGCGTAGAAGACACCGCGCCCGGCGGACAGGACACGCTTGTGCGGCTTGTCGCCCCTGGGACCGGCCGCGCCGAAGACCGCCTCCGACAGCCGCCACACCGCCATCCCGGCCAGGCCTGTACCGAGCGACCAGAGCAGGACGGTGCCGAACGGGGTGGCGGCGATGCGTGCGAGGGCCCCGCCGCGGTCGGCCTGCTCGCCCGTCCCCGTGAGGCCGATGCGTACGGCCAGTGCTCCGACGAGGAGGTACAGCACGCCCCGCGCCGCGAAGCCGGCTCGGGCCGCCGCCCGTACGGCATCGCCACGGGTCGTTCTTCCCGCTGCGGCCGCGTGCGGCCTCGTTGTGGTCATGTCCACTCGCTCCTCTCGGTCGATGCTCCGGATGCCCCGTCCGCGCCGGACCAATCCGCCCGGTTTCGAGCACGGAGGAGCGGTCAGGCGAACGGGGAACGAATCCCGACCCGAGAGCCAGGAGGCTCACATGGACGACTGGCGTGCGGCGGCGGCCTGCCGGGAGGTCGACCCCGACCTGTTCTTTCCGGTGGGAGTCGGCGCCCCCGCGCTCGCCCAGGCCGAGGAGGCGAAGAAGGTCTGCCGACGCTGCCCTGTGCGGGAGAGGTGCCTGCGCTGGGCCATGGCGGAATCCCACCCGCCGGTGGGCGTGTGGGGCGGCCTCACGGAGACCGAACGGCATGCGCTGCGGCGGCGGTCGCGCCGCGGGGCGGACGAGCGGCGGTGAGGGCCTGCCGGGCCTGGCCCGCATCGGTCCGCACGGCGGGCCGGCCGGTCCCGGCCGCACCTGCGGCCGGGCCGCCGGCGCCGGCGGGTCAGCGCGGGCTGCTGTCCCCCGGCTTCGCCCCTTACCCCGGCAGGAGGGAGAGGCAGGCACGGACCCGCTTCCCCTCCGGGGCGGGTTCGACGGACAGGCTCTCGCAGACGGCGAGCACGATCTCGACGCCGTGCTGCCCGATCCGGCGGGGGTCGTGTCCGCGGGGTACGGGAGCCGCGGCCTCGCCGTCGAAGACGGAGATGTCCAGGGTGTCGCGGCGTAGTTCCAGGAGCAGCCGGCAGGGACCGGCCGCGTGCCGGACCGCGTTGGTCACGAGCTCGCTGACCACCAGCTGCGCCAGTTCGACGCGCTCCTGCGCCACTGGTCCGGACGTCGACGACGGGGCCGCCGCGAGGAAGTCGGCCGTGAAGGCGCGGGCGGAGGCGATCGCGCCGCCATGGGAGGTGTCGTCGTAGACGGCGCTCGCGGACAGCAGGGGCTCCGGTGCTGCACGCTCCGCGGTGATCGCGTCCGACATGGCGCTCGTGCTCCCCTCATCCGGTTGGGCGGCGCGGCTGGGCCCCGCGTACTCCGCCTTTCCCCTGTTCCGGGTTCCCACACCGCACGCAACGGGGATCACACCCCGTCGGCTCGCGTCAGGGGGAGCGCCGAAGGGGCGGGCGGGGCTCCCCGTCCCGTCCGGCGCCGATCGCCCCGGCATCGTGGCCGCGCCAGTCGAGACACAGGACGAGGACGGCGTCCGGTGCGTCACGAGGTGTCGCGCGCAGCGCCCGCACGACGGCTTCGGGGGCCTCCGCACCGCTCAGGTGGCGGGCGTCGGCCAGCGCGCGGGCGACGGAACCTTCCGCCTCCTCGAGCTTCCCGGAGGACGGGGGCTCGTCGGCGCCGCAGGCGACGAAGACCAGCCGGTCGCCGCGCAGGAGGCGCAGGTGCTGGGTGGCGTAGACAGTGTCCTCGAACATGCCCAGGGGCAGTTGGCGGTCCAGTTCGATGCGCTGGGTCACCGTGCCGCGGATCCGCCAGAGCGTCGGCGACCCGGCGTCGACGACCTCGACCGCGCCGGTGTTCAGGTCGATGCGGAGCAGCAGCGCGGCGAGCGGGTTCTTTCCCCGGTACTGCCCGTAGAGCGCCTGGTCGGTGAGGCTGGCCTGCCCCACCAGGTCGAGTCCGGCCCGCCGGGCGTTGCGGATCGCGGTCAGGGCGAGGGTGCTGACCAGGGCGGCGGGGGTGCCGGGGCCGGCGGCGTCGGCGACGATGAGCTGGAGTTCGTCCTCGGTCACGCTCCAGTCCAGGAGGTGTCCGCCCGAGGTGTACGCGGGTTCCCAGTGTGCGTGGAGGTCGAAGGCGGGTCCGGCGCAGGCGCGGCCCGGCAGGGTGTCCCACTGGATCTCCCCCGCGACGCTGAGGGCGTGGGCCCTGCGGGTGGTGCGGTACAGGTCGGTGTGGCGGTCGGCGACGCGCAGGGCGTGTCCGAGCGTCTCGGCGACCCGGGCGAGGCTCGCGGTGGTCGCCGGACCGCCCCGGTCCGCGGGCAGGACGACCACGAGGACGCCGAACCGGTCGCCGCGGACCGTGACGGGAAGGTAAACGGTCGCCGTGGGGCCGACATCACGGAAAAGATATGGTTGCTGCGTACGGAAGACGCGGCCGGCGGGGCCCGCGTCCACGGGCACGTGCGGCATCCCGGCAGGCGTCTGCACGGGCTCCACGGGGCGCAGGGACGTGAATCCGTAGTCGATGAGCAGCAGGTCGGCGGAGGCCGCGGCGTACAGGTGCGCGAGACTGGTGCGGAGGGAGTCCAGCAGGAGGTGTGGTGCCGCCCCGCGCAGTGCGCCTTCCACTGTCACGTGTCGATCCACCGGATCCGTACCGCCTTCTGGAGAGATGTGGAGATGACCGGTCCGTCGCAAGGCCGACGTCCTCGGCCCCGGACGTCCGAGGAGTGTCGGCAGGCATGAACAGCAACCCCGCCCCGTCCCCGCGGGAACCACAGCAGACGGCCGAGGCCGCGAGGGAGCTCATCGAGCTGTTGGAGGTGCTGTGGGAGCGCGGCCGGGACATGGTGTCGGCGACACCGGTCTCGGCGAGTCAGCTGCGCGTGCTGTACAGCCTGGACCGTGAGGAGGGCATCAGCCTGCGCACGCTGGGCGACCTGCTCGGCTCCGCGCCGCCGTCGGTGAGCCGCATGTGCGACCGGCTGGAGGCGCTGGGCTTCGTCCAGCGCCTGCCCAGCCCCGTCAGCCGGCGGCAGCTCGAGCTGCACCTGACCGTGCATGGCAAGGCGTACCTGAGGGAGCTCCGGGCCCAGCGCGAGGCTGCGCTGCTCGCGGTCATCGACGACATGTCGCCGACGAGCCGCAAGGCCCTGCTTCGGGGGCTCACCGGCTTTCACGAGTCCCTGGGGAGGAGCGGACCGACCGCCTCGTCACGCCCTCACACGCCGCTGAAGGACGTCAGCTCGGCCTGATCTCCCCGCGGCGCCGGCTTCGGCCGGGCGCGCACCCCATGTCCTCATTGCCACCTCTGGTCGACCTCGACGCAACCTACCGGGCACTCGCCAGGTGTTGCCCCAAGGATACAGTTGTCACACGGCAATTGTTGACACGGAGCCGTGCCAGTCGAGGCAGACGACCAGAGCGTCGTCCTCCAGCGGGCTGCTGCCGTGGTGGACGGCGAGCTCCCGGAGCACCGCCTCCGGCACGTGGGTGGGAGGCAGCAGACGCGTCCCCCGCAGCGCGCGGGCCAGTGCCCGGTCCCCGTAGCTCTCCCCGGCGGGCGAGACGGCGGCGTACACGCCGTCGCTGCCGAACAGCAGGCGGTCCCCCGGCCGCACGGTGAACCGCTCGGGGACGTACACGGTGTCCTCGAACATGCCGAGGGGGAACTGCGCCTCGAAGCCCACCGACTCCACCGAATGACCCCGCAGCCGCCACAGGCGGGGCGAACCGGCGTCCACGGCCTCCACCTCACCCGTGGCCAGGTCGAAGCGGAGCAGGAGCACCGACACGTATGCGTCGCCCCGGTACTGCGCGTAGACGGCCTGGTCGGCGAGGGCGGCCTGGTCCGCGAGGGCGAGTCCGGCCCGGCGGGCGTTGCGGAGCGCGTTGATCGCGAGGTTCGTCAGCAGGGCCGCCTCGATGCCCTCCCCCATGCCGTTGGTGACGGTCAGCGTCAGCCGACCGTCCGAGACCGACCAGTCGTAGTTGTCGCCGAAGATGGCGTAGGCGGGCTCCAGATGCGCGGCGAGGGCGAACTCGGGACGGGCGCACGAACGGCCGGGCAGGAGCTGCCACTGCATCTCCGCCGCGAGCGTGAGCCGCGTCGCACGGCGGGCGAGGACGTACAGGTCCGTGTCGCGCTCGGCCACCAGGATCTCGTGGCCGAGCGCCTCACAGACCTGGGCGAGTCCGGGGAGCAGGGGCCGGAGGTCGGCGCCGGGTGGCAGTGCGGCCGTGAGGACGCCGAGCCGGTCCCCGCGGACGGTGACGGGCAGGTGCAGCAGGAGCGCCTCGGGGCCCTGGGCGACGTACGGCTCCTGTGCGCCGAAGGCGCGCCCCTGCGGACTGGCGTGGATCGGGACCGACGGCTCCGCACCGGAGGTGCGCTCGACGAGCTGGAGCGTCCGCAAGCCGTAATCGGCGAGGCGGAGTTCCACCCGCAGGGCGCCGCACTCTCTTCGCAGGGCCTCCTCGACGACGCTCACCAGCTGGTGCGGAGCCGCCCGGCGGAGCGCCTGCTCGATGTCGGCGATCTCGTGCACGGTCTCGCTCTTCCTTCCTCCCTGGGCCCGGTCCCGGCCGGGGACCGGGCCGCCGTTCCGCTAACTTCTGTCGCCTGCCGCGACCAGTGCCTCCGCCACGCCGTCGTGCGGCGGGATCGTCGTCGTCACTCCCGTGATCTCCAGAATGCGTCGCACTGCGGGCGTCGGCGCGGCGAGGTACAGGTCACCACCGGTCTTCCGCGCCTTCTGGACCGCCCTGATCAGGACGTTCAGGCCCGAGGAGTCCATGAAGCCGAGGGCGGACAGGTCGAGGACGAGGTGCCGCCGGCCCTCGCCGAGCTGGTGCCTCAGGTGGACCTCGAGCCGGCCGGCGGTCTCCATGTCCAGCTCACCCGCGACGGACAGCACTGCCGTGCGGGCGTCGCGGATCTCGACGTCGACATCCAGGTTCGGTTCCTGCTCGGACATGTTCCCTGCTTTCGGACGGGGGCGGTCGGTGGGCGAACGGCCTGGGGGTCAGAGCACCTGGACTCCGACGACACACGTGTCGTCGTCCGTGTCCGACTTGCTGCGCGCCAGCAGCTGGTCCAGCCGCTGTTCGAGACCGTCGGACGGCAGCCGGGCGACGGCGAGCAGTTGGGCGACGGAGTCGTGGACGGCGGTGTCCCGCCGTTCGACGAGCCCGTCGGTGTACATCAGCACGGTGTCGCCCGGCTCGAGCCGGAGCTCCGACTCCTCGTACTCGGCCTCGGCGAGCGCCCCCAGCAACAGCCCGCGCAGCAGCGGCAGGTCGACCGCCTCGTCCTTCCGGACGAGCACCGGGGGGAGGTGGCCCGCACGAGCCCAGCGCAGCGTGCGGTTCTCCGGGTCGTAGACGCCGCAGACGGCGGTGGCCGTGACATGGGCGGTGAGGTGGTGGGCGACGCTGTTGAGCCAGGCCAGCAGCTGTCCCGGCCCCGCGCCCGTCACGGCGAGACCGCGGAGGGCGTTGCGCAGGACCACCATGCCGGTGGCGGCCTCCACGCCGTGGCCGGCGACGTCGCCGACGCACAGGAGCACCTTCCGGGAGGGCAGCACGACGGCGTCGTACCAGTCGCCGCCGACCAGCGACTCGGACTCGGCCGGACGGTAGCGCACGGCGACGTCGAGCCCCGGTGCGTCGAGCGGCGACTTGGCCGGCGGCATGATGGCGTGCTGGAGCTGGAGGGTGAGCCGGTTGCGTTCCTCGGCCGCCTCCTCCGTGGCGGCCAGTCGGTCGCGGGTGGCCGTGAGGGCGACCTCGGTCCAGTGCTGCGCCGAGATGTCCTGGTAGGCGCCCCGGACGGCCTGGAGGGCGCCGTCGGCGCCGAGGGCGGGTTCGGCGGTGACCCGGATGTGACGCGTGACGCCGTCGTGGCGCAGCATGCGGAAGGCCGTGGAGCTCACCCGGCGCTGGTGCAGCACCGACTGGAGGAAGCGCCGGATGGTGTCGGCGTCGTCGGGGTGGGCGTGGGCGGCCAGGTCGCGCAGGGCGACCGGGGGCTCCGTCGGCCGGAGGCCGAAGAGCTCGTACAGCTGACCGTGCCAGGTGATGTCGCCGGTGACGACGTCCTCCTCGAAGGCGCCGACCCGGCCGAGGCGCTGGGCGTGCTGCAGCAGGCTGGCGAGGCGCGCCGACTCGTCCTCGACGCGCCAGATGAGCAGGACACCCGCTCCGTACCGGCTGATGCTGATGTCGGCGAGCGAGGTGAGCGGCACCTGGTCCACCAGCGCGGTGAGCCGGGTGCGCCGTGCCCGGAACGGCTCGCCCGTGGCGTAGACCCGTTCGATCCGGTCGAAGAGTTCGCTCTCGCCGGCCGTGGCCGGGTAGGCCTCCAGGAGCAGCGCCCCCACGACGGCGCCGCGGGGCCGTCCGGCCGGGTCGCGGAAATGCGGGTTGGCGTGCCGGATGCGGAAGTCGGCGAGCCTCCCCGACTCGTCCAGGTGGGGCGTCAGGACGAGGGCGGGGTCGTAGAGGCCGTCGGAGAGCTCGGCCAGCTCCAGGGCGCCGTCGCCGGACCGGACGAGGAGGTTCGCGGGGGACGCCTGCTCGGGCCGCGCCTCAAGGGTGTGGGCGCACAGCTCCGCGAGGGCCTCGATCTGGCGCTCCACGGCCTGCGGCTGGTGCTCGAGCGGCCGCGGCCAGCAGATCTCCAGTACGCCGTGGATGCGGCCTCCGGTCCCGGCGGGGACGACGACCCGGCCGCCGTCGGGGTGGCGCGTCCGGCCGATCGTGGGGATGCCCGCGGCCGACAGGGAGGGGTACCAGACGGTTCGGCGGCCGGTCAGCGCCTGGCGGGCCGCGGTGGTCACCCCAGGAGGTACGTAGTGCCAGCGGGCTGCCTCGTCGGGGCCGAACCCGGCGTGGCCGCGCAGGGTCAGCGAGGCGTCCGGGCCGGTGGTCCAGATCGCCACGGCGACGGCGCCCAGGGGTTCGAGGGCGTGGGTGAGCAGCGACTCGGCGACGGCCTGGGTGTCGTCCGCGCTGAGCGCCGCGCTCTCCGCGGTACGCAGCCGTACGGCGACCGAGGCGGCGGCACCGGCGTCCTGGCCGGCGGTGCCGGGGTCGCCGGCCGTCGTCCGCACGAACTCGTCCGCGACCTCGGCGACCCGGTCGCGGGCCGCCTGGTTGATGATGTCCGCGGCCAGCTCCAGCCGGGACAGTCCGGCCCGCTCGGCGAGTTCCGCCAGCTGCCGCGCCGCCTGGGCGGGGCCGCAGCCCAGGCGCTCGACGATGACCCCCTTGGCGAGTTCGATCAGGGCGCGCCCCTCGGCGGCGGCGTGCGCGGCGAGCACCTCGCCGCGCAGCCGCTCCACGGTGGCGGCCAGCCGACCGTCGGCGAACCCTCCCTGGGCCGAAGGCCGTTCACCGTCCACGGGAAGCCAAGCCGGGACGGCTTCGGATGCCCCGTCCGCCGGGACCCCCTCGGGCGCCTCGGGCGCCGTGGTGCCTTCGGACGCTCCGGACGCCGGGGAGACCTCGGGCGCCTCGGGCGCCGGAGCCGTCCCGGACACCTGGGGCACCCCGGGCGCCGGGGTGCCTTCGGACGCTCCGGACACCGGGGAGACCTCGGGCGCCTCGGGCGCTATGGTGCCTTCGCCGTGAAGGCCGGCGGACGGGCCGCCCCGGAAGCGGTGGCCGCTCACGTCGGCGACTCCTCGGTCATGGCGGCCTCGGGGCCGCCGCACGGGCGGGAGCACGGAGCGCCGGACAGGCGCGGCGCGGACGGACGCGCAGCGCGGGGCCGTCCGGCGGGGGCGGTCATGGGGCTAGGCATCGTTCATCCAGCGGCCGACGCAGGCGATGAGCTCGTCGGCGTCGACGGGCTTGGTCACGTAGTCGCTGGCCCCCGACGCGAGGCTCTTCTCACGGTCGCCCGGCATGGCCTTGGCGGTGACCGCGATCACGGGCAGGTCCGCGTACTGCGGCAGCTCTCTGATCCGTGCCGTCGCCGTGTAACCGTCCATCTCCGGCATCATCACGTCCATCAGGACGAGCGAGACGGCGGGGTTCGCCAGGAGCGTCTCGATGCCCTTCCGGCCGTTCTCGGCGTGCAGCACCGTGATGCCGTGCAGTTCCAGGATGCCGCTGAGGGCGTAGAGGTTGCGGGCGTCGTCGTCGACGACGAGGACGGTCCGGCCGTGCAGCCTGGTGTCGATGGCCTGGGGTGCCGGGGCCTGGTGGTCCCCGCGCACCAGGGGCACGACGTCGCCGGGCTGCTCCGCGGACAGGTGCAGGGCGATCCGCTCGCGCAGCTCGTCGAGGCTGGAGAGGAGCTCCAGTGGACGGCGGCGGGCCAGTTCCTGCAGGGCGCCCTCCTCGTCGGCGGGGAGCCGGCGGTTGTTGTGTGCGAGGACGGGGACGGTACGCAGCGCCTCGTCGCCGTCCATGGCCTCCAGGAAGCGCAGGGCGTCGCCGTCCGCCATGTCGACGTCGAGCACGACGCAGTGGAACGGCTGGGTGGCGAGCGCGCCGGCGGCCTCCTGGGGGCCGGCGACGGCGATCAGTTCGATGTCCGTCCGCTCGGCGTGCCCCCCGTCGGCGGCGAGTTGGGTGACCGCGTTCTCGGCGACGACGGCGAGCAGACCGCGCGGGCGTTCCTCGATCACGAGGAGGCGCCGCGCGGGCCGGACCGTCGGCGCGCCCGGCCTGGCCCGCAGGGCGAGCGCGGCGCCCGGGACCGCCACCGGGAGCGTGTTGGCCGCGGGGGTTTCCGCCGACGAGCCGGCGGGGGTGGGCTGTTCCGTGAAGTCGCTACGGGTGACGGGCAGGTAGAGGGTGAAGGTGCTGCCCTCGCCGGCCACGCTGGTGACCGTGAGGGCGCCGCCGAGCAGGTACGCGATCTCGCGGCTGATGGAGAGTCCCAGGCCGGTGCCGCCGTACTTCCGGTTGGTCGTGCCGTCGGCCTGCTGGAAGGCGCCGAAGATGGCCTCCAGGTTCTCGGTGGCGATGCCGATGCCGGTGTCCCTCACGCGGAAGGCGACGACGGGGCCGCCCCGGTGGACCGACATGGGCAGCTCGTCGTGCGACGCCGGTTCGATGCGGAGCTCGACGCTGCCCTGCTCGGTGAACTTGACGGCGTTCGACAGCAGGTTCCGCAGCACCTGCCGCAGCCGGGAGTCGTCGGTGACCAGGTCGACGGGGACGCCGGCGGCCGTGGAGACCGTGAAGGCGAGGCTCTTCTGCGAGGTGAGGGGGCGGAAGGTGGCCTCGACGTAGTCGAGCAGCCTGCGCAGGGGCACGCGCTCCGGGTTGAGGTCCATCTTTCCGGCCTCCACCTTGGACAGGTCGAGGATGTCGTTGATCAGCTGCAGCAGGTCGGATCCGGCCGAGTGGATGATGCCGGCGTACTCGACCTGCTTGGCCGTGAGGTTGCGGGTCGGGTTCTGGGCGAGGAGCTGGGCCAGGATCAGCAGGCTGTTGAGCGGGGTGCGCAGTTCGTGGCTCATGTTGGCCAGGAACTCGGACTTGTACGTGGAGGCCAGCGCGAGCTGCTGGGCGCGGTCCTCGAGTTCCTGCCGGGCCTGCTCGATCTGGAGGTTCTTGGCCTCGATGTCGCGGTTCTGCGTGGCGAGCAGGGCCGCCTTCTCCTCCAGCTCGGCGTTGGAACGCTGGAGTTCCTCCTGCTGCACCTGGAGTTCCTCGGTGCGCGAGCGCAGTTCGCCGGCCAGTCGCTGGGACTCGTCGAGCAGTTCGTCGGTGCGGGCGTTGGCGACGATGGTGCTCAGGTTGACGCCCACCGTCTCCATCAGCTGTTCCAGGAAGTCCCGGTGCACGGAGGTGAAGGGACTGAAGGACATGAGCTCGATGACGCCGAGCACCTGGTCCTCGACGACGATCGGCAGCACCACGAGGCTGCCCCGGGCCGTGCTGCCGAGTCCCGAGGAGATCGTGACGTAGTCGGCGGGCACGTTCTCGGCGGCGATGGTGCGGCGGCTGCGGGCGGCCTGTCCGACGAGCGACTCGCCCAGCCGGAGGCGGTCCCGGCTCCGGTCGCCGGCGGGTCGCCCGTAGGAGCCGACGAGGCCGAGCTCGACGCCTGCCGCACCTTCCTCGGCCAGGTAGAAGGCGCCGTACTGGGCGCCCACGAGCGGGGTCAGCTCGTCCATGACGAGTTCGGCGACGACGGCCAGGTCCCGGTGGCCCTGCATCAGCGCGGAGATCCGGGCCAGGCTGGACTTCAGCCAGTCCTGCTCCTGGTTGGCCCTCGTCGTCTCACGCAGCGAGCCGACCATCGCGTTGATGTTGTCCTTGAGCTCGGCCACCTCGCCGGACGCCTCGACGGTGATCGAGCGCGTCAGGTCGCCCTCGGCGACGGCGCTCGCGACCTCGGCGATGGCGCGTACCTGGCGGGTGAGGTTGCCGGCCAGCTCGTTGACGTTTTCGGTCAGCCGCTTCCAGGTCCCGGATACGCCCTCGACCTCCGCCTGTCCCCCGAGCCGGCCCTCGCTGCCGACCTCGCGGGCCACGCGGGTCACCTCGGCCGCGAACGAGGACAGCTGGTCGACCATCGTGTTGATGGTCGTCTTCAGCTCAAGGATCTCGCCGCGGGCGTCGACGTCGATCTTCTTGGAGAGGTCGCCGTTGGCGACGGCGGTGGTGACCTGGGCGATGTTCCGGACCTGTCCGGTCAGGTTGTTCGCCATGGAGTTGACGTTGTCCGTGAGGTCCTTCCAGGTACCGGCCACGTTCGGCACCCGGGCCTGGCCGCCGAGCCGGCCCTCGGTGCCGACCTCGCGGGCGACGCGGGTCACCTCGTCGGCGAAGGCGGACAGGGTGTCCACCATGGTGTTGATGGTGTCGGCGAGGGCGGCGACCTCGCCCTTGGCCTCCACGGTGATCCTGCGGGAGAGGTCGCCGCGGGCCACGGCGGTGGCGACCTGGGCGATCGAACGCACCTGCCCGGTGAGGTTGGACGCCATCACGTTGACGTTGTCGGTCAGGTCCTTCCAGGTGCCGGAGGCACCCCGGACGGTGGCCTGGCCGCCGAGGTTGCCCTCGGTGCCGACCTCGCGGGCGACGCGCGTGACCTCGTCGGCGAAGGCCGAGAGCTGGTCGACCATCGTGTTGATGGTCGTCTTCAGCTCCAGGATCTCGCCCCGGGCGTCGACGTCGACCTTCTTCGACAGGTCGCCGCCTGCGACCGCGGTGGCGACATGGGCGATCGCCCGCACCTGGGCGGTGAGGTTGCCCGCCATGGAGTTGACGGAGTCCGTCAGATCGCGCCAGGTGCCGGAGACGCCCTTCACGTCGGCCTGCCCGCCGAGGATGCCCTCCGTGCCCACGTCACGCGCCATGCGCGTGACCTCGTCGGCGAAGGCCGAGAGCTGGTCGACCATCGTGTTGATGGTGTTCTTGAGCTCCAGGATCTCGCCGTGCGCGTCCACGTCGATCTTCTGGGAGAGATCGCCCTTGGCGACCGCGGTGGCCACCTGGGCGATGTCACGGACCTGGGTGGTGAGGTTGCCGGCCATCGCGTTCACCGAGTCGGTCAGGTCGGCCCACGTGCCGGAGACGCCGGGTACGGCGGCCTGCCCGCCGAGTGTCCCCTCCGTGCCGACCTCCCTGGCCACCCGCGTCACCTCGGAGGTGAACAGGGAGAGCTGGTCGACCATCCCGTTGAACACGGTGGAGATCTCGCCCATCAGCCCGTCCGCCTCGTCGGGCAGACGGGTCCCGAAGTCGCCGTCCCGCACGGCCGTGAGCCCGGCCAGGAGCTGCCGAAGCTCGGGCTCGCCCACCGCGGCCGGCCGGGACCGTCCCCGGTTCGAGGAGCCCCTGGTCGTCGTGTCAGACATGCGTCGCCACCCTCGTTCCCCACCAAGCTTCCGCTCACGGACCGCCCGGCTCCGGTCACGGGCCGGAGGTTCGCTCCCCCAGGACGTCTCCGGCCGCAATCGTTGCCGTACGGCAATCATGACGACACTACCCCTACGTGATCGACACGAGGAGGGCGGAGGCGGATCATGCGGCCGGAACACGCCGTCGGACCCGGCTCCGGCGGCGCGCGGAGGACACGACCGGGCCGGACCGCCGGGCAGGCGCGGCGGGATGGATGCCCGCCTCTGACGGCCCTCTGACGACCCTCTACCGGCCCTCCACCGGGCCTCCGCCCGCGCCGTCCGCTGCCGACGCGACCGCTGAGGGCGCGTGGCCGGGCCCATCGGGGACAGAAGGCCGTTCATGGTGACGATTCTGCTCGTGGCCTGCCCCGCCCTCGCCGCACTCGCCACCGGCCTCGCGGCCGTCGTGGTGTCTCCGTGGTGGTGGTGCGCGGCCGGACCCACTCTCCTGCTCGCCGTGATCGCGGCGTACGACGTCCTCCAGCGGCGCCACTCGATCCTGCGCAACTACCCGCTCCTGGGCCGCCTGCGGTTCGCGATGGAGGCCATCCGTCCCGAGGTGCAGCAGTACTTCATCGAGGGGAACGTCGACGGCGTTCCCTTCGACCGGGACACCCGCTCCATCGTCTACGAGCGGGCGAAGGGCACGGACGGCGAGGACCCCTTCGGCACGGAACTGGAGCTGGACCGGCCCGGCACCACCTACCTGGTCCCCTCCATGGCCCCGCGCCCCGTGCCGTCCGAACCGCCCCGGGTCCGGATCGGCGGCCCCGACTGCACCCGGCCCTACGACATGGCCCTGCTCAACGTGTCGGCGATGAGCTTCGGTTCCCTCTCCGGCCAGGCGATACGCGCCCTGAACGAGGGCGCCCGGCGCGGTGGCTTCGCCCACGACACCGGCGAGGGCGATATCGGAGCACCATCTCGCCCCAGGCGGCGACCTCGTCTGGGAGATCGGGACGGGGTACTTCGGCTGCCGCACCGAGGACGGCGACTTCGACCCGCGCCGCTTCGCCGAAAAGGCCGCCCTCGACCAGGTCGCCTGCGTCCTGCTGAAGATCAGCCAGGGCGCCAAGCCCGGCATCGGTGGCGTGCTGCCCGGCTCGAAGGTCGGCAGGGAGATCGCCACGGTCCGGGGCGTTCCCGAGGGCCGCACGGTGCTCTCCCCGCCGTACCACCGCGCCTACCGGACCCCCAGGGAGCTCGTGCGCTTCCTCTGCCGGATGCGGGAGCTCGCCGGCGGCAAACCGGTCGGCTTCAAGCTGTGCGTGGGAGCGCGCCGCGAGTTCCTGGCCGTCTGCAAGGCGATGCTGGAGGAGGACGCCACGCCCGACTTCATCGTCGTCGACGGGGCCGAGGGCGGCACCGGGGCCGCACCGCTGGAGTTCGCGGACAGCGTCGGCCTCCCGCTCACCGAGGGCCTGACCACGGTGCACCGGGCGCTCGTCGGCGCGGGCCTGCGCGACCGCATCCGGATCGGCGCCTCCGGCAAGATCGCCACCGGAGCCGACATCGTCAAACGGCTGGTCCAGGGGGCCGACTACGTCAACTCCGCCCGGGCCATGATGTTCGCCCTCGGGTGCATCCAGGCCCAGCGCTGCCACACCAACACCTGTCCCGTCGGGGTCGCCACCCAGGACCGCCGGCGGGCCCGGGCACTCGACGTCGCTGACAAGGCACGGCGCGTCCAGCGCTACCAGGAGGCGACCGTCAGGAGCGCCCTCCGGCTCATGGCCGCCATGGGCGTCGACGGTCCGGACGGGCTCGCGCCGGGGATGCTCCTGCGCCGCGTCGGACCGGCCGCCGTCCGGTCCCATGCCGAGCTGTACGAACCGCTCGAACCCGGGCAGCTGCTGGTCCCCGCATCGGTTCCGGCTTCGTGGGCAGGCGACTGGAAGGCGGCTCATCCGGACCGGTTCACGTTCCCGTGAGCCGGTCGACGTCCTTCGTGAAAGGAGACCCCCATGACTCGTACCGTCGCCCAGGTGATCGTCGACGGTCTCGCGGACCTCGGTGTCGGCCACGTCTTCGGTGTGGTCGGCGACGCCCTCAACCCGCTCACCGACGCCATCCGGACCACCGAGGGCATCGACTGGACCGGCTTCCGCCACGAGGAGGCGGCGGCCTTCGCCGCCGGAGCACGGGCCCAGCTGTCGGGCGAGCTCGCGGTCTGCATGGGCACCGTCGGGCCGGGATCCGTGCACCTGCTCAACGGACTGTACGACGCGGCCAAGAGCGGTGCGCCGGTCCTGGCGGTCTGCGGCCAGGTGCCGCTGTCGGAGATGGGCGGGGACTACTTCCAGGAGGTGGACAACGACCTCCTCTTCCGGGACGTGGCCGTGTACCGGGCGACCGTGACCTCCCCCTCCCAGATGCCGCGACTGCTGGAGTCGGCGGTGCGGGCGGCCGTGACCCGGCGGGGCGTGGCGGTGCTGACCGTACCCGGGGACCTCGGGGACCAGAAGGTCGAGGATGACCGGCCGCCGCGCTTCGCGCTGCCCCGCCCGGCCGTCACCCGCCCCGACGACCCGGCGCTCGCGGCCGCGGCGGAGGCGATCGCCGAGGGGTCCCGGGTGACCCTCCTGGTGGGACGCGGCGCCCGGGAGGCCCGCGAGGAGGTGCTGCGCACCGCCGAGCTCCTGTCGGCGCCCATGGTGCTGACCCTGAAGGGCAAGGAGGGATTCGAGGAGGACAACCCGTACGAGGTCGGCCAGACCGGCCTGATCGGCAACCCGGCCGCGGCGCACGCCATGGACAGCTGCGACACGCTGATCCTGCTGGGGACGGACTTCCCGTACCGGGACTGGTACCCGGAGGCCCGCCGTGTGGTGCAGATCGACGTGCGGGAGGAGCACCTCGGCCGCCGCGTCCCGGTCGACGTCGGTCTCGCCGGGGACGTGGGCGCCACGCTGCGGGCGCTGCTGCCGCTGCTGAGGCCCGTTCCGTCGCGGTCCCACCTCGACGAGGCCCGGGAGCGGTTCGCGCGGTGGGAGAAGGACCAGGCCGCCCTCGCCGACCCCGCCCACGACAAACGTCTGCTGGGGCGGGTGCGGGCGATGTTCGACAACCGGGTGGAGGAGATCCGGCCCGAGGCCCTCGCGGCCGCGATCGACCGGCACGCGGCCGACGACGCGATCTTCACCTCCGACACCGGAATGGCCACGGTGTGGCTGTCACGGCTCGTGCGGATGCGCGGCACCCGTCGCCTGATCGGTTCGTACAACCTCGGCTCCATGGCCAACGCGATGCCCCAGGCCATCGGGGCCCAGCTGTGGGCGCCGGACCGCCAGGTGGTGGCCTTCTGCGGCGACGGCGGCCTCGGCATGCTGCTCGGCGACCTGATGACCGTCCGGTCCGAACGGCTGCCGGTGAAGCTCGTCGTCTTCGACAACCGTCGTCTCGGCATGGTCAAACTGGAGCAGGAACAGGCCGGCCTCCCCGAATTCGGGACGGTCCTCGACAACCCCGACTTCGCCGCGGTCGCCGAGGCGCTGGGCCTGACCGGCATCCGCGTCACCGATCCGGGCGAGCTGGACGAGGCCGTGCGCAAAGCGCTCGCCCTGCCCGGCCCCGTGCTCCTGGACGTCGTGACCAACCCGGCGGAGGTGGCCGTGCCGGGCAAGCCGACGGTTTCGCAGGGCTGGGGCTTCGCCATCGCCAAGATCAAGGAGAACCTCCCGTAGGCCGTCTGCCGAGCGGTGCGGCTCCACAGTCCGAGGGGTTTGCATCCGCGGATACCGGTCATGCGTCCTTTTGTCGGATGTGTCGTATGGAAAAGGAGTGGATCCTCGTGTCCGGTAAGCAGAAGACGAAGGCCAAGGGCGAGCAGGCCAAGGGCAAGGCGAAGGAAGCGATCGGCCGGACGGTCGGTAACGAGCGTCTCGAGGCTGAGGGCCGGGCCGAGCAGGCCAAGGGCGACGCACGCGGCGCCAAGGAGAAGGCGAAGGACGTCTTCAAGCACTGACAGGACGGATGACGGACCTCGCGTCCGGCTCGGAGGGGCGGTGCGCCACATGGGCGGCCGCCCCTCCGCCGTGCGCGTGCCTGCGGAGGCGGGTCAGCTTGCGTGCGAAGGCGGGTCTGCGTACGGGCGGAGGCGGGTCTGCGTACGGGCGGAGATGGGTCTGCGTACGTGCGGACGTGGGTCGCCCTCTGGCGCCGGCGCGGACGTGCAGGGGGCGGTCGCCCCCCTGTCGTCGGCGCGGAGGTTCCGGGGCGGCCGCCCTCTGCCGCCGATGCGTGCGTGGGCCCTCTGCCGGTGGCGCGCACGTGGGTGGCCGCTGGGCTGCCGTTCGTCGGCGTCGGCCTAGCTCCTGCCGCTGCGTGCGAAACGCACCACGGCTTCGTCGGGGCCTGGATGAAGGAGCCCACTCGACGGCGACGGGGGTTGCCACCGAGCCGTCGTACCGCGCACAGACCACCGCCACACACAGAGCACCGCCCCGCACCGGCCTGAGGCCGGTGCGGGGCGGCCGGATGCTGCCGGCCCGCGGCGAGGGGGCGGCCGCGGGCCGGCAGTGGAGAGGCGTCCCATGCGCTCCTGTCCTCCGCCTACCCGCCCTTCCAGGGACCATTCCAGGTTCTCTCCGGCGGTGCATCGGGACCGCTCGGGTGCCCGGGCCGCTCGCGCGTGCGCCGGCCCCCGGAAGGGCGTACGACGGGCCTGCGGGGGCTGCGGGGGCTGCGGGGGCTGCGGGGGCTGCGGGGGCTGCAGGGGCTGCAGGGGCTGCAGGGGCTGCGGGGGCTGCCGGGGCTGCCGGGGCTGCCGGGGCTGCCGGGGCTGCCGGGGCTGCCGGGGCTGCCGGGGCTGCGGGGGCTGCGGGGGCTGCGGGGGCAAACGTACGACGGCGTGGGCCGGACGGTGACTCGTCCGGCCCACGCCGTCTTGTGCCCTGGGACCTCCGGCCCCGGGGCAGGGGTCCGAGCCCCTTCGCAGGCTCTCCTCAGACCGCTCCGCGCCAGGCGCCCGTCTCCTGGCCGCCGCGGCCTTCGATGAACGACTTGAACCGCTTCAGGTCGCCGGTCACCTTGCGCTTGACGAACCCGGCCTTGTCCCCGACCTGCTCCGCCAGACCCTCGGGGGCGAAGTCCATCTGGAGCATGACCTTCGTCCGGCCCTCGTCGAGACGGTGGAACGTGACGACGCCCGCCTGCCGCGCCTCGCCCTCGACGGTCGTCCAGGCGATGCGTTCGTCCGGGATCTGCTCGGTCACGACGGCGTCGAACTCGCGCCGCACACCGCCGATCTCCGTCACCCAGTGGGTGAGCGTGTCCGTGTGCTGCTCGATCCGCTCCACGCCGTCCATGAAGTGCGGGAACGTCTCGAACTGAGTCCACTGGTCGTACACGGCACGGACCGGGACCTCGACCTCGACGGACTGCTCGACCTTCGACATGCCAACACCTCTCTGCTGAAGGATGTTTCCCTCCCCATCGGGGCGGGATTGCCATGATTCGCCTAACCCGTCCTGCTGAACTCACACCTCGTCGGCAAGAGCCGCACCGTTCCCACGCCCTCAGGGCCCCTCCGGCTGCTCGCCGGCGGCACGAGCCGCGGATGTTCATGGACCGACGGGGCACGTGTCAGCCGCGAGCCCGTGCACGCACCGGCGGGCCACACGTACCCGTCGGCCGGCCCTTCGGCAGAGGGCAGGCCACATCTCCAGGGAGCACCGATGCAGGTCCGCGCGAAGCCCGTACTTCCGGATCCCAGGCTGACGGCGCGTGCCGTCGCGGGCCGTTACCGGCTCGACCGTCACCTGGGCAGCGGCGGTGCGGCCGACGTGTACGAGGCGCTGGACCTGCGTCTGCGGCGCCCGGTGGCCGTGAAGGTGTTCCGCCCCGAGGACGCCCGCCGTACCGGCGCGCAGTGCGGCGAGGAGGCCCGGCTCCTGGCACGGATGCACCATCCCGGTCTGGTGACGCTCTACGACTCGGGCGAGGAGGACGGCCGGCCCTTCCTCGTGATGCAGCTCGTCCGCGGGAGGACCCTCCGACGGCGTATAGCCCGGGCGGTCCTCACGCCCGCCGAGACCTGCCGGATGGGATCGGCCCTCGCCTCGGCCCTCGCCCACGTCCACGCTCACGGAGTCGTCCACCGCGACGTCAAACCGTCGAACATCCTGCTGGACCGGGCGGATACGCCCCACCTCTCGGACTTCGGCATCTCCCGCCGCTTCGACGGTCCCGCGGATGCCCCGCCCGAGGGCCACGGCACGTTCGTCGGGACCGCCTCCTACATGGCGCCCGAGCAGGCCCTGGGCCGGAAGGCGGGGCCCGGGGCCGACGTCTACAGCCTCGGCCTGGTGCTCCTTGAGGCGCTGAAGGGCGAGGCGGAGTACGGCGGTTCGCCGTTGGAGGCGGCGCTGGCGCACCTGAACCGGCCCCCGGTGCTACCGCCGGGCCTTCCGGTCGGGCTCGCCCGCCTGCTGTCGGCCATGACCGTCCTGCCCGCCGAGGCGCGGCCCGACGCGGCCGCCTGCGCCCGGGTCCTCGCCGACCCGCGAACCGCCGGACGGACCTCCTCCGGGGACGGAAGGCCGGCGCGCCGGACCTCCGGAGAACCGACCGGAGCGGTCGGCGCCCGCTCGTCCGTCAGGTCTCTCGGGGTCGGCCGTGCGGGGCGCTCCGGCGCGCGCGCCGTGGTGGCGCCGCTGGTGGCGCTCGGTCTCACGCTGTCCGGCTCTCTGGCCGGCGACGCGGCCGGGGAGGCCGCGGCGTCGCCCCGGACGGCATCCGCGGACGGGACCCCCGACAGCGCTGGCACGGATCCTTCCCGGCGGTGACGCCGTCAATCCCCGTGTGACGTCGCCGATCCCCGCGGTAGCGCCGTCGGTCTCTGCGGTGACGCCGTCGGTCCTGGCGGTGACGCCGTCGGTCCCGGCGGTGACGTCGCCGATCCCCGCGGTATCGCCGTCGATCCCCGCGGTGACGCCGTCGATTCGGCTGCCTGACGCGGCATCAGGAGGTCCCCGCATGCGCCGCATCGAGGCGGAGGACCTTCAACGGGCGTGCGGATTGCGGGGTGTGAGACGGCAACGACGGGCAACACGGAGTGACAGAACTCGGCCCGGGGCACTCGCCCTCGACGATGGGAAAGGTGGCGGACATGGCACACGACACGTGGCCCTCCGAGAAGGCCGCGACGCCCCCAGCTCAGCCGCACCTGACCGGTTACCGGGCCGAACCCACGGACGGATACGCCGGCTCGGTGGACACGCCCCGCGAAACCGTCCAGCCCTATGGATCGGACCCTATGGATCGGAGGAGATTCCCATGACCGCACTTCTTGCCCGTATCAAGCGGTTCGCCCGCAGCCCTCAGGGACGTAACGCGGCGGCGTCCGTGCGCCGGGCCGCCGCTGACCCGCGCCGGCGCGCTCAGGCGCAGCGCCTTCTCGACAAGCTGCGCGGCCGCCGCCGCCACTGACGGCCGCCGACCCGCCTCGGAGGGTCGAGGGTATGACGCCCCGCGCGATGTACGGCGCGGGGCGTCGTCGCGCGCGCCGGTGGCCTCTGCTGCGGCGATGCACGCACCGCCCCCTGAACGGCCCTTCGGGAACGGGCAGTCACGCCTGGGAAGGCGGTTACGCCTGGGCGTGCGGCGTCGCGGAAGAACCGGCAGCGGGCATGGTGCCGGCCCGGCGGTGCGGGCTGTGGAACCTCACGCACGGCCGGGCCGGAAACCCGGGGGCACGCCCCCCGTACAGGCGTCAGGTGGACAGGAGTCGCTGGAACAGGGCGCGGTACCGGCACAGCGCGCGGCGCAGGCTCTCGGTGTCGGCCTCGAGCCCCTGGTTCCATTCCCCCTCCAGGGTGTGCCGGTGCCGGGCGAAGGTGTCGGCCAGGGTTCGCATCACGTCCCCGACGAGCACGTCCGCCGCGTGGACGGCCTGGCGGGGGTCGTCGACGAACTGGCCCTGAACCTCGTGCCAGCGCCGGCGGAACTCCTCTTCCGCCTCGGCGCCGAGCAGGTCCGTCGTCCCCTCCGCGTCCGGGCCGGTGTCGGGCCGCGCGGAGCGGGCCGGGTCCGGTCGGTCCTCCGCGGCACTGACGCCGTGCGTGTTCTGCCTGCTCTGCCCCGGGTCCTGCGGGGCGGGCGCGGCGTGACGGGCGTGGCCGCCGTGGCCGGAGGCTGCCAGGTCCGGGGGTGCGGAGGGCATGGGCGGGTGCCGGGTCTCCGACACCTGGGTCGTGCGCTCGGACGTGTCGTGGTGGGGCATCTCTCCTGCCTCCGCGTCAGGACCGGCGGGCGCCGGTCGGCCCGCCGTCGGCGAGCAAGTCGTCGAAGAGGGTGCGGTAGCGCATCATCGCGCCCCTCAGCTGTTCGGTGGTGGCGGCGTCGCAGGTGCTCACCGCGTGAACCTCCAGGGCCGCCCGGTACTGCTCCAGGGCGCGACCGTGTCGCACGGACAGGTCGCGCAGCCGCTGCTCGTACCCTTCGTCGGGGTACCCGCGGTCGCGCATCAGTGCCGCCACAAGCTCGTCGGCGTCGTGGACGGCCGCCTCGGGGCGATCCACGAACTCTTCCTGGATGCGCGCCCACCGTCGGGCGTACTGTTCCCGCACCTCGCCGGGCAGCGGCTTGATCTCCAGGTCGGCGAAGCGGCGTTCGCGGTCTTCCAGTTCGCGTTCCGCGGACCGTCTGTTGCCGGCCGCCTCGACGGCCCGTTCGTACTCGGGCCCGAAACGATCGCGCAGTCGCGCCCGCCGCCGACGGTTCACGGCCATGCCGGCGACGAACCCGCCGACAACGACGACCGCGATGACCGCGATGACCGCGACGATTCCGGTCGACATCGACTCTCACCCTTTCGCGTTCTCGCAGAGTCGCGCTGTTCGGTCCCGGCCCTTCCGGGGCCTGGGACTCATGGAAGCCCGCTTGCCCCGCGACCTCGAACACAAACAGGGCATACAGGGACGCAAAGGGAAGAAACGGGATCCCTGCGTCCTGTCCGCGCCGGACGGGACGGAGCAGTCTCCCGGCACCGCCGCCTCTCCTGCGGCACGCGAACGAACGGCGTGAATCCGCCGCCGGTGATGAAGGCGGCTGCGTAGAGATCAAGGACCGGGCGGCGGTCTCGTGGCTCAGATGCAGCGCAACGACGCCGACGATCATGCCGCTCGCCAGGCAGAGGTTGCAGAAACCGACGTTGAACCGCCAGATGCGGACGTCAGGCCGAACGGCGGGGCAGGGTGACGTCGGAGCATCGGAGCGGGAGATCCACCCTCCGGCCGCCGACCCGCTATATCTTCCGAGGGCAGGACGGCGACAGCCACTTCGCACTCGACCGTTAGGGCCTTGCCACAGTGACCGGACGCATCCCCGAGCCGACCGAGAGCCCGAGTCGGCGGGAACCCGTCGGTGAGGCCCGCTGGCCGATGGCCATGGCCGTCGTCACCGCCATGGTGCTGACCCTCCTGCTCCCGGACGACCTCCGACTGGCGCCCCGCTGGGTTCTCCCGACCGTCGAGGGACTGCTTCTGCTCGCGCTCGTCGCCGGCGACCCGGGCCGGATCGACCGGCGCTCGACGGTGCTGCGCGGAACGTCGATCGCCTTGGTGTGCGTTCTCGCACTCAGCGCCGTCTGGTCCACCGCCCAGCTGGTCGACGACATCCTCCACGGCGGCAAGGAGACCAGCTCCGCCACCAGCCTGCTGCAGACCGGCGGCACCGTGTGGGCCGGCACCGTTCTGGCGTTCTCCCTGCTGTACTTCGAACTCGACAGTGGCGGAGCTGCCGCCCGTGCCCACCACATGCCCCGCACACCCGCGCTCGCCTTCCCCCAGCAGCTCAACCCCGAAGTGGCCGACGCCGACTGGCGGCCCCGCTTCGTCGACTACCTCTACCTCGCGCTCACCAACGCCACCGCCTTCAGCCCTACTGACGTGATGCCCCTGGCTCCCTGGGCCAAGATCGCCATGAGCGTCCAGTCCCTCGGCTCCCTGCTCATCCTCGGCCTGGTGGTCGCCCGCGCGGTCAACGTCCTCGCCTGAGGTCCCTCGCTCCGCGGTCCTGATGACAGGGGATCCGTCCAGCCGCGTCGTTCGGCCTGAGCGCGCACACGGCGGTTGGCTCTGTTCACGGGTAGCGGTTCTGGCACAGACCTTGGGGAGCGATCACGGATTGCGACGATGCAAGAAGTGCCGGTGTCAGCGGGTCCACGTAGCTTTCGGTTGACCGCCCGGCCGGGTGGCGAGGAGGGAGTGAGACATGGAGTGGGTCAGGGACGCGCGGCTGGCAGCCGGGCCTGAGGCCACCTGGTACTTGGAGGCGGCTTTCACGCCCGGTGCTCACCTTGGCACGGTGTACGACGACCCGACGACGCCGGTAGTCGTGACGGCCATCGAGGAGCTGACGACGATCCGCGTACCGAGCGGCCGGCTCGTCGTCGATGCGCCATGGCACGACGACCAGGTCTGGGAGTACCAGAGGGGGCTGCCGACCAGGCCCCCGCGGGAGCTGGCGGTGCGCATTCCCCCGGGCGTCTACCGGGTTGAGATCGCGTGGACGGCGGGCCCGTACGAGTTCATGGGCGAGCACGTCGACGGCGTTGAGTGCGCCGCGACGCGCCTGTGTATCAGCGACGACCCTGTCGTCGGATGGGAGATGGCCCTGAGTGTCGAGGACGACATCGCCCGGCTTCAGCCGGGCGAGGAGCCCTGCTTCTTCTCCGATGCCAATGTCGGTTGCTTCGCCGACGCAGGCGCGTGGACGACCTTGTCCGCACCGTTTCGCACGTTCATAGACGGGGATCCTGCACCGCGCGACTCCGAGCAGTTGGCTGACGGGTGCGAACGGGTACGCGACGAGTCGCAGCAAGCCGATTTGGTCACCTTCGGGGCCGAGTCGGGCGGCGTCGTCTGGTTGGGCCGCACGAAGACCGGCGATGTGGCGGCATGCCCGACGCCAAAGCATGACGTCGCTGCCGCCTCTCCCTGTCCTGCAAGTCGCACAGCCGGACGTGCCTGCTTTCACTGCAGCAGGATCATCTTCCAGGGCAGGTGGAAGCCGGCTCGGCCGTAGAGCTGTCTCTTGATCTTTTTACTGGTCGTTTCAAAATGAGGTCCGAAGGCGGCGGAGGCATATGAGGCTGCAGGCAAGGTCGAGCAACCCCTGGTGGAGATCGGCGCGGCGTTCGTAGCGCGTACGGAGCCGTTTGAACTGGTGCAGCCAGGCGAATGCCCGCTCGACCACCTAGCGGACCTTGCCCAGTCCGGAGCCGTGGGCGATGCCCCGTCGGGCGATCATGGGTTTGATGCCGCGTTTCCACAGCAACCTGCGGTACTTGTCGAAGTCGTAGCCCCGGTCGGCGTACAGACGCCGGGGTTTGCGGCGGGGGCGTCCCCGAGCTCCCCGAATCGGCGGGACTGCGTCGAGCAGGGGCAGGAGCTGGGTGACGTCGTGCCGATTGCCGCCGGTGAGCGTGACGGCGATTGGGGTTCCGTGGCGGTCAACGATCAGGTGGTGCTTGGAGCCGGGACGGGCGCGGTCGACGGGCGAGGGGCCAACGTGGTCCCCCCTTTGAGGGCCCGCACGTGCGATCCGTCCACGGAGCAGTCGTCCAGGTCCAGCAGGTCGGCGCGGCGAAGCTCAGCCAGCAGGGCAGCATGCAGGCGCGGCCAGACACCGGCTTCGGTCCAGTCCCGCAGCCGGCGCCAGGCCGTCACTCCGGAACAGCCCACGGTCTCCGCCGGGACGTCCCGCCAGGCGACACCGGTCCGCAGCACGAACAGGACGCCGGCGAGTGCTGTTCGGTCAGGAACACGCAACCGCCCGGGATGCCGGTGACGTCGTTCGGGAGCAGGTGGCAGCAACGGGGCCACCCGCTCCCACAGGTCGTCCGGAACAAGATCAGCACGCACCCGGACACCGTGCCGACCAAGATCGTCGAGCACAAGACCCGCGGCATCTGATTCGAGCGCAGGGTCTGGCGTGGTTGGCCAGATCGAGCACTCAGCCTGAGGCGCCCTCCAGCGGAAGGTGGTCCCGGAAGTACTGCGACTCCAACCACTCCTCCTTCACGAAGAGCGGACGCGTCAGGCGCCCTGCACCGACCTGCTGCGAGCGCAGAAGAATCCCAAGGTCAGTCAGGGAAAGCGAGTCATCAGGCGTGTAGAGAACCCAGTTCCCATGCTGCGCAGCGTGATCCAGCAGGAACTGCTGGCCCTGCTCCGGATCGCTTCCCGCCAGCGGGAAGCCAGACAGGAAGACCTGCGGACCGGTGACCGCATCCAGCGCAACGCAGGCGAGCTTGCCCGCGTCGTAGAACGCCTTCACCCCATCGGGGAAGTCCTCCTGCGCATACGGACCGCCAACCAGTTCCTGCGGTCCTAGGACCAAAAGTGCTTGGGCGACCTCGGCTGGAGACATCCCGAACTGCAACGGACCCACGCCGGCTCCCGACTGCAGCTCCCAGCACTCCCGCTCCGCATCCGCGCCCATCCACCCACTCCTACGTCCGACCGGTCCGGACCTGCTTCTGTTGCTCAGGCCGTATGTACAGGGCCATGGGCCAAGGTGCCAACATCGCTGCACAAGTGCCCACGGGAGCGCTGCTCTCGGCCGGAGTCATTCTGAAACGGTCAGTTAATGCGCTTCACGGCTCCCTCGATGCTGCCCGAGTTCCAGTCCAGGGTGAGGCCGGCGGTCACAGCGTCGAGGTCCCGGAGCAGGTGGCGTGCGAAGCCGGCAAGGCCGGGTAGCTGGCTTCGACGGTGCTGATCCTGAATGGGAGCGTGGTGCCGAGGCGGCCGCTGAGCATCTCGCCGAAATCACGGACGTGTCCGGCGGCTATGCCCAGTTCGGGACAACGGGCCAGGACGCCTTTCAGGCCGATGCGGTCTTCCTGGGTCAGAGCGGTGGGGTGGCGGGTGAGCCAGCCGGTCACCTCCGTACCGTCGGCGGCCGTGGCGGTGCTGCGGACAGAGCCCCGCTCAAGGTGGCGATGTGGGCTCGGACCATGCCGTAGGTGACGGGTGACTGCTCGGCAACCAGCTCGTCGTGGAGCTGGGTGACGCTGGTGCATCCTTCTGTGAATCGTCGTTCCAGGTAGGGCTTGTAGGGGTCCAGTCTGCTGGGCCGAGGCCGGGTCTCGCGGAGGGTCTCCTGCCAATGTGCGGCGTTCACGTACCGGAGGACGGTGTTGAGGCGCCAGCCCAGGTGCCGGGCGACCGCCCGGCGTGAGTGGCCTTGGGCGAGGATCTCGTGGATGAGAGCGTGTGCTGCCTTCTTTCGCTCGGCCCGTCGGCCGACGGGCTCCGAGTCGTCCTGCGGCCGATCCGAAGCCGGTGGGTTGTCCTGCGGCAGCACGCCGCTGGGTGTCGGGGTACGCAGGCAGCAGCGATGGGCGGCGACGCAGGTCTCTACCGCCCGGCCGAGGCCCTGCCACAGATGGAACCGGTCAGCGACCTGCAGAGCATCGGGGGCGCCTCGCGCGCCCTCGGCGTAGGCGCCTGCCCGATCCCGGCAGATGATCTCCACGCCGGGGTGGCGGTCCAGCCAGTCGGCCAGTGGCCTGGCTTCTCGCGTTGGGAGAACATCGACCACGCGGATCAATCGTTTCAACGCCTGGCCGGCAACCGTGGGAGACCGGCCAGGCCGACGTCATCCGAGCGGGACCCGCCCTGCGGCCCGGGGCCCTGCATCCAGATGAGCTGCGATGCGCGTAACGGTCCGGGCGTTGTCCTCGAACAGATGCGCCTGCATACCCGCCGCCTGGGCGGCCTCAATGTTGACTGCGACGTCGTCGATGAACAGGCAGTTCTCCGGCCGCACGTCCAAGCTGGCGCATGCGGCCTCGAAGGCACGCAGGTCGGGCTTCTCGGTGCCGATCTCGTGCGAGTAGACGATCTGCTCCACCAGCTTGTCGAAGTGATAAAGCGACGTCTGCCGTTCCCGGGCGCCCACGAAGCTGTTGCTCAGGATGCCCAGCCTGCAGCTTCCGCGCAGCCCTCGCACATAGTCGATCAACTCCTCGAAAGGAACCGCCGGGTGGTGGATGACGTCCCGTAGGTCCGAACATCGGATTCGGACGATCGACGTCGATCGCGTACGACCCCACACCAGCACCGTGTGCGACCCGGTCCCTCCACGGTGACCTGGCCGATGGGCGAGGAACGGGCGGTTGCCCAACTCCGGCACTGCATCGACGAAGGAATGGATCCCATGTCTCTGGCCGGCAAGAAGATCGTGGTCATCGGCGGAACCTCCGGCATCGGCTTCGCCAGGGCCCAACAGGCCTCGGCAGCCGGCGCGGACGTCGTGCTGGCCTCCAGCAGGCAGGACCGCGTGGACGCCGCGACGAAGCTGTTGGGCGAGCCCGCCGGAGGCCGCGGCCTGGACGTCGCCGACGGCAACGCCATAGCCGCGTTCTTCGAGGAGGTCGGAGAGCTCGACCGCCTCGTCCACACCGCGGGGGTATCCCTGGTGGTAAAGCCGTTGGCCGACACCACCCCGCAGAAGGCCAGGACGGTCTCCGAACGCCGGTTCTGGGGTGCGTTCCTCGCCTCCAAGTCCGCGGCACCGCGCCTGCGCGACGGCGGCTCGATCACCTTCAGCTCCGGATGAAGGGCTGGGGCCTGTCCCTTTGACTGCCGGCCAGGGGTGGCGTCGATGACCGTGGGGGCTCGGTGGACGGTTTCCGTCACACCGGCACGCCGACTGCCTGCGGGAGCGGACCGACCCGCGCAGCTGCCGTCTGCGAGGTGCCGGCGTGCACCACGCGGCGCTCGGCGTCGCCCGCCCGCACCTCCTCAGCCTGGCCGGGTACCGGAGAAACGGGCTGGGCCGGTCCCGGCCGCCAAGGTTTCCGGAAGGGGCCAGCCACGGACGGTGAGGAGATGCTGGGCCCCGGTCACGCGCAGCAGGCGGGCGACCGGGCGGCTCGGTGCGGTCAGCACGAGGGTTTTCCCGGCCTTGCGTGCCTGCCGGTTCAGGTCGCTCAGGACGTGCAGGCCTTGGCTGTCGCAGAAGGTGACGGCGGACAGGTCGATGTCGAGGCCACAGGGGCTGGAGTCCAGCGCCGCGGTGAGGTCACGGCGCAGGCCGTCGGCATCCTCCATGTCGATCTCGCCGCACACGCGGACCGCCACCCGCTGCGCGCCGGGTTCGCAGACCACGGCGACGACCGAGGGACGCAACGTGCCGTTGATGTGCTCCACCGCAGCGGGGAGCGGGCGGTCGAACTGGGAGGTCATGGCCTTACTCCCTTCAGACCCCGAAACGCGGGGAAGAAGGCCGGCAGGGCGTTGGCACAGTGAGCCCGGGTCCCCTCACCCGGGACCGTGGTCGGCATGGTGACCAGCGGCATCCACAGGTCGGCCGTGCGGGTCGCGCTCACCGTCATCACGATCCGAGCGGCCGGCCCCGGCAGGCGGGTCGAGGCCGACGAGCAGATGCAAGAAGTCCGCGATCTCGTGGTGACCCTCGGCCGGATGGCGAAAGAGGGTCCCCGGCGTGACCTCGTAGTGGTTCCGGCGGCCGCGGCGTACCCGGGTGAGGTACCCCGCGTTCTCCAGGTCCGTGACGATCGCCTGGACCGCCCGCTCCGTGATCTGGCAGCGCTCCGCCAGATCGCGCAGCCGGATCTCCGAATCACGCAGGATCATCGCGAGGATCCGAGCGTGGTTCGTGACGAACGTCCAGCTGCCCCGAGGCACCGTCGACTCCATGTCCGAAATTATACGATTTGCGATACCGGTTCCACCAGACCGGAATCCGCGATCCGGACACGCGGCTCGTGACAGCCCCGGCGCGCGACCAACGGCTCACCGACACCCGGCCTGCCGGTCCGGCGGCGGGTCCGGCGCAGCGTCGGCGCGCCGAGCATCCAGACCACGGCCGGCCGGGTCTTGACCCTGTCACCGGTCTACCGAGGCGGCGAAGTCCGTGTCGCGGTTCAGCCCGGGCCGGCCGTGCTCATGCGGAGCCGTCGTGGGGCCCGGCGGCACGACGGCGGTCACCACGGCACCCACCTTGCCGCCATGTCAGTGGCGGGGCGCATCATGGCCTGCGAAGCCGACCGACGGGGGGCCACGTGCAGTTGACAGCTGATCATGCCGAGTGGGGCCGACTGGACGTCACCCTCGACGACCTGGGCTGCGGCCGGTCGTGGGAGGCGATACACCGAGTGCGTGGTGTGGAGCTGACGTGTCCGGAGTGCGGTGGCCAGGTCCGCCCCCGTCTGTCCAAGCTGGAGACCCGGCACTTCTATCACCGTGCCAAGCCGCCGACGTGCTCACTGGCAAACGAGTCACTCGAACATCACCTGCTCAAGCTCGAGCTGGTGACCAGTGCGCGCGCCGCAGGCTTCCAGGCCGAACTGGAGGTCGCCGCACCCACCGGGGAATGGCGGGCGGACGTGATGGTCTTCAACCCGGACGGCTCCAGGCTGATGGCGCTCGAGGCGCAGCTGTCGCCCATCACCGCCCAGGACATCGCGGCCCGCACCCGTCTTTACGAGCGGGACGGGGTGAGGGTGTGCTGGTTCGGCTTCCGGCCGCGCCCGTGGGTGGGCACGGTGCCCACCCTCCTGGTCCAGGCCCCCGAAGAGCGTGGGCAGGAGTGGCGGGTGACGGCCGGCCTGGCGCGCTTATCCCCGCAGCTGGTGAGCTGGTCGCCGACCGGTGCCGCGTTGAGCGACGCGGTGTCGTGGATGCTGACGGGCCGGATCGTGCCGCACGAGCCTCTCTCCGGTGCCAAGCGGGTCACCGACGAGGGCAACTGGTACGACTGGGCCGAGGGCTGGACCAGGTCCTGGAACGACAGGTGGCGCTCGTGGTGGACAACTCCCGCCTACGCTGCACTGGATGCCGACAGCGCGCGAAAGGAGGCGCAGGCCCGGCGTCTGCAGCAAGCACAACAGGAGGCCGAGGCGCGGCAGCGGGTCATCCGGGAGAAGCAGAAAGCCACGAAGAAGGCGGCCAAGGACCGCGCCTACGCCGCGTTCTGGAGCCGCACGGGCCTGGACCAGCAGCGATGGAAGTACTTCCGGGCCATCGCCGAGCTGTACTTCGGCCGGAACCTGGTCTTCGGCGCACCGGATCCCCGCTACGGCGACGGCAGGCCCGTCTTCGAACGCACCGGCCCTGACGGCCGGCAGTGGACACTCGCCGGCGTCGCCTGCCCCGACCCACGCCGGCTACGGGCCTGGGCGGAAGAACTGCCGCTGCTGGTCTGCTCCCACCACGAAGTCGACACCCTCGCCGACCGCGCGTGGGCTCCGTTCCAGGTCTACGTCCTCAACCCCCACACCGGAGAGACGGACCACGCGCGCATACCGCCCGCAACCATCTCGCCGTAACCGGGGAACCGTCGCGTCCTGCCCCGCCCCAGGCACCGACGGCGAGGGCAAGGGCTGCGACTGCGGCGGTCACGACCCAGCGGCGCACAGCCGGAGACAGCCTGCTCAGGACGCAGAACGCGCAGCATCGCGGGCCGGGGCGGCAGCGCCCCGGGCCGACGCTCGCACTCCAGTCCCGCAGGCAGCTCGCCAACAGATCCGTATTCGGTGAGTGAGGCCGGCGACCAGGAGTCCGGATGTGCTGCCGAGACGTCGACTTACCGTCGGAGGTCGCATTTCGCGCGTGCTCTGGACCCGATGGGCGTCCGGCGCCTGAGCTTGCGCTCCAGGAGCGGAGCGCAGGAAGCGGATCAGGCCTCGGAAGGGCGGCTGTCGTTGCTGGTGGCAACCGTCCGCGCGCGGTCCGTACGCAGAGCGCCAGGGGTCAGGCCGAGGTGGCGGCGCATGGTGCGGGTGAGGTGGCTCTGGTCGGCGAAGCCGCAAGCGTCGGCGACGTCCGCGATTGCGGTGTCGGTGGTGAGCAGGGCCCGGCGAGCCTGTTCGAGCCGCTGACCGAGGACGTACTGGTGCGGGGACTGCCCGGTGGAGGCCCGGAAGACCCGGGTGAGGTGGGAGGGGCTCACACCGGCGACCCGGGCGAGGTCGTCCAGTGCGACCCGCTCGGCGAGGTGGGTGCGGATGTAGTCGGTCGCCTGCGCCAGCCGGCGCGGCGGCAGACCAGAGGGGGCGGGCGCGAGGCCGGTTCCCCGGGAGGCCGCGGTCTTGATGACAAGCGCGGCGACCGCCTGGACCAACGACTGGGCGTAGAGGGTCTTGCAGCCCGAACCGACGCAGGGCAGCGAACCGGCCGGCCGACCGACCGACGAGCACCTCGGAGCGCCCCAACCTAACGTGGAGGGTGACACCCCACGTAACGGAGGAAACCATGGATACGCGCGGCGCCATGGACAAAGCCAAAGGCCGGCTCAAGGAAATGGCCGGAAGAGTCACCGGTCATGAACGCCTCGAATCCGAAGGCAAGGCAGACCAGACGAAAGCCAAAGTCCGGCAGAAGATGAGAAGCGCCCGACACCGCGCCGAAGGCATCATGGACTCGATCAAGCACCGCCACTCGTAACCACTCAGGAAGGCGGGTGGTACGTCTCAGTCCCTCGGCCGGGTATGGGAAGAGCCTGCCCTGGTCTTCGCCAGCGACGGCGGCGGCCACCTGTTCGCGCTGGCGGGATCCGGCCGGGTCTGGAGGTCGGCCACCGCCTCGTGGTTCGATCAGTTCGACCTGGCCGCGGCCGGTCTCCACGAGTTCTTCGAGGGGCTCGCTCGACGGAGCAGCGACCAGCTCTGACGATTGTCCGACGCCGCCTGTCGACTCATAGCCGGGAGAGGCACAGCTTCGCCACCTGCACCCGCCAGGGCTCGATGCGCCACCCGTGGTCCCGGGACGCCGCACCACCCTTCCGGCTGGCCGCCGTTCGACGCGCCCGCGCACGCTCGACCGCGCCGGTCGGTCTTCCGTTGGTCCTGCGTGCCGACCCTGCACCGGATCCCGCGGCCGGTCGACCTCGGATGTCGTCCGCCCGCGAGGTGGGAGGTGCCGCGCCTGACAGCCCGCGGCCTGTCGGGCACGGAGATGCCGAGCAGCTCTACATCGGCGAGACCCGGTCTGGTCGTGCCCGGCCGCCTTCGTGGGCCGGTGACCGGGCGTCGTCGGCGTCTGCGTCGTCGGCCTCCGCTCTGCGTCTGCGTCGTCGGCCTCTGCGTCTGCGGGCGTCAGTTGCGTGACACGGCCGAGGCGAGTCGCTGGGCCACCGCCGATGAGCCCCGGCTCTCGGCGGACGTGATACCGACCGCGTACACCACGCGGCGGAAGAGGTCGCGGGAGGCGAAGACAGCACTGCGGTAGCCCGGGTCGGCTCCCGTCTTGCCCACACCACCGAACCGTCGGGCATCGGCGCGTACATCAGTCCCACGCTGAGACAGGCCGTGCCCTTCCCGGGACCGGTGTTGCACTGGCCGTCACCGACGAAGGGCAGAGGCCGGCCCTCGGCGTCCTTCGGCACCGTGAACAGCTCGGCGGCCTGCGCCGGACGCAGCAGCCGGCCGTCGCAGAGCCCGGATATGAAGCGGTCCAGATCGCGCGTGGTGGAGGTCATGCTGGCCGGCAGTCCGCCCTGCATCTGGACATCGACCAGTTCGCCGCTGCTCCGCGGGAGATAGCCGGGAAGGTAGGGCCGGGAAACGGGCGTGGCACGGCCCGGCACGGCGGCGCGCGTCTCCGTCATGCGCAGGGGCCGGAGGATGCGCGTGGTCACCTCGTACTGATAGGAGTGCCCGGTGAGGTGCTCGATGGGCTTCCCCGCGACGCGGTAGCCGAACGAGTTGTCCTCCTGGCGCGTGCCGGGTGAGAAGTGCGGGCCCGGAGCGGGACGGCCTTCGGGCGCAGCGTCCCCTCGTTCACCTCGTCGAAGCTCAGGTAGTCGGAACGCACCCCGGGCCGTCCCTGAGCGGACCCTGACACGGCATCAGGGACCTGAGCGACGCCGCCAGGCCTGACGCGCGGCCGGCGAACCGGACGGTGTCGCAACCGCCCTGAGGATCGAAGGTGTCCGTCAGACCGTTTCGATCCGGTCCAACAACGCGTGGATCTTCCCGACCCGCGGATGCGAGGGGAGGAAGAAGCGCTCGCAGGCGGACAGGGCCCGCCGGGCCTCTTCCCGCGCCTCGCTCGGGCGGCCCAGGCCGTGCAGGGCCACGGCCGTGGCCAGCTCCAGGTCGCCGCTGGTGCCGGGAGAGCCCTCGGGCTCCGTTCCATGGGCCTCCGCAAGAGCCTCCTCATGCCGCCCGAGGCCCGACAGGGCGCGTACCAGGAGGATGCGCAGACCCCGTTCCGGTCGCCGATCGGCCCGCGACAGGTTGCCTCGTGCGATCGCCTCCGCCTCCTCGTACCGGTGCTGTGCGCAGAGGGCGTCCCCGAGGCAGAGCACGGCCCACAGTTCGATGTCCCCCATCTCGGCCAGATGCCTCAGGCGGGCCACTGACCGCAGGACGTCGCGGGCCTCGGCCTCCGCCTCCGCGGGCCGCTCCAGGTCGATCAGCACCCACCCGCGGTGCAGCCGCGTCGCCAGCAGCAGCTCGCGGTACCGGCCGTACGACGGCTCCATGTCCTTGATCAGAACTTCCAGTTCGGCCAGGACGTCCGCCCCGCGCCCGTGGGTGATCGCCGCCGCCGTGGCGTAGAACGAGCCCAGCCAGGCCGTCACAGGGCGTCGGTCACGCCGCCCCGGCCGCCGGCGAGCGGCGAGGAGCGCTCGCGCTCGCGCCTCGGCCTCCTCGAACCTGCCCTCCGCCAAAAGGTCCTGGGTGGCGTACAACGTCGCCCGGTGCCATGGCGCCGTGGCACCGCTCGCCCAGGCCCGCCAGGAGCCCACACCCCATACCCGTTTGTCGTACGCCACGGTGTAAGACACTACGTGTTCGTACGGGCGGGTCGGGACCCGGGCGGGACCCGGTTGGGGGCCCGGGTCGGGACCCGGGTGCCGACCCGTCCCTTGCCGGATGCCGGGCCCGTAACCAGGGTCCGGCATCCAGCCGAGGGTGCCAGACCGCGAATCGTCGGTGCCTCCCGCAGTAGCGCACATCTCCTTTCCGCTCTCAGGGGCCGGTCCGACGTCTGCGACAGCATCCGGTGTTCCGGTCCGCCTGTCACACTGGCGCCGTGCGCGTCGCGCCAGGCGATGCCAGGGGGAAGGGCCGGGTCTCGGATGTCTCGATGGATCGTGCTGGGCCTACCCGTCAGCACCGATGAAGGCGTACGGACCCTTGCGGAGTTCGACGGCAGCCCGGAGGAAGCGGAGCAGGCGGCGAACACCTTCGAGTGTGACCTCTGGAAGGTACGCCGGCGCGAGGTCTTCCGGTGCTCCGACCGGTCCCATTTCATCCGTGTCCACGGGCGCGTGAACACGCGCAGCTTCCTCATCCAGCTCGCGGAGCTGGTCCACGACTCGGCCACGCGTCCGACCACCTGACAGCGCGGCACCACGGAAGTTGCGAAATCGCGCCAGGGCCCGCTCGCGTGCAAGAGGCACACCGTCGGCGCGTCGCCGCTCAGCGGCTCGCGCGGAGGACACCGTGCTCCGACGTGCGCCACCAGCCGCGTCTGCCCCGGGCAGAGTGCCGGCAGCCCAACCCACAGGTACGGCGCCGACGGCAACCCGCGCGGCCTTCCAGGTGGGTCCGGTCGGCAGCCCCTAAGAGACTGGGCGAGTACACGGCGACGGCCCGGGCAGGCCGACGCGCCCGCGAGCCTGCGTGCCGCCGCGCGCCCGCCATTCTCATGGCCCACTCAACCTGGCGTTGCCGCGTGCCGCCGCCAGGTAGAGGCGTGGTCGGCGCATACGCTCGGCGGAAATGACCGCGAACGGCAACGGGTGAAAGGTCTTGGTCATGGAACCGCACGAGCAGGTGCTGTCGGACCTGGTCGCCCGCTCTCATCTGGTGGCGGGCGGGGACCTGGCCGAGCTCGTTTTCGAGACGGGCCGGCGGATGGGCCTGACCGGCACCGCCCTCTACGTGGCGGACCTGCAACAGGCCACGCTGGTAGCGCTTCCGCAGACCCTGGCGCCCGAGGCCCCGACACTCGACATCGATGCCTCCCTGGCGGGGCTCGCCTACCGGACGGAGCGGACGCAGCGCTCGGCGAACGGTGGCACCGTATGGATGGCGATGATCGACGGGATCGAACGGCTCGGCGTACTCAAGGCCACGGCCGAAAGCTTCGACGAGGAACTGATCGGCCGGTGCGAGGTTCTGGCCGGAGTGACGGCACTGCTGCTGGTGTCCAAGTCCTCGCACAGCGACGTGCTGATCGAAACGGAGCGGCGCAGGACGATGACGGTGCAGGCAGAGCTGTTGTGGGCGTTTCTGCCGCCACGGACGATCGGCACGGCTCGTGTGACGTCCTCCGCGGTGTTGGAGCCGGCCTATGAGATCGGCGGCGACGCGTTCGACCACAGCTTCGTGGACGGGGCGCTGCACCTGACGATGCTGGACTCGATGGGACACGACCTCGCTTCCGGGGGCGCGAGCGCGGCGGGTCTGGCGGCCTGTCGTGCCACCCGGCGGGCGGGTGGATCGCTCGTGGACATCATTCCTGCGATCGACCAGATCCTGAACCAGTGGTTCACCGACCGGCTGATGACCGCGATCATCGCCCATTTGGACGTAGAGGACGGGACACTCACCTGGGTCAACTGCGCGCATCCCCCGCCCCTGCTCATCCGCGAGGGCCGCGTGGTGACCGGCATGCTCGAGCGGCAGGCCGACCTCCCGCTCGGCTGGGGCTTCCACACCACGGCCCCGGCCGCGGTACACCGCGTGCGGCTCCAGCCCGGCGATCGGGTCCTGATCTACAGCGACGGCGTCACCGAGGCCAGGTCCGCCGCCGGTGACCTCTTCGGCGAACAACGGCTGGCCGACACCGTGATCCGCGCGACCGCCGCCGGCGACCCAGCCCCCGAAGCCCTTCGCCGCCTGGTGCAGGAACTCGTCCACCACCAGGACCACCGTCTCCGCGACGACGCCACCATCCTCCTCGCCGAATGGCACCCCCACCGAGACTGACACCGGCTCCGCCTGTTTCTCTCGGGCGGGCGGGCCACCGTGAGCAGCCGCGCGGGCCACGGCACCGATCGGCACGTCCACGCTTCTGTCCGGACGACGACGCTGGTGGGGCGGGCGTGAACCGACGGTACGGTGCACCGTCTCGGCGGATACCTCTGACGTGACGATCGGGTGTCCGTTCGGGCGGCCGGCCACCTGGTCGGTCCCGCCGGTCGCAGCGACCGCTTTGATGATCTCGGCGTGGTCGGCGACCGTGCCGCAGGTCCGCTGAGCCTCCGTTTTGATCTTGACGATCCGCCCTTGGCCGTACGGGCTCGAAGGCGTCGTGCGCCTCCCGCTCCTCGGCCAGCGGCGAGCGCGGAAGGAAAGGCGGCGGGGAGGGTCCTCTGCGAGAGCGACACAGGTCTGACGCGCCATCTGCTGTTACGAGCCAAAGATGGGCAGCCCGAGAGGCGATTCTTGGCCGGGCGCCGCCCTGCCCTGACACACCCGGGCCTCTAGCATTCGAGCACCCCCGCCCGTACCGGCGGAGGGCCACCGAGGCACACGACTGACATGTACATGATAGTTCAACCGTTGTCGGCTGCACCACCCCTGCCGCACGACCAGTGCCTCGATCCACAGCAGTAGGTCCGTGACGGCCGCCAGACCCCGTGGCGCGCCGCACCCCCCAGCCCCCGAACGGACACATTCCGTTCGCCCGGCACCGAAGCACTGGATGGGAGAAGCATGAGAATCCCCATACTGGGGAGCGGAGCGATCATCGCCCTGTTCGCCTCGGTCCTGCCCGCGCAGGCAAGCCCCTCGTCGATCGCCGACCCGCCCCCGGACAGGATCGTCATCGACATCGCCACGGTGAACGGCTCCGGCTGCCCGCTGGGCACCGCCGCCATCGCCGTGTCCGAGGACAACACCGCCTTCACCGTCACGTACAGCGAGTACCTGGCGCAGGCGGGCGGCACCTCCTCCCCCACGGCGGCCCGCAGAAACTGCCAGCTCAACCTTGTGGTGCATGTGCCCCAGGGCTTCACCTACGCGATCGCCAGCGCCGACTACCGCGGCTACGCGTCCCTCCGGCCCGGAGCGAGCAGCACCGAGAAGGCCTCGTACTACTTCCAGGGATCGCCGAACACCGCGTCCCGGACACACATCTTCCGAGGTCCGTACGAGGACAACTGGCAGGCCACCGACAACACCGACTGGGCGCAGCTCGTGTGGGCGCCCTGCGGCGTGCAGCGGAACTTCAACATCAACACCGAGCTCCGGGTCGATGCCGGCACGTCGAACCCGGCCACCACCAGCTACATGACCATGGACTCCACCGACGGCGACATCAGCACCATCTACCACCTCGCGTGGAAGCAGTGTCCCAAGAACTGACGCTCTGACACCCCGGCCGGGTACTTCTATCCCGGCCGGGCTGCTCTCCCACAGCCGTGCAGCGCGTGGATCAGCAGGGCGGCACCCAGCGGGCGGTGGCACGCGCAGCGCATGCTTCACGCCAGCTCGGTGCCGTCCGGCCCGGCGCGGTCGGTGTGGTCCGGTTCCGTCCGGCCCGGTCCGGCACGGTCGGGTGTGGTCCCCGTCCAGCCCGGTCCGGCCCCGCGGGTCAGATGTCGACTGTGGCCGTCTCGCCGACGAACGTGTCACGCATGACCAGCTTCACGTCGGTGAGGCGGGCTTCGATCGTGCGGTCCTCCGCCACCAGCGGGACGTCGCTCTCGGCGCGCAGCTCGGTGCCGCCGTCCACCGCGAGGGTCAGCGAGCCCTCGAGACCGGCCCGCATGATCATCGAAGGGTCGACCATCATGGTCATCAGGGGGCTCGGGGTGGGCGCGAAGAACAGCGACGGCGTGATGCCGACCGACTCGTTCTCGTCGTCGGCCGGGTACCAGGCTTCAGGCAGGCCGGTGGCCCGCAGCACGCCGGGTGCCGTCCTCACCGAAGACCACCGTCGCGGCGGCGAGGATGTGCGGGCGGAGCGGCTTGGGATCGAGGTTCAGGGACTCGTAGGTCTCGCGGAGACTCATCGGATACCTCCGTCATCTGTACGTGCACGGCACTGACGAGGGAAGCCTGGTGTGTCGAGTCGTGCCCGTTGCGCGTGAGCGCTGCGCGCCACCGGAACGAGTGAGCCGAGATCACGCCATCGGACCGAGACCTGCCTGACTGAACGCACGGTGGGTCATCCGGCGCCTGCGCATCGACACCACATGGTCGTCGGTGACCCCACCGCGATCTGCCGAATGAGACGGGTCAGGTGCCGAGCAGGGTGCCGAGCGGCGACAACTGGTTCCCCGACAGGGGCAGCTGGTCGAGCGCCGGCGCGCTCTGCGCCGCCGACGGCGCCGCGGCGGGGCGGGGCGCGGGCGCGTCACCGTCGCCGGGGCCGTCGGCCGCGGCCACCCCGGCAGCACCGAGGACCATGGCCCCGGCCAACAGCACGCCACCGACAATCTTGGACTTCATGGATGCGCCTTCCGAAAGCAGTATCTGGACGGGTTGGTACGGCGTGGTCAACGAGACGGACTCGTCCGGGACACCGGAGATCGATCTGCATCCACGGATGGGTGAAGCAGCGCATGCGGAGGCATTGGGCGTTCTCGCGGAGCGAGGACCGGAATGATCTTGATGGAAGGCGACGGGGCGGAGTCCATGGGTCCCGTCTCCCGTCCGTGCTCTCCCGGGCGCCTGGGAGCGAGGGTGTGGCCTGCCGACCGCGACTCCGCGGCGGACCGCCTGGCGGCCGCGTGGCGGGGGCCGCTTCCGGGCGCAGTCGGTGACGGTCGCACGCGGACCGCCTGGCGGCCGCGCGGCGGGGCCGCTTCCGGGCGCAGTCGGTGACGGTCGCAAGGCCGTACAGCGGGCGGGACCCGGTTCCTGACCGGCCGTCGGGCGCCTGTGGTGAGACCCGCCCACGGGACGCCTCCTCACCGCGCGGTGGCGCCCGCCCGTCACGCCGCCTGGAAGACCAGGGCCAGCACCTCCGTCAGGCGCCGCTTCAGCGCCTCGGCGTGCGGCAGGCGGGCGGGGGCGGGAGCGCCGCCGATCCGGACGCCGGTGTCGGCGAGGAGGTACAGCATCCGCAGCGTACGCATGGCGTTCGAGGTGTGCGCGGCGGTGGAGGCGCCATTTCGGCCGGCAGCCCAGTCCTTCTCGATGGCGTCGAGCCAGCTGACGGCTTCGGCCTCGGACAGTTCCGGCCGGGTGAGCGTGCGGGCGACGCCCTGGGCGAGCCGGTCGTCCTCCTGCTGGGCGAAGAGCTCGTCGGACGGCACCACGAGCCGCTCCGCCGCCAGCGCGAGCATCTCCTTCGGGTCGACCTCCGGATGGAGCCCGAAGGTGCCCAGCAGGTCAGCGCCGTGCGCGACGGCATGGAGCCAGCCGAGCTCGGGGTCGTACCCGCGCAGGTCCGTCTCCGCCGGGAACCAGCGCCGGAAGGCGGCGAGCCACGCCGGGTCGAAGTCGCCGCGACCGACGATCATGTCGAGCACGAGCGGGGCGAAGGTGCGCGCCTGGATCTCGGGCTCGCCGAACCGGTCGGCCATCACGGCGCCCAGCCGGGCGCGCAGCGGCTTGTCGATGACGTCCCGCTGGATCCACGTCCGCAGCACCACGTAGGGAGCGCCGTCGCGGATGTCGGGGTCGGGGTGGCGGAGGGCCTCGGCCAGTTCGGAGACGAGGGCCGGCAGTTCGGCCGCCGCTGGGGCGGGGCAGTCGTTCTCGTAGAGGTACAGCCAGCGGGCCGCGTCGATCGGCGGCCTGTCGTCGGTCTTGGTCACTGCCTCACCTTCGGTGAGGACCTCCGGCCAGGCAACCGATTATCGGACGTACGGGAAGGAAGGAGTTGGCGGCCTGGGCCCGATGGGACCCGCGTGTCAGTACGCCTCCCTGCGCTCGCCCGCCCCGTACCCCGCGCACGGAGACCTCGTTGACCACATCCGACGGTGCGCCGCGGGAGGCCGGCTGTACCGGCTCCGGGAGCACGGCCGGGCCCGAGGCAACCTGGCCTCTGCTGGAACGCCAAGCCCCCGGTCATCAGCCGGCCGTTCTCCGATGGGTGCGGGCCTCTCCCCACGCGCCCGTCAAGGCCGAACCCTCGCAGGTCGTCGTCACGGAGAGCGCAGGACGAGGTGGTCCAACCACCCCAGTTCCCACCTGTCGGCGCGCCAGCCCCTGCACAGGTCGGTGATCTCGGCAGCAGGAAGAGCGCTGGACCGACGACCGGCGGGAAGGCTCTCGCGTTCCAGGACGGGCAGCACGAGGTAGACGAGACCGCCCGGCCGCAGTAGTCCGCGTGCCATGTCGAGGATCTGTGGCTTGCGGTCGAGGAACTGGAAGGAGAGCCGGAAGGAGACGACATCGACGCTTGCTGACGGGAAGCCCGGCGGTGGGCCGGTCTGGATGTCGTGCTGCACCCACCGCGGGCCTTGTGTGTACGAGCGGGTGCGGGCCTTGAGGAGGGCCGATGCGGATACTTCCACGCCGGTCACGTCGTAACCGAGCGAGTGCAGGCAGCGGGCCAACTGGCCGGTGCCGCAGCCGATGTCCAAGGCCCGCTGACCAGGCTGCGGGGCGGCGTAGCGGGTGAACATGGCGATCTCGGCGTCGCAGACCTGCCGCCAGTCGCGGCCGTCGTCGTAGATCGGGTCCCAGTACTCGGCAGTGTTCCGGTCGCTCATGGTGCTCCCTTACGTGCCTACGAGGAGGTTGCATCATGAGGCCGCCCGACAGGGACGTCCATGCGGCTGCGCAGGTGCGCAGGGTCTTCGTCAGGTGGTCCGGCAGGTCCCCGGGCTCGGTCGGCGGTCAGCGTGGCATCGGGGCGTCGGGGCGTCGGGGCGTCGGGGCGTCGGGGCGTCGGGGCGTCGGGGCGTCGGTCAGGCGATACTCGGGCCCGCAAGGCGTGACCGTCCACACTCCGCCGACCAACTGCTCGAACCCATCCTGGCTGCCCTGGAGTTCGGGGCGCGGTGGAAGGGCGGTCTGTGCCGGCCGTAGTCGCTGGCCGGTAGTGAGCAGGCGTCGTTGAACTGGCGGAGTCGCGGCGTCGCGGGCGGGATCTGAGCGACAAACGCAATCGGCTTGGAGATCATGCAGGGGATGTCTGCCGAACTGATCACCTGGCTGCACGAGCAGATCGACGCCGACGAAGTGGCAGCCGCAGTCCAGCCACCCATGTCATGGCTTCCCGAAGGGCTGTCCCCCGACGGCCCGCTTGCCGCGCTCTACTCGCCGACCCGCACCATCGCCATGCGCCGCGACTTGCTCGCCGCCTGGCGTGAACCGGAACACGCCGATACCCGGGACCACGACAGCCACGGCATCGACTGGTCGCTGCGGGTCCTCGCAGCAACCGCCTACTCCGATCGCCCGGGATACCGCGAGGAGTGGGCGCCTGCCGACGACGAGCCGGCCTGACCCCTCGACTCTGTCCGCTGGACCGATGGTCGGCCCAGGCCGGTCGGACTTCGTGACGTTCAACTGGTCTCCGAGGCGCTCCAGGCCCCACGCTCCACCAGGTTCAGGACGAGGGCGGCGATGTTCCACGCGTCGTCCTCGCCCCGGTGGTGGCGGCCCTCCAGCGGCAGACCCGCAATCCGCAGGGCGCCGGCCATACCGGGCCGCTTGCGCAGGCCGTACCCCTCGGTGAACACGGCCTTGGCGTTGGTGTGTCCCTGCTCGGCCGGCCACCCGAACGGGTAGGGCACGCCGGCTGCCCGGCACTGCCGTTCGAACTGCTTGCGGTCGTAGTCTCCCCAGCTCGCCCAGGGGCGGCTGCGCGCGTCGTGGGCCTCGGCGAGGATTCGGCACGCCTCGGCGAAGCCGACCCCGTCGGCGACCTCAGCCGGAGTGAGGCCGGTCAGCTCGGTGCAGAAGCCGCTCACCTCGGAGCGCTCGGGCCGCACGAGGATCCGGTGCCGCCCCACACGCCGACGGGCCGTCAGATCCACGACGGTGAGCCCGATCTCGATGATCTCGCTCACCGCGCCGGGCGGTGGCTGCCCGTCCCAGCAGGTGGCCTCGACGTCGACGACGTTCAATAGGGTGGGTCTGAGTTCCATGACGGCAGGGTAGGGACGCCGGACGGATCGGGTCATCCGGTTTTGCGCCGGACCGGGACGGCCTCCCGCGCGCTCGGATGCGCGGCTTGCAGGGTCTCCACGCGCCCGCCAGAACCGGTCCCGCTCCGCAGCGAGCATGCCGTCGGGGTGTGGTCCAGCACGGACGGCTTGCCGTAACGGAGCTCCTCGCGGGTTGTCCGCTGTGCCCGTTGGCGGCTCCGGTCAACAAGAAGGCGTGGGTCGCGCGTCTTCCGCCCGGTCGCCCGGGCCTCGGTGCCGGCGGCGCGGCGGAAGGTGGTGGTGACCAGATGGCACTCACGCGTGTTCCTCCGCGGGCGCAGGGCCCGACGTGAGGGCCGGTCGCACAGGCTCGTGAAATCGGTTGCCGCGCCGACCACAGCGCTTCTAGCGTCTCCGCATCTACGGCGTGTAGCTCAGTCAGTCAGAGCGCCGGGCTTGGGACCCGGAGGGCGCAGGGGCGGAACCTGTCACGTCGGCTTATGAACGAGATCGCTGACCAGCAGCTCCCGACGGTGACCGCCGACCCCGCTTACGCCGCAGACCGGTTGGACCGGGCCCTGCGCACCTTCCTCACGCATCCCGACGCCGATGTGCGCGACCGTGCGGAAGGGCGGATGCGTCAGTGGCGGCAGGTGCTGTCCGGAATCGCGGACGGGCGGCTGAGCATCGGCTCACGCACGCCGGTGGCCGGGCTGCCGGTCTGGGTGACCCCCGAGGTCGTGCACGGGGGCTTCGCCACCGGCACACCCGCGGCCGGCGGGCCGCTCGCACCGTACGAGAAGGAGGCCGCGCGGCAGGCTGGCGTACCCGCGACCAGGGCCGCACTGTTCGCGCACGCCCTCACCGAGGAGGGCCTCGCCTGGATGTGGGGCCTGCTGGACAGCGGACGGTACACAGCGGAACTGCCCGAGGAGACCGCGCTGCTGACCGTCGCCTGGCTGGTGCGGGCCGGTGACATCGACGGGGCCGCGGCGCTGGTGTCCGAACTCCGGCCGTTCGCCGACCGGTTGCGCTTCCTGCCGCGCCCGGCGGACCGGCCGGCCGCCGCGCCGGGCACGGTACACCGACGGACGGTCGGCGAGGTGACGGCCGAACTCGGCGGCAGGCAGCCGAAGACGGCGATCGAGACCCAGCGCGAGGCGCTGACCGTCTGGCGTCCGTTCGAGGATGAACTCCTGGAGTACTGGCTGCGGCACGGGGGCGAGAACCTGCAGGGTGGTGCAGCGGTGCCCGCCGGCCGGGGCGGCGTACCCGAGCGCGGCGAGGCCGTCGTACTACTGGAGCGGTACGAGAAGCTCGCGGCGGCCCACACGCTGTGCGGGAAGCACCGGGATCCGAAGTCCAACGCCGGCATTCTCCGGCGTGCCCTCGAGGACGTGGCCGCCGGGCGACCGGTGCCGCCGCGGCTCGCCGGGCTCGTGAGGCACGCGGTGACGTCGATGGTGGCCAAGCGGGGGCGCCCGGGATCTGCCGAGCACACCCGGCTGCGCCGTGACCAGGCGCGGCAGGCCGCGCTGCCCTCCCACCATCGGATCGCCGCGCTCGTGGTGCGCCGGCTCGCGGGCCTGGACCAGCGCACGGGCACGGCCGACGTCGAGTCGCCGGTCGTCCCGGTGACCGCCGTCGAAGCCGACGCGACCGGGCTGCCGGCCGGCACCGTCGTGCCCGCGCGGCTGCGGCAGGTGGTGGGCTCCGCCCTGAGCGCCCCGCTGGCGACGCTGGTCGAGCGCGGCCTCGTACCGTCGGCGGAGGTCCTGGCCTCCCTGGTGCCGCAGTTGGTGGCCGCGGCCACGGCCCGGCGGTTCACCGACCCGGCGCTGCGCGCGCTGGCGGCGGCCACGTACCGTGCCTTCCGCAACCGGCGCTCCCTGCTGCTGTCGAACCTGCAGCACCAGGCCCGGGTCGACGAGCTGCCCTGGGTGCGGGCGGTCGCCGCGCACGGCACCGACGCGGACGCGGGCGAGCGGGCGCGGGAGGCAGCCGGGGCGGCCCTGCGGCAGCTCGGTGAGATCGCGGTCGGCGCCTTCCCCGGCACTCTGCTGCCGAACCCGTTGGTGCGCGAGCTGAACCAGCTGGCGCGGCAGGCGGGAATCACGGCGCCGTTCGTGGAGGAGCTGGCGGCCGACATCTTCACGGGTGCGTTCACGCCGAAGTTCCTCGAGTCCGCGCGCGTCGCCGCCGACCTGCTCGACGGGAGCCTGTACGCCCGCTACTACGCGATCGACTGCGGGGCCGTACGGAGCATGGCGGATGTCCAGGCCATGAAGGGGCACGGCCGTCGGGCCGGGGCCTCGCGGGCGGCTTCCTCTTCCTCCGCTGCACGCGATTTCGGCCGGTTGTGTGCCGAGCGGGCGGCACGGAACTCCGGGGCCGCGGCGGTCGGTTCCGGCCACGAGGCTGGGGTCTGGCCGGGCTCACCGGCGGCGAACGGCACCGTCATCGAGCAGGCCCAGATCCTCACCACCCACAATCTGGCCGTCCTCGTCCGGCACGCCGGTATCGCGCCGACGGCGGGCTGGGAGGCGCTGGCGCGCGAATGCTTCACCACGGTGTGCCGGCTCGTCACGCGGGTGCAGGGGCACCCGCGTCCGCTGGCCACGGTGAAGGACGCGGCGTACGCATGGCGGCAGATGCTGTTCCACCTGTCGCTGTGCACGCCTGACCGCCAGGCGGCGGTCGTGGCGTGGGCGGCCGCCGAGGCTGCCCGGTGGCCGTGGCACACGGCCGCCCGGCTGGGCCCGGCCGTGGCCGGGCTGCGCCTGGTCGCCTCGGGCGGCGAGTTCGAGCCGGGCGGGGCGGCGCGCGGCGGTGGGCCGGCCCGGCGGTTCCTGGGGTGGAGCGTGGGCGGGCACTGGATGGTCTGAGCAGGCGCGGGACCTGAGGGTGGGCTCGTCACGGCGAGGGGGCGGGTGGAGGTGGCCCGCTCCTGTGGAGGACGCGAGCGCCCCCGCGGCGGTGAGCGTTGGGCGCTTTCGGAGTGCGGCGGACCCGGCGGGCCCGGCGAGCCCAGTGGGTCCGGCCAGCCCAGCAGGCCCGGCCAGCCCAGCGGGCCCGGCGAACCCAGCAGGTCCAGCGGGTCCAGCGGGTCCAGCGGGTCCAGCGGGTCCAGCGGGTCCAGCGGGTCCAGCGGGTCCAGCGGGTCCAGCGAACCCAGCGAACCCGGCAGTCCCGGCAGACCCAGGGGGCTTGGTGGACCCAGCAGTCCCAGTGGGCCTGGTGGACCCGGCGGCCCCCAGGCGTCCCGACCAGCACCGCGGCATCAGGTCTGCGGCTGGTTGCCCGTCTGGGCCGCCCGGTCGTTGCCCTTCGCGTAGCCGGCCTCCGCCGCGCTGATGAGCGCGAAGGCGGTCGAATCCGTGGGGTCGATGTACTGCAGGGCGATGTAGCGATTCACCGGAGCCTCGAAACGTCGTTCACCGGCCAGATAGATGTCCTTGGTGTCCCGGCGGATCTGCTCCTCGATGCTCTCCTTCTTCTCTTCGAGCGCCTTCTCGCCGTACTTCCCGAGGATGTCGTTGATCGTCTGCTCGACGAAGGCCGCGCCGCTGTCCATGGCCACCGGCACCAGGATCGCCGCGGCGCCGACGCTCGCGGTGGTCGCGGGCAGCGCCGCGATGCCCGCTCCGACGACGGCCCCGGTGCCGAGTTCGATCAAGGTCTTCATTTTCTCGTGTGCCTTCTCGTACTCCTTGTACGCCTTCTCGCCCTCGGCCTTGACCTGTTCGCCGCGCGCGTGGTCGAGCAGTCCCTGCACCTCCGCACCGGTCTTGATCACGAACTGGGCCGGGCCCTGGTCGGGCAGCGGAGCGTTGCGGTCGGGGCGCAGCATCGTGTCCAGTGCGGCGGTGGTGGAGATCTGCTCCGCGACCGAGACGGTCTCGTAGGCGTCAGGGTGCTGCCCCAGCGCGGTCAGGAAGTCGATGGCGACCTCCCGGCTGACCGTCGCATGGGAAAGGGGATCCGTGCGCGGGGCGAACACGCTTTGCTGGCCGCCGTTGTCGAGGGCCCAGTGGAGGTCGTCGATGTATCCGGCGCCGATGCGTCCCATGCTCTCCGCCAACGCCTCCTGCTCCTTGAGCAGCTTCGCGTCGCTGTACTTCTCCATGACGCTCTGGGCGAGCGTCGCGGTGGTCTCGTCCTGGAGGAGGACCGGCCGCGGATCGTCCCAGGCGTGTCCCAGCGTCGCCGACTCCAGGGCGTGGCCGAGCGCGGACGGCACGTACGCCTCGGTGCCCTTCATGTCGTCGGGATCGTTGCGGCCGACGTCCGGGAAGGACTCCGCGCCGCCTTCGCGGGCGAAGTAGTCGAGATAGTTCCTGATGGGCTGGCCGTCCTCCTTCCCGAGGTCGGGCCGGGCACCCACCTTGAGCGTCCCGTCCGTGTTGTACGCGGCCGGCGGCTCCTCCGAGAAGAACTGCTTCGACGCCTCGGGGCTGTGGCCGAGGGCTTCGAGGACGCCAATCAGCGGGTCGTAGCCCGCCCCGTTGAGGCCGGACGGGTTGAAGACGTTCTGCTGCCAGGCGTCGCGCTTGTTGTCGGCGAACATGTGCGGGGTCTGCTCGTGCAGTTGGACCACGTGTCCGGCGATCGGGTTGAGGAAACGCGGGTCGTAGTCGCCGTAGCGCAGGATGCCGGCGAGCGCCTGGTACCCGTACACCCCGATGGTGTCGCCGGGGAACAGGGGGAGCTTCTGGGTGCCGAGCCTGCGGAATTCTGCCGACCAGTCGCCGAGCGGGTTGACGGGGACGCCGTTTCCGCCGGGTATCAGGATCTTGCTGTCCGGGTCGGTCGCCGTGGCGAGGGTGAGGCCCAGGTTGCGCTGGAGGTCCTGGACGTCCTTGAGCTGCTCTTCCTTGGGTCCGGCGGTGGTGTGGGTGTCCGTGGACATCTGGGCGAAGAGGTCCAGGGTCCCCTTGGGGCCCAGCTTCTCGTAGAAGGAGGTGGTGAACTCGACGGACGACCGGTTCGCCGCCAACAGCTGGTTCAGCTGCTGGAGTTCGGCATGGGTGAGGCTGTGGCCCTTGGCCCCCTTGGCCGCCAGCTCGTAGGCGCGCTGGGCCTCCTCCGCGTCCAGGCTGGTGTATGTGGGGGCGGTGAAGTCGTGGGCGTCGCCGACGTTCGCCGCCAGGGCGAGCCGGAGCGACTCGTCAGCGGCCGTGCACTCGGCGACGATGGACCGGATCCGCTCGGTCCAGGCATCCAGATCGGCCTTCTCCTTCGCCCGTTCCTGATCCATGTCCGGGTCGTGCCGGGTCGTGCTGTCGGCGGAGACGGGATACCGGGCGGTGACCAGACCCTGGCTGTCCACGACGATGCCCGCCTCGTCCGCGCCGTCGACGATCGCCTGGAGGGCGTCCTTGGCCTTCTTGAACGCGCTGTGCCCGTCGAGCAGGAGCTGGTGCATCCCCTTGGCCTCTTTGGCCGCGTCGTCGAACTCCTTCGCGACCTTGCGGATGAACGCCTGGCTGACCTCCGCGTTCGCTCCCGCCCAGTCCGCCTTGTCGGCCTTGCTCTGCATCCCGTCGCGGGCGTCGGCGGCGAGCAGCGCGAACTTGCTCGCCATGGCCGACCAGTCGTCGACAGCGGTCTTGAGTTTGTCGACCGGCGCGTGCAGCACGTCCCAGTACGTCAGCATGGTTCGCCCCCGCCTACTTCAGCAGCTCGTTGATCTTGGACACGGCCACGAGGTCGCCCCGGATCTCCGCGTCGTCCTTGGCGTGCGCCGCGATCGAGTAGTCCAGGTGGTTGGAGATCTGCGCGCAGGCGTCCCGCAGGGTCCCCACCTGCGTGTACCACCGCTCGTGCACCTGCGTCAGCTGGGCGCCGCAGGTGAACTGCGCGGCGGTGAGTGCCGCGGCCGCCTCGTGGTTCGACACCCGTACGGTCTCGGCGTCCCGTTTCACCCCCTCGTACAGCACGTGCGCGTCCGCGCCGATCGGGCCCAGAGTGTCGCTCTTGACGGCGAGATCGGGCGTGGCGCCACCGCCACCGGTCTGGTTCAGCCGCATCGTGACGGAGGGCTCCTCGGGCGCGTCCGCGCGCGCCTGCCGCCATTCCTCCTCGAACGACATACGTTCCCCCGCTTCATGTGTCGTGCGTGCGTGTCGTGGCCACACGTGACGTGCGTGTGGCGTCCGTAACGTCCGTGACGTGTCATGGTTCGCGTGTCGTGCGGTGCCCTGAGGTACCAAGCGCTCACCGTACGGACGCCCGTCCCCCGGCACCAGAGTCGAGCGCGCCGTAACCGGGCCATACGGATCAGGCCAGCCGTCGCAACAGCCGTGCCAACTCACGTCGTCGGGCCCGGCCTCGGGCGGAGAGCGCGTCGTTCCTGGCACACGTCGCGGCCGTCGACCTGGTCTGGCCGAGCCACCGGCACCTGGACGTCGGGACCGCAGAGCGCGCGGCGGACCGGGTGGTGTCCCTGCTGGAAACAGATGCCAGCTGGTGGACCGACCACGACGCCGGATGCGGCGCGGTGAACGGGCTCACCCCACTGTTCGACAGCCTGCTTGCCGGCACGGACGGTGAGCACTTCGCGCTTGTCCTGCAGATCGCCGACGACTGAAAGGGCCCGGCGTCCGTGCCGGCGACGTGCAAGCCGCTCCGGCGGGGCCGCAGAGGCGGGCCTGTGGAACTCGGCGGTTCGCGGGTGTCGAGAACGGGCCGTCGGCTCCGTTCTCGGTATACCGGTGGCTTGTACCGGTGATTTCACAGGGCCACGCCACGCACAGGGAGAACCGTCATGACGCTTCAGCGGATCGACAACATCGGGATCGTCGTCGAAGACCTGGACGCCGCCGTCGCCTTCTTCACCGAACTGGGCATGCAGACCGAAGCCACGGCTCACATCGAGGGCCTCTTCGCGGACCACGCCGTCGGACTCGACGGGGTGCGCAGCACCATCGCGATGATGCGGACCCCCGACGGCCACAGCAAACTCGAACTCGCGCAGTACCACACCCCCGCGGCGATCCGCGACGGGTCGCACAACCCGCCCCCGAACACGCTGGGCATGCACCGGGTCATGTTCGCCGTCGACGACATCGACGACACCCTCTCCCGCCTGCGTCCCCATGGAGCCGAACTCATCGGCGAAGTGGCGCAGTACAAGGACCTCTACCGCCTGTGCTACCTCCGCGGTCCCTCGGGCATCATCCTCGCCCTGGCCGAGCAGACCAGCTGACGCCCGCGGGCGAGCCGACAGTCCCCGCCCGCCCGGCCCGCGGACCGGTGGCGGCGATCGGCGCCGGTCACGGGCCGCGCCTCCTGGGCGGAGAGTCGGTCCTCGCCGGCGGGCCGACGTCGTACCCGCCGCTCCGCCCGGACCGAACGCCCCCGAGAGCGTGGTTCGTCGGGGGCGTGTTGCGCTCGGGTGCGGACCGTGGCCGTCAGCCGGCCGGCGCGACGGGACGCCCTGCGTCACGAGTAGCAGATGGGCCGCCCTCCGGCGGCGAGAGCGGCACCGGAGGGCGGGCTGTGCGGTCGGGTTCAGGCTGCCCTGCGGCGCCTGACGGCGTAGAAGGCGATGCCGCCGATCACCAGGACCGCGGCGCCGACGCCGACAGGTACGGCGAGGCTGCCCATGGGCGACCCTTCGCCTTCCGCCGACGGTGCCGGGGCGCCGGTCGCGCCGTGTTCGCCGTTGCCGTTCGCCGCGGACGGCGCGGGGGCCTGGGCGGCGGTGTCGCCGAAGAAGAACACCGGGCTGGCGTCGGGGCGGCGGGGTGTGCCGGAGACGTCCACGGTCAGTGAGATCGGCACGACGATGCCCTTCGCCTCGTCGTCAGGCTCGGCCACCTGTGCCTGGATGTAGTAGGTGCCGGGCACGTCGTACCCCTTGGAGTCGGGGCTCTTCGTATCGTCCTGCCCCGTGATGTCCCACGGCCCGCAGACCCGCTCGAAGTGCCCGGTCCTGCCTGCGAAGAGCTCGGTGGAGCGGTGGTCCTCGTTGCAGAGGGTCGATTCGCGCCGGGCGTTGTAGACGGTGACGCTCCACCCGCTGGTCGTGGACTTGGGGAAGTCCTGCGGGATGTCCACGCCGCCCTTGACCGTCAGCTTCTGGCCTGCCTTCACCTCCACCCGCCAGAAGGGCGCCTCCCCCACGGCGATGGACTGGCGGTGGGTGCCCGGCCCGATCGGAGTGGCGCTGTTGAAGGAGAAACCACCCTCGGCATCCGCCCCGGTGCGCGGCTCGGGAGTCCGCGCGCCGGCCTTCTGGGTGCTCGTGTCGGCGATGCCGACGAGGAGTTCGACGGGCATCGGCTTGTCGCCGGGCCGGGTGATGTCGTTCCCGACCATGATGCAGCCGGTGTCGTCCGGCGCGGGCGTCTCGTTGCCCGATCCGGGCCTGCTGCGTCCTCCGGTGGAGATGATGTTCGCCCAGCCCATGGACTGTTCGAACTCGCGGAGCCAGGCGCGGGGTTCGCCGTCGCCCGGAGGTCCGGCCGACACGGTGATGAGGGAACCGCGCGAGTACCCTTCCTCGGCGACGGCGGTGGCGCTCACCTGGAGCCGCTGGTCGGGCCGCTTCTTGACCCTGTAATAGAGGTCGCGGCCGCCGGTGAACTCGTCCAGGTACTGGCCGGGCGTGACCAGCGGAGCGCCCTGGCAGCCGTCAAGGGAGCCGTCGACCGGTTTTCCGGTGGCATGGTAGGTCTGCCACTCCTTGCGGAACAGGGTGCCCAGATTGGCGGTCAGCGAGTCGGCGTCGTCGGCGTCCGCGTACGATCCGCCGGTCACCTCCGCGATGCACTTCAGCTGCGCGCGCGCCGAAGAGGGCGTACGGAACCCGACCACGTCCACGGCGAGGTCGACGCCCTGCGCCTTGAGCTCGCGGGCCACCTCGCACGGGGGCGGCGGCGCGCAGGTGTCCTCGCCGTCCGATACCAGGATGATGCGGGGCTTGCCGGTCGTGCCGCTTGCGGCGCTTGCGGTGCTTGCGGCGCTTGCGGTGCTTGCGGCGCTTGCGGCGAGGTCCTTGGCGGCCTCACGCAGCGCGACGCCGATCGGTGTGAAACCTACCGCCTTGAAGCCCGCCACCCGCTGCTTGGCATCAGCACGCGCTGCCTGGTCCATCACGGTCACGGGCCGGACCAGCTGCGTGTCGGCGCAGCCCTGCTTCCGGTCCGTCCCCGGGTACGTGGCGCCGTAGACGCGCAGGCCCAGGGGCGCCTGCGCCGGGGCCGTCTCGATGATCCGGGAGACCGCCTGCTTCGCGGCGGCCAGACGTGTCAGACCGCCGGCGTCGTTCTCGTTCATCGACCCGGACAGGTCCAGAACCAGCTCGATCCGGGCCGGACCGGGAGGCTCGGGTGCTGCCGGGGAGGCGTTCGCGGTTGCTACTGGTGGCAGAAGCGCGGCAAAGATCAGCGTGGAAACGGCTGCGGCCACGCTTCGCCTGCGTGAACGGGGAAACATGAAGACGATCTCCAAAAGGTTGATAGGGCGGGCTCCTTGGCACCGACAAGCCAAGGCGGGCGCGGGAACTCGGGGACCCGTGGGCGGCAAGGGCCGCAGGGGCGGCAGGGTCGGCAGGGGCGGTCGTATGCGGTCTGGACTCGACGCCCGGTCGGCTGGGGGTTGCGTCGGCCAGGTCGGCGGTCGGTCGGTCGGTCGGCCTTCGGCGCTCGCGAGAGCCGGGGTCTGAACTGCACTGCAGGGCAGCGGTCTTGTGGGCGGTCAGGTATTCGACTCAATCGACGATGAGCAGATGCGAACGGTTCCTCAGAATGGCGGATACCGAATTTCCTGCACCGATTGCGCAGACTTACGAGAACGCTGTTCCGATCGCAACCATGTGCAGGCGGCCACCTGGCCGCCCCGAACCACCCGCGGCCCAGACGGTCGACTCTCGCCTGGGGCGCGTCACGCTGACCGGCGTGACGCCGATGTGCACGACGGTGACGCGGGCGGGAGGACTACGCTGACCCCATGATCGCGGATGGGGCCATCGACAAGGGCAGCGTGACCACGGTGCGGAGGGTCGGAGAGACGATCCGCCGGCCCGGCGGCGCGTGGACGTCCGCGGTACACGCGTTGTTGACCCACCTGGAAGCGGTGGGCTTCACGCGGGCACCGCGGGTCCTCGGCACCGACGGCGCCGAGGAGGTCCTGTCGCTGGTGCACGGCGAACCCGCGTTCTCGCCTTGGCCGCCGGCCCTGCGATCGACCGCCGGAATCGGCGAACTGGGGTGCTGGCTGCGCGAGTACCACGACGCCGTCCGGGACTTCCGGCCGCCGGCCGACGCATGCTGGCAGGGCCAGGAGGACGACTGGGAGCCCGGCATGGTCATCAGGCACGGCGACCTCGGCCCCTGGAACTCCATCTGGGACGGCGAGCGCCTGGCCGGCTTCATCGACTGGGACTTCGCGGCGCCCGGCCACGCCCTCGACGACGTTGCGCAACTGGCCTGGTACGCCGTGCCGCTGCGTCCCGTCGAACAGCAGCGCAGAGCACCGATCGACGGCGACCACGCTCTGAGAATCCGCCTCGAAGCTCTCTGCGCCGCCTACGGGGCACAGCCGGCACACGTACTCGATGCCCTCGACGGCGTCCAGGCCCGTGAAGCCGAACGCATCGAACGACTCGGCCGGCAAGGCCAAGAACCGTGGGCGACGTTCCTCGCCCGGGGCGACGCCGCCGAGATGGCAGCGGAACGAGCCTGGCTCCGATCGCAACGCACGGTTCTCCTCGGCGCCTCCGGCGGCTGAGACGGCTCCGGCGGCTGAGGCGACTGAGGCGACTGAGGCGACTCCGGCGACTGAGCACGACTCGCCTCGGCAGCCCACTCAAAGGCAGGCCGACGAGCGTTCACCGGACATCCCTCAGGCACGGCTTCGTTGCCGAAGTTCAGGTAGCGGCCCTTGCGGAACTGGAGATGCGGAACGTCACCGACGTGAGTGCGTCGAGGACCTCCCGCGCCGAGCCGATCCCCGCCTGAGCCGCGCACACCCCTATGCCGTGTCCCGCACAAGGCCGACCAGGCGCGCAACCGCCCGGAACCGGGCTCCCGTGGCGGCCGGCCGTCGTGCCTCGACGCGGCCGACCACAGCGAGCGTCATGCCGTCGAGTGCGGGATTAACCGCCTTGAGAGACGCCGGGCGGTCGCCACACCGTATGACGAGCTCGCTGTCCGCTAAGACACAAACGCCCTCATCGCAACCATCTACGGATGGCTGTGACCAGGGCCTTCACGACTCATAAGGGCCGCCCCGGAAGTACACACTCCTGTGCGCTCGGGGACGGTCACCGCGCCCGTGCGCGGCATCGGAGCGGTCGGCAGGTGCCGTCCGTTCGGCCAGCGTCCGCAAGGTCTCAAGGCCGGCCAGCACCTCCGCGCGATTGTCGGACCTTTTCATCCACGCCGGCAGCCGAGGGATCATCGACATCGTCGACTGCCAGCCGCCACGCTCTCGCAATCGCGCCCCGACGTAGGCGGACAGCTCGTCGACGTGCTCCTCGTTGTAGGCCCACAAGATGTGACCGGCGCAGCGGGCCTGCAGCCACAGAGGCCGCTGGAAGAACGGTTCCTCACTACCGCCCAGCACCGCGCCGACCAGCCCAGTCCCCCGCATCTCAGGGCTCCAGTCGGCGACGGCACCGCACCCTCCGCAAGCCAGCCGGCGCGGCTGGAACAGGAGCTCGGTGAAGTATCTGGGATCAGAAAGGCCAGGCCGGGGGATCACAAGGGCGCGGCCCCCGCATCGCGGACAGACCACAAGCATCCGACCCGCGAACCGAGCCAACCAGCCCCCTGAGTCAGAGTGACGAGCGAGATCAGTGCGCGGCTCGGAATCCATGAGGGACACCATCGCAGGTCCGCGATACGAGCGGCTACCGGATTCTCGAACATACCCACCGGTCGTCACCAGCGACTTTCGGTACGCGGTCTAGTACTCGGTCGTCTCGTTGTTCCACTTGTGACTGGCCCTCGACGTCACGTCCTGGATCTGCTTGACGAACAACTGGAACAGCAGCTTGGTCGCCTCGGTGTCCCCGAGGCTGAGGCTGAAGTCGCCGTGCTGTTCCGGCTTCATGCCGACGTACCCGCTGAGGTTTCCTTCGGCGCCCGAGCCCGTCGGGAAGGTGCGGTTCGCGCCGAAGATCTTGCGCAGTGCCGCGGGAGCCCCCGTGTTCCCGGACAGGGCCATGTTGTCCGGACTGAACAGCAGTTCGTGCGCGCCGGGCTTGAGCGTGAACTCGAGGACGCGGGTCGCCGGGCCGCCGACCACCCTCCTGCTGGCGCCTCCCGCCGCCTTCTTGTGGTCCGCGTAGTGCTGGTCGTGCTGGCTCTTGTAGTAGCGGTACGCCTGATTCATGTCACCGAGGTGGTTCTTGACCGGCATGGCACCGACGGTCGACCCGGGTGCGTCCTTGGCCGCGTGGAAGTTGCTCGTTATCTGTCCGTCGCCTTGGTGCTCTCGCAGCCACGCCTCGGTCCCCGCGAGCTTGCCGGCCCCGTTCCATTCGAGGATCGCGTCCGCTTCCTCGAGGGTCATGGTCCGGAACACCCGCAGTTCCTTCTGGCCGTCCCCCGCTGCCTGCGCCGTCAACGCCGTCAGGAGCTGGTTCGCCACGGTCGTCAGGATCACGTTGAGATTCCGCGCCCCTCCCGGGGCGGTGGGGGCGACCGCGGGCCGGTCTCCTGCCTCACCCTCCCAGTAGCGGTCGGTCCAGAGGTCCTGGATGTTCTCCGGGGTCCGCACCCGCTGCACGGCGCCTGTCTGCTCGCTGCGTTGCGCCGGAACCGGCTCTGCCGCCGGCCGAGCCGGGGCGGGGCCGGACAGCACCCGGCGCGCGTTCGCCTCGGCCGCACGCTCGAAGCGGTCGGAGGGGTCGGACACCCGCAGGCCGCTGCCGTTGTCGGTGCCGGCCACCGGACCCTGGCGCTGCTGGATGACATGTGTGAGCTCGTGGGCGAGGGTGTGCCGGTCCCCTCCGCCGTGGCCGATGACGACGTGGCTGCCGGACGTGTAGGCGCGGGCACCGATCTCGGCGGCCGAGCGCTGGGCCGCGGCATCGTCGTGGATGCGCACGTCGGAGAAGTCCGCGCCCATACGGGACTCCATGTCGGTGCGCGTGGCCTCGTCCAGCGGCCGGCCCCCGGAACGCAGCACGCCGGGCACGGTCGAGCGCTGTACGGGGGCCTGCCCGGGCCGGTGGTGGCCGCAGCCGTCGTCGTGCTGATGCTGCTCCTGGTCCGGTCGGCCGGAGTGTCCCGCCTGACGCATCATCTGGACGACCGCGGCATTGCCTGCGCTGCGCTGCAGGCCGAGCAGCGCCGTGGCGGAGATCGGCGCTGCCACGGGCGCGGCAGCGGCCGTGCCGGCCTGGCGGGCCAATCGCTGGGCCTCCACCTCGTCGGACGACTTCCCGGGCTTGTGCGTACGCATGCGGAGCAGGCCTCTCTGCGGTTCGATCAGGTACCTGCTCCTGCGTACCGCGAACAGGCACGCCGGTGAAAGGGCGATTCAGGCAGAGTCGAACCGACCGTTCGATGCCCCGGTGACGCGGCCGGTTGCCCTTTCGTGCAGCGTCCGCGCACCGGAAGCCCGCTGGCCGCCCGAGGGTGCCGCGCGTGGTTCGTGGGGGCTGCCTCTCGGACTCACCTGTGCGCTCCTCAGGAGTAGGTGTACGCGGGGACGCCGCGGAACTGGCCTCCGGCTGGTGCCGGAGGCCAGTCGGCCGAGGGCTCGTCGGTGCGGCCGAGTGGGGTTGGGGGCGGGTGGGGCGGGGCGGGGCGGGTGGGGTTGGGCGGGTCAGGCTCCGGCGATGACGTTCAGGATCGCTTCTTCGACGTGGTCGGCGGCGTTGCGGTGGCCGAGGGCGTTAGGGTGCACGAAGGACAGCTGGTCAGGGAGGGTGATCAGGCCTTCCACCCACTTGTGGGCGTCACAGGCGCTGTGATCCTGGGACGAGGTGTAAAGGTCGACGAAGCTGGCGGCATCCTGCGTACCGGCCGACTTCTCGATCGCCTTGTTGAGGGGTTCCAGGACGTCCTGGCGCAGCCATGCCAGGTCGCCCTGAGTGATCGTGCCGAACTTCGTCAGATCGCCGAAGCCGCACTTGGACGTGTCCTCGGGGATGACCGTCGGGTAGCCGACGGTCAGGATCTTCGCCTGCGGGGCGCGCTCGTGGAGCACGACCAGCATCCGGTCGTACTCCTCGCTCACCTTGTCCAGCCGGCCCTGGATGCCGACGCCCAGGGCATCCTTGCACGGGGTGCCCGCGCCGTCGCTTTCGGCGCCCAACTGTGTGCACTTCATGAGGAGGTCGGCGAAGCCGAGGGTGTTTCCGCCCACGCCGACGGTGATGACGTCGGTGTCGGGGCCCACCGCCTCAGACTGAGGGGGCACCGGAGGGAACGGGTAGTCCGGGTCCTCGGAGATGGGCGGCATGTGACGGCCGATCGGACTCTGGACCTGGTCGGTGACGTTCTCGATGGTGGCGGCGCCGCAGCTGACGTTGGTCAGGTCGAGGAGACCGCCGAGGTCACGGTCGATGACCTGAGGGTAGGACCGGTCGGTGCGCTCGCAGCCGTCGCGCGGAACTTCGAAGATGTCGCCCGCGGCCCGGATGACCCCGGCGGTGTAGGAGTCGCCCAGCGCGACCCACTGGTACTCCTCGGCCGCCGCGACGGGTTGTGCCCCGGCGAACTGCGCGGGTACGACGGCGCCGGCAGCGAGAGCTGCGGCCGAGCCGAGCAAGGCCAGACGGTTACGCATGCGTGCCACGGATCCTCCATAGGTGGGGGGTTTGATGTCCCTTTGACCCTAAAGAGTTCGTCACTGAAAGCACTAGATCCAATACGGACAGTAACACTGGACGTTCGGGTGATGCCTCTGCAGGTGTGTCACGACCGCTCGCCGCCCGAAGTTGTCCGCCCTGGTCCACAACTTGTGCCGCGCAGGACAGGTTCTTGATCGATTGCCGCATTCCGCCAGCCCCACGTCCTCACGATGACTGTCTTGTTCTCGATCACCGCGAACTCGATCCATTCTCGGCGGATTTGCACCATCATCGTGACGACTGCACGGCCAGACACCTCACCTCTGTCGCCGGGCCCCAGAGAGGATTGGGGCGAGGCGAGGACCGCCGGGCAGGCAGGTGGCGACTGCGTCGGCTCGGACAGCCAGGCCGCGACTGCCGCGCCGGGCCGTCACGAACCGCTCGCCCGGACATCGCGGAGCCGTCGGCATGACCGGTACCGAACGCGCGCTCCTCCTAGCCCTGCTGACGGGCCATTACCAGGAGGCTTCCTCCGGCAGGGCCTCGAGCACGCCGGCGTCACGCGAACGCGCGAAGCGATTAACGAACGCCTCCTCTTCATTCTGGTCACGCATACAAATCTTGAGGCGCCCCTGGTCCGCAACGTCAACCGAGAGGCGCACCGCCGACTCGCGATCGAATGACCGGAATTTCCGGCCGCGTGCACTAGCATCCGCCGCTAGCGTCACTCAATCGACGGTTGCTCGTTCAATCGACAGGAGGCCCGATGATCGGCGTGCTCGTGACTTTCACACAGACCGAAAAGTTCGATCCTTCAGCTCTCGCAAAGATCGTTGACGAGCTCCGCGGACCGTTCGAAGGCATGGCCGGCCTTCGCTTCAAGAGCTTCATGCTCGACGAAGACGGCGTTCGGGCGCGGAACTTCTACGTGTGGGACGACGAGCAGAAGACCCGCTCCTTCTTCACGGCGGAGCTCGTCGACATGGTGACGGAAGTCTATGGCGTCCCGCCCAAGATCGAATACCTCGATATCGTGGGGTTCGTCGACAACTCTGGTACCTGATTTCTCGAGGAGGCCTTGGAGCAAAACCTTGCTGTCCAGGCCGCTTTGGACCGTGTGGGGATTCCTCAGAGGGCGGTTCGTGAGTATTCGGTTAGTTATGGCGTCGCCTGATGGTGTGGGTGTGGGCTGAATCCGCCGATTCCCGGTCACCGATCTGTTGATGTGATGAGGTGACTGAACGCAAGCCGTACCCGAGTGACTTATCGGACGGGCAGTGGGCGTTGATCGAGCCGGTGATCACGGCGTGGAAGGACCGGCACCGCTCGGTCAGCGGCCATCAGGGCGCCTACGCGATGCGGCAGAACGTGAACGCGATCCTCTACCAGGGCCGGACCGGCTGCCAGTGGGCCTACCTCCCGCACGACCTGCCGCCGAAGAGCGCGACGTACTACTACTTCGCCGCCTGGCGGGACGACGGGACCGACCAGGTCATCCACGAGCTCCTGCGCTGCCAGGTCCGTGAACGGGCCCGCCGATGAGAGGAGCCGACCCTGGTGGTCCTGGACACCCAGAGTGTCCACGCGGCCGCCGGGGTCCCCGCCTCTACGACCGGCCGGGACGCGGCGAAACGGGTCCCGGGCCGCAAGCGGGGTCTGGCTGTGGACGTGCTCGGCCTGGTCATCGCGGTCATCGTCCTCGCCGCGAGCGCGCACGACAACGCCGCGGGCATCGCCTTGCTGGACCAGGTCGCCGACCACACCGGCGGAACCGTGGAGAAGGCCCTTGTCGGCCAGGGCTTCAAGAACCAGGTCGTCGCGCATGGAGCCGGCCTGGGCATCGACGTCGAGACCGTCGAACGCAACCCGCAGGAGCCTGGGTTCGTTCCGCAGCCGAAGCGGTGGAGGGTCGAGCAGACCTACGGGATCCTGATACTGCACCGGCGTCTGGTCCGCGACTACGAGCACCACCCGGCCTCCTCCGCATCCCGCGTCCACTGGGCCATGACCCACGTCATGGCCCCCGCCTCACCGGCAAGAACACCCCCGCCTGGCGCGATCCGCAGGCGGTGAGCGCATGAACCTCCAGCGCCTGCTCGACGCGCTCGGCATCCAGGATGACGCCGCCCGGGCCGTGGCCGAAGACCTCCGTACGCAGCTCGACGAACTGCAGGCCCGGCTGCGGGAGGCCCAGACCCACCTCGAACACCTTGCGCCCACACGGAAGACCGTCACCAGCCTCGCCGACCGGCTCCCGGCCGCCCTGCCGGACCTGCCCGAGCACCCGGACTACCCCCGCATCCTCGGCGTCTTCAACGACGCGACCGGACCGCTACGGGCCCGTGATCTCTGCGTGGCCCTGGACCACGAGCTGCTGCCGAAGAACATCGAAGGCACCCGGGCCAAACTGAAACGCCTCGTCAAGCTCGACATCCTCACCGAGGTCGAGGCCGGCCGCTTCGCCAGGAAGCAGTAGCCGCCAAGCACCGCGAGCAGCAGCCCCACACCAGCCGCACCGGGAAGCGGTCAGCACCTCAACAGGTGCCCTCGTAAAGACCGCTCCGCCTGCTACAAGCCCATGCCCAGAGCCGCCATGGCCAGGGCAATGCCAGCGATTGCACCCAACACCAGAGCGGCGACGGCCGCTGTCCGGCCGACACCCTGCTCGATGGGAATATTCGGCACAATTTTGTGCAATGCAGGTGCTACTAGCAGGATGAGGGCGAAGCCGACGCCGAGGCGCCAGTACGTCTCGCCTGAGCAGTCAGCATGAAATCGCCCGCCACACCCACTCGGTTCCCCGGTGAAGCCGGCCACCACGAGGAACAACGCACTGGCATACACCGCACCGAACAGCATCGTGACACTGAAGTCGACACGCCGTGCTCTGCCAGAGCTGTCACTGTCCCCTGCCACGTCGCCCCCGCACACTCGCTGCATCAAGAATGTGGAGTCTAGCCGGGCCTGTCCAGTGAGCGGGCTCGGCGCACCTCCGATAGTGACGGACGGTGATAGCGGCCATGGCAGAAACACCGGCCATTCCGAAAGCCGACGCAGCGACCACGACGTGAGCGAGGCCGATGTGCTCCTGTCTGTGAGACGTCGAGGCCAGAGCATCAACCTCACATTCCACAATGGGTCTCACCAGCACCGCTCAAAGGCCCACGAACCGCCCTCTCAGAACCTCTGTCATGCGATCGAGGCCAATCGCGCCGCAGCCGTGCATGCCCCTGCCCTACGCGACTGGCTGCCCGGGGCCACCTCTCCTGGCTCCGCCAGCGCGACGATGTTCCGGCCCGCCCGGCCGGGCCGGGGCGGCAACGGCGCGTCGTGCAGCGGCCGGATGGACCAGCGGCCTGCCGACCACGACGGCCAGCCCCGATGACACGGTTCGGAGGTGAGGAGCACAGCTGACAGGCGACGCCGAAAGCACACTCCGAGCTGTGGTGCCCATGGCGAACGACGGATGCACCGTCTTTGCTGTCCCGTTAAGGCGGTTGGAGCTTAGGGGCCACGGCGGAGCCATATTGCGCGAGTACGGAGATGGATGGGTATCACGACGCTGACGGATCCCAGAGTCGGACTCGCTCGTCACTCGTCTTCGTCGTCGATCTCGTAGGGCGGGATGGTCCATCGCATCACCATCCCGCCCGCCTCGTCGGCTTCGAGCGTGACCGGGTAGACCTGGCCGGCGCTCCGCTCGCCACGGTGTCTGATCGAGTGGTCACCCTGGTCCCATTCGATTCCGAGTACCTGGCAGCCGCCGACCTCGATCGCGCCGACGTGGAGCGGATGGTGCCAGCCTGCCCGCCGGAAGCGGTGGAAATCGGTGTGCTCGTCGACCGAGACCACCAGGCCCTTGCCATGGAGGCGGTCGCACCAGGTGGTGAGTTGGGCCGCCCGTGCGGACGCCTCGGCCAGCGGGAGGTCCAGCCACCCGTGGGGTCCGTCGACGCCGTACTGCGCGACCCGCTCACCGCCGAACTGTGCATGCGCTTCGTCCGCGTGCAGGCCCCAGTAGAAGACATCGGCGAGCCCGTCGGCCGGCTCGTCGTCCATTCCCGTCCACGAGTCCAGTCCCGTGGCGTCGCCGACGACCATGCCGCACCGGTCGACGGGCAGGTCCCCGAGTCGGACCGGTTCCGATCGGTCCGTGGTCTCGGACCAGAGAAGACCGAGACTGATCTCCAAGGTCGCGATCGCCGGTTCCCCGTCGAACGGAGACGGCGAGGTGCTCGCCCGCACTCTCAAGGGCCGGTCGGCCGCTGCCGGGGCTGCAACCGCCTCGCACAACCAGTCGCGAAGGTGGCCACCTCCGTCTGCCGCGGCCGCCCTTGCTCGCTCGGAGAGGGGCTCACCCAGTTCGCGCCACTGGTCGATCCAGCCGGCCATGCCGAGCACCAGCACACCGGATGGCGCGTTGACAGTTCCCAGGTCGACGAAGGTTTCAGACATGCGCCGATTGTGCCTTCCCGGTATGACAACTCTCCGCGCGAGGTGTTGGTGCCCGACGCTGGTGAGCCCGCGAGCCGTCAGGGGCTGGGGGGAGTCGCCATGCTGCAGATCGGCGTGATCGGTCAGGGCGAAACACGCCGTCTGGGGTGAGGTGGCACCATCCGTGTCATGGCAGATGACAGCACCAGTGCGTTCCAGGCGGGCCAGACGGGGCTCATCGTCCGGGTCCCAGAGGCGGAGCCAGCCGTCGGCAGGTGGCGTGAACGGTTTGACCCTTCGGCCCGGGCCGGGGTTCCCGCCCATGTCACCGTGCTCTTCCCGTTCCTCGACGAGAGCCGGATGGACGCGTCCGCCCACTCCGCTCTCGCGGACCTGCTGGGCAGCCACCAGAGCTTCGACCTGCGGTTCGAGAGGTGTGGACGACTCCCGCACGTGCTGCACCTCGTCCCCGAGCCCGACACGCAGGTGCGGCGGCTCACGGAAGCCATCGCCGATCGCTGGCCTGAGGCTCCGCCCTATGGCGGCCGGTTCACCGGGATCGTGCCGCATCTGACCATCGCTCAAGGTCAGGAAGGCCCCGTCCTGGAGGAGATCGAGGCCGACGTCACCGGCAGCCTCCCGTTCACGTCTCACGTCTCGTCGGTGGAACTCATCGCGTACGACGGCACGAAATGGCAGGAAAGGGCGTCGTTCGCACTCGGGCAGTGGAGCGGGTCGTGAGCGCCGCCGCGGCGCGGGGCGGGGCGGGTCAGGGATTACCGCTCAGGTGCGGCACCCTCGGCATTTCGCTGGACGGGCGTGGCGGTCGGGCCGTCTGCGCCGTCGGAACCCGCAGGAGGTCTCGCCAGTCGGCGGGCCAATTGGCCAGCGCGAGGAGGCCCATGACGAGGAGGTGGGTCGGCGCGGCCCAGCTCTCCACCGCCGGGTCGTGGTTGACGATGTGGGTGGTGGCCGCACCGGTGAGCACGAACATCAGCGTCGTGGCACCCAGGAAGCGTGCTCGCTTGTCGGGGATCACCAGCAGGACGGCGGCCGCACCTTCCAGGGCACCGACCACGAAGCGCATCCAGGACGGGTAACCCCATTCGACGAACTTCACGGAGTACGCCGAGCTGAATATCGTGTCGCCTGACCAGTACTTGGTCACGGCGCCCAACGCGAATTCAAAGGCCAGGAACCAGTAGAGACCGGTCATGATTCGCTTCGACATGCTTGTCCCTTCAGGAGTAATCGGGCAGGGTGAGGCCTCCGCACGGAGATGTCATGGCCGCGCGGAGTCTCGCTTCTCGTGTTTCAGCCGCGCAGGGTGGCGATGGCCTTCTCGATGCGCCGTTGGCGCGTCTCGGGCTTCTTCGCGCTCTCGATGGCGCGAACGTGCTCGCGCTTGCGGCTGTGGGCAAGGTTGTCGTACGCGGCGCGGGCGGCCGGGTCGTCGTCCAGGGCTCGGGCGAAGTCCTGGGGCTCGACGACGACGCGCGGCTCGGTGTCGAGCTCCAGCTCGACCTCGACCTCCTCGCCGATCGCGACACCCGCGGCCTGCCGGTTGGCGTTGCTGAGGCCGAGGAGGTGGCGGCCTCGCAGAATGGCGACCCGGCTCTTCCAGGAATGCCCGTTGACCGTGATGGTGACGGGCGGCCGCGCGCCCCCGCCGAGCGCTGCTACGACCTCGGGCGGAACTTCCAGGCCCCGCATGGGCTCGGGCGGTTCGACGTGGGACCGGAACTTCATGTTCTTCCTCCTGTTGTTCTGCCGGCTCACTGCTGATCCTGCACGCCGGCTCCGATCACCGCTCCCGCTTCCCTCACACCGGGACCATCGCCTTGCCCTGGACGCCCGTGTCGCGCCGTGGGGCAAGAGATCGCTGCTGTTCGGGGTAAGGGTGGCTGGTCGGTTCCCTGGGCGCTGTTGCCGGGACTCCAGACGTAGCCGTCCCGGTCGGCGAAGGTGACGCCGTGCCGGTCAGGACGGCGTCGGCGCGAGCGACTCGGCGGCCTCCCAGACGAATCCGTCCAGGTCGGTGAAGGCGTCGGCGGAGCCGCCGAGGACGATGCGGTGAGAGCCGGTGCCGTCGGCGGGGACGCCGAGGTCCTTGGCCAGGGCGCGGCGCTTGTAGAGGGCCAGCTTCACGGTGCTCGACTGACCGGGGGCGAACTCGGCGTACTTGCCGCCGACGCTCTTGGCCACGGTCAGGCCGCCCTGGCCGACGTAGAACTGCTTGGTGGCCTTCACGTCCTCGACGCCGATCAGCAGGACGACCTCGTCGATCTCGCGCGTGGCGGGACCGGTGTCCTTCTTCGCCGAGGTGGCGACCTTCCAGATCGTCCCGTCCGGGGCCTGGACGACGCCGCTGTAGCCCCACAGCGACTTCGCGGCGGGCTTCAGCACCGTGGCGCCGGCGTCCACGGCGGCGCCGACGAAGCCGTCGACGGTGGCGGGACCGGACACCGTGAGGGCCAGGGTGAAGCCGCGGAATCCGGTGGACCGCGCGTCGGAGGCCCGCAGGCGTATGTATGCGTCCACGCCGAAGGCGCCGTAGAAGCGGCGAGCGGCCTCGATGTCGGCCACCTCGAGGGTGACGGACGCGAGGGACGTGTCGGCTGTGGTGGAAGTGGTGGTTGCCATGACCATCACGCTAGGGGCTGTGCCGCCGCCGGGGCTTCTCGAATCCTGACCGGTCCTGAGACCGACCTCGCTTCGCCGCGCACGCCGGCGGCACGTCCTCCTCCACCTTGATCGCCCGCCCGCGCCGTGGGGCGTACGCGCAGCGCCTGCGTGGTCGGTCGCTACGCCCGCCGCAGACGGCACTTCCGCCGCATACGGCACATGCGGCGCAGCTCCCGCAGCCGCCGCATCCCTCGCATCCGCCGCATCCGCCGCGCGGCGAACCGTGTGGGCATCCCTCCGTCTCCGCCCTCCGCTAGTGGTGCCGGAAGTGCGGCGGCGGCGTGCGCAGGCTCGCCGGGCTCCCGTGTCCGGTGGTGCGCAGCAGGAGCAGGGCGGTGTCGTCCGAGTGCGGGCCGGTGGGCCAGGCGCGGCGGATGAGGTGGTCGATGAGGCGGTCGACGTCCTCGTCGCGGCGGTGGGCGAGGTGCTCGGCGAGATCGGCGGCGGTCCGGTCGGGGTCGGTTCCGGGCACTTCGACGAGTCCGTCGGTGTAGAGCGCGAGGGTGCTTCCCGGCGGGAGGGCGATGTCGGTGACGGGAGGGTCCGTTCCCGTGTCGATGCCCAGCAGCGGGGCGGGGTCGAGCCCGACGACCAGGCCCGGCTCCCCCGGCCGGTGCAGGAGGGGCGGTGGATGGCCGGCGCTGGCCAGGGTGGCCCGCCCGTGGGCGAGGTCGATCCGGGCGTACAGGCAGGAGACGAGCAGGTCGGTGCCCAGGTCCATCAGGACGCTGTTGGTGTGGGCCAGGGCCTGGTCCGGTGGGGCGCCGACGTGGGCGCGGATGGCGGTGCGCACCTGGCCCATCAGGGCGGCGGCGGCCACGTTGTGGCCTTGGACGTCGCCGATGACGGCGGCGACTGTGGTGTCGTCGAGGCGGATGACGTCGTAGAAGTCGCCTCCGATGTCCATGCCGCGGCCGGCGGGCAGGTAGCGGGCGGCCATCGTGAGGCCGGGCACGGTGGGGAGGCTGTGCGGCAGGAGCGCTTCCTGGAGGCCCAGGGCGATGTCGTGAACGGCGTCGTAGAGCCGGGCCCGGTCCAGTGCCTGGGCGATCAGGCCGGCGAGGGAGGTGAGGACCGCTCGTTCGTCGGCGGTGAACGTGTGCGGTCGGTCGTAGGAGAGGATGCAGCAGCCAACGGGGCGACCGGAGATGAGCAGCGGCAGGAAGGCCCAGGCGCGTTTGCCGCTGATCAGGGGGGCGTGGGGGAACTCCCGGGCGATCTCCTCGATGTCGGCGAAGAACGACGGGACACCCGTGGACAGCACGTGTCCGGCGGGGGTGATGTCGGTGCCCAGGGGCAGGCCGTCGAGGCGTTCGATGGTCTGCCGGTCGTATCCGTGCCAGCCGGTGATCTTCAGGCGGCCGGCCTCGGCCGCGGAGAGGACCAGGCCGTCCGCGCCGAAGGCGGGCAGGACCTGCCCGGCGACCAGCTCGACGACGTCGCTGACGTTCACGGTCTCGGTCAGGGCGGACGCCAGATGCAGGAGCTGGTAGAGGCGGCCGCTGTGAGCGGTCGCGGACGCGGCGGGCGCCGCGCGGGCGGCCTCGGGCCGGTCGTCGGCGGAGGCCTGCCGGGGGCCGTCGGGGGCGCTTACGGGGGTGATGCGGACGCTGATGCCGCTGGCGTCGGGGTAGAGCTGGAAGTGCAGCCGGCGGTCCGAAGGGGCCGCGGTGGTGAACTCGACGGGTTCGCGACTGATGACGGCGGTGCGGTAGTGGTCCTCGACGGCGGGCTGGTCCAGCCACGGCAGGGACTGCCAGGGCCGGGTCCCGAGCAGCCGGTCCGCGGTCCGGCCGAGCAGGGTGGCGGCCGTGGCGTTCACGAACGTGATCCGGCCCTCCAGGTCCAGGGCCAGTGTGCCCTCGGGCAGACGCTCGACGTAGTCCGCAGCCGCTTGCGGTGCCGGGCCCGCGTACGGGTGGGGCTCGGCGGTGAGCGGCACCCGGTGGGGCTGCTCGGGCGCCTGCGGCGGGTTCGGGGACAGGTCCAGGGCGTGTGCGATGCCCCGTGCCTCGGCGGCGATGTGGCCCCGTTCACGGCGGGTGGCCTGCTCCGGGTGGGCGGCCGGCCACAGCAGGACCAGGCCTCCCCAGCAGCGGGAGCGGCCGGGCAGCGGCATGGCCGCGAGGGCGAAGCGGTACGGCAGGCTCGCCGCGACCCGCGGGTACGCGCGGGCCATGTCCTCCTGGGAACCGACCCACACCAGGCGGTTCTCCCGTACGGCCTCGCTGACCGGAACGGTGCTCGCGAGCGGGATCCGGTGCCAGGGCCAGGCCACCTCCTCCGGCAGCCCGCACAGCACCGCCAGTCGGAGCGTCTGCGTGGCCTCGTCGAGGAGGTAGATGACTCCCGCGGAGGCGCCGGTGTGCCGCACGGTGTCGGCCAGCGCGGTTTCGAGCAGTCCCCTCTCGCCGGGCTGCTCGCCTGGGCCGGGTGCCGCAGCGCGCATATCAGGACCATACGCCGACCACCCGCCCGATCGCGCTGGTCGAGACTTGGGACCGCTGGGGTGCCCGGGCAGCATGTCTGGGCAGCGCGTCTGGGCAGCGCGTCTGGGCAGCACCTCACGTCGGGCAGTCCGTGGCCGCCGGACCGGGGATCGAGGTCGGCTGTCCGGCGCAGACGTCGCACGCGACCGCAAGAACACACGTTCCAATCTGGCACAGCCAGCCGTGCCGGCCGTGGGCCGGATGGCCGAGATGACGAGAAGGACGCGTGACGGACGTCGCGGGGTGGTTCAGAACGGCGGTGTGCCCTGTCAGGGAGCCGGGGACGCTGCGGGCGGCTGGGGTCTGCGCTGCCGGAGGACGGCTACGGCTTGCTCGCGTGGGCGCCGAGGTCAGCCCAGGGCGAGCCAGCGGATGCCGAGCTGCTCGACCTGGGCGGCCTCCTCCGCGTTCAGCGGTTCCCGGCCGGTGGCCTTGCGCAGGAAGCGCGTCCGGTTCCATCCCAGCTGGTCGGTGGCCGTGCCGTGTTCCGTGCCGAGGAGCAGTTCCGTCACGGCGTCAGCGGCGGACGAGGTCAGCCAGGGCTCGCGTCCGAGTGCGTCGGCCAGGTCGAGACCGTGGACGGCGACTTCTACCACCCGGGTGAGGAGGAACTCCGACAGGAGCATGGCGTCGCCATGACGGGTTCGTACGGTCCGGTCGGCCTGCTGGGCCTGGCACAGCCGGTCGACCCGCTGCCAGGTCGTGGCGAAGTCCTCGGCGAAGGCGGCTCCGTCGGCGGCCTGTGCCGCACGGTCCTTGGCCAGGGTGATCCGGCTTTCGTTCGTCCGGGGCGAGAAGCGGTCGTCCGGGCGGTAGTACTCCGCTGCCGAGATCTCCGGCTCATCGGGGGCCGGCGCGTTCAGCATGTCCGGTAGCCAGCCGATCACGACGCATACGTGCCCGAGCAGGTCGAGCACGCTCCAGGGAGAACAGCGTGTCGGAAGGTTCCACTCGGCCGGGGACAGTCCCGACATGGCCCGGGTCAGGGCCCCTGCTTCCACGCGGAAGCCTTCGAGCACTCGGTCCTGGTTCACGCTGTCGTCGTTTCCCCTCGTCGTCGGGCAAGGTTCTTGTCGGGCGGGCCACCGCGGCTCGGTGCACGGGTGCTTCACGGCGGGGCCTGTCGGCCCGCATCGGCCGTTCCGCCGTCGCCGGTGCCTGCGCTTGCGTCCTCAGGGGTGGCGCAGGGCCCGTCGGACGTTCGGTGTTCCGCTCTCGACTCTCGGCATCACGCGGCCACTCCGCACGGAGCATGGAGTAGATCACGGAGTCGTTCCACTGCCGGCCGCGCCACAAGTCGTTCCACTGCCGGCCGCGCCACACAGCCGAGCACAGGACGCCTTCTCTGACGAATCGTCCCTTCTCGAGGGCCCGCTGCTCGGCGAGGTTGGCCACGTCCGTCCACGCCTGGACGTCCGACACGGAACGGCTCCTGATCTCCCGGGCCGAACGGTTCGATTCCGCGCGGCCGCGACGGGCGAAGTCCGAAGTCTCGTGAACTTCTTCGACTGCCGACACGCGCTCCGGCGGGGTGCCGGTTGCGTCCGCCCGGAAGAAGATCGTCGGGACGGCCGTTGGGGGTCAGCCGTGTGAGCCGGCCTGCGTCGGACCGTAGAGCCCCCGGCGACCCTGGCTCCCCCCGACTCCCCCGGCTCCGCCGCTGACTCCTACGTGGTCACCTCGCCGCACGTCCCTGACGAGGACGGTGACTCCCACGGCGACGCCGCCCGGGACGCGACGGGCGACCCACCTGAGCGGAGCCGCCCGCCGTCGGGTGGTGGGGGCATCAGCCTCGGGCGCCGGCGGCGCGTCGTTTCGTTCGGAATCCGCCAAGCCCGCTGCCCGGCGAGACCGCGCTCGGAAGGTGTTCTAGCGTGGAAGGGGACGTGCACCGCGCAGCGGCGAAGGTCGGCACCTCCGGTCCGTCCGGCCTGCCGCCCTCTCGCGAGGCGTCCGATCGGCAGGTGAGGGCAATGAGCGGCACGGCCGGCTCATCCGGCGGCGGAACCCACGACCACGACGTGATCGTCGTCGGCGCACGCTGCGCAGGCGCACCGACAGCGATGCTCCTGGCGCGCCTCGGTCACCGAGTCCTCCTGGTCGACCGGGCGACGTTCCCCAGCGACACGATCTCCACGCATCTCATCCATCCGCCCGGGCTGGCCGCGCTGGACCGGTGGGGACTGCTGGAGCGGGTCGCGGCGACCGGGTGTCCTCCCATCGACACGTATCTGTTCGACCTCGGGCCGTTCACCATCGTCGGGTCCCCGGCCGGAGAGGGTTTCGACGTTTCGTACGCGCCGCGCCGCACGGTCCTCGACAAGATCCTCGTCGACGCCGCCGCGGAGGCCGGTGCCGAGGTGCGCGAGGGGTTCACCGTCGAGGAGGTCCTGTTCGACGGCCCTGCGGTGACCGGGATCAAGGGGCACGGCAGGGACGGCAGCACCGTCGTGGACCATGCCCGGGTCACCGTGGGTGCGGATGGGGTTCACTCGTCCGTGGCCAAGGCGACCGGTGCGGCCGAATACGCGGAGAAGCCGAAGATCAACGCCTACTACTACGCGTACTGGGCCGGACTGCCCCTGCACGGAAGGTTCGAGGCGTACGACCGAGGCGACTGCGCCTTCGCCGCGTGGCCCACCAACGAGGACCAGACGTTGGTCATCTGCGGCTGGCCGATGCGTGACTTCGAGGCCAAGCGCGGTGACGTCGAAGGCAATTACCACGCCACGTTGGCCCGTGCGCCGGACTTCGCCGAGCGGATCGCGCAGGCCAGCCAGGTGGAGCGGTTCGTCGGCATGGCCATCCCCAACTACTTCCGCAAACCCTACGGCCCGGGCTGGATCCTGGTCGGTGACGCCGGATACCTGAAGGACCCCATCACCGCCCAGGGCATCCAGGACGCCTTCCGCGACGCGGAGCGGTGCACCCGCGCACTCGACGACGTACTCGCCGGCCGGCGGCCCTTCGACGAAGCGATGGGCGCGACCCAGCAGACGAGGGACGCCCAGGTGACGAGCATGTACGAGTTCACGGCCGATTTCGCCACCATGGAACCGCCGCCCCCTGAGATGCAGCAACTGCTCTTCGCCGTGTCCCAGAGCCCTTCGGCGTCCGACGAGTTCGTCAGGGTCACCGCGGGAATGACCCCGCCTGAGGAGTTCTTCGGCCACATGCAGGAACGCATGAGCCACCAGACTCCCGACGCGGCCTGAGGCCGTCGCCGACAAGTGCGGCACCGGCACCGCTGCCGCCCTCCTCGTTCGGCTCCGACCGCGACCGGAGCCGACACCCAGGCGGGACGGTCGGTCGCTGGGCAGGGACGGCGCGTCGGCTCAGGAATCGAGCACGGCGGCGACGGCTTCGATCTCCACGAGCTGGCCGTCATAGCCGAGCACGGTGACACCCATCAACGTGCTGGGCACGTCGTGGTCACCGAACGCGTCCCGGACGACCTGCCATGCCGTCACCAGGTCCTCCCGCCGGTGAGAGGCAACGAGAACACGGGTGCTGATGACGTCGCACAGTGACGCGCCCGCGTCCGTCAGAGCGGTCCGCATGTTCTCCACGGCCCTGGCCGCCTGCCCCGCGACGTCCCCGATCGCCGCAGTGGAGCCATCCTCGTTCAGAGGACATGCTCCGGCCAGGAAGATGAGCCGCGCCTCGGCCGGGGCCGTGGCCGCGTAGGCGTACTCCGCGACATCGGACAGGGAGGCAGAACGAATCAAGGTGACAGCACGCGGCACGGTCTTCCTTTCGCAGCGGTTCCGGGTCACTCGGGACCCTCTCAAAGCTCGACTCCGCGTTCGACACATTTTCCTGGCCGGTCGACTCCGTGCGATGACGTCCCGGTCGGGGTAGAGGCGGTGGGACGCGGGGGCGAGGAAGTGGAAGCGGGCGATGTTCGGCCGCTGGACGTGGCTGTCGTACAGATGGGTCCAGAAGGCGCGGGTGAGCCGTTCGACGGCCAGCAGCTGGAGCCGGCTGTTGGCGACGAAGGCGGGCGCCGCGGTGACTGCCTCAAGGGTCGCGGGGCGGGGTGATGTGGCCTCCTGGCCTGCCCCAGTGGAAGGGTGGGTGCATGAGCGATGTGAACGCGGCGCTCCCTCCGCCCCGCCGAGCGGAAGTAGCCGCCAGGTGGCGGGCGCTGGTCGCGGGTGAGGTGAGCCGTGAGGCGGTGCATGTGTGGGCGGCTCCCTGGGCGGAGGGCGAGGGGGCGTTCGATCGCTTCGAGGACCCCTTGGTCGAGACGGCCCTGCAGTACCTGCACGGTTTCGACCTCTGCCGGGATCCAGGCCGTCCGCATGTCGTCTGGCACGGAACATCGGGTGAGGGCGAGTGGTGCCACTCGCTCGATGACATCACCAGCGGCTTCGCCCGGTGGCAGGAAAGGTGCGCTCTCTACGATCTCCCCGATGCCGATCCGCAGGGCAGGCCCCGGGCGGTGCGTGACCAGGCGAGAGGCCGGCATCCGGATCCGGCCCCGCCCGCCGTCGACGACGTCCGCTAGGCAAGGTTCGGATCCGACCCGCCGGACGGTCCCCAGCGGGCCGCCTCCAGGACTCCCGTCACGTCACCGGCCCACCTGAACCGGTCCTCGTCCTCGTCCTGCTCCAGAACGCCGGCGGCCACGAGCTGCAGCAGGGTCTCGTGCAGGGCCCGGCCAACCGGGTTGTCACTCCAGAAGACCCACTTCAGAGACGTGAATCCTTCGTGCTCGGCGAAGATCCCGAGCGCCCTTCCCACGCGGTACGCGGCGCCATCGGAGTCTGTCCAGCCTGCCAGTTCCTTCGAAAGGTCCATCGGCCGATGGTGCCAGGTGCTCCGGTCGACCGTCACCGCCCGGTGAGCAGGTCCGGTAGTTCGCGCATGTCGTGGGAGACGATGGTGCCCGGCCTTCGAGCCGTTCGGCCGGCGTCGGACCTCCGACGAGGCGAAGGTGCCCTCAAGCCAACAAGCCTGCGGTTCCGCGTGTGCCGTCAGCCGGCAGCGAGGACCTCGGTGAGGCTCACGGCGGGGCGGCCGAGGATGTCCGTCAGCGTGCGCTGCTGACGCTCGGTCAAAGGAGCGACGAAGACCACGGCGTCAGCGTCGGTCCGGTCGCACACCTGAGCCACCTCGCGGACCTTCCCGTAGGTCAGCAGAGTCCGCGAGGAGTAGGGCAGGCCCATCTTCCGGGCCCCGCCGTCCGAGACGCCCCGCCGTTGCACGATCTGCGCCAGGACCCGAGCCCCGTGCGCCGCAAGTTCGGTGGCTGCCGCCGCCATGAGCGTGTCGAAGTCCTTCTGCTTCGCGGAGAAGTAGCCGACCAGGACCAGGTCAGCGCCCCCGGCCGAGAGCCGGAACGCCGGGCGCCGTGCCGGCTCCGGCGGCACTCGGCGGGCCGGGCGCCGGTCGCGCCTTCGTAGCTGGTGCACGCGCCACAGGCTAGATGCCACGCTGCCCGCAGCGGTACGGGTTTCTCTCTGGCCCACTGGCACGTCGGCACGTGGGCCGAGTGCGGGTGAGGGAGCGGCTGCAGGTGCTTACGGGGTGTTGTCGACGAGGAGGGACAAGGCGTCGGCCGACTCGGGGGCGAGCCGGTAGAAGCCCTGGAGGCTGACCGAGCGCTCCAGGCGGCCGTCCACGACGTACTTCAGGTTGCGGGTCCTGCCCCGGGCGTTGCGCCAGGTGAGCGTCGGCAGCAGTTCGCCGGGTACCGGTACGTCGAAGCGGACGGGTGTCGCGTCCACGTGGACCGCGGTGGCTCCGCAGCCGCCGGCGCCGAGCATCGACCAGTCGTCGTGCCCCGGAAACGACGGGTCGCCCCACGTCTCCGGGGTAGCGCCGCAGCAGTCACCGCGTTCCGTGTCGATCACGCGCATGCGGGACACCACGAACACCTCGCACCGGTTGACGTGCAGCGCGTACACCGCGTCGCCGGCGCGAGCGCCCGACCAGGCGGGCAGGGACTGGTGGATCCCGGAGTAGGCGACCGGCGGCCGCTCCCCGACCCGGCCGGACTTGCGCAGGGCTCGGCACGTGTCGTGGGTCCACAGAACGGTGAAGGCATCAGACATGCGGTGATCGTATGAACGGGCACTGACATCGGCGCCGATGCGGCTCCCCGACATCGAGACACCGCGTGAGAGGATGGCCGACCCCGGCCACCCTCCGCCCTGACTGTCACGCGCGCCGCAGGCAACTGCCCTCAGGGGGCGGCGTGTTGCCAGCGATGTCGGGGTGCCGCCGACGGCGACACGCGAGCGGACGCCGCCGGAGGATGAGGATCCGGGCAAGGGACAGCCCTTAGCATGTGCACGCCATGATCATCAGGTACCGGCACGGTCTCGACGAAAGCAACTGATGCACCTCAAGCGCATACGCACCACCCTCGCCGCCCTCACCGCGCTCACCGCCCTCTCCGCGCTCACCGCCTGCGAGGACAGCGCCCCGGACGGGACGCCCGCAGCGGGCTCGCCGACAGCCGTGGCGGACAAGGGCGCTGACGCCGCCTCACTGGAGCAGGCGCAGAACTACGTCCGGCGATACGCCTCGTGCGAGGACATGGGCACCGACCAGAACGACCACCGGCTGCCGCTTGTCGATCTCACGACCGTCGGCAAGTGGTCGGTGACCGAACGGGGCGTGTGCAGCGACCGCGTCGAGCGCGGCGAGATCGTCTTCTACATGACTGCCGACATGAAGGCGTTCCAGGAGGGCTACAAGAAGCGCGTGATGGCGAAGATCGCTGCCGGCAACGCCACGTACGGTCTCTTCAGCCGGGTCTTCGTCGGCAAGAACTTCGCCGTAACGCCGACGGAGACCAAGACCGCGCTCAAGCTGTCCCGCTCCGACCTGCGCATCCTCACCTGCAATCCGACGGCGACGGTACCCGAGGGCTACAAGCGGGAGAAGGCGCTGGTCGAGGGCTGTGTACTGAGCGACTTCGTCGCGAGCGAGGACGGCGACGGCAGCCCGAACTTCGAGACCCCGCAGGATCCGGCCGCGGGCGACTCCACGTCCGAGAAGCCCGGCCAGCCGGCCGAAGGAAGCCTCGGTCTGCCGCACGCGGACAGTCTGGCCGAACTGAAGGCCATGCTGCACCCGACCTATGTCGACTGCACGCAGTACGCGACCGACCCGGCCTCGCTCGCGGTCGAGTCGATCGACTACCAGCCGGTCGTCACCGGCGACCACCGCACGTGGGGCGTCGAGGAACGGGCGATCTGCGGCGACCTGGGCGGCTCCCAGCGCGCCCACGACCTGAACTGGCTCGACACGGTCTCCGACATGACGATGCTCCAGACCCGAGCCAGGGCCGCCCAGCAGGAGGACCTCAAGGACGACGGCCGCGTCCGGGCCACGGCGAGCAAGCTTCTCGTGGGCCGGAACATCGCGGTGGAGACGAACGACCGGTCCGTCCGCCACGGCCTCTACCAGCTCCAGTTCCTCTACCTGAACTGCGAGCCGGGCTTCTCCGCCCCGGCGGGCTACCGCGTGGAGAAGGCCTCCGTCGCCGGTTGCGTCCTGACCAACTACGAGCCCGGCGACAACTGACGAGCGACACGCGTGCCGGCTCCCACGGCGCCGCGGCGGGCCCTCCTCCCTGGCCGGGAGGAGCCGGGCGCGGCGGGGATCCGGTACCGGCCCGCCCGGCACGTGCGCGTGCTTCACAGGCCGTGCTGGACGACTCCTCGGGTGGAGAACGTGACCGGGTCACCACCGGTGAAGTCGCCGGGAGGAATCCCCGGATGGTGCCCTTCGGCGGCGCCCGGGGATTCCGCAGTGGGGCCGAGGGCGAGGCGGGAGACGATGCGGTAGCGGTCGCCGCGGTAGAGGGAGTGGACGTACTCCACGGGCCGGCCGTGGACGTCCGTGGTGAGTCGTTCGAAGAGCAGCGCCGGGGAGAACTCCGGGACGTCGAGCAGGTCCGCCTCGGCGCGGGTGACCACGGTGGGCTCGATGGACTGCACCGCTTCGCTGACCTGGATGCCGTGCCGGTCGCGCAGGTGCTCGTACAGGTCGCCCTGCTCCAGTTCCTCACTGGTCAGGCCGGGCACGAGGTCCGCCCTGACGTGCAGGTGCTCGATGGCCATGGGAGCGCCGTCGACCAGCCGGAGGCGGGCGACGTAGCGGATCTCCGCCGCCGGCGAGATCCGCAGCCGGCGCCCCACGCGCGCGCCCGCGGGCAGCGTGCGAAGCTCCAGCAGTCTGCTGGTCCACACGCCGCCGGCCCGCGGCAGGCTGAAGGCGTTGCGGTCCGAGACCAGTTCCTGGGTGATCTTCTCCTCGGCCACGAACATGCCGCGGCCGTGCTCGCGGACCAGCAGTCCCGCGACGACGAGTCCGTCGACCGCGGCGCGCAGGGTCGGGCGGGAGACCCCGAGTTCCGCGCACAGGACGCGCTCGGAAGGAATGGCGTCGCCGGGGCGCCGCGCCTCGATGAGTTCGAGGATCGCCTCTCGGACGCGTTCGCGCTTGAGCATCGCCCCGGAGGCTGCGGTGTCTGTCTCCAATGGAGCCCTCGTTCGTCTGGGGCCAGTCACTGGTCATCGTGACTGGTCTGCTGGTCAGGTCAGTCTACGCAGCGGAGCTCGCGGCAATCCAGACAACGGGGCGCATCCATCAGCCAAGTCCCCTGCATTCCGGGAGGGTTGACGTCGTCAGTGGTCCATGCCACCTTCGTCCCGCACCAACTGGTAAGCCCTCTGCGACCCACTGGTCAAGCGAGGGTTGTCGTGCGCTCCCTCCCTCCCTGTCTCCAGGCTCCCCAGAGGTGAACGGTGAAGATCACCCTGCCGGCGTGGCTCTCCTCCTTCCTGTCCTCCTTCCCGTCCTCCTTCGGTACCGACCGGGGAGCCACCATGACCGCCGCCACCCCCGCCCCGCCGGACCGCCTGAGACACATCCCGTGGACATGCCGCGCCCCGAACTCTTCCTGGTGCCCCGGCCCACGCGGACCGCTTCGACCGCCCCGATCCGCCGGCACGCCCGATCCCGGGGCCGCGCCGGCCGTGCCCCAGCGCAGCGCCTTCCCGCCCCGCCCCTGTTCTCCCGCACAGCGTGGGAGTCACCGAAAGGAACAAGGATGAGCACTCGCCCCACCCGCCGCCGATCCCGTGCGGTCCTCGCCCTGGCCGCGCTCATGGGCAGCACCGCCCTGGCCACCCTGCCCGTCACGACCGCCTCCGCGAGCGCGGACGGGGTGGCCGTGCAGTACCGCACCAGCGCCTCCGGAGCCACCGCGGACCAGAGCGAGCCGTGGTTCAAGGTGCGGAACACCGGCTCCTCCACGATCCAGCTCAGCCAGGTCAAGGTCCGCTACTACTTCAAGGCCGACTCCCCCACCGCCACCTACCGCTTCGCCTGCTCCTGGGCCGTCCGCGGCTGTGCGGCGATCACCGGCACCTTCGGGACGCTCGCCAGCCCCACCGCCACGGCCGACCGCTACCTGGAGGTCGGCTTCACGCCGGGCGCGGGATCGCTGGCGCCGGGCACCGACACCGGCGACATGCAGCTGCGCTTCCACCAGTCGAACTGGCAGACGCTGAAGCAGAGCGACGACTACTCCTTCGGCGCCACCCAGACCACGTACGCCGACTGGTCCAAGGTCACCGCCCAGGTAGCCGGCGCCACCGTGTGGGGCACCGCTCCCGAGGGCAACGACCCGACGGATCCCACCGACCCGACGGACCCGACGGACCCGCCCGGCGGCGGCCAGGCCCTCTTCGACGACTTCAGCTACACCTCGCACACCGACCCGGCCGTATCGGCCCACGGCTGGAGCGTCCGCTCGAACTCCGGCGGCCCTGGCGTGCCCGGAGCGACGTGGGACCCGTCCAAGGTCACCTTCGTCAGCCAGTCCGGGAACACGGTGATGAACCTGGAGACCTCCACCGCCGGCACCGGCGAGTCCACCCGGCACACCGAGGTCCTCACCAAGGCCATGAAGTTCAGGAACGGCACCTACGCCGCCCGCGTCAAGTTCGCCGACGCCCCCAAGTCCGGCCCCGACGGTGACCGTCTCGTGCAGACCTTCTTCACCATCAACGACCTCAAGGCCCCGATGGCGGACGACTACGCCGAGTACGACTTCGAGTACCTGCCCAACGGAGGCTGGGGCGAGCCGGCCAACATCCTCTACACGACCTCGTGGGAGACCTACGCCCCCGACCCCTGGCAGGCGGTCAACCAGCACAGCGAGAGCCGGCAGAGCTTCGCCGGCTGGCACGACCTGGTCGTGACCATCGACGACCACGCGATCACGTACTACGTCGACGGCCGGCTCTTCGGCACCCACGACGCCGCGTACCTGCCGGAGCGGCCGATGTCGATCAACTTCAACCAGTGGCTGATCGACCTCGACGGCCAGACCTCGACCACGCCCCGCGCGTACGACCAGCAGGTCGACTACGTCCTGCACATCAAGGACCAGGTCCTCACGCCGGCCCAGGTGGCAGCGAAGATCGCCGCCTACCGCGGAGCCGGCACGACCTTCGTCGACGAGGTCCCGTCCAGCTGATCCGCCCGAGAGGAACGCGGACAGCCCAGCCCGCCGTCATGGAGCGGGGCAGGGCGGGCGCGGACGGGGGCAGGCACGGACGAGGGGCGCGGACGGGGGCGGCGCGGGCGGGGGCGGGCACGCACGAGGGGCGGGCGCGGAGAAGTGCGGCCATGGAGAAGCGCGGCCATGGAGAAATTCCGCGTCCCCGAGGACGCGACCGACCGTGACAAGGCCGGCGACGCCCCCACCGTCACGCTCGTCACCGTCGACAGGACGGTCGAGTACCGCGAGGAGGAGCCCGGTGACGGCAGCGGCGTGCGGCTGTCCCGGGTCACCGTCGCCGAGGCCCTCAGGCCCCGAGTCCCCTGGGTGGAGCGCGGTCCCGTGAAGTGAGGCGAGCACGCGCTCCCACTCCCACTCCGACTCCCACTCGAACATGACCCGAGGGGTCCGGATGGGGTACGAAGTGCTGCGTGAATGATCAGTCCATCGGCACGGCCACCAGCGCGACCATCCGTGTCTTCATCGCCCTCGCCCCGCCCGACCACGCGAAGGACGAACTGGCGCGACAGCTGCGCCCCGCCCTCGACACGTACCCGGTCCTGCGCTGGAACCGCATCGAGGACTGGCACATCACCCTGGCGTTCCTCGGCGAGCTGCCGGTCACGGCGGTGCCGCCGCTGCGGGCCGCGCTGGCGGACCTCGCCGCGGCCCGCCGCCCGCTGGAGCTGGAGCTGCGCGGTGCCGGTCACTTCGACGAGCGGGTGCTGTGGAGCGGCGTCGAGGGCGACCTGGAAGGACTGCACCTGCTCACCACCGACGTACGGGCCGTGGTGAAGGACTGCGGCATCCCGTACGTGGACCGGCCGCTGCGCCCGCACCTGACCCTGGCCCGTGCCCGGCGCGGCGACGCGTCGTCCGTGACGCGGCTCGCCGCGGACCTGGCGGGATTCTCCGGCTGCGGCTGGCCGACGGAACGACTCCATCTGGTGGGCAGCAACTTCGGGCGCGGCCCGGGACCGATCCGCTACCGGGACATCGAGTCCTGGCCTTTCGGCAAGCGCTGATCCCGCCGGCGGGTGCGCCGTGACCACCCGGCTTGCGGGCCAGGGTGAGTCGCGTCTCATCCGGACGGGCTTGCTATGCAACAAGGTGCATAGCAAGATCGGGGGCATGGCGCTCGACCACGCGATCCTCGTGTCCCTGCTCGAGAAGCCCGGATCCGGATACGAGCTGGCCCGGCGCTTCGAGCGGTCCATCGGATACTTCTGGACCGCCACCCACCAGCAGATCTACCGCGTGCTCAAACGCATGGAGGCCGAGGGCTGGGTCGACGTCCGCGACGTGTCCCAGTACGGGCGGCCGGACAAGAAGGAGTACTCCGTCGCCGCCGCCGGTCGGGAGGCGCTGTCCGAGTGGCTTGCGGCGCCGATCGAGCCCGAGAGCGTACGGCACGATCTCGCCGTGAAGATCCGGGGCGCCGCCTTCGACGACCCCGCCTCCCTCATCAGCGAGGTCGAACGGCACCGGCAGGCGCACCAGAGCCGCCTCGCCCACTACCTCGCGGGCGAGGCGCGCGACTTCGGAGCGCCGCCGGCCGTGGACGACGGTCCTCCCGACGCCGAACGTGAGCTCCAGCACGTCGTGCTGCGAGGCGGCATCGCGTACGAGCGGATGATGATCGACTGGCTCGACGACGTCCTCGCCACCCTCGCCCGGTTCGGCCCGGGCAAAGAACCCGAGCACTGAGCCCGAGCACGATCCGGACCCTGATCCCGGCCCCGCGCCCGGACCCCGCCCCGAGCCTGCGGCCGGGCGCCGGACCCAGGCTTCGCCCCGAGGTGCCGGACGTCCCCAGGGGCCGGCCGGCGCCCGGCCCCGAGGCCAGGCTCTGGAACCAGGTCCCGCACCGACGTCACCGCGCCCCGGCGCCGAGTCCGTGCACCGCACCCACGTCCAGCTTCACCACCACCCTCATCCCGATCCGGAAAGGCAGACGTCATGGCCGACCCGCTGCTCTTCAACCCGCACACCTACGACCCGGCGCACTTCGACCCGGAGACGCGCCGCCTGCTGCGCGCCACCGTCGACTGGTTCGAAGCGCGCGGCAAGCGCCGGATCATCGAGGACTACCGGACCCGGGCCTGGCTCGGCGACTTCCTCGCCTTCGCCGCGGAGGAGAACCTCTTCGCGACCTTCCTCACGCCCGCCTCCGCCGCCGGAGGGTCCGAAGGCGACAAGCGCTGGGACACCGCCCGCATCGCCGCCCTCAACGAGATCCTCGGCTTCTACGGCCTCGACTACTGGTACGCCTGGCAGGTCACCATCCTCGGCCTCGGCCCGGTCTGGCAGAGCGACAACGCGGCCGCCCGCGCCCGGGCCGCCGAACTCCTCGCCCAGGGCGAGGTGTTCGCCTTCGGGCTCTCCGAGAAGTCGCACGGCGCCGACATCTACTCCACCGACATGCTCCTGGAGCCCGACGGCGCCGGCGGCTTCCGCGCCACCGGCTCCAAGTACTACATCGGCAACGGCAACGCGGCCGGCCTCGTCTCCGTCTTCGGCCGCCGCACCGACGTCGAAGGCCCCGACGGCTACGTCTTCTTCGCCGCCGACAGCCGCCACCCGGCCTACAGCCTCGTCAAGAACGTCGTCGACTCCTCGAAGTTCGTCAGCGAGTTCCGCCTCGAGGACTACCCCGTGACCGCCGAGGACGTCCTGCACACCGGGCGCGCCGCCTTCGACGCCGCCCTCAACACCGTCAACGTCGGCAAGTTCAACCTCTGCACCGCCTCGATCGGCATCTGCGAGCACGCGATGTACGAGGCCGTCACCCACGCGCACCACCGCATCCTGTACGGCCGGCCGGTCACCGCCTTCCCGCACGTGCGGCGCGAGCTGACCGACGCGTACGTCCGGCTCGTCGGCATGAAGGCGTTCAGCGACCGGGCCGTCGACTACTTCCGCACCGCCGGCCCCGACGACCGCCGTTACCTCCTCTTCAACCCGATGACGAAGATGAAGGTGACGACGGAGGGCGAGAAGGTCATCGACCTGATGTGGGACGTCATCGCCGCCAAGGGCTTCGAGAAGGACAACTACTTCGCCCAGGCGGCCGTGGAGATCCGCGGACTGCCCAAGCTCGAGGGCACGGTCCACGTCAACCTGGCCCTGATCCTCAAGTTCATGCGCAACCACCTCCTCGACCCGGTCGCGTACGAGCCCGTCCCGTCCCGCCTCGACGCGGCCGACGACGACTTCCTCTTCCGCCAGGGCCCGGCCCGAGGCCTCGGCTCGGTCCGCTTCCACGACTGGCGCCCGGCCTTCGACGCGTACGCCCACCTGGCCAACGTGGTCCGGTTCCGCGAACAGGCCGACGCGCTCTGCGAGTTCGTGCTCAAGGCCGCTCCGGACGAGGAGCAGAGCCGCGACCTCGACCTGCTGCTCGCCGTGGGCCAGCTCTTCGCGCTCGTCGTCCACGGCCAGCTGGTCCTGGAGCAGGCCGCGCTCACCGGTCTTGACGAGGACGTGCTGGACGAGCTCTTCGCCGTCCTCGTGCGCGACTTCTCGACGTACGCCGTCGAGCTGCACGGCAAGGACTCCGCGACCGAGCAGCAGCAGCTCTGGGCGCTCGGCGCGGTCCGCCGTCCGGTCGTCGACGAAGCGCGCTCCGAGCGCGTGTGGCAGCGGGTCGAGGCCCTCGCCGGCACGTACGAGATGACCCCCTGAGCTTCGAGGCCCGGCGCCGTGCCAGGAGGTACGGCGCCGGGCCCGGGAGCAGGCCGACCCCACTGGTGCCCGGGTCATCCCCCTGTCGCGGCGCGCGCACCCGCGTACGGCGTAGTGTTCCCCTGTCGGGGTGAGTCCGGATGCCGTCCGAAGTCCTTCAGCGGACGCTGTACGCATGTCTCATCAGCAGCCGCAGCCCGGATGGGGCCCGCCACCCGGACAGGGAACGGGCACGCCTGCGCCTCGCAGGCGCAACACGGGCAGGATCATCGGATTCTCGTGCCTGGGTCTGCTCGCTCTCGTCGTGGTGCTGTTCGTCGCCGTCCTGGCCATCCGAGGTGGTGGGGACGACGAGCGGGGACCGGTTCCCACGAGCCCTCCCGGCCGGTCCAGGGCGGAGGAGAGCGGTGCCAGGGGCGATGTGAAGGTCACGGTGTGCAAGGTGGACCCGGTGACGAGGTGGCCCAGCGCCGAACTGCTGATCACCAACCGGTCGAGCAAGGCCAGCAACTACGTCGTGCACGTCGAGTTCGTCGACGCCTCCGACAAGCGCCTGAGCGAGGCGTACGCATCCACGAACGGCTTGAGGCCGGGTCAGCAGGCCGCGGTGACGGCGCAGTCGCTCGACCAGGTCTCCGTCACGGTCACGTGCCGGATCACCGACGTCACCCGGTACGCGTCCTGACGACGCAGGCTCTTCCGGGACCTCGGCATGTCCGTCCGGTGGGCGGCTGCGCGAGGACACGGCCAGATGGCGCAGGGACCGCGCGCCGGGGCGGCGGGTCCGGGAGAGGTGTCCGATGCTGGGCGTCGGACCGCCCGTCGCGCCTGCGGGCGTCCGTCGCCGCGTCCGAAGGAGTCCACACGTGCCCGTTCCCGCCCCCGCAGCCCGTTCCGGTCGGCGTGTCGTCCGGCGAGCGCTCGCCACGGCCCTTGCGGCCGGAGCCGCGCTGACCGGTACGGCGGCGGCGCCCGTCGTCGCCGGCGGGCCCCCGCCCGTCGGCCACGGCCCTCACCACGAGGACCTCCAGCGTGCTCTGGCCGGGCTGGTGGCCGCGCCGGGCGGGCCGCCCGGGGCGATCGCCGTGCTCACCAGGGACGGGCTGCGGAAGGTCTACCGGGCCGGCACGGCCGAGGTGGGCACGGGGCGCCCGCCCCGGGCCGGGGACCACATGCGCATCGCGAGTGCGGCCAAGGCGTTCAGCGGGGCGGTGGCCCTCAGCCTGGTGGACCGGCGCGCCCTCGCGCTCGACGACACGATCGGCGAACGGCTGCCCCACCTCCCCGTCGCCTGGCACGCGGTGACGCTGCGCCAGCTTCTCCAGCACACCAGCGGCCTGCCCGACTTCAGCCAGAGCAAGGCGTTCCAGGACATCGTCCGCGCCGATCCGCGGCACCACTTCGACTCCCGCCGTCTGCTGGACTTCGTGGCCGGCCAGGGCCTCACCTTCCCGCCGGGCAGCCGTTACGGCTACTCGAACTCGGACAACATCGCGGTCGCCCTGATGGCCGAACAGGCCACGGGGCGGGCGTACGAGTCGCTGCTGCGCGAGCTGGTCTACCGGCCGCTCGGCCTCCGCGAGACCAGCCTGCCGCAGGGCTACCGACTGCCCCGCCCGTACCTGCACGGCTACGGCACGGCGCCGGGCGAGCCGCCGGAGGACGTCAGCGAGGCGATCAGCGCTTCCGGCGCGTGGGCCTCGGGCGGCATCGTCTCCACCCCGGCCGACCTGTCGACCTTCATCGGCGGCTACGCGGGCCCCTGGCTGCTGACCCCGGCCACCCGTCAAGCGCAGCAGGACTTCCTTCCGGGCGGCGCCTCCCAGCCCGCCGGTCCCGGCACCAACTCGGCCGGGCTCGCCTTGTTCCGCTACGCCACCCGATGCGGCACCGTTCTCGGCCACACCGGCAACACCCCCGGCTACACCCAGTTCGCCGCCGCCACCCCCGACGGCCGGCGCACGATCACGGTCTCCGTGACCAGCCAGGTGCCGCTCGACCCGGCTCTGCTCGCCAGGCTGCGGGCGATCGAGGAGAAGTTCGTGTGCGCCCTGCTGGAACACGGGCGGCCCTGAGAGCGGCTGACGGGGCGTCGGTGGGAGCGATAACGGCCGAAATTGACCCGGGTTGGGGTGAACTGGCGTCTACGCGCTGGTAACTTACGCGAGTTGATCAAGGTCGCGGCCCGGCACAGGGCCGTCGGCCCGCGCCACCCCCCGACCTAGGAACCACATTGGCACGCACCATCCGCACGATGGCTCTTCCTCTCGCCCTCTCCACCCTCCTGCTGTCCGCCGCCCCGGCGTCCGCCGACGCTCCCACTCCTCACCTGGACGCGGTGGAGCAGTCCCTGCGTCAGGTCTCTCCGGGCCTCGAGGGCTCCGTCTGGGAGCGCACGTCGGGGAACCGGCTGGGCGCGTCCGCTCCCGGCGCCCCGGACTGGCTGCTCCAGACCCCCGGCTGCTGGGGCGATCCCACCTGCGCCGACCGCGCCGGCTCCCGACGCCTGCTGGAGAAGGTGCGCGAGGACATCGCGAACGCCCGGCAGAGCGTGGACATATCCACCCTGGCCCCGTTCCCCAACGGCGGTTTCCAGGACGCGATCGTGGCCGGCCTGAAGGAGGCGGCGCAGAAGGGCAACCGGCTCCAGGTCCGCGTCCTGGTCGGCGCCGCGCCGGTCTACCACGCCAACGTGGTTCCGTCCTCCTACCGCGACGAGCTGGTGAAGAAGCTCGGCCCGGCGGCCGCGGGCGTCACCCTCAACGTGGCCTCGATGACGACGTCGAAGACGGGCTTCTCCTGGAACCACTCCAAGCTGGTCGTGGTGGACGGAAGCTCGGTGATCACCGGCGGCATCAACAGCTGGAAGGACGACTACCTCGACACCACCCACCCGGTGAACGACGTCGACCTCGCGCTGTCCGGCCCGGCGGCGGGCTCCGCCGGCCGCTACCTCGACACGCTGTGGGACTGGACCTGCCGCAACAAGGGCAGCTGGACCAGCGTCTGGTTCGCCTCCTCCAACGGTGCGGGATGCCTGCCCACACTGCCCCGGACCGCCGCCCCGGCCACCGACGGCGACGTCCCGGCGCTGGCGGTGGGCGGCCTCGGCGTGGGCATCCGGCGGAGCGACCCGACCTCGTCGTTCCAGCCCGTCCTGCCGACGGCATCGGACACCACCTGCGGGTTCGGGGTGCACGACTACACCAACGCCGACCGCGACTACGACACGGTCAACCCGGAGGAGAGCGCCCTGCGGGCACTGGTCGCGAGCGCGACGGAGCACGTCGAGATCTCACAGCAGGACATGAACGCGACCTGCCCGCCGCTGCCCCGCTACGACGTCCGGCTCTACGACACCCTCGCCGCGAAGCTCGCCGCCGGAGTGAAGGTGCGCATCGTCGTCAGCGACCCCGCCAACCGGGGCACCATCGGCAGCGGCGGCTACTCGCAGATCAAGTCGCTGTCCGAGGTGAGCGACGCCCTGCGCGGCCGCCTCAAGGTGCTGACCGGTGACGAGCCGAAGGCCAGGGCCGCGATGTGCCGGAACCTCCAGCTGGCGACGTTCCGCGCCTCGGACCAGCCGACGTGGGCGGACGGCAAGCCGTACGCCCAGCACCACAAGCTGGTCTCGGTGGACGACTCGGCCTTCTACATCGGCTCGAAGAACCTGTACCCGTCGTGGCTGCAGGACTTCGGCTACGTCGTCGAAAGCCCCGCCGCCGCGCGCCAGCTGGCGGACGGACTGCTCGCCCCGCAGTGGAAGTACTCGCAGGCCACCGCGACGTACGACTACACGCGCGGCGTCTGCCAGGGCTGACGCCGATCGGGCACCCCGGGCCGGCACGTGCGCCGGCCCGAGGTGTCCGAGCGCGCCGGCGGACGAGGAGGAACGGGGCGGCGGCGGACGTCGTCTACGCGCCGCGCCGCACGCGGGCGGCCTTGCGGGCCTCGGCCGTGCGCCGGGCCTCGGCCGACTTGCGGGACTCGTTCTTGGCCCGGCCGGGCCTTCCGGGGACGGTGCCCATGCCGCGGAAGGGCGCGCCGCCTCGCCGGTCGCGGCCCGCGGAGGCGGGGGTGCCGCCGTCGGGGCCGGCGGAGGGGGTCCTGGCTCCGGTGATGCGTCGCAGCTCGGGCTCGCCGGGGCGGACCTTGGTGATCCGGGGCCGGATCCCGGCGTCCGTGAGGAGCCGCGCCAGGTCGCGGCGCTGGTCGGGCAGGGCCAGGGTGACCACGCTTCCGGAGGCGCCTGCCCGTGCCGTGCGGCCGCCGCGGTGGAGGTAGTCCTTGGGGTCGGCGGGCGGGTCGACGTTGACGACGAGGTCGAGGTCGTCGACGTGGATGCCGCGGGCGGCGACGTTCGTCGCCACCAGGACGTCGACGGCCCCGGTCCTGAAGCGCTCCAGGGTGTCGGTGCGCTGGGGCTGGGACTTGCCGCCGTGCAGCGCGGCGGCCCGTACCCCACTGGCCACGAGGTGCCGCGTGAACCGGTCGACGGCGTGCTTCGTGTCCAGGAACATGATCACGCGCCCGTCCCGCGCGGCGATCTCCGTGGCGGTGGCGAACTTGTCGGCGCCGTGGACGTGCAGCACGTGGTGCTCGACGCCGGAACCGGTCTCCTGGGCGGGATCGGCGTCGTGGACCACGGGGTCCCGGAGGTACCGGCGGACCAGGAGCTCGACGTCCCGGTCCAGCGTGGCCGAGAACAGCATCCGCTGTCCGCCGGGCCGCACCTGGTCAAGCAGTTCGGTCACCTGCGGCAGGAACCCCAGGTCGGCCATCTGGTCGGCCTCGTCGAGGACCGTGATCTGCACCTGGTCGAGGCGGCAGGCCCGGCGTTCGACGAGGTCCCTGAGGCGGCCCGGAGTGGCGACGAGGACCTCGGCCCCGGCGCGCAGCTCGCCCGCCTGCCGGCCCGACTGCAGACCGCCGACGACCGTGGCGAGGCGCAGCTTCAGGGCCTGGGCGTACGGAGTGAGCGCCGCGGTCACCTGCTGGGCCAGCTCGCGCGTCGGAACGAGGACCAGGGCGAGCGGCTTCTTGGCATCGGCGCGGCGGCCGGCCGTGCGGGCGAGGAGCGCGAGCCCGAACGCGAGCGTCTTGCCGGAACCGGTACGCCCCCGGCCGAGGACGTCGCGTCCCGCGAGGGCACTGGGCAGGGCGGCGGACTGGATCGGGAACGGGCTGGTGACGCCCTGCCCGGCCAACGCCGTCAGGACCTCCTCGGGCAGCCCCATGTCCTCGAAGCGCTCCGCGGCGGGCAGCGGAGGGGTGCCGGTGTGGCCGGTGAGATCGGCGAGGCCGGTGGGATCTCCCGTACGGGCCGAGGGGTTCATGGGTGCCGTGCCTTCGTCGATGGGGTGACCACCAAGGAAAACACGGCGGAGCTCGGCCGGTCGAATCCCTGAGTCCTGCCGCGGGAAGGCCCTGTCCGGGCAGGTGGCTCTGGCAGCCGGAGGGAAGATCAGGAAAGCTGGCCCGCATGATCTCGGTACTGCAGAACGTGGCGATCGACTGTGCGGACCCCTACGAGCTTGCCCGGTTCTGGAGCGGGGTGACCGGCCGTCCCCTGCACCCGGACAGCGAGCCCGGTGTCCGGGAGGCTCAGGTGATGCTGGCCGAGGGCCCCGTTCTGTACTTCAACCAGGTGCCCGAGACGAAGAGGTCCAAGAACCGGATCCACCTGTGCCTGCGCCCTGACACCTCACGTGATCTGGAGGTGGAACGGCTGCTCGGCCTCGGCGCGACCCTGCTCGACGACCTCCGGAACGACGACGGCTCGGGCTGGGCCGTCCTTGCCGACCCCGAGGGCAACGAATTCTGTGTCCTTCGCAGCGACTCCGACCGGGCCGCGTCGCCTGCCTGACGCATGCCCGCCGTCCGGGCCGGAGCGGCACGGGAGACCGGAGCGGCGGAAAGGACTGCGCGCGGGCGGGCCCCCGTTCCGCCCGGACGCGCCTACACCCCGCCCGGCTCCCCCGTCGTGCGCTCCGCTCCGTGCGGCTCGACCGGGCGGCGCCTGCGGGCCCGTACGCAGCGCACGAGTCGCGTGATGCCGTAGCCGAGCAGCCAGGGCAGCACCGTGATGCCGCCGACGTAGACGGCCACGTAGCCGAGGAAATCGGTCAGGTGTGGCGGCAGGTCCACGGCGCCGTCCACCCGCACCGGGCGCTCCCACCGGCTCAGCGGGAAGATCATGGCGATCGCCGAACTGACCACCGGGTACAGCGGGACCAGGACCGACCACCACCGGGGCCGCGGACCGGGCGCGGAGCCGCACCACACGCCCAGGAACAGCATGGCGAACGGCCCGAAGAACACCCACAGGACCGTCGGGAAGAACAGCAACGCCCACCACTCGTCCCCGTACCCGGACATCATCAGTGCCTCCCCCGTGAAGTCGCCGCCCGGACACAGGGCCTTCTCCCCCGTCCTGCGTCCGCACCGGCCCGCGCCCCACAGCCAAGCACGCTCCGGTGGTGCGCGGCAGTTCCCCGGATCCGCCCTCGCGCCCGGGCCCGGGCGGATATTCGCTGGGCCGAGCTCCGCGCCTGAGGCACAATCCCCAGCGATGATCTTCACCGCTGACGAGCTCCTCGCCGTTCTCGAGCCCCTTCCGCACGCCGAACGGCTCCGGCAGACCGCCATCACCGCCCACCGGCTCGCCCGGCGAGGTGCCCTACGGCGCCTCCTCGCCGACCTGGACGAACGCGGCCCCTACGAGCGGCGTCTCGCGGCGCTCGCGGCGCTCACCGCCGGAGAGGCGGAGCACCTGGCGGAACGGCTCGCCGACCCCGATCCCGTGGTACGCCGGTACGCGCTGCGCGGCGCGAGGAGACTGCCCGTTCCCGACGGCGCCGTCGAGGCCGCCTACGACGACGCGCCCGCCGTGGTCCGTGCCGACCTCGCGCGGCTCCTGCGCGACGGGCGGCGGGCCGGGCTCGCCGAGCGGCTGGTCCTCCGGGCGCGTGCCGAATACGGGGAGCGGGACGCGGCACGGCTTCTGCCGGGCTGTTCGACGGAGTTCACCGCGCGGCTGCTGCCCGGCCTCGCCGGGGCGATCGCGTTCGAGGACTGGAGCACGCTGGCCGTACGGCATCCCGTTGCCGTACTGGACCACGTGGAACGGGAACTGGCGGGCCTGCCCCAGCGGTTGCGCAACCGCTGGTGGCAGCGGCACGCCACCGCGATCGCCGCCGCCACGCCCGCCGGGCCTGCCCGTGTGCTGGAGCTGCTCGAGCGATACGGGCCCGACGACCTGCCGGGTCCGGTGAACGACCGGCTCGGCGAGCTGGTCGCGGTGGACGCCGAGCGCGTCACACGGTGGCTCGCCGCCCCGTCCCGGGCGGCCGCCCGGTGGGAGCGTACGCCCGGCGGGGCGGTCATCCGGCAGCTGGTGGCGGCGGACCCGCCGTCCCTGCCCGCGCTCGCCGCCCGGTGGTTCCAGCGGGGGGCGTTCGGCACGCTGCTGCGGTCGATGCCGCCGGGGCGGCGCTCCGGCTTCGTGGACGCCGTCGGCGCCGTGGCCGATCAGCGCTGGAACATCGGCGCGCGCGAAGAGGTGCTCGGCCTTCTGCCGGCCGCCGAGCGGCACGCCCGGGCCCGGACGGCCGTCGAGGCGCTCCGCGCCGAGCGCCGTTCGAGCTGGGACCTCTGGAGCATGCTCGCCCTGCTCCCGCCGGCCGAGGCCCGTCCCGAACTGCGGGCGGCCCTCGGCGCCGGTGACGCCGAGGAGCGCGGGACGATCTGGTACTGGCTGGCCGTCAACGCCGGTCGCACCCGGGATCCGGAACAGGTCGCGGAAGTCCTCGCCCTGGCCGCCGGCCGGCTGACGAACGAGCGCGACCCCGTGCGCGGGGAAGCCCTGTCCGGGTTCGCCGATCTGCCGGCCCCGCTGCTCGCGGCAGCACTCGACATCCGCACGCCCGACGGGGACCGCACCGGCGCCGCGTCCCTGGAACGGCTGTGCCTGGACGCCCTGCGGGCCCGGGACTGCTCCTACGGGACGCGGGAGACCCTCCGGTCCCTGGCGTTGGCCCTGCTCGGCGTCGGGGCCCCGCACGGTTCGCGTGACGGTGCCGCCGCCCCGCGGACCGCCGTACGCGTCATCGAGGCACTCACCGCTCACACCGGGAAGGTCGAACTCGGCCCGCCCCGAAGCATGGCGCGCCTCGCCGGGCTCGGCGCCGTGCTCGACGCGCTCGGTCCGTGGCTGGACCGGGCAGCCGACGGCGGAGACGTCGCGCCCCTGCTCGCCCTGGTCCGGGCCTGCGGGCCGCGCGCGGACCGGATCCCGGAACTCCAGAACCGCCTGGAGCAGGCCTTGCGCAGCTGCCCGGACGCAGTCTTCGGCCAGGTCGCGGCGGCCTGGCTGGCCGACCCCGCTTCTCGTGGCGACCGCGTGGCCGAGCTGCTGGCGTGGGAGCCGACGGCGGTGTTCCTGCCCGAGGTGCTCGCCGTGCTCTCCGCGCAGCGCACCGACCTGCTCGACGGCGCGCTGTCCCCGGCCCCGCCCCAGGGCGGCCGCTTCAGGGCCGCCGGAGCGGGCCGACCGCTGCCGCCCTTCCGGTACGCCGACCGATGGCTGCCCCGGCAGCAGCTGGCCGCGGTCCGGCTGGCCGCCGCCGCCATCGCCGACCCCGGCCGCGGGCTCGACGAACGCGCCGCGCTGCTCCGTGCGGTGGCGCCGGTGCCGGAGCGCGGCCGGATCCTCGTCCAGCGGTACGCGGCCGTCGCGTCGGCCGCGGCGGGCAGCCCCGGGGACCCGACGACAGGGCCCGCGGCGCCCGAACAGGCCGAGGCCGCCCTGACAGCGGCGGCGCTGGAGGCCGCCGCGCACACGGACGACCCGGCCGGCGCCCTCGGCACCCTGCTCCACCACGCCGGCGACGACCGGGCCGCGGCCGCCTGGTCCGCGGCCGGCCGCGCCGCCGCCCACGCCCGGCCCACCCGGATCGCGGCGCTGCTCCACGACGTCCTCACCCGCGAGAGCGGGGTGAAGGTCACCGTCCGCAAGGCGGCCGCCCGCCTCGCGGCCGACCATCTGCCCCCGCGCGCCGCCACCGCCCTCCTGTCCGCCGTGGGCCGCGCCCCGGGCGTCCATCCGGACGTCCACGCCACCGTCGTCCGGCTGGCCGCGACCCTGCTGCCGGCCGAGGAGATGTGGGCCCTGTTGGAGTCGGCCGCCGCCGACGGGCCGGAGGCCGCCCGGCGCACGCTCCTGGACGTCAACCCGGCCGACCTGGCCCCGGCCCACCGGGCCCGGTACGGCGAGCTCCTCGCCCGGCTGCCCTTCGTCGCCGAGGAAGCGACGGCGAACGCGGTCCTGTTCGTCCTGCGTGACTGGGCGCCGTACACGCCCGCCGCCGGCACGGCGCTGGCGGACGTCTGCGCCGACCTCGCCTCGCCGCTCACCGTCTGGCGGGCGACCTACGGTCTGACGGAACTGGCGCAGTCCGCACTGCCCCATCCGGTCGGCGGCGCCGAGCCCGGCAGCCTGCTGCACGGCGTCGTCGACCGGCTCCTGGCCCTCATCGCGGCCGGCGAACCGGAGGGTGGGGAGCACGGCGGGGACCTGCCTGCCCGCCGTCGGCTGCGGTCCCTCGTCGACTCGTCGATCCGCGACCACCGGGTGTGCGCGGCGCTCGCCGGACAGCTGGCTGCCGAACCGTCGGTCACGTCCGTCCGCACCGGCCTCCTCGTGCGGGCGATCGACCCGGAGGCCCCGGGGCCCGACCTGCTCCTCGGGCTCCGCGGCCTCACCGCGGCGATCGAGGACCGCCCTGTCCTCGCATTCCGGGTGGCCAAGGACCTGGAGGAAACGCACCGCTCCGGCGCCCCTCTCGCCGATCCCGCCTCCGGACTCGCCGCGGTCAGAGCCCTCGGCAGCGGCGGCGGCCTCGTCGAAGGTCTCCTCGCCCTGGGGCTCGCGACGGCGCTCGGAATCCGCCAGAACTGGCCGGACGTCTGCCGAGCGGCCGTCGTCGCACTACGCCGCCATCCGCAGCGGGAGGTCCAGGAAGCGGCCCACGACGTCGCGCTCGGCGGCGGCTGAACCCCCGTCAGTCCGCGTCGCGCGGGTCGAACGACTCCGTGTCGACCGTCAGCCGCTGGGGAAACGCGCCGGCGACGGCGTCCCAGCGGACGAACTTGAAGTTGGTCCCCTCACGGTCGCCGTCGGCGGGGGTGGCCTCACCGTCGTGGGTGATCAGCATGCCCTTCGGGAAGGCCCGGCCCAGGGGCACGTTGACCACCGTGGAGCCGTCGGAGTGCTGCACGCCGTCGACCGCGCCGTCGGCGATGCGGAAGGCGCCGACGTAGTCGTTGTCCCCGTCGCGCTCGTACACGGCGAAGGTGTTGTCCCCCTGGCTGGAGGCCAGGACGTAGCCGGTGCCGTCCTGCGCGTGGTAGATCGTGATGCCCTCGGCGTCGGCGCTCAGGTGCTCACCTCCGAAGCCGGGGTCGGCGGCGGTGTCGAGGACGCACTCCTCCTCCTCGGCGTCGTACGTCCAGGGCGTGCCGTACTCGCGGACACGGTCGACCAGCTCCGGGTCCTCGAACTCCGCGTCGTCCAGGTCGATTCGCCACAGACCGACGCGCTCCTGGGCGGCGTACAGCACGTGCTCCTCCTGGTCGACGGCCATGCCCTCGACCTGGGGCCGCTCGCCGGGGTCCGCGCACGGCGTCCAGCTCCGGCCGTTCGGCAGGGTGAAGGAGGCGGGCAGGTCGAGGGTGTCCGCGGTGCCGTAACCGACGTGCCCGTCGCGGTCCTTCAGGCGCAGCAGCCGCAGGCGGGTCTCCTCGCGCCGCGACACCACCACGTAGGCCTCGTCGTCGTCGCTGAAGGCGGCCAGCCCGTAGGAGGTGCGCTGGTCGTCCACCTCGGCCTCGTCGGCGGCGAACACCGGCGGCGCGGCGGGGTCGGTGACGTCCTTCAGCGGCGGCCTGCCCTCGGCGACGGCCCGCGGGTCGATCGCGTAGGCGCGGACGCGGTCGCGGCCGCGGTCGCTGACGAGGGCCAGGTCCGTCTTGCGGCCGCCCAGCTCGAAGCCGTAGACGATGTCGACGTTGTTGAAGCGGCCCGGCTTGGCGTCCTCGCCCGGGGCCTGGGGCGCGGTGACGTGCTGGAGGCGGCGGCCGTCGAGCCCGTAGACGTCGAGCCCGGCCTCCTTCAGCGTGCCGATGACGATGCTGCGCCCGGGGTTCGCGGGGTCGACCCAGACGGCCGGGTCGTCGGCGTCGGCGTTGCCGCCGTCCTCGTCGTCGTACACCGCGGGGGTCTCCACCGTGGCGGTGAGGGTCACGGGCACCGCGGGGCCGGTGGTCAGGGCGAACGCGGTGGTCAACGCGGTCAGCGTGCTGAGAGCGAATGCGCTCACGTTACTCCTCGGTAAGAGTGTGGTCGCGGGCGACCATACGAGTGACCGGCGACCGCGTTCGTACGTGAGGGTGAACGCCCCCTGAATCCTCGTCCCTGCCGCTCCTCTGGGAGGGCGGCCGCACCCGGTTCCCGCCCCGTCCCCGGCCCGCCCCGGTCCCCGGCTCGCCGGGGTGCCGCCCCGCGCACGCCCAGGCTCCCCCCGAGGGCGTGCCCGGGCGCTCCACGGCGCGACCGGGACGTGCCGCGCCGTGGGGGCCCGGCAACGGGACATGCCCCGCCGCCTGCGGTATGCCTTTCGCATGGATCCCCACCGACGCGCCTCCGTCCCCCGCCTCACCCGGCGCGGCGGCAAGCTGCTGCTGGTCGCGCCGTTCGCGCTGATCGCGGTGGTCACCGTGGTGGACGTCCTGGTTCCCCCCGAGGTCCATCTGGGGCCGTTCCTGATCGCCGCGCCCGCGATGACGGCGTCGTTCGCGGGGCCGCGGATGACGGCCTTCGTGGGCGCGGTCGCGGTCCTCGCCCAGTCGGTGGTGGCGGTCGCGCGGACGAGCCTCACGGACCTCAACCACACCTACCAGATCGTCGCGCTGGTCCTGATCTCGGTCATCGCGACCTTCTTCGCCCATCTGCGGGAGCGGGACGAGAGCCGGGTGTCGCGGCTGCGCTCCATCGCCCACGCCGCCCAGAGCGTCGTCCTGCGACCGCTCCCCCACCGGGCCGGGCCGCTGCGCATCGCCTCGGTCTACCTCGCGGCCGAGGAGGAGGCGCAGATGGGAGGCGATCTGTACGCGGCGGCCCGTACGGCGACCGGGACCCGGCTGCTGATCGGCGACGCCAGGGGGAAGGGGCTCGACGCCATCAGCGAGGCGTCGCTCGTCCTCGGCGCCTTCCGGGTCACGGCCGGCCGGGAGCGGGAGCTGCCGGAGCTGATCAGGCACCTGGAGGCGGGAGTCGGTTCGGCGGAGGCCGACGGTGCGTCGGCGGCGGGACCGGGTGCGGACGAGATGGCCGACCACACGGACGAAGCCTTCGTCACCGCGGTCGTTCTGGACGTCCCCGACGCCGAGCCGGTGGTGCGGCTGGTGAACTGCGGTCACCCGCCGCCGCTGCTCCTCAGGGAGGGACGGGTGATCTCGCTCGACACGGGGGAGGCGAGCCCGCCGCTGGGTCTGTCGGACGTCCTGTCCCCCGACGTGACGGTCGAGAGCTTCCCCTTCGGCGTCGGCGACACGCTCCTGCTCTACACGGACGGGGTCGTCGAGGCCCGGGACCGCTCGCGCGCCTTCTACCCGCTGACGGAACGGCTCGCGGCCTGGGCCGGGGACGATCCGCAGACGTTGGTCGACCGGTTGCGCGCCGACCTGCAGGCGTACGCGGGCGGCCATCTCGGCGACGACGCGGCGCTCGTCGCGGTCGAGCGGCTCGCGCCGGGGCCGTAGGCGTCAGCCTGACCGCCCACGGCCCGACCGGCCTGACCGCCCACGGCTCCGGGACGGCCGCTCCCTCAGGGCTTGGCCGCGCGCAGCTTCTTGAGGGTGCCGCCGACGGGGACGAGGCCGTCGCCGTCGGGCCTCATCTCCTTCGGGTTCAGCGGCAGGGTCTTCGTGACGGGGGCGGCGGTGTCGAGCGGCAGCGCCTCGGCGACGTTGCCGACGCCTCCGGCGTGCGCGGGAGCGGCGATGGCGACGCCGGTGAGGGTGAGCACGGCGGCAGTGACGATCTTCTTCATGCCTGGAGGAACGATCGGCTCCGGTCCAGGTCACGCGCGGACGGGCGGAGTGGCCGTCCTGCGGTGCCTCATGTTGACGACCGCCGCCCTCGCGAGGGCGAGAGGGCTCAGGAAGCGCAACGGGCCGATGAGGCGGGAGGCGAACAGGAACATGTGCCGCGCCATCGCCGCGTCGCGCGCCGCCGCCGAGAACATCAGCTGTTCGCCGGGGTTGAAGGGGCGGGCGGTCTTCGCGAAGTCGACGGCCAGCTTCTGGTGGCCGGTGAGCCGTCGGCGGTGCGTGCGGGCGTACGCCGCGAGCGACTTGTCCAGGTCGCCGCGGCCGGTCACGGCGGTGGCGACCGCCTCTGCCAGCCATTGCGCGGACTGCAGGGCCCACCCGCATCCCACGCCCCACAGCGGATCGCCGGTCAGGGCGGCGTCGCCGACCAACGCGAGGCCCGGTGCCGTCGGTTCGCGCGTGAGCAGCGGGTAGTCGACCGTTCCGATGATCTTCGAGACGCGCTCGGCGGAGTCGACGGGCGGCGCCTCGGGCAGACCACGGACGAAGTCCAGGAAGCTCCCTTCAAGGTCTTCCCGGAAGGCCGGCAGGCGCTTCTTGTCCGGGAGGACGGCGACGACCGTCACCCCGTCGTCGTTGGGGAACGCGTACGCCATGTCGGGTTCGAGGAACCAGGCGTGGGCGATGCCGTCGCGCAGGGGAAGGCCGCGGAAGTGCGCGAGATAGCCGAACCGCGCGTTCTCGTGCCGCCGCACCGGCACCTCGGCGAACTTCGCCACGGCCGAGTCCCTGCCGTCGGCGCCGACCACCAGGCGGGCCCGGATCTCCCGCTCGCCGTCCGCTGCCGATGCCCGGACTCCCACGGTCCGGCCGGCCTCGCGGACCAGTCCGGTCACCTGGTGGCCGAGGAGCAGATCGACGCCGGGCGTCCGGGCCGCGTGGGACCTGATGAGCGGGTCGAGTGTGCTGCGCCGGATGTTGTAGCCGTACGGCAGTCCGGGCCCCGAGGGGGCGGCCCTCGGTTCTATCCAGCCCCAACGGGTGTACCAGCGCGCCTCGTTGCGGATGGCACCCGCCTGCTCCAGGGCGGGCACGAGGCCGAGTTCGTCGAGCACCGGGTAGGCGTTGGCCGTGAGGGAGTGGGTGCACAGCACCTTGTACGCCCCGGGATCCGAGCGGCGTTCCAGGAGTGCGACGCGGGCGCCGCGGCGGGCGAGCAGGATCGCCGCGGCGCTGCCGGCGAGGCTCGCCCCGCTGATGACGACGTCGTAGTCGTGTCCCGCGCTCTCGGGCTTGGTCATGCGCTGATCGTCCCCTTCGGGTGCACGTGCCGTTCGTGGGAGTGATGCAGTGCAACTGGTGTCAGGAGCATGACTGGTTGTCAAGGGCCCGGAGGGCGGGTGACGGGTGTCCAGGACAGCCGCCACCCGGGGGCACGGCGGCGCGGCGCCGCTCAGCCGCCGTCCTGTTCGAACGTCCGGAGCAGGTCCGCCGCGACGCTCACCGCGATCGTGGCGGGTTCCTTCCCGGTGATCCCGGCCGTTCCGATCGGGGTCTTGATCCGGTCGATGGTGACGTCGTCGTGGCCGCCCTCGGTGGCCAGGCGCTGCCGGAAGCGCGCCCATTTGGCGGCCGAGCCGATCAGTCCGATCGTGCCGAGACCAGTGGTGCGCAGGGCGGCGTCGCACAGGGCGGCGTCCTCGGCGTGGTCGTGGGTCATGATCAGCACGTGGGTGCCGGGGGCCAGCTCCGCGAGCACCTCCTCCGGAAGCAGCGGCGTGTGGTGCACGCGGACCTGCGCCACCGCGTCGGCGAGCAGCACGCCGAGCCGTTCGTCGGTGAGCATGTCGGGGCGGGTGTCGACCAGGTGCAGGTCCAGGTCGTGGCGGGCCAGGATGCGTGCCAGTTCGAGGCCGACGTGCCCGACGCCGAAGACCGCGACCGCGGGGACCACCGGCAGCGGTTCGAGCAGCACGGTGACGGCTCCGCCGCAGCATTGCACGCCGTGCCGGCCGGTGACCTTGTCGTTCAGGGCGAACTCCATCAGCTCGGGTTCCGGACCGGCCGTGCCGATCAGCTCGCGGGCCCGGTCGATGGCCACGGCCTCGATGTTGCCGCCGCCGATCGAGCCCCACGCCTCGGTCCGCCCGACGACGAGCTTCGCGCCGGCCCGGCGGGGCGCGTGGCCGCGCACGGTCGCGACGGTCACCAGCACGCCGGGCTCCCGGCGTGCTCGCAACCGCGCGACCGCGGCGACCCAGGTCATGTCAGGCATGGAGCGGTGCGTCGGTGTCGGCGGGATTCCCGATGCCGTCGCGTGCCCGGCCGCCGGCCCGTTCCCGCGCGCCGGCCGCACGGGCCGCTTCGACGGCCCAGTACACCGCCTCCGGTGTTGCGGGAGAGGCGAGTTCCACGCTGACTCCGGCGGGCCCGAACGCCGCGGCGGCCTCCCGCAGGGCTTCCCGCACCGAGAAGGCCAGCATCAGCGGAGGTTCGCCCACGGCCTTGGAGCCGTACACCGCTCCCTCCTCGGTGGCGTTCTCGAGGAGCGTGACGTGGAACTCCTCGGGCATCTCCGAGAAGCTCGGCAGCTTGTACGTGCTCGCGGCCTGGGTCAGCAGCCGACCGCGGTCCGGTCCGTCGCCGGTGTCCCAGCGCAGGTCCTCGAGCGTCAGCCAGCCCGCGCCCTGGACGAAGCCGCCCTCGACCTGGCCGATGTCGATCATCGGGGAGAGGCTGTCGCCGACGTCGTGCACGATGTCCACCCGGCGGATGCGGTACGCGCCGGTGAAGCCGTCCACCTCCACCTCGGTCGCGGCGGCGCCGTAGGAGAAGTACTTGAACGGCGAGCCCCGGAACGCCTTCGCGTCCCAGTGCAGTCCCTCGGTCCGGTAGAAGCCGGCCGCCGACAGCTGCACGCGCTGGAGGTACGCGGTGCGCACCAGGTCGTCCCAGCCCAGTTCCTCGTCGCTGCCGAGGACGCGGGCGACGCCCTCGACGATGCGGACGTCCGAGGCGTTGGCGCCCAGTCGGGTGGCCGCCACCTCCAGGAGTCGTGCCCGGAGCTGCTCACAGGCGTTCTTCACGGCGGCGCCGTTGAGGTCCGCTCCGGAACTGGCGGCGGTGGCGGACGTGTTGGGCACCTTGTCGGTGCGCGTCGGGGCGAGCCGTACCTTGTGCGGCGGGATGCCCAGCGTGGTCGCGGCCACCTGCAGCATCTTGGTGTGCAGGCCCTGGCCCATCTCGGTGCCGCCGTGGTTGATCAGGACCGAGCCGTCCTTGTAGATCAGGACGAGCGCGCCGCCCTGGTTGAAGGCGGTGAGGTTGAAGGAGATGCCGAACTTGATGCCGGTGATCGCGAGCGCCCGCTTGGTGTCCGGGTGCGCGGCGTTGAAGGCCGCGATCTCGCGCCTGCGGTCGGCGATGCGGGACTCCTCCTTGACCTGCCCCCAGACGGTCGAGATCCGCTCGGCGTGGGTGACCGGCTGTCCGTACGGCGTGGTCTGGCCCTGGCCCGGCCGGTAGAAGTTGCGCTCGCGGAGTTCCGTCGGGTCCAGGCCGAGCAGCGGTGCGCAGCGGCCCATGATGTCCTCGATCACCAGCATGCCCTGCGGGCCGCCGAAGCCGCGGAAGGCGGTGTTGGAAACCTTGTTGGTCCTGGCGATGCGGCCGGTGACGCGGGCGTGGGGGATCCAGTAGGTGTTGTCGATGTGGCACATGGCACGGGCCACGACGGGCTCGGACAGATCGAGGCTCCAGCCGCCGTCCGCGGTCAGGGTGGCGTCGAGGGCCTGGATGCGGCCCTCGGCGTCGAAGCCGATCTTCCACGCGGCGTGGAACCCGTGCCGCTTCCCTGACATGGTCAGGTCCTGGGTCCGGTTGAGGCGGAGCCGGACCGGCCGGCCGGTCAGCCGGGCGCCGAGCGCGGCGACGGCCGCGAAGCCGTGCGGCTGCATCTCCTTGCCGCCGAAGCCGCCGCCCATCCGCAGGCACTGCACGGTCACCTCGTGACTGGGCAGGCCGAGCACGTGCGCGACGATCTCCTGTGTCTCCGAGGGGTGCTGGGTGCTGCTCTGGACGAAGACCTGCCCGGCCTCGTCGACGAGGGCCAGCGCCGCGTGCGTCTCGAGGTAGAAGTGCTCCTGGTCGGAGAACTGGAGCTCACCGGTGAACACGTGCGCGGAGTCGGCGAAGCCGGCGTCGACGTCTCCGGCCACCATCACGGGCCGGGCGCCGTGGAAGCTCTCGGCCGCGATCGCGTCCTGCAGGGTGACCAGGGAGGGCAGTTCGTCGAGTTCCACCTCGACGGCCGCCGCGCCGAGCCGGGCCGCCTCCAGGGTCTCGCCGAGCACCCAGGCGACCGCGTGGCCGTGGAACATCACCTCGTCGGGGAACAGCGGCTCGTCGTGCTTCATGCCGGCGTCGTTGACGCCGGGCACGTCCGCACCGGTCAGCACGCGGACCACACCGGGCACGGCGAGCGCGGGCGCGGTGCGCAGCGCGGTGATCCGGCCGTGGGCCTTCATGACCTGGACCGGGTAGGCGTGCAGCACGTCCTTGGTGCGGTGGACCAGGTCGTCGGTGTAGAGCGCGGCGCCCGTGACGTGCAGGCCGGCGCTCTCGTGCGGCAACGGGAGGCCGACGACCGGCTTCTCGGGGCGCTGGGACAGCTGACTCATGACGACACCGCCTCCGTGGTGGTCCGTGCGTACGTCTTCAACAGGCTCTGGCCGAGCATCGCCGAGCGGTACGCGGCGCTGGCGCGGTGGTCGTCCATGGGCGTGCCCTGGGCCCGCAGCACCTGGGCCGCGGACTCGGCCGTCTCCGCCGACCACGGCCTGCCCTCCAGGGCCGCCTCGGTGGCGAGTGCGCGGATCGGGGTGGCGGCCACGCCGCCGAGGCCGATGCGTGCCTTGCGGACGACGCCGTCCTCGATGTCGAGGGCGAAGGCGACCGCGACGCTGGAGATGTCGTCGAAGCGGCGCTTGGCGATCTTGTGGAACGCCACGACAGGCGACAGCGGCAGCGGGATGCGCACCGAGCGGATCAGCTCACCGGGACGGCGCACGCTCTGCCGGTAGCCGGTGAAGTAGTCGGCCAGCGGCACCTCGCGTTCGCCGTCGGGTGCGGCGAGCACCACCGACGACTCCAGGGCGAGCAGGACGGGCGGGGTGTCGCCGATGGGCGAGCCGGTGCCCAGGTTGCCGCCGAGGGTGGCGCTGTTACGGATGAGCCGGGAGGCGAACTGCGGGAACAGCTCTGCCAGCAGCGGGACGCGGCCGTCCAGGCGGCGCTCGATCTCGGTGAGCGTCACCGCCGCGCCGATCTCGATGCGGTCGGTTCCGACGCGCAGGTCGCGGAGTTCGGGCAGCCGGTCGACGGCGACCACGCAACCGGCGCGACGGGACCGGATGTTGACCTCGACGCCCCAGTCGGTGCTGCCGGCGACGACGACCGCGTCGGGCCGCTCGCGCAGCTCGTGCAGCGCCTCGGCCAGGGTGGCGGGCCGCAGGAAGGCGCTGCCGCCCTGGGTGTACGAGGTGGCGACGGGCCCGGGCGGGGCCTGCTCGCGGCGCTGCGCCAGAAGGTCGTCGTCGGCGGGCGCTCCGACGGCGAAGGCCGCGTCGCGGATGGGGCGGTAGCCGGTGCAGCGGCACAGGTTTCCGCTCAGCGCGTGGAGGTCGAATCCGTTCGGACCGTGCTCGGGGTCGGCGGAGGAACGACTGCCGTGGGCGCCGTCGCCGCCGGCCGCGCTCGCGACCGTATCCGCGAGCACATCCGCATCCGCAAGCGCTCCCCCGTCCACGAGCGCGTCCGCGTGTGCGCAGCGGTCGGGGCGGTAGTACTCGGCGGCCATGCTGCAGATGAATCCCGGTGTGCAGTAGCCGCATTGGGAGCCGCCGCGGACGGCCATCTCCTCCTGCACGGGGTGCAGCCCGGGCGGCGTGCCGGGCTCGCCGGGCGGACCCGGGGTGGCGAGTCCTTCGGAGGTGACGATCTCCTGCCCGTCGAGTGCCGCGACCGGGACCAGACAGGCGTTGACCGCCACCCAGTCGGTGGGCTTCTTCACCCCGGGACGGGCCACGAGGACCGCACAGGCGCCGCATTCGCCCTCGGCACAGCCCTCCTTGGTGCCGGTGAGGCCACGCTCGCGCAGGAAGTCGAGCACGGTCGTGTGGGGCGCGAAGGGCGAGATCGGCGCTTCTTTCCCGTTGACGGTGATCCGCGCCTCTACCATGACATGTCCTCATTTCGGTGCACGGTCGATCCGGTCGTCGTAGTCGCCATTTCAGGAGCTTTCTGTATCGGTGGCGCGGCTCGCGAGACCAGGGCGCCCGAACCCGGAGCGCGAGACCCATGGCTCACATCAGCACGCGAAGCCGTGCACACGGTGGACGGCATGCACGGCGCGCCGCGAGGTGGTGACGGAGATCAAGAGATGCCGGGGCCACGATCGGGCGCACCGGGAAAAGAGGGGCTGCTCAGCAGCCGTGCGCTACACGGCCCGGAACCCAGGCGGCCCGGTGAGCGAGGCGGTTCAGGTCGGAGAAGACGGACATCCGACGTCGCCTCCTTTCGACAACCCACGAGCCGGTGCGCTCGAAAGTACGATGCGGCGAGCTGATCGGTCAAGACACCGCACGGCACCCCCTGCCGGACAGCGGTGAGGCCCGGTGAACCGGCGGTCCTGGAACAACCGGAGGCGCTGTCGCGGGTGGTGGCGGACCCGGCGGCGGCGCTCGTCGCGAGGGCTGCGCGTGGCGACTTCCGGACAAGGAGTGAGATATTCCGCATCCGGGCGGCCCCGGCGGGCAGAACAGCCGGAGACACATCGGACGCACGCAGTCCGCTGCGGGATCCCTGACGCGAGGAGAAGCGCATGCCGACCTGGCCCCCGGCCGAAGAGCCGGTATTCAGCGCGGACTTCGGCTCGTCCGACCAGTGGGTCGCGGGCCGCAGCTGGGCCTATCCGAACGGAGGCCCGGTCAATCCGGGCGACAACAAGCTCGACCACCTCGTCGACGATCCCGCGTACAGCCGTACGGGAGTGTTCCGGGCGACCCGCCGGCGCGACGGGCTGTGGGACGCCGGCCTGCTGACCACGGAGGGCAGCCCGGAGGGCTTCGAGGTGCGCACCAGGGACGTGCTGGAGGCGCGGGTGCGGCTCCCGGAGGAGATGGGAGCGTGGCCGGCGATCTGGACCTGGCGCGACGGCGGTCAGGAGGTCGACGTCTTCGAGTACCACCCCGACAACCCCGATCTCCTGGAGCTGTCCAACCGCGTCCGCGGCACCCACCGCTACCACCGCTCCCCCGGCGTCAGGCCGGGCGGCTGGATCACTCTGCGCGTCGAGTTCGGAGCGCGCTCGGTGGTGTGGTGGCTCGACGGGACCGAGGTCTTCGCCGACGACCGGGGCGTCGGACGCGGCTGGCACGCCGCCCTGATCGTCAACCTCTCCGTCTGTGCCGGCCGCTACCACCCCGCACCGGACGACGCGACGACGGAGATGTCCTACGAGGTGCAGGACCTGCGGGTGTTCCGGCCTGGCAGGTGACGCCGGCGCCGCGGGTCACCGCCCCGCGGGTCGCGTGACGTGTGGTCATCACCCGCATCGACGCGAGCGCCTCCTCTTCCGACGCCGGGCATGCGACTCCGCCGCGCACGGCCGGCCGTGGCCGAAGACGCGCTCTGTCCCGGAGGCCCGGCGCGCGGAATAGTCGGGGCATGGCCTCCGACTCTCCCCCGCCGACACGCGCTCTGGCCTTCGGCCGAGCCGCGCGAGCCTATGCCGCACACCGCCCCCGGTACCCCGCCGCCGCCTTCGAGACGGTGGAGGAGTTCAGCGGTCGGCCGCTGGCCGGGGCCCGGGTGGCCGACGTGGGCACCGGGACCGGGATCGCCGCTCGTGCCCTGCACGAACGCGGGGCGACGGTGGTGGGCGTGGAGCCCGGCGCCGAGATGGCGGCGCAGTTCCGCAGTGAGCTGCCCGGGATTCCGCTCGTACGGGGGGACGGCAACCGGCTGCCGCTGGCCGACGCCTCGCTCGACCTCATCACCTACGCCCAGTCCTGGCACTGGACCGACCCCGCCCTCGCCGTCCCGTCGGCCGTGCGGGTCCTGCGCCCCGGGGGCGCGCTCGCGCTGATGTGGAACGACCCCGACCCGTCCGTGCCGTGGGTGGCCGATCAACGCACCAGGATCGAGAAGTGGTTCGGGCCCGGGTGCTTCATCTCCGACGTGGACACCCCGGCCGGGCTCTCCTGGCGCAAGCGCACGCTCCGCTGGTCGCGCCGCATCACCGTCGACTTCCACCTCGCGAAGCTGGCGACGCACTCGGCCGTCATCGTGCTCGGCGAGTCCGAGGCCTCGGCCTTCCTCGCCGCGGAACGGGCGCACCTCGCACGGCACTTCCCGGACGGGTGGATGGACGAACCGTACGTGACGACCGTGACGGTGACCCTCCGCCCCTGACGTTGCGCGTGGGGAAGGAGGGACGGCTCACGGGCGTTCGGCCACGCGGTAGCCCACGCCCGGGATGATGGTGACGACCTGTGGTGCGCCGAGTTTGCGGCGGAGGCGGCCGATGGTCACCGCCACCGTGTTGGTGAACGGGTCGGCGTGCTCGTCCCACACGCGTTCCAGGAGCCTCCGCGACGAGGAAGGCCGGGCCGGCCTCCAGCAGGGCTTCGAGCAGGGCGAACTCCTTCACCGAGAGGTCGAGCCGACTGCCGTCCCGGGTGACCGTCCGCCGGTGCGGATCGAGCTCGATGCCCGCGGCCCGGAGGAGCGGGCCCGGGCGCCGGGCCGGTGCCGGGCCAGGGCCCGGACGCGGAGCACCGGTTCGGGGAAGTGGAAGGGCTTGGCCAGATAGTCGTCGGCTCCCCGAGGCGATCGCGACCAGGATCCCATCGGCCCGTGGGCCGGCCTCGGCGTCCTCGCCGCCTGGACGGCGGCCGCCCTGCTCACCGGTGGCCTGCTGCTGCGCCTGCGCGACGCGTAGTTCCGCGGTGGCGGCGGGCCGCGGGGCTGACGGAAGTCTTACGGAGCGGCGCGGACGGCCCCGCCGCCCGCGCCTTTTCCGTAGCGTTCCGGGCATGCGCGTACTCGTCACCGGAGGAGCCGGGTTCATCGGCTCGCACATCGTCACGGCACTGCTCGCCGCGGGCCACGATCCCGTCGTCCTGGACGCGCTGCTGCCGAGCGCGCACGCCGCCGTACCGGAGCGTCCGCCCGTCGGGTTCACGCACGCCGACGTCAGGGACGCGGCAGAGGTACGGGCGGCCCTCACCGGAGTCGACGCGGTCTGTCACCAGGCCGCGATGGTCGGCCTCGGCAAGGACTTCGCCGACGCCCCCGACTACGTGGCCTGCAACGACCTCGGCACGGCCGTGCTCCTCTCGCAGATGGCGGAGGCGGGCGTGCGGCGGCTGGTCCTCGCGGGCTCGATGGTGGTGTACGGGGAGGGCCGGTACGAGTGTGTCCGGCACGGCCAGGTCCGGCCGGGCGCGCGCCGCCCCGAGGACCTGGCCGCGGGCCGCTTCGAACCGCGCTGTCCCGCGTGCGGCGAGGAACTCGCGCCCGGACTGGTCGGGGAGGACGCACCGGCCGACCCCCGCAACGTGTACGCCACGACGAAGCTCGCCCAGGAGCACCTGGCGTCGGCCTGGGCCCGGGCGGTGGGCGGGACGGCGGTGTCGCTGCGCTACCACAACGTGTACGGGCCGGGCATGCCCCGGGACACCCCGTACGCGGGCGTGGCCTCGCTGTTCCGCTCGGCACTCGCCCGCGGCGAGGCGCCCCGCGTCTTCGAGGACGGCGGGCAGCGTAGGGACTTCGTGCACGTGCGGGACGTCGCGGCGGCCAACGTGCTCGCCCTGGAGGCCGTCGCCGTGCTGCCGGCCGGCGCCCTCACCCCGTACAACACCGGCAGCGGGGAGCCCCACACGGTGGGCGAGATGGCGGCGGCGCTCGCGCGGGCGCACGGCGGCCCCGGTCCGGTGGTGACCGGGGAGTTCCGGCTCGGGGACGTCCGGCACGTCACCGCGGACTCCTCACGGCTGCGGCGCGACCTCGGATGGGAGCCGGAGACCGGCTTCGCCGAAGGCATGGCCGACTTCGCCCTGGCCGGCCTGCGTGCCCCGGCGCGCCCCGGCCACGCGTCCGTCCTGGACGGGTGAGGCCGCACCGCCGGTGTCACGGCCGGGAGCGGCCGGCGGTGTCAGCCCGCCGCGGCGGGCAGGGTGACCTCGAAGCGGCAGCCGCCGGGGACGTTGCGCACTTCGGCTCGGCCCGCGTGGGCCTCGACGATGCCGCGGACGATCGCGAGGCCGAGGCCGGCACCGGCCGGTGGGGTGCGGGCCTCGGTGCCGCGCCAGCCGGTGTCGAAGACGCGGGGAAGGTCGGCGTCGGGGATGCCGCCGCAGCCGTCGGTGACGGACAGGACGACGGCGTCGTCGCGGCGTTCGGCGGTGACGGCGACCGTGCCGTCGGCGGGCGTGTGGCGGATGGCGTTGCCGAGGAGGTTGGCGAGGACGCGGGTCATCTCCTTGCCGTCGACCTCCACGGGCACGGCCTCGACCCGCTTCCCGACCAGGCGCACCCCGTGCTCGCGCGCGAGCGGGTCGGCGCCGCTGAGGGCGTCGCCGACCAGGTCGTAGACGGAGACACGGCTCGGGCTGAGGGCGAGGGCGCCGGCATGGATGCGGGAGAGCTCGAAGAGGTCGGTGACCATGCCGGTCAGGCGTTCGACCTCGGTGCGGATCTGCCGGTGGTAGCGGGCGGGATCGGCGGCCATGCCGTCCTCCAGGGCCTCCGCCATGACCCGCAGCCCGGCGAGGGGGTGCGCAGGTCGTGCGAGATCCAGGCGACGAGCTCGCGACGGGACGCCTCCAGGGAGCGCTCACGGGCCCGGGACGCCTCGAGCTTGGCGCTGGTGGCGGCCAGTTCACGGGTGAGCGTCGCGAGTTCGGCGGTGGCGGCGCCGTCGGGGGCGGAGAAGCTGCCGCCGTCGCCGAAGGCGCGCGCGGCGCGGGCGAGCGCCCGGCTCCGGGCCACGACCCACCGGCCGAGCACGAGGGCGGTGCCGAGGGCGACGAGGGCGGCCATCGCGGCGACGACGGTCACCACCCACAGGTCGTGCGCGGACAGGAACATCGCCTGGGCGACGGCGAGCGTCCCCGCGAGCATCGCCGTGACGGTGACGGCGGCGACGACGGTCAGCGAGACGGCGACCGAGCGGTGGCGGACGAGGCGCAGGACGACCGCTCCGGCGAGGCCGGCGCACACGGCGCCGGCGAGGGCGAACGCGGCGATGAGCAGGACGTCCTTCACGCCACGCCCTCCGCGTGCCCCGCCGCACCCGCGCGCCCCGTACCCTCCGCGTGCCCCGCCGCACCCGCGCGCCCCGCCGCACCCGCGTGCCCGGGCTCCGGCCCCCGCTCCGGCACCGGTCCCGGCTCGAAGCGGTAGCCGACGCCCCACACCGTCTGGATCAGCCGGGGCATGGCCGGGTCCTCCTCGATCTTGGCCCGCAGACGGCGGACGTGGACGGTCACCGTCGAGAGGTCGCCGAAGTCCCAGCCCCACACCCGCCGCATCAGGTCCTCCCGGGCGTGCGCCGTCCGGGGGTGCTCCAGGAAGTACGACAGGAGGTCGAACTCCCGCAAGGTGAGGGCGAGTTCACGGTCGGCTCGGGTGGCGCGGCGGGTCGCCGGGTCCACGACGAGGTCTCCGGCCCGGAGCACCGGCCGGGCGGCGGCGCCGGCCGAGGCCCGGCTCCTGCGCAGCACGGACTCCACGCGCAGTACGAGTTCGCGCGGGCTGAACGGCTTCGTGACGTAGTCGTCCGCGCCCACCTCCAGGCCGGTGATCCGGTCCTCCTCGTCGCCCCGCGCGGTCAGCATGATCACGGGGACGGGTCCGTCGGCACGAAGCCGCCGGCACACCTCCAGGCCGTCAAGGCCCGGCAGCATGAGGTCGAGCACGACCAGCTCCGGTCGTCGTTCCCCGGCCCTGCGCAACGCGTCGACGCCGTCGGCGGCGTGTTCGACGGCGAACCCGACCCTCTCCAGGTAGCCGGTGACCACCTCGGCCACCGTCGGATCGTCCTCCACCACCAGGATCCGTGCCCGGCTCCCCGGGCCTGCGCTCTCGCTCATGCCGCACAGCGTCGCATCCGCCGCTGCGACGGTCACGGGCGTCCCCGGGCGAACGGGGTGACGTCCGCGTTTCGTAAGGACTTCCGCAGCCTCGGCCCGCCCTCCGCTTCCTACGGTGGACCCGTGACACCCATGACCGTAGACGTCGTCCTTCCCTGTCTCGACGAGGCCGGGGCCCTGCCCTGGGTCCTCTCCCGCGTCCCCGCCGGCTGGCGGGCGATCGTCGTCGACAACGGCTCCACCGACGGATCCGCCGCGCTCGCCCGGAGTCTGGGCGCCACCGTCGTCCACGAGCCCCGGCGCGGCTTCGGCTCCGCCTGCCACGCCGGACTGCTCGCCGCCGAAGCCGAGTTCGTCTGCTTCTGCGACTGCGACGCCTCCCTCGACCCCGGCCTGCTGCCCGGGCTCGTCGGTGTGGTGGCCGACGGCTCCGCCGAGCTGGTCCTCGGCCGTCGCCGTCCCACCGGCCGCGGCGTCTGGCCCGCCCACGCCCGTGCCGGGAACCTCGCGCTGTCGTGGCTGCTGCGGCGGCGCACCGGACTGCGGCTGCGCGACCTCGGCCCGATGCGGGCCGCCCGCCGCGAGGCGCTCCTCGGCCTCGAACTCACCGACCGCCGAAGCGGTTACCCCCTCCAGACGGTCGTACGGGCCGCGGACGCGGGCTGGCGGGTGCGCGAGGTCGACGTGCCGTATCTGCCCCGGTCGGGCCGGTCGAAGGTCACCGGCACGTGGAGGGGCACGTGGCAGGCGGTGCACGACATGCGGAAGGTCCTCGCCGACGCCGCGCCGACGCCGGTGGCGGGCTCCGCACCGGCCGGCGGAGTCCGCCGGTGACGACCCTGCTCGTCATCGCCAAGCAGCCGCTTCCGGGCCGGGTGAAGACCCGGCTCACACCTCCGTTCACCGCCGAGGAGGCGGCCTCCCTCGCCGAGGCGGCGCTGGCCGACACCCTGACCGCCGCGGCGCGGGTCCCGGCCGGACGGCACGTCCTGGTCCTCGACGGCGCGCCGGGAGCTTGGCTGCCGGCCGGCTTCGACGTCGTCCCCCAGGCGACGGGCGGGCTCGACGAGCGGCTCGCCGCCGCGTTCTCCACCTGCCCCGGTCCCGCCCTGCTCATCGGCATGGACACCCCGCAGGTCACCCCGGAACTGTTGGTCCCCGCGCTCCACTGGGGCGCCCACGACGCCTGGTTCGGTCCCGCGGCGGACGGCGGTTTCTGGGCCCTCGGCCTGGCCCGCCCCGACCCGGCCCTGCTGCTCGGCGTCCCGATGTCGAGGCCCGAAACCGGGGCCGTCCAGTACGAGCGGCTGCGCGCGGCCGGGCTGCGCATCGGGATCCTCCCCGGTCTGCGGGACGTGGACACCGCCGCCGACGCCCGGCACGTGGCGGCCGGGGCACCCGGCACCCGCTTCGCCGCCCGGTACGCGGCGCTGGCCCCCACGGCCACCGCCGGAGCGGGCCCGTGACCGCGACGACGGCCTGGCAGGCCGACCCGTACGCCGACGCCCTGCGCGCCGGTCGCGGCCCGCTCTTCCTGCGCCGTGACGACGGCTGGCTGCTGCCGCTGGAGGTGGAGCGCTGGTGCGAGGCTCCCGACCGGGCCGATCGCTCCGTCCTGGAGCGCTGCCGGGGTGCGGTCCTCGACATCGGCTGCGGCCCGGGCCGGCTGGTCGCCGCCCTCGCCGCCCAGGGCCGGCGCGCGCTGGGCATCGACGTCAGCCCGGAGGCGGTGGCGCACTCCGTACGCCTGGGCGGCACGGCCCTGTGCAGGTCGGTCTTCGATCCCGTACCCGGGGAAGGCCGTTGGGACACGGCCCTGCTGATCGACGGGAACATCGGCATCGGCGGCGACCCTGCCGCCCTGCTCCGGCGGCTCCGGCAGGTCGTGTCCCCCGCCGGGACCGTCCTCGCCGAATGCGTGCCGCTGGACGTCGACGAGCGCTGCGAGGTACGCGTCGACGACGGCCGGGGCGGTCGCGGGGCGCCGTTCCGCTGGGCCCGCGTGGGCGCCCGGGCACTGGCCGGGCACGCCGTCCGCGCGGGATGGGCCGTGTCCGAGCAGTGGACGGTGACGGGTCGCTCCTTCGTCTCGCTCGTGCCTCAGTCGTCCTCCGCGGAACGCCGCTGAGGCCGGGCCCGCCCCCGTCGTCGGACGTACAGCGCGCCCGCCACGACGGCCACGGCCCCCAGCACGATCGCGAGGTTCCGGGCGTACGGGAGGGGCAGCGCCGACGGGTTCGGAGGCTCTCCCGGCCGTACGATCAGCGGAAGTGCCACCAGGACCACGCTCCCCGCGACGACCAGCGCCCCGCGCAGCAGGCCCCGCTCGGGACGTCCGACGAGCAGCAGCCCCACGGCGACGACGAGCGGCGCGAGGATCCCGTCGTGCAGGACGAGCGCCCCCACCAGCCACACCCCCACGCCCGCGGGGTCCGGCCCGACCGCCACCAGCCACGCCCCGAGGCCGATCAGGCCGAGGCCGAGGGCGCCGACTCCGAACCGCAGCGCGTTCGCCGTCCTCACCGCACCTCCAGGCGGTGCACCCATTTGGTCTGCAGTACTCCGGGCCGGTTGGGGGCGATGATCCGGGCCGGGAAGCCGTGGTCGAGCGAGAGCACCTGCCCGTTGAGGGTGAGCGCGAGGAGCGACAGCGGGTCGTCGACGTAGTCGGCGCCCATCTCCATCACCCGGTAGGCGCCGCTCAGCTCGAGCGACGTCACGCGCACCGCGGCCGTCCCCGGCCGTCCGCCGGCCCGCGCGACCAGCTCGCGGACCTGCACTCCCGCCCAGTCGGCGTCGACGCTCCAGCCCTCGACGCACGCGATCGGCAGCCGGACACGCGTCTGGGGCATCGCCCGCAGCGCGTCGAGGGTGAGGACGTACGGGCGGGGCCCGGCGACCTCGAGGCGCCACTGCCGCAGGTCTTGCACCGCCACGCCGGCCGCCCCGGCGGTGCGGTTCACCGGCAGTCCCTGCGGGCCGTGGTCGGGATGCCGTGGCGCGAGCAGATCGAACGCCTTGAGCGGGGTGAAGGACTGACCGACCGTCGTCAGCGTCACCACACCGACCGCCCCGCCCGTGGCCAGGAGCAGCGAACGCCGGTCGACGGCGTCCTCGGCGGGCAGAGAGCGTGTCCCCGCCGAGCTCCGCCCCCAATGGTCCCGGATCTCGGGGGCCTTGACCGCGACGTGCAACAGGACCGAGCCGGTCACCACCCAGGCGACGGCGAAGTGCACCGGCACGAAGGCGAAGGGCCACGGGTACCACTCGACGATGTTCAGCAGGCCGGTGAACAGCTCGAAGACGGCTGAGGCCACGAGCAGCGCGACGGAGAGCCGCTCGAGGGCGTGGCGTACGGACCGCACCGGCGGCCAGACGAAGAGCCGGGGATACACCGCCCACAGCTTGACCAGGAGCAGCACGATCGCGGCCAGGCCGGTGGCGACGTGCAGGCCCTGGTTGAGCGCGTAGCCCCACACCGGCCGGGTGGGCAGCCGGTCGGCCAGCCAGCCCGGTGGCCGTTGGAGGTAGTGGCTGACGAGCCCGGTGACGAGGCAGACGGCGAAGGCCAGCCCGAGCCACCGCCCGACGGCCGTGGCCGTCCTGGCGTCGTGCAGTCGGCCGGTGAAGCGGGGCGGCCTGAAGGCGGGCAGCGCCGGACGCGGCCCGGGCATGCGGAAGGTCATGCCCTCCATGACACCGCCGCCGCGGGTCCCGCGGGCGTTCCGACACCTTACGGAATCCGAACGCTCCGCCGGGTCGCCCACCGGTCCGCCGGCCCCGCTGACACGCTGCGCCCATGACCCGCGCTGACCGTACCCCCGCCCGTACCGCCGCCTCTGCCGCCGTCGTCGCCGCCCTGCTCCTCGCGGCCCTGACCGCGACGCTCGCGGGCCTGCTCCGGGGCGACGCGACGGGAACCGGCTTCCTCGCCCGGTACGCGGCCGCCTGGGCCCTGTTCGCGGGGGCCGTCGTCGCCCTGCGCCACGTCACGGCCCGCGCGGCGGTCGTGCTGCTCCTCGCCGGGGCGGTCGCGGTCACGGCCACCGGCCTCGTGGCAGCCCCACGCACCAGCACGGACGCGTACCGGTACGCGTGGGACGGCCGGGTGCAGGCCGCCGGCGTCTCCCCGTACGACCACGCACCCGCCGACCCCGCCCTGTCCGTGCTGCGCGATCCGTGGCTCTTCCCCGACGGCGCCGCCTGCGCCCACGGCCGCGACCTCGCCCCGCTCGCCGGCGGCCTGTGCACCCGGATCAACCGGCCCGCCGTGCACACCATCTATCCGCCGGCGGGCGAGGGCTGGTTCCTCCTCGTCCACGCGCTGTCACCGTCCGACGTCCGCCACAAGGCCCTCCAGACCGGCGGCGCCGTCCTGTCCCTGTCCGTCACCGGCCTGCTGGTCCTCGCCCTGCGCCGCCGGGGCGACCCCCGCCGGGCGGCCTGGTGGGCGTGGTGTCCGGCCGTCCCCGTGGAGGGGGTGAACAACGCCCACGCGGACGTCCTCGCCGTGCTGTTCTCCGTGTGCGCCCTGGTCGTCGTGGCGCGCCGGCGGACGGCGGGCGGGACCCTGCTCGGTCTGGCGATCGCCGCGAAGCTGCTGCCGGCGCTGCTGCTACCAGGAGTCCTGTCCGGGGTACGGCGACCGCGCGAGGCGCTCGCGGTGCTGGGCCCCGCGGCCGTCACGGTCGCCGCGCTGTACCTGCCCTACGTCCTGCTCTCGCAGGGCTCGGTCCTCGGCTACCTCGGGGGCTACGCGGAGGAGGAGGGTTACGACGACGCGGGCGCGGGCGGCCGGTACGCCCTGGTGCGGCTCGTGGTCCCCGACGCGTGGGCGCTGCCCGCCGTCCTGCTCGGACTCGCGGTGGTGTCGGTCCTCGTGGTCGTGCGCGGAGATCCCGAACGCCCGTGGCGAGGTGCCCTGGTGACCGCCGGGACGGCGTTCCTGCTGCTCACTCCCGGCTACTCGTGGTACGCCCTGCTGCTCGTCGCGCTCGTGGCGCTGGACGGCCGCTGGGAATGGCTCGGCGTCGCCCTGGCCGGCGCGGTCGCCTACCTCGCCGGCCCCGGAGCCGGCGGCGGCGCCGTGACCGCCGCGTACGGGGCGGCGGCGCTCGCGGTGTGCGGTGGGTGGTGGGTGCGGCGGCGTCCGGACGCCCGGCGCCACGCCCGCGGGGGTGACAGCCGGGCCGACCGCGTGACCGTCAGGCGCGGGTGAGCTCGGCGGCGCCGAAGGAGACGTCGAAGCGGTCGCACCAGATGCTGACGCTGGAGTACTTGGCGAGGTCGGTGCCCTCGGGCAGGGCGTAGTTCTGGTCGCCCTTGTTGCCCTTGAGCCTGCCCAGGCTCAGGTGACGGCCGTCGTCGAAGACGCGCCACCCGGCCACGCCCTCCTTCACCGGGGCGTCGGTCAGCCACACCCGGAGGTCCGGGCCGTTGCTGGTGTCCAGGTTCTCCAGGCGCAGCGTGTGCGTGCCGTCCGGGAGGCGGATGATCTTCACGGTGCCGGAGGTGCTGTGCTCGTGGCTGATCAGTTCGCCGGAGGCCACCTCCTGCGGTGCGGCCGGCGGTGCCGGGGCGGTGCCCGTCGGCGAGGTGCCCGCCGGCGTGCCGCCTGTCGGCGTGGTGGCCGGAGCCGTGGGCAGGGCCTCGCTCACGGTCTCGTCCACCCAGAGCTTCCAGGGCTGGAACCACACGAGCCCGCCGCCGAGCCCGAGCACCACCGCGGCGACGACGGCGACGGTGATTCCTCGACGTGACACCCTGCTCATGCGGTTCTCCCTGAATCGTCGCTGGTAATGGCTGGGTTCCCATTCAACGCGCCCCGTCCTTCGCGCGTCCCGGGCCCGGCCATGACGATTTCCTTACGTCAGCCCCTCCTCAGGGGCGTCGAGGGCCGGTGCCACCACCGCGTGGGCGAAGTCCTCGAACGCGCGCGGCTCGTGGCCGGTCAGGCTGCGGACGCCGGCGCTGGTGGACCCGTGCGTCCCGGTGCGCAGGTCGCGGAAGACCTCCACGACCTGCTCGGCGAGCCACTGCGGCAGTCCTGCTTGCACCATGCCGTCGACGGCCGCCTCGTCCGGCACCGGAACGTACTCCACCGGCCGGCCGACGGCCGCCGTCAGCCGCTCGGCGACCTCGCCGTACGTGATCGCCGCCGGGCCGGTGAGTTCGTACGTACGGCCGCCCGGCTCGGCACCGGCGGGCTCGGCGAGGGCGGCGACCGCGGCAGCGGCCACGTCCCGGGGGTCCACCATCGCGATCGGGGCGTCGCCGGCGGGCAGGAAGAACCGGCCCGCCTGACGGATGGTGGGTGCCGAGCCGAGGATGTTCGACATCAGGTGCGCGGCGCGCAGGACCGTCGACGGGATCCCACTGGCGCGTACGTGGTCCTCGAGGCGGCCGTGCTGGTCGAAGAAGACCGTGGGCGAGCCGGCGGCGGCTCCGATCGTGGACAGCATCACGACCCGTTCGACGCCCGCCCGGACGGCCGCGTCGACGGCGTTCGTCCCGAACTCCACCTGCCGGGGGTCGTTCGCGCACAGGAGGAAGAGCCGGTCGGCGCCGTCGACGGCGCGGCGCAGGGAGTCCGGTTCGGCGAAGTCGCCGTGCGCGAGCTCGGTGGCGGCGCCGAGCCGCGCTCGGGCCCGCTCGGGGTCCCGGACGAAGGCCCGGACCGGCACGTCCCGGTCGCGCAGGCCCGCGACCACCCGGGCACCGATGTTCCCTGTCGCGCCCGTCACCAGAACCTTCGCCATCCCGGTCACTCCCTGAGGTCGGTCGTCCCAGGACCACGCTAGGCGGGCGCCGGGACCGGTCGGCGGAGCGCCGCACCGGAGTTCCCCGACCGGCCCATCCTGCGGACCGGCTCTCGCCGACCTGGATGGGTGGTTCTGCCGATGCGTCGCCCTCACTCCGCGAACGGTGCTGATGACCTGATGCGGAGAGGGAAGTGGGCTCGCCACCCCCAGCCCCAGTCCCAGCCCCAGCCCCAGCCCCAGCCCCAGCCCACGATCATCTCCCCACCGGGCCCGGCGCTCGCGCCATGGCGTCGGCCCTACGACGGTCAGGAGCCCGGGGCGCAGGAGACTGGCCCCTGGGACCATGACCCCGGAGTACCGCCATGAGTCCGAGGGCGGCCCGGGCCTCGCGGGCCGCCGGACGGGCGGCCGCGATCGCGTCGCCGGCCGAAGGGCCGAGGGCGACCATGGTGGCGCGGAATCACCGTCCAGGGCGCCATGGTCGTCTCCGTCCTCAGCTCGCTCCACGTGCTCAGGAGGAGCCGGCGGTCCTGCCGTTCAGCAGTTCCAGCGCCTCCTCCCAGCGGAACCGGTCCGCTCCCCCGCCCGCCCCCGGCCGTGGCGGCTCGTGCGCGCCGAGCAGCACGCCCATCTCCCGCAGCCGGTCCAGGCTCCGGACGTACGCCGGGTGGGCGGCCATGGCGGCGTTCACGTGCGGCAGGGCGGCGGTCGGTATCCCCATCCCGTACGCCTCGCACAGGATGCCCAGGGCGAGGGTGTCGGCGATGCCTGCGGCCCACTTGTTGATCGTGTTGAACGTGGCGGGGGCGACGGCGATGGCGTCGGCGGGCGGGAGCGGGCGCGGGTCTCCGGGGCTGCGCCAGGCCGAGCGGATCGGGTAGCCGGTCTGGGCCTCGATCGCCTCGGTGTCGAGGAAGCCGAGTCCCTGCGGGGTGGCCGTCACGCCGACGGCCCAGCCCTGCTGTTGCGCTGCGGTGATCAGCTTGTGGGCGTCGCCGGCGATGCCGGCGGCGCAGACGACGACGTACAGGAACGGCTGGGTGGTCACGCGGGAACTCCCGGTCGGCGGCTGGAGCGGGGAACCCGGGCAGCGTACGCGCCGGCGCGTTCGTCGGTGGCCGCCGCCGTGAGGCCCGACCGTTCCGGGGCGGGCGGCCTCAGGCTCCCGCGGCCTCCGGAGGCGTGTCCTGGTAGGGGTTCCGCGGCTCGGGTACGGTCCTCGACTCGCCGACGTCGAACGCCGGCAGCGGATTCTCGGGATCGACCTCGCCGGAGCGCCAGAGGCCGGTGACCTCGACCCAGGTGTCGGTGGGCGGAGCCGCCGCGCCGTGCATCTCCACCCGCAGCGGACGTGCGTCGGCCGCGCAGCAGCTGACGGTCAGCCGGTTGAGGTACCAGGTGTCCGGGCGGGGCCCGGGGCTGGCGAAGCCGACGAGCCTGATCTTGCGGCCCCGAAGGCTCATCTGCTCGTACGCGGTGCGTCCGATGAACTCGCGCATCGACATGGGCACGGTCGGCACGTCCTTGAGGTCGGCGAACGACGTGCGCTCCGCGGCGGCCCTCGCGCCTTCGCGCGAAGCGGTGTAGGAGCCCAGGGCGGGCGGCGCGAAGAACAGCAGGGTGAGCGCCGGAACGGCGAGCAGCCACGCGACGCGCGGCGCGCCGCCATGGCCATGGCCGTGCCCGTGGCCATGGTCCTCGTGGTCCGCGTGATCGTGGGAGGTGTCGTGCCAGTAGGGCCTGCCATGCGCGTCGCGGCGCAGTTGCACGACCGGCTGCCGGAGCCGTTCCCTCACCTCGGCGGCCAGTCCCGTCCCGCCGAGGATCACGAGGAGGACGCCGGAGAGGATCAGCGGAGCCCACAGCCCCTCTTTGACGTACCGGAGGTAGGTGTCGCTCCCGACGGTGATGTGCAGCAGGCCGCCGCCGATCGCCGTCAGCAGCAGGGGCAGGCCGAACCGGCCGGCCTGACGGGCTCTTTCCTTCACGGCAGTCCTCCTCACAGCAGGGCTCCTCCGACGAGGACGCAGCACAGGACCGCGACGACGAACGTCGCGATCGAGAAGCGCACGGCGAAGGCGCGTCCGAAAGCGCCCGTCTGCAGCGCGATGAGCTTCGTGTCGACCATGGGCCCGACGACCATGAAGGCGAGCCGGGCGGTGGGCGAGAAGCCGGTGAAGGAGGCGGCGACGAAGGCGTCGGCCTCGGAGCACACGGCGAGGAGCACGGCGAGCAGCGCCGCGACCAGGACGGCGAGCCAGGGCGAGTCGTCGAACAGCCGCAGCACCGAAGGCGGTACGAGCACGCTGAACGTGGCGGCGGCCATTCCGCCCACGACCAGGAAGCCGCCCGCGTGGAGGAAGTCGTGCTGCAGGCCGCGCCGGAACTCCGACAACCGGCTCGTGCCGGGTGCGTGCCCCAGGGGGCCCTTGGGCAGGCGCAGCCACTCCTCCCGGCCGGCCTTGAGCCACAGCCATCCCATGGCCACCGAGGTGGCCAGGGACGCGGCGAGCCGGGCCACCACCATCTCCGGCATGCCGGGGAAGGCGATGGCCGTCGACACCAGGACCACCGGGTTGACGGCGGGCGCGGACAGCAGGAAGGCCAGCGCCGCCGCCGGCGTGACACCGCGTCTCATCAGGCTGCTCGCCACCGGCACGGACGCGCATTCGCACCCGGGCAGCACCACGCCGGCCGCGCCGGCCACCGGCACGGCCAGCACCGGGTTGCGCGGCAGGACCCGGGCGAACACGCGGGCCGGCACGAACGCCCCGATCGCCGCCGAGACGACCGTGCCGAGGAGGAGGAACGGGATTCCCTGGACCACGATGGCCACGAGCAGGGTCCGCCAGGCGCCGAACGCCGGCAGGGCGAACCAGTGCTGCGCCACCGATCCGCACAGGACCGCGAGCAGGCCCGCCGTGACCGCGAGCGATCCGGCCGACGGCCGGGGCCTGCGCGGGAGTCCGCCGTCGTCGTGCGCCGCCCCACGGTGTGGTGCGGTCGTTCTGGTCCCCTCGGTCACGCTGCCCCGCCCTTGTCGCTGTCCGCCGCGGTTCGGCGGAACGCCGGCCATCGCGCCGGAGGTCGGCCGGCGCGGGCGGGCGCCACATTAGCGTTGATAATCATATTCATCTAGGGCCCGAGCGCAGCAGAGCCTCCGTCATCGGGTGCTCCGGTGCGTCGAACAGCCGCCGCGCGGGCCCCTCCTCCACCACCCGTCCGCCGTCCAGGACCGCGATCCGGTCGGCCAGCGCCCCCGCGGCCGCGAGGTCGTGGGTGATGAACAGCAGGGACAGCCCGGCCCGTGCGCGGAGTTCGCCCAGCACGCCGAGAATGCCCTCCCGGGTGACGGCGTCGAGACCGGACGTGATCTCGTCGCAGATCAGCACCTTCGGCTCCGCCAGCAGGGCGCGGGCGAGGGCGGCCCGTTGGAGCTCTCCGCCGGACAGCCCGCCGGGCCGCCGCCCCACGAGCCCGGCCGGCAACCCCAGCTGCCCCAGGACCCGTTCCGCCGCCCGCCGGGCTTCACCGGGGCCGAGGCCCCGCAGGCGTACGGCGGTACGGGCGACCTGGTCCCGCACCGGCCGGTACGCGTCGAAGGCCGCCCCCACGTCCTGGAACACGTACTGGACGGCGGCCAGTTCCGACCGCGTGCGGGAGCGCAGGGTGCGGGCGAGCGGCCGGCCGTCGAGCAGCACCTCGCCCCGGTACGCCGGGTGCAGCCCGGCCACGCACCGCCCCAGCGTCGTCTTGCCGCTGCCCGAACGGCCGACCAGCGCCAGGCACTCCCCCGCCGCGACCTCGACGCCGATGGTGTCGAGGACCTCCAGCGGGCCGGCCGGGGTGCGATGGCTCGCGCTCAGGCCGCGGGTCTCCAGCCGTACGGCGCGCCGCGCACGGGCTTCCCGAGGAGGGGCGGTCGCCCGGCGCGGCAGGGCGGCCAGCACCGAGGCTGCCGTTCCCCGGTCCGCCACCCGGCCGCCGCGCAGCAGCACGACCTCGTCGGCCAGCTGCCGTACCGCTTCGAGGTCGTGACTGAGCAGAACCACCGCGACGCCCCGCCGCGCGACCGCGGCGAGCTCCGCCATGACGCCCTCCCGGGTCAGCACGTCCTGGCCGGTGGTGGGCTCGTCGGCGACGAGGACGCGGGCGCCCAGGAGGAGCGCCTGCGCCAGCACCACGCGCTGTTGCTGCCCGCCGGACAGCTGGTGGGGGAACCGGCGCAGGGTCCCGTCCGGGTCGGGGAGCCGGGCCAGCCGCAGGGCCTCGCGGACCCGCTCCCGGACCTCGGCCCGGCGCCCGCCCTGGCGCCGGGCGATGTCGCGCAGCAGCGCGCCGACCCTGCGGGCCGGGTTCAGTACGGCGGCCGGGTGCTGCGGCACGTATCCCACCACGTGTCCGGCGGTGCGGACGGTGCCGGTGGTCCGGGCGCCCTCGGGGTATTCGCCGAGGAGCGCGCGGCCGGTGGTGGTCTTGCCGCTGCCGGAGTGCCCGATGAGGGCCGTCACCTTCCCGGCGCGGGCGGTCAGGCCGACGCCGTCGAGGATCAGGCGCCCGTCGACCTCGACCCGCAGGTCCCGTATCTCCGCCACGACCTCCTCGGGAGTGGTCATGTGGTTCCCTTCCCGCGGCCCTGCCGTTGCAGGGCCGCGTCGAACAGCAGGTTGGTGCCCATCGACAGGGCGGCGATGAGCAGGGCGGGCACCACCACGGCCCAGGGCTGGAGGAAGAGTCCGGTGCGGTTGCGGTCGACCATGACCGCCCAGTCGGCGGCGTCGGGCTGCACGCCGACGCCGAGGAAGGCGGCCGTCGCCACCAGGTACAGGGCGCCGGTCAGCCGGATCCCGGCGTCGGCGGCGAGGGTGCGCCGCATGGCCCGGGCGACGTGCCCGACGGCGATGCGCCACCAGGACTCGCCCTGCAGGCGCAGTGCCTCGACGGCGGGCCGCGCCGAGATCTCCACGGCCGCGGCGTGGACCACCCGGGCCGCGTCGGGGACGGCGGCGAGCCCGATCAGGACGGTCAGTCCGAACGGCCCGGGGGCGAGGGTGGCGGCCACGAGCAGCACCAGCAGCAGCGAGGGAACGGCCATCAGCACGTCCAGGGGCCGCATCAGGGCGTCCTCTAGCCGGGCCCTGCGGGTCAGGGCGGCGGCGAGGCCCAGCGGGACCGCCAAGGCGTAGGTGAGCGCGGTGGCCGCGATGGCCACCAGCACGACGGAGCGGCCGCCCAGCAGTACCTCGCGCCAGACGTCCCGCCCGGTGAAGTCGGTGCCCAGCCAGTGCCCGTCGCCCGTGGCGAAGGAGACCGAGCGGGGACCCGGTGGTCCGGCGAAGAGCGGTCCCAGCAGGGCGAGCAGCAGCGGCAGCGCGATCAGCGCGGCGGCGAGCGCGTACCGGGACGGCGGCTGCCGCTGTGTGCCGCTCATGCCGCCGCCTCCGAGCGCGGAGCGAGCCTGCGCGCCACCAGGTCGGCCCCGGTGTTGACGAGTACGGTCACGACGCCGAAGACCACCGCCATGCCCTGGATGACGGGCACGTCCCGGGCGGCGACGGCGTCCACGAGCACGGTGCCGAGGCCGGGAACCACGAACAGCGCCTCGACGACGATCACTCCGCTGAGCAGCCAGTCGACGGTGCGGGCCAGCTGCTGGGCGGCCGGGGCCAGGGCGCCCGGCAGCGCGTGGGTCCAGCGGATCCGGCGCTCGGACAGTCCGTACCGCCGGGCCTGGGCGACGTACGGCGAAGCCAGGGCGTCGATCATGCCGGCGCGGACCAGCCGGCTGATCGTGCACACCGGCCGGGCGAGCAGCACCACGACGGGCAGCACGAGCACGGCGGGATCGGTGGTGAGGCCGGTGCCGACGGCGGTGGGCGGCAGCCAGCCGAGCCACAGCCCGAACACGGAGGCCAGCAGCACCCCGAGGGCGAACTCGGGTACGGCGTGCACGGCCAGGGTCAGGGCGCTGACCGTACGGTCCACCGCACCGCCCTCGCGTCGGGCGGCGAGGACGCCGAGGCCGACGGAGAGCGGGACGAGCAGGGCGAGCGTCGCGGCCGCGAGGACCAGGGTGGGACCGAGGCCGCCCGCCAGGTAGGCGGTGACGGGCCGGCCGGAGACGAGGGAAGTGCCGAGGTCGCCGTGGAGCAGGCCGCCGGTCCAGTGCAGGAGGCGCTCGCCCGCGGAGCGGTCGAGGCCCATGGTCTCGCGGATCCGGGCGATCCGTTCGGGGTCGGGCTGCTCTCCGGCGAGCGCCACGGCGGCGTCGCCGGGCAGGGCCTCGGTGAGGGCGAAGAGGAACAGGACGAGCGCCGCCGTCTGCCCCAGACCGAGGAGCATGCGGCGGCCGACCCATGGGACGTGCGGGCTCACGCGAGCCAGATCTTGTCGAAGCGGGCCCAGTCGAGGGTGTTGGCGGGGGCCTTGTCGGAGACGCCGCGCACGGCGGGCGCGGTGGCGACGATCCAGTCGGCGAAGCCCCAGATCAGGAAGCCGCCTTCGTCGTACAGGCGGCGCTGCATGCGCGTGTAGAGGGCGGCGCGCTCCTTGTCGTCGCGCGTGGCCTGGGCCTGCTGGTAGAGGTCGTCGAAGTCCTTGTGCTGCCACTTGGTGGCGTTGGTGGTGGATCCGGTGAGCAGGCGCTGCGAGATGTGCGACTCGATGGGCATCGCGCCGGACCGGTAGGAGGCGAAGGTGCCGTTGTTCAGGATGTCCTTCCAGTAGGTGTCCTTGTTGCCGACCCTGATCTCGACGGTGACGCCCGCCTTGGCGGCCTGCTCCTTGAAGATGCCGGCCGCCTCGAGGAAGCCGGTGCCGGCGGGGGCGGTGTCGAGCGTGACTTCGAGGCCTTCGGCGCCCGCCTCCTTGAGGAGGGCGCGGGCCCGGTCGAGGTCCTGGGCGCGCTGGGGCAGTTCGGCCGCGTAGTACTGGTAGCCCTTGCCGAACAGGTCGTTGCCGATCTCGCCGGCGCCGGAGAGCGCCCCGTCGACGAGTTCCTTGCGGTCGGCGATGAGGAAGAAGGCCTGGCGGACCCGCTTGTCGTCGAACGGCGGCCGGTCGGTCTTCATGACGAAGCCCTGCATGCCGCTGCCGGGCAGGCGGACGACGTCGATCCTCCCCTTGCCCTCGTGGGTGCGCGCGCTGGCGGGGGCGAGTTCGTGGGCGTAGTGGACCTGACCACCGAGCAGGGCGCTGACCCGGGCCGACTCCTCGGTGGCGATGACGAACTCGAGCTCGTCGAGGTGGGGCGCGCCCTCCCAGTAGGCGTCGTTCCGCTCCAGCAGCAGGGAACTGCCGGGCGTGAAGGAGACGAAGCGGAACGGCCCCGAGCCGACGGGCCGGTCGAAGGCGGTGCTGTCCTCGGGGACGATGTACGCGCCGAACGCGGCGAGCACGTTGGGGAACTCGGCGTACGGGCGCTTCAGCCGGAACTCGACGGTGGTGGCGTCGAGGGCGCGGCTGGCGGCGAGGTCGACGGGTTCCAGGGAGGCCTTGGCTCGGAAGGTTCCCCTGGGGTCGGCGATCCTGCGGTAGCTGTACAGGACGTCGTCGGCGGTGACGGGCCGCCCGTCGTGGAAGGCGGCCTTGCGCAGGGTGACCTTCCAGGTGTCGAGGGAGGCGTTGGGCTCCCAGCGTTCGGCGAGGCGTGGCACGGGCGCGAGGTCCGCGCCGTAGTCGGCGAGCTTGTCGAACAGGGCCTTGGCGCGGGCGGCGTCGACGAAGAGGTTGGCGGCGTGCGGGTCGAGGGTCTCGCCCGCCCCGCCGCCCGCGAACGCGGCACGCAGTCTGCCGCCGCGGCGGGGCGGACCGGCCGCGGCGTTCTTGGCGCCCGTGTCCGCGCCGGTGCCGGTGGAGCATCCGGCGGTGAGGGCGAGGGCGCCGGCGGTGGCACCGGTCGCGACGAGGAAGCTTCTGCGGACGAGGCCGGAGCGGGGGTTGGTCACGATGTGCTGTCTCCGTTGCTGAGGTGGGGCATGAGCCGTGCGACGAGATGAAGCCGGTCGGAACGCGCTGTCGTGCGCGGGGTGTCGCCCTCGTTCCAGGGCGGTTCGGTGCGGGGGCCGGGGCCGTCGTGGAGCGCGAGGACCTCGAACCCGGCGGTGGTGAGGAAGTGACGGAGCTCCTGCGGGAACAGCAGCCGCCAGGCGGAGTGCTGCTCCTCGGCGCACGAGCCGTCGTCGGTGGTCCAGGTGCGGCGGCGGCGCAGGAGTTGGGCGCCGTGGTCGACCCACAGCGTGGTGCGGGAGGTGTAGGTGGTGCCCTGCCAGGCGAAGGAGGCGGTGCGCGGGCCGTCGAGCAGTTCGTTGCCGCCGAGGAAGTAGGCACCGTTGCGCATCTCGGCGACGAGCAGGCCGCCGGGGGTGAGATGGGCGCGGCAGCGTCCGAGGAACGCGGTCAGGTCGTCGTTGGTGTGGCAGTACAGGAGGGCGCTGTCCAGGCAGACGACGGCGTCGAAGACGGTTCCGAGGTCGAAGTCCCGCATGTCGGCGAGGTGGTGGGCGGGGCCGGGGTGGCGGTCGCGGGCGTACGCGAGCATGGTCGCGGAGGTGTCGATGGCGGTGACCCGGCGGCCGGCCACCCGGTGCAGCCAGGCCGCGTCGCGGCCGGTGCCGCAGCCGACGTCGAGGACCCGGGGTCCCGCGCCGTGGCGGACGAGCACGTCTTCGGTCCAGCGGGCCGCGCGGTGGTCCGGGTCGGGGAAGCGGCGCTCGTAGAGTTCGGGGTGGTCGGTGAGGAGGTTCGCGCTGCTCACGTGGTCTCGCTTCGGGGTCGTGGGACGGTGGCGGCGGGTCGGGGTCCTGCTGCGGTGTCGCCGTCGGGCAGTGCGCCGCGGCGCCGCAGCCGGGCGAGGGCGGCCGCGGAGCCCAGGCCGAGGGCCAGGCAGAACGCGTACGGCTGCCAGATCGGGCCGGCGCTTCCGGCGGTGTCCATGGCCCGCCCGACGGCCGCGCTTCCGGCGGCGGCCGCGACGCCGGAGACCATGTAGTACAGGCCGTAGTAGGTGCCGGTCAGGTTCTCCCTGCCGAACGCGGGGATCAGTTCCATCACGAACGGCGAGGCGATCATCACGCCGAGGTGCAGGAGCAGGGCCCCCGCGAGGACCGGCAGCAGGCGCAGCGGGTGTGGGGCGTCCGCACCGGCGACGAGGGCGGGCGGAAGGAAGCCCAGGCCCATGACGCACAGTCCGGTGGTGATCCAGCGGGCGCTGTCGCCGCGGGATTTCAGGGCCCGGGTGAGGCGCAGCTGGAACAGCAGGCTGGTGACCGTCCCGGCGAGGAACAGCAGCCCGGCCGAGCCGTCCCAGCCGGAGGCGTGGGCCGCCGCGTGCGGCAGCAGCAGGTACAGCTGGCTCTCCAGGCCGTACATGCCGATCATCGCGAAGGAGAAGGCGAGGAACCGGCAGTTGCGCACCGCTTCCCGCCAGTCGCCGAGCACCCCGGTGTCGGGGGCGGGGACCGTCCGGGCGGGCAGGACGAGGGCCTGGGCGAGGGTGAGGACGGCGAACACCGCGGCGGCGGTGACGGCGGCGGCCCGGAAGTCGACGAGCAGCAGCGCGGTGCCGAGCAGCGGCCCGAGCAGGGCTCCGGTGGTGGCGAACACCTGGAACAGGGCGAACGCCTCGGCCTTGCGCTCGCCGGCCTCCTGGGCGACGTAGGTGCGGACGGCGGGGTTGAAGAGGGCCCCCGCGAGCCCGCTGAGTATGGACGCGGCGAGGAGCAGGGGCAGGGTGTCGCCGAGCGCGAACAGGGCGAAGCCCAGGGTCCGCAGGGCGCAGCCGGCGATGATGACGCCGCGCGCGCCGAGCCGGTCGGCGGCCGAGCCGCCGATCAGGAAGAGTCCCTGCTGGCTGAGGTTGCGCAGGCCGAGCACCAGGCCGACGACGGCCGCGGACAGGCCGAGGTCGTCGGACAGGTGCGTGGCGAGGTACGGGACGAGCAGGTAGAAGCCGGTGTTGACGCCGAGCTGGTTGACGAGGAGCAGGCGGACGGCGAGCGGGAAGCCGCGGACGGCGGCGAGGGTGTTCACCGTGCGCCCGCCGCCCCGGCGCGTCGTACGCCGAGTCCCGCCCGGCCGGAGGGGCGCACGGTGCCGTCCGTGCCGCCGATGCCCGCCCAGGGGTCGTCGGCGAGCAGCAGGTGGCCGTCGAGGTCGACCCAGCGGGCGCGGTCGACGAGGTGCACGGCGGGGGCGATGCCGAGGGAGCTGGCCGTGAGGCAGCCGAGCATGAGGTCGGTGCCGCTTCCGATGAGGGCCTCGTGGATGCGCAGGGCGGCCCGTACTCCCCCGCACTTGGCGAGTTTGACGTTGACTCCGTGGACCCGCCCCGCGAGGGCGACGGCGTCGTCGTAGGTGACGGCGTCCTCGTCGGCGATGACCGGGACCGGGGAGTCCTTCGCGACCCTGGCGAGGGCGTCGGGGCGTCCGGGCGCGATGGGCTGCTCCACCGCGGTGACGCCGAGGGCGGCGAAGCGGGGCAGGAGGGCGTGGGCCTGGGCCTCGGTCCAGGCCCCGTTCGGGTCGAGCAGCAGGCTCGCCCCGGGGGCGCCGGTGCGGACCGCTTCCACGCGGGCCAGGTCCTCGGCGGGATCGGGTGATCCGGCCTTGATCTTGATGGTGGTGAACCCGCCCATGGCGAGGCGGGCGGCCTGGACGGCTGCCGGTACGGGGGCGGTGATGCCGATCGTACGGGCGGTTGCCGCCGTGGGAGCCTCGGGTGTGCCGAGCATCTGGTGGGCGGGCCGGCCGGCCCGCTTTCCGGTGAGGTCGAGCAGTGCCGCCTCGACCGCGGCGAGCACACCGGCGGGCAGCTCGGGCAGTCCTGCGGCGGCCGGGTCGTCCCAGGCCGTCTCGGGGTCGGGAAGGCGTTCCAGGGCCGGGCGGACGGCCGAGAGGTGGTGGGTGATCCGGGCGGTGGGCAGGCCGAGGTGGTCGCTGCTGACGGCCTCGCCCCAGCCGCGCAGGCCGCCGTGTTCGACGGAGAGCCAGACGGCGTCACGGCGGGCCATCACCGAGCGCGAGATGCGCAGGGGTTCGGCCAGTTCGAGTCCGGTCGTGTGCCAGGTCAGTTTCACGCGGTGCCTCCGCGGGTGCGGGCCGGCGGATCGAGCACGGTGCGGCAGCGGGTCCAGCCGACGGCTTCGGCGGCGTGCGGGTGCGGGATCTCCAGGGGGCGGACGGACAGTTCGGCCATGTCCAGGCCGTGGGTGTGGCAGAAGTCGTCGTCGTAGACGGTGCCGAGGTAGCGGTGCGGTCCGTCGGGGAAGACGGTGGCGACCACCGCGCCGGTCTCGACCCTGGCCGCCCATGCGGAGACCAGGGCGACGGCACCGGTGCTCCAGCCGCCGCTGACGAAGCTGGAGCGGGCGAGCCTGCGGCAGGCGTCGACGGCCTCGGCCGGGCCCACCCAGTGCACTTCGTCGAAGACGTGGTGGGCGACGTTGCGCGGGTGGATGCTGCTGCCGAGCCCGCGCATGAGCCGGGGCCGGGCCGGCTGGCCGAAGATGGCCGAGCCGACGGAGTCCACCCCGATGACCTTGAGCAGCGGCCAGCGGCGGCGCAGGTGTCCGGCGAGACCGGCGCTGTGACCGCCGGTTCCGACGCTGCACACCAGGATGTCCAGGTGGTCGAGCTGCTCGCAGAGTTCGTCCGCCATGGAGGCGTAGCCGGCCACGTTGTCGGGGTTGTTGTACTGGTCGGGCCAGTAGGCGCCGGGGATCCGCGCGAGCACCTCGCGCAGGCGGGCGATCCGGGCGGCCTGCCAGCCGCCCTCGGCGGCGGGCCGGTCGACGAGTTCCAGCTGCGCCCCGTGGGAGCGCAGCAGCTGCCGCATGCTCGGTTCCAGCTCGACGTCGCCGACCAGGACGACGGGGTGGCCGAGGGCCTGTCCGGCGAAGGCGAGGCCGATGCCGAGGGTGCCGGAGGTGGACTCCACGACGGGCGCCCCGGGGCGGAGTTCACCGCGCCGACGGGCGCCGAGCAGCATGGAGACGGCGGCCCGGGACTTCATGCCTCCCGCCCCGAGGCATTCGAGCTTCGCCCAGAACCCCGGGTGCGGGAGGGGGAGTTCGGTGCGGATGCGGGCGAGCGGCGTACGGCCGATCAGCGGCAGCAGATCGCGGTTGGCCGCCCCGGGCGACCGGTACAGCACGGGTGCGGTGGTCACCGGGGGCCTCCGTAGCAGTGGATGACGCCGGGGCCGCCGTCCAGCCAGAAGAACGGGTAGGGCTCGGCAGACACGGCGGTGACCCCGGCGTCCAGGAAGCGCGGGAGGACCGCGCTGCCGGTCTGCGCGAACATGACGAGCGGCTTGCCGGTCGCGTCGGCGTGGTCGAGCAGGGTCTGGAAGGTGCCGTTTCCGAGGGTCATGCCGGAGGCCAGCACCGCGTCGCAGTCCGCCAGCTCCGCGAGGGCGTCGGTGCGGACGGGCTCGCCCCACTCGGTGCTGCCGCCCTTGAGGTCGCAGGGCACGTACGCGGTGCCGCGCGCCCTCAGGCGTTCCAGCAGCGAGTTCACGACGCCGACGACGAGGACCCGCTCGGCGGCGCCGGGAAGGAGGTCCACGACGGCCCTGGCGCGTGCCCGCGAGCGTTCCAGGGAGCTTCCGGGCGGCAGCGCGCGGGGCCTGGCGCCGTGCTCGGGTGTGTGGGGGCGGACGTGCATGAGGTAGGCGTCGAGCGCGGCGACCCGTACGGGCAGCAGCGGGTGGCCGAGGAGTTCGGCGACGGTGGCGCCGACGCAGTCGTCGAGCGCGGCGGGGCCGAGCGTGCCCGGCTCGACGGCACAGGATCCGACGGCCGCGTGCAGCCGCAGGCTGAGCACCTCGTTGCGGTAGCCCGTGGCGCGGCCGGCGTGGCGGACGGCCTGGGAGGTGGTGAAGGCCAGTGCCACCCGCTGCCCGGCGGGGTCGTCGCCGTACGCCCCGGCACGTACGGCGGCGACGAGTCCGTCGAGGGTGCGGACGGCCGGTTCGCTCCGCGCGGGGTGGCCCGTGGCTGTAGGGATGCTCACGCCGGCAGCTCCTGGGAGGTGGCGTAACACGGGCGGAGGCGCGAGAGCAGGTCCTCGGCCAGGGCGCGGGCGCCGGCGCCGCCGGTGTCGACCGTCATGACGTGGCCCAGGTACTCGTTGTTGCTGGCGGCGGGCCGGACGGTACGGCCGGGTGCGGCGAGGGTGAGTTCCCGTACCTCGGGCAGGTCGCGTACGCGGGCGGAGCCCTCGATCGCGGTGAGCGTGCCGGACGTGTCGGGCAGCAGGAAGGCGATGGCGGCGCTGTGCACGCCGGTCGGTCGCGGCACGAGGTCGGGGGTGTGCCCGAGGGCCACGTCGACGGCGGCGGCCGCGATGTCGACGCCGGTGACGTGCCGGACCAGCTCGGTGATGCGGTTTCCGGCGGGGCGGGGGTTGACCTCCACCACGCGGGGCCCGCCCGGGGTCAGTTTGATCTCGGAGTGGCAGACCACGTCGTCCAGTCCGAGTGCCTTGACGGCGGCGACGGCGGTGTCCGTGGCCGCGGTGGTGTCGCCGGGGGTGAGCGCGGCCGGGAACATGTGACCGGTCTCGATGAAGGCCGGCGCCCCTCCGATGCTCTTGTCGGTGACACCGACGACGTGCGTGGCCCCGTGGAAGGAGACGGTCTCCACGCTGACCTCGGGGCCGGTCAGGAGCTCCTCCAGGAGGAGGACGGGCGTGCGGTCCTGGCCCCGGGCGTTGACCGGGAAGTCCGTCAGGGCCCGGCAGGCGTCCAGGAGTTCCCGCTCGTCGTGCACCTGACGGACCAGCATGCCGGCGCACAGGTCCACGGGCTTGACGACCAGCGGGTACCCGATGCCGAGGGCGGCCGCGGCCGCCTCCGCCGGGTCCGCGCACACGGCGAACCGGGGGCCGGGGACCGCGGCCTCGGCCAGGGACCGGCGGGTCAGGTCCTTCCGGCAGGCCCGTTCGACGGCCTCGGCGCCCGGGCCCGGCAGGCCGAGCCGCTCGGCGATGCGGGCCGCCGTCGGCAGGTAGTAGTCGCACGAGGACAGCACGCCGTCGAAGCCCAGCACGCCGTGCACCCGTTCGAGATGGGGAAGCAGCGTGCCCGGATCGTTGGTCTCGGCCGTGATGATGTTGCGCGCGCCGAGGAGCGGATGCGGTCCGTCGGCGGGTGCGGCGCGCAGGTAGTGGTGGAGGTCGCGGGTCACGAAGGTGAATTCGTGGCCGCCCTCGAGGATCGCCCGGGGCAGCAGCCTGCTCATCGACCCCACCCAGCTCTCGACAACCAGCAGATGTCCCACGCGACTCCCTCTCCTCCGGGTCGACGACCGAGGTCGCCGGCTCGCCGTCCCAGCGAGCCGTGGAGACGTTATCGGAAATCGTTTTCATTTCCAACATCGAGTTTTTCGGGTAGTCTGCGGCTCATGGATCGCCCCGAACAGGAAGAAATCGGCCCGTACTTGGTGCGGCACGCCCGGCCGGAGGACGTGCCGGGTGCACGGAGCGTCATGCTCGACACGTTCTACGAGGAGTTCGGGTACGGCTACGTCCCGCAGTGGCACGACGACGTGATGGACATCGAGGGCAGCTACCTCGAACACCCACGGCACGCCCTGCTGGTGGCCGTCCTCGACGGCACCGTGGTCGGCACCACCGCGGTGAACTCCCGGGGACCGGCACACCCGCCCCACCCGCGCCGGCTCGCCGAGCGGTACCCGACCGGGCGGACCGCGCAGCTGCTACGGGTCTACGTGCGCCCGGAACACCGACGGCACGGCCTGGCCCGCGCCATGGTCAACGCGGCCTGCGCGTTCGCCGCCGAGGTGCCCGGATACGACAGCGTCTACCTGCACACCAACGTCGACATCCCCGGCGCCGAGGCCTTCTGGCGCAGCCTCGCGACCGAGGTCTTCGACGCCCGCACCACGGGCGAGCACGGCGGCTTCGGGACGGTCCACTTCGAGATCCCCCTGCCCGCCCCCGCCCGGCAGGCCGCACCCGGCCGCCGGTAGGTCCGCGCGCACCGGCGGGCACCCATCGGAGAGCCGTCGCGAGTGGCCGGCGCGACGCGCCCGGGGCCCGACGGTCTTCCCTCCGGGCACCACCCTCCCGGCATACTCGTCACGATGCGCGTCGCACTGATCACCGCCGGATCCCGAGGTGACATCGCTCCGTTCACCGGCCTCGGTCACGGCCTGGTGCGCGCGGGACACCAAGTCACCGTCGTCACCCACGAGTCGTTCGCCGGCCTGGTGCGCGAAGCCGGCCTCTCCTTCCACGGCCTGCCGGTGGACCCGCAGGCCGAGTTGCGCACGGAGCACGGCCGACGGCTGCTCACCGCCCGGAGCGGACCGGGGAAGCTGGCGAGGGTGCTGGCGATGGCCGCGCGACTGGTCGAGGGAATGGCTCCGGGGATGCTGGAGGCTGCACGGGCGAGCGACGTGCTGCTTCTGTCGGGGTCCGTCGCGCCGCTCGGCCATGCCATCGCCGAGGGCCTGCGGCTGCCGAGCAGAGGCGTGTACCTCCAGCCCCTCGCGCCGACAGGGACCTTCCCGCCGCCCGTCGTGGGTACGCGGTCCTGCGGCGGCCCGGGCAACCGGCTGGCCGGGCATGCGGTCAACGCCGCTCTGGACCTGGTGTTCAGCAGGGCCGCACGGGCCGTCGAGCGGGAACTCGGCGGCCACCTCCGCCGCTCCGCGGACCGGCGCCGGAACCGGGAGCGGCGGAACTGGCCGGTCCATCACGGGTTCAGTCCCCTGGTGGTGCCCCGTCCGCCCGACTGGCGCCCGGGGCTGACGATCGGCGGCTACTGGTGGCCGTACACCTCGCCCGGCGCGGAACTCCCGGGGGAAGTCCGCGACTTCCTGGATGCCGGGCCCGCCCCGGTCTTCGTCGGCCTGGGCAGCCCGACGGTACCCGACCCCGAACGCGTGAGCGGTCTGCTCGTCCGGGCGCTGCGCGAGGCCGGACTGCGCGGCGTGATCCAGTCGGGCTGGAGCGGGTTGCGCGCCGACGGCGACGACATGCTGACCATCGGAGAGGTGCCGCATTCGCTGCTGTTCCCGCACATGGCGGCCGTGGTCCACCACGCGGGCGCCGGGACGACCGCCGCCGGGCTGCGCGCCGGCGTGCCCGCCGTGCCGATGCCCGTGTGGTTCGACGGCGCGTTCTGGGCGTCGCGGCTCACCGCCCTCGGCGTGTCGCCCGGCCCGGTGCCGCTGGGACGGCTCACCACGCCGAGCCCTCTCGCCGCCGCCCTGACCGCCGCCACGCGCGACCCCGCGTACCGCCTGCGAGCTGCCGCACTCGCCGGCCGACTGCGGCAGGAGGACGGCGTGGCCCCGGTACGGGCGGCACTCGAGCAGCTCGACGACGACGCGCGCGAGGCGGCGGGAGCACGCCGCTGACGTCGTGGTCCGCGCCCGCCGCCCTTCTCAGTGCAGGTCCCGGCGCTCGTCCTCGGTCACCGTCGGGGCGACCGGAGGGACCACCACCCGGCGACGGCGCAGGATGCTCGTGTACACGGCGGTGCCGATGATGCCGACCGCCATGAAGATCAGCCCCACCAGGTCGAGATCGACCCCGTCGAGCTGCCAGTCGGTCGCGAAGGTCAGTATGGCGCCGACGGCGATCAGGATGATGCAGACTCCCAGACCCATGGTTCCTCCCTTGTCGGGTCGGATGTCGCTCGCGTACCCCGGTCCGCGACTCCCATCCCCCCGGCGGCCGACCCGGGTCAGCGCGGGTTGCGCCGCGGCTTGAGCGGGGTCGTGGGGAGTTCGGGGGCGGGCAGCGGGGCGCCGTCGTAGCCGACCACCTCGCCGAAGCGGTCGCCGGTCGCCCAGTCCTCCCTCGCCCTGCGGATCTCCTCGTCCGTGCGGGCGATGAAGTTCCACCACATGATGATCTCCTCCTCGAACGGAGTGCCGCCCAGGAGGACCGCCCGCGCGCGGTGGTCGGACTCGTTGGTGAGGGTGAGGGTCGTGCGGCCGGTGGGTACGTAGCCGAGTTCGGCGGGCTTGAGGACCGTGCCGGCGAGGCGCACGGCGCCCTCGTCCACGAGGAGGCCGTGCTCGAAGGCCGGGTCGACGTCGAGGGTGACGGTGGCTCCGGCGTCGACCAGCAGTTCGGCTCCGAGCAGCGGGGTGAAGGTGCGCACCGGCGAGGTCTCGCCGGCCAGCGTGCCCAGGAAGACCCTGAGTTCGGCGCCCTCGACCCGGCGCGGCTGCGGCGCGTGGTGCTGGAAGTCGCGCGGCGCGTGGCGCTGCGCCTCGGGGAGGGCGAGCCAGAGCTGGACGCCGTGCAGGACGGTGGTGCCGGGCGTGGAGACCTCGGAGTGGCTGATGCCGTGCCCGCCGGTCATGAGGTTGATCTCCCCGGGCCGCACGTAGGCGTGGGTACCCAGGCTGTCGCGGTGCTCGATCTCGCCGGTGAAGAGCCAGCTCACCGTCTGCAGTCCGGTGTGCGGATGCGGGGCGACGTCCATGCCGCCCGAGTCGGCGACCAGGTCGGGGCCGTAGTGGTCGGCGAAGCACCAGGCCCCGATGAGGGTCCGGGTCCGCTGGGGCAGTGTGCGGCGTACGGTCATGGCGCGCGGGCCGCCCAGCGGGACGTCGCGTGCGGTGAGGACCTCTACCTCCGTGGCACCCATCTCCCGACCCCTCTCAATGTAGTTCCATTTTCAACAATTATGAAGGATGATAGCTGTGACGACACACCGCGACAACAGACGAAGGAGCACAGGGTGAGCGACTCGGCACAGGTCACCGCGACGGCGACGGCCACCGCGCCGGTGACGGGGGCGGCTCGGCAGACCGGGCGGATCTACCTCGACAAGCAGAGCCCCGCGGCCTACCGGGCCCTCGTGGCCACGGCCGAGACCGTCCGCAGGACCGCCGCCGAGGCGGGCCTCGACCGTGTCCTCGTGGAGCTGGTCAACCTCCGTGTCTCCCAGCTCAACGGCTGCGCCTCCTGCCTCGACGTCCACACCCGGGCCGCGCTGCGGGCCGGTGAGACCGCCCGGCGGCTCGGCGTGCTCGCCGCCTGGCGCGACACCGAGCTCTTCACCGCCCGCGAGCGCGCCGCCCTCGCCCTCGCCGAGGCGACGACCCACCCGGAGGAGGCCGACGCGCAGGACCGCGCGTACGCCGGGGCCCGTGAGGTCCTGAGTGACGACGAGCTGTCCGCGGTGATCTGGGTGGCCATCACCATCAACGCCTTCAACCGGGTCTCGATCCTCAGCAAGCACCCCGTCCGCGAGCCCGCCGGCCACTGAGCCCGCCGGTCACGTCGCCGGGTCGCCGGTCACTGGGCCGTCCCCTCCGGAGCGTCAGGAAGCCGGATAGCTGGACACGACCTTGCCCTTCTGGTCGGCCGCCAGATAGCCCACCGCGCTGTACTCGTTGATGAGGTAGAAGCGCATCGTGGGACGGTCCTCGTTGAAGGTCCAGCGGTCGACGACGACATAACGCATCGTCGGGTCGTCCACCTTCAGCTCGCCCTCACCGCGCCGCATCAGCGCCGGAAGCGTGTCCCACGCCATGGCGGCGACGTCGAAGGGCTGGTCGTCCGGGTCGCTGCCGATCGTCCCGCCGGGGCCGGTCCTCCGGGCCGCGCCGTCGCGGAACTCCCATCGGTCGTACGTCCTGGCCCCCGGCCGGGTGGGAATGGAGGCGAGCGCGTAGCCCTCGTAGACCGTGAGTTCCTTCATGCTGGTGCTTCCGGCGGCATCGCCGAACGCCTTGACGACGGCACGGACGTTCGCCGGCGTGAGCAGGCTGCCGCGGGGAGCCGCCGTGCCCGGGTCCGCGGTGGCACCGTCGCCCACACCGGCCGGGGTACGGCTCGCCGGAACGGAGGACGCACCGCCCTTCGCCCCGGTACCCGTCCCGCTCCCGGTCCCGGCGCCGCCCTTGGCGCCGCCGTCCGGCAGCAGGTTCACCACGCCCAGCACCACGGCGCCCGTCAGCACCACCGCACCGGCGACCAGACCGACACGACGGCCGGTACGGGAGGGGGCCGGCGGCCTGACGCCGCCGGACGGGACGGTCGGCCCGGCCCAGGGCGCCGCCGAGGCCGGAGCGGGCGTGCCCGGCGGTCCGTAGGCCGGGTGGGCGTAGGGCGCGCCGAAGCCGACCGCGACCGGAGGCGCGGCATGTCCGGACGCGGCCTGCCCGGGCGCGGCCAGGCCTGGTGAGGGCTGTCCGGGCGGAGACTGCACCGCTGCCGGCAGTCCCGCCTCGGCCTCCGCGAGCAGCCGGTCCAGGAGCGCGCCGTCCGGACGCGCCGCCGGGTCGCGCACCAGGACCCGTTCGAGCACGGGCCTCAGCGGCCCGGACCGCACCGGCGCCGGGATCGGGTCGTCGAGCACGGCGACCACGGTCGCCAGGCTCGTGGCGCGCCGCAGTGGGTGGTGGCCCTCGGTCGCCACGTACAGGAGCATGCCCAGCGACCACAGGTCGGAGGCCGGGTTGCCCTCCTCGCCGCGCACGCGCTCGGGTGCGATGAACTCGGGCGAACCGATCAGGTCACCGGTGGACGTGAGCCGCGAGGTGGCGCCGTTGAACGCGGCGATGCCGAAGTCCGTCAGGACGGCGCCGCCGTCGGGGCGGAGCAGCACGTTGGCGGGCTTCACGTCGCGGTGCTGGATGCCCGCGGCGTGCGCGGCGCGCAGCGCGGACAGCACCTGGCGGCCGAGCGTGGCCGCCTCTGCCGCCGTCATCGGGCCCTCGGCCAGCCGGTCGTACAGCGAGCGGCCCTCGACGAGTTCCATGACGATCCACGGGTGCGAGCCGTCGCCCGGCTCGACGATGTGGTGGATCGTCACCACGTGCGGGTGGGAGAGCCGGGCCAGGGCCCGGGCCTCGCGGACGGCGCGCTCGCGCAGCTGCGCGGCGAAGCCGGGATCAGCCTCCGCGGCCGCCGGGTCCGGCGGCCGTACCTCTTTGAGCGCGACGTCCCGGTCGAGGGCGACGTCCCGCGCCCGCCACACCGTTCCCATACCGCCACTGCCCAGTCTGGCGACCAGCCGGAACCGCCCGTCGACCAGGGGTCTGCCGCCCTCACTCGTACTCATGGGCGGCATCGTAGGCGGTTCCGGTGACACCGCCGCGCCGGGTAGGCGGCGGGCGGTGCCGGGAGGGCTTCAGGAGGGCCCGGGACGGCCGTGAGGGCTAGGCCGTGCCGTCCTCGCCCGGAAGGCTGTCCATGAACGAGCTGACCGAGAACACCGCGCGGCCGGGGCCGGCCGGGCCGTAGCCGGGAGGCGAGCTGAGGCCGTGGGACTCCATCGTCGCCCGGTAGGCGTCGAGGAGCCGGATGTGGTACTCCAGCGGCGCGCCCGCCGGGTTGGCCTTGCCGAGCGGAGTGGTGGGCTCGGGGCACCAGGTGGTGAAGCGGGGCGTGATGCCGCGCGACATGAAGTACTCCAGGCCCTCCGTGGTGGAGGCGATGGCCTCGTCGACCGTCGTGAAGCCGAAGGGCTCGGCCATCTCCACGCCCGCCACGAAGTTGGGGATGACGTTGCGCGGGCCGAACACCTCGGCCGAGTCGAGGATCCGGCGGTGCCACTCGTCGCGGCCGACGTAACGCTCCTTGCCCGGGCAGTACAGCTCGAACAGGCGCTTGTCCCACACCTCGTAGTTGGGGTGGTAGATCCGGATGCCGTAGTCCTTGAACCGCTGGACGTCGGCCTTGGGCAGCGCCTGGGCGACGACCTTGCCGATCCAGCGGCCGGGGAAGCGCTCCTCGATGGCCTGGGCGTACTGGCCGTAGAAGTCGGCCTCGTCCTTTCCGGCGACCCGGGAGGTGACGGCGCCGCCGGTGAGGGTGTACGCGGTCGAGGCGCCGGTCGTGTCGTACTTGTCGATGATCGCGAGCGCCTCGAGCACCTCCTCGACGTCCTTCACGCCGGTGTAGGGCCGGCCGGCGGCCTTGTGCTGGCGCCAGTTGTGGTTGATGTCGCAGTACTGGCACTCCTCCTTGGCGCCGAAGTACTGGCAGACGCGGAAGACCGTGAGGTAGATCAGGTAGCCCCACTGGATGGTGGGCGCCACCTCCATCACGGACTTCCCGTTGGCGAGGGTGTGCCGGTAGTACTCGGGCATCGGCGGCAGGCCGACGTCCGCGATGCGGCGGCCGTCGAGGTAGAGCCCGAGCATGCCGTCGTCGCCCGCTGCCACCCGGTAGGGCGAGGCCGGGTTGACCCGGACGGAGACGACGGTGCGGCGCAGCTCGTACGGCCCGCCGGTCAGCACGATCTCCTCGGGCGGGCGGCGCAGCGCGGCCTGCCCGAGCTCCGGCAGGGTGCGGTGGTCGAAGGAGAAGATGAAGTACGACTTGGGCTTGACCTCGCCCGACGCCTCGTCGCCGGAGTCGGTGAGGGCCGAGTCGTCGAAGGCGATGCCGCCGCGCAGGAGGTCCTCCTTGATCACCGCCTCCTTCGGGACGTGCGGGAAGCGGTGCATGAGGTCTTCGACCTCGTCGGTGCGGCGGATCATGCGCGAATACATCTCCTCGGTCGTGCGGTCGCGAGCCGGGTGGGCCACTGACCACCCTAGGACGGCGCCGCCGGGCCCGGTATCCGACCCCGGTCGCACGTGTCCTCCGTCGCAGGGCGGATACCTGCCCCGAAGGTCTCGCGGACAGCCGTCGAGGGGCTGGGACCGGAGCCCCTCGACGTCCCGTCAGTCGCCGAGGACGACCTGGTGTCCGGTCAGTTCCAGCTCGAGCCCGTCCGGGTTGGACCGGGCGGCGGTGAAGTCGATGTTCCGGGGCAGCGGCACCCGCCAGGTGTAGGTGCTGCCGCCGAGCTCCGGGACGCGCAGCTGGAACTCGTCGGCCGCGACCGCCACGGTCGCGGCCGTGTCCAGCGGCCTGCCGTCCCAGGTGCCGGTGATGCGCAGCGGCGCCGACTGGCCGCCGGCCGCGCCGCCGGAGCCGCCTGCGGCCGGTGCGACGGTGAGGGCACCGCCCTTGCCGAGCAGCCGGGAGACGACCCCGGACAGGTCCTCGTAACCGATCGTCACGCGTCCGGTGACGAGGTTGGCGCCGGCGCTGCGGGCGGTGAAGGAGGGCGCGGTCAGGTCGTGCAGGTCGAGGCTGAGCTTGCGCACGTTGAGGTGGTCGCCCTGGGCGTTGGCCGAGGTGTTCACGGAGAAGTTCCCGGCGGTCAGGGTCACGTGGTCGAGGCTCAGGTCCGCGGCCTGGGTGAGGAAGGGGAAGCCGTGGATCGAGAGTTCGGTGAAACCGTTCGTCGACCCCGATCCGTAGCCGTACTTCTCCTCGGCGAGGGCGACGGCCTCCTTCTCCGCGTAGTGGACGGCGATCCGGTCCACGGCGACGAAGAGCCCCGCCAGTATCACGAGCGTGATGGTGAGTACCTTCACCCAGCGCCGCTTCATTCCCGTGCTCCCCCCGTGCGTGCCGTGCCCGCCCGCTGCGGGCACCGGCCGCCGATCCTAAGCGGTGCTCAGAAGTTGCCGTAGTTGACCTGCCACGTGGGCAGGCCCATCCGGCGCCAGACGGCGACGACCCGGTCCCGGTCGTCGAGCGACACGCGGACCGCGTAGCGGGAGCGGACATGGGCGTCGAACAGCTCGGCCTTGACGAGGTCGTCGGAGCGGCCGTCGTCGGACGCCCGCATCCACAGCTCGTCGTACGGCACCTCGTACCGCGCGAGCCAGGCCTCGGTCATCGCCCGGTGGTCCTCGCTGCGCCCGGAGAGCAGCACGATCCGGTCCTGGTGGGAGGCCCGGAAGGCGCGCAGGGCCTCGCGCACGGGCAGGTTGGGCAGATCGAGGTCGCAGCGCGTGAAGTCGTACGGCCCGCGGTCGCCGCGCAGCGCGAGGGTGCCGTCGATGTCGCACAGGACGGCGGAGGGCAGGGCGGGGTCGGCGACGTACGGGGTGACGGCGGGCCGGTCGTTGAGCCAGTCGCCGGTGAGCCGCCAGCCGCCGCGGAGGGCCTTGGCGTGCTTGTCGGCGAGGATGCGGATGATCTCCTCCCCGACGGGCCGGTCGCGGGCGGCGTCGCGGCGGACGCACTCGTCGACGGGCACGTCGGTGAAGTCGTGCACGACGAAGCCGGCGTCGCGGCCGGCGAGGGCGGCCTTGAGGCGCTTCGGGATGTGCGGGGTGAGGTGGGTGTTGTCGACGACGACGTCGAAGCCGTCGTCGACGGCGGCGCGGATCGCCGCGTCCTGGATGCCGAGCACGGTCTGCTCGTGGACGTGCGAGCGACGGCCGTCGCCCGGCAGGTCGAGCATGCTGCGCAGGTCGTCGAGGTTGACGCGGCGCATCCGGCCCTCGGCCCGCTCCTGCAGGGCGCGGGCTGCGGTGGTCTTGCCGGAGGCGGGCAGTCCGGTCATGACGTGGACCACGGGCACGGTCAGTTCTCCTCGTCGGTGGTGAAGGGGTCGGCGGCCTCGGGGCGCAGCTCGCGCCAGACCAGCAGGTCGGTGCGGCGGCCGTCGAGGCGCAGGAAGAGGGCGGAGCGCAGCCGCGGGTCGGGCAGCGCCTTGGCGGCCCGGGCGAAGGCGCCCCTGTCGTCGGCGAGATGGGCGAGCGAGGCGTAGGCCTCGTCGATCGCCTGCTCGCGGGCGGCGAAATCGTACTCCAGGCGGGCGATGACGGATCGCACCCAGGCGTCGAACTCGTCGGGCATCTGCTCCAGGAGGGCGTCGAGGGGACGGCCGCCCTGGGTGCGGATGCCGCCGAGCTCGGCCACGGACAGACCGAGGCCCTGGGCCAGGATCCTGGCCGAGGTGCCGGCGAAGCGCTGGATTCCGTGGCCGCGCCAGATGTCGCGCTCGGTGACCCCGGTGAGGACCTTGTGCAGCCGCACGTACTCGGAGATCTTCGCCTTGGCGCGGACTCCGGACGCGAAGCGCAGCACGAAGCCCTCCGCGTCGGTGCCGGTGGCCGGACTCCCGTCGGGCAGCGTGTTGGTCTCCGTGAGCTTGAGGAGGGCGTCGAGCGCGATCGGCGGGTGGAGGGTCACGACGGAGCCGATGCCCCGCCAGGCGTCGGCGGCCTCGGCGAGCGGCGTCTCGGTGCCGTCCGGGCCGAAGGCGGCGAGCAGCACGAGGTCACGCCGGCCGCCGTAGTCGACGACGATCCGGTTCTCGGGGTAGACGATCTCCGTCAGGTACGTCGTCCCCGGGACCAGCGCCGAGGTGTCGGCGGCGTCGAGACGGCGCTGCGCCCAGGTGGCCTGGGTGCTGACGAAGGAGCCCTTGGAGGCGACGTGCCACCGGCCGTCGTAGTGGAAGACCACGCCGAGGCTGCCGTCGACCTTCTCGTAGACCTCGAAGGGTTCGTCGGGGAGCGCGGGCGCGTAGGGGCGGCCGCTCTCGTGCTCGGAGACGTTGAAGAACTTGGGCAGCGGGAGGGCGACGATCCGTCCGGTGCGGTCGTCGGCGACGAGACCGCGGCAGCGCGTGGTGACCTCGTTCCACACGCCTTCGTACTGGCAGACCCGTGTGTACGTGTAGATGGACAGCGGCAGCGCGGGGTGCGGCTTGCGGGTCACGTGCCCGGACGCGAGCGCTGCCGCCAGTTCGTCCTGCGGCAGCAGCGCGTCGAGAGTCAGGCCGGCCTGGCTCATGGGTTCCCTCCCGTGTTTCGAGGAGGCTCATTCTTCTGTCCCGTTGCGGGCCCGACCAGCGAATTAGTGGTCCACAGGTGGGTCCGGCATCCGAACCCGGGGCCGGGGGCGGGTGCCCGCCCCCGTAGACTCCCGGTCCTGAAGGACGTCAGAAGGCCGAGGAAGCGAGCGCAATGAACTACGCGGACACCACCGCCCCCATCTATGCCGAGCTCATACGTGAGCAGGGGGACGTTCCCGGTGACGTACGCCGGACCGCCGAAGAGGTGCTGCGCGACCTCAGCCGTGTGATCCAGATGCCGCCGACCGGGCTGGGCCCGGCCGGTGTGCCGATGCAGTAGCCGCATCCGGCCGGAGCGGTGCGTACCGGACGACCAGGGGGGCGTGAGCATGACGTTCGACGACGGCGCGGGCGGGACCGGCGGCGGCGCGGATCACGTTCGGGTACGGCGGAGCTACGACGCCGTGGCCGAGGAGTACCTCGCCCGGATCGGTGACGAGCTGGACGGCAAGCCGCTGGACCGGGCCCTGCTGGGTGCGCTGGCCGAGCAGGCGGGCGACGGCGCGCTGCTGGCCGACCTGGGCTGCGGGCCTGGGCACGTCGCCGCGTGGCTGGCCGGTCGCGGTCCGGCGGTGGTCGGTGTCGACCTCTCCCCCGCGATGGTGGCGATCGGCCGTGAGCGGCACCCCGAGGTGGAGTTCCGCGAGGGCGACCTGCTGCGGCTGCCGGCCGGCGACGGCGAGTTCGACGCCGCCGTCGCGCTGTACTCGCTCATCCATCTCGGGCCGGGCGAGCTCGCTCCGGCCCTCACGGAGATCCGCCGGGTGCTGCGCCCGGGCGGCCGGCTCCTGGTGGCCTTCCACGTCGGCGACGAGGTGAAGAACCTCACCGAGTGGTGGGGGCACGAGGTGGACGTCGACTTCCACTTCCTGGATCCGTCCGCCGTGGCGGCGGCGCTGCAGGAGGCCGGCTTCCGGATCGAGGCCCAGCTGGAGCGCGCCCCGTATCCGCACGAGGCGGAGACGCGTCGGGCCTGTCTGCTGGCCCGCCGGGAGGACTGAGCTTCGGGGAACCCGGCTCCAGCGGCGGCGGGCGACGGACGACCGCGTGGTATACCAAGTTTGTATACAAAGTCGGCGTCCGTCTGATCCCCTCCCCAGGAGGCCCCGTGTCGTCCCCGCAGCCCGCCACCGCCACCGTGTTCCGTGACGTCCGTCCCTGCGGCGGCCCGGCCGTCGACCTCGTCGCCGTCGGCGGGGTCCTGGTGGACGCCGTGCCGGAGGGTGCCGCCGTGGAGACGGTCGACGGCTCCGGGCTGATGGCGCTGCCGACCCTGGTCGACGCCCACATCCACCCCGACAAGACCGCGTGGGGCGAGTCCTGGCACAGCCGCCGGGCGGCCCGCGGCATCGCCGAGTACGTGGCGGGCGACGTGGAGCTGTCCCGCGCGCTGCCCACGCCGGTGGGCGAGCGGGCCTACCGGCTGATGGCACACGCGGCGGCACAGGGCACCCGGGCGATGCGGGCGCACGCCGACGTGGCACCCGCCTTCGGCCTGGCCGGCCTGGAGGGGGTCGCCGAGGCCCGGGAGCGGCTCCGGGGAATCGTGGACGTGGAGCTCGTCGCCTTCCCGCAGCACGGCGTGCTGCGCACGCCCGGTGTGGCGGAGCTGCTGGCGGAGGCGGCGAAGAGCGGGCTGATCACGCACGTGGGCGGGATCGATCCGGCCGGCTTCGACGCGAGCGGCGACGCGGGGAGCGCGGACGGCGACCAGCTCGGGACGGTGTTCGGGCTGGCCGAGCGCCACGGCCTGGGGCTCGACATCCATCTGCACGACCGGGGCGAGACCGGCCTCGCCCCGCTGCGGGACATCGCCGCCCGCACCAGGGCCCTGGGTCTCCAGGGGAAGGTCGGCGTCGCCCACGCCTTCGCGGTGGCCCAGCTGTCCGGACGGGAGCTCGACGAGACGGCCGACCTGCTCGCCGACGCCGGTGTCTCGCTGACCACGGTCGCGCTGTCCTCCGCCACGGTCCTGCCCTTCCGGCGGCTCGCCGAGCGCGGCGTGCGGGTCGGACTCGGCTCGGACGGCGTGCGGGACAACTGGAGCCCGTTCGGCAACGCCGACATGCTGCACCGGGCGTGGCTCGCCGGCTGGGCGCTCGACGTCCGGCTCGACGAGGAACTGGAGGCCTGCTTCGCGCTGGCCGCCCACGGCGGCGCGGAGCTGCTCGGGCTGCCCCGGGCGGACCTGCGGCCTGGTGCCCCCGCCGACTTCATGCTGGTCGAGGGCGAGTGCGTGCCGCAGGCCGTGGTGGACCTGCCGCGCCGTGAGCTGGTGGTGCGGGCGGGCCGGGTCGTGGCCCGCGGCGGCGTCCTGGTCTGAGTCAGCCGGCGCGGCCTCCGAGGGTCCGCCAGAGGAAGGTGTGCTCCAGGGCGCTGTTGTGGGCGGTCTGCTCGTGGTCGGTGGCCCCGGCGTGGCCGCCGGCCAGGGTCTCGTGGAGCAGCACGCGGTGGCCGAGCTCGCGCAGCCGCGCGGCGGCCTTGCGGGCGTGGCCCGGGTGGACCCGGTCGTCGCGGGTCGAGGTGGTGAGCAGGACGGGCGGGTAGGGCCGGCCGGCGGCGAGCCGGTGGTACGGCGAGAGCGCCGCGAGGTGCGGTCGGTCGGCCGGGTCGTCGGGGTCGCCGTACTCGGCCGTCCAGCTGGCGCCGGCGAGCAGGGTGTGGAAGCGCAGCATGTCGAGCAGCGGCACGTGCGCGACGATCGCGCCGAAGAGCTCGGGGCTGCGGACCAGCATGGCGCCCATGAGAAGGCCGCCGTTGCTGGCGCCGGAGATGCCGAGCCGGCCGGGCGTGGTGATGCCCCGGGCGACCAGGTCGCGGGCGACGGCCTCGAAGTCCTCGTAGGCGCGGTGCCGGTCCGCCTTGAGGGCGGCGCGGTGCCAGCGGGGCCCGTACTCGCCGCCGCCGCGGATGCCGGCGACCACGTACGTACCGCCGCGGGCGAGCCAGGCCCGGCCGCGCACGGTGTCGTACGACGGGGTGAGGGAGACCTCGAAGCCGCCGTAGCCGGTGAGGAGGGCGGGGCCGGGCGCCTGGTCGCGGGCACCGACGACGGTGTAGGGGACGCGGGTGCCGTCGGCGGAGACGGCGAAGTACTGCCGGGCGTCGAGCCCCGTGGCGTCGAAGCGCTCGGGGGCCTGCTTGATCCGCTCGCCGGGGCCGTCGATCTCGCCTCGGTGGAGGGCGGGCGGTACGAGGTGTCCGGTGACGGAGAGGAAGTACTCGTCGCCGCTGTCCGGGTCGGTGTCGGTGAGCGCGGCGGAGGCGAGCGGCGGGATGTCGGCGAGTTCCCTGCGCCGCCAGCCGTCGGGGCCGGTGGCCGGGGTGAGGACGTGCATGCGGCTGGCGACGTCCTGGAGGGTCTCGACGACGAGGTGGTTGCGGGTCCAGGAGTGGCCGGCGAGGGCGGTCCGCTCGTCGGGGGTGAAGAGCACCTCGGGTTCGCGGTGTCCGGCGAGGAAGTCGTCGAACCGGAAGGCGAGCAGGGAGCCGGCGGGCCGGCCGAGCCAGGGCGCCTTGGGCGTGACGAGCAGCCACTCGCGGTGCACGGAGCTGTCGGCGTCGTCCGGGACGTCGATGCGGACCTGCTCGCCGCCGTCGGTGAGCAGGTGGGTCTCGTGGTGCCAGAAGTCGCGGTAGCGCACGACGAAGGAGCGCTCGAAGCCCTCGGTGGGGTCGTGCCAAGCGGAGACGGCGAGGTCGGACGCGGCACCCTCGTGGACGAGCGGGGCCCGGTCGAGCGGGGTGCCGCGGCGCCAGCGCCGCACGGTGCGCGGGTAGCCGGAGGCGGTCAGGGAGCCGGGGCCCTCGTCGGTACCGACGAAGACGTGGTCCTCGTCGATCCAGGCGATGTCGGTCTTGGCCTCGGGCAGCGTGAAGCCGTCGGCGACGAACGCCCGCTCCTCCAGGTCGTACTCGCGCACCACGACGGCGTCGCCGCCGCCGCGCGCGAGGCTGACCAGGGCGCGCCGGAACGCGGGCCGCAGCACCTGGGCGCCCGCCCAGGTCCAGTCCTCGCCCTCGGCCGCGGCGAGCGCGTCGAGGTCGAGCAGCACGTCCCAGGCGGGCTCGTCGGTGCGGTACTCCTCGAACGTGGTGCGCCGCCAGATGCCCCGGGTGTGCCCGGCGCCCTGCCAGAAGTTGTAGAGGTACGGGCCGCGGCGGCGGGTGTACGGGATGCGGTCGGGTGCGTCGAGGACCTCGCGCAGCTCGGCGACGAGCGCGTCGAACGCCTCGTCCCCGGCGAGCTCGGCGGCGGTCTCGGCGTTCCGCTCGCGCACCCAGGCCAGCGCCCGCTCGCCCTCGACGTCCTCCAGCCACAGGTAGGGGTCGTCTTCGGGGGTGCCGGTGCCGGTGACCGCGCTCGTCTCGCTCATGGGGACGATTGTGGACCACGCCGCCGACACCGGGGAGTGCCGGGCCCCGGCTCAGGCCTGGGGCAGCAGGCCGAGCTGGTCCAGGAACTCCATCTGGTCGAAGAACAGCCGGTAGCTCTCGATCCTGCCGTCCTTCACGGTCGCGAGGTCGGTCCCGGAGGGTCGGGGCGCTGCCGTCGGCCGGCCCGTTCACCTCGTACCACTGGCGTATTGGTTCGCGGTCGGACCAATTCTCCGCCCCTGCCACCCCACCACCTCACCGTCCGCCCGAAGTTAACCAATCGATTACTGCACGGCCGTATACCTTTGGGCCCCGTTCCCTCATCCTGTCCTCGGCGTGCCACCGGGGCACGGCGGGACAGGAGAGGCGGGGCATGACTCCCATCAGCCGCAGAGGGTTCGTAGGGATCGGGGCGGGGCTCGGGGCCGGGCTCGTCGCCGGGTCGACGCTGCCGACCGGTACGGCGTCGGCGGCCGCGCGGTCGGCCACCGGCACCATCACCGACGTGAAGCACGTGGTGATCCTCATGCAGGAGAACCGCAGCTTCGACCACTACTTCGGCCGGCTCAAAGGCGTCCGGGGCTTCCGCGACCGGGCCGCGGGCAACATCCCGGGCGGCTGGGGCATGTTCAACCAGCCCAACTGGGGCGGCCGGCAGTACCCGTGGAAGCTGAGCTCCACTCCCCCGGCCGGCGGCGTGGACGGCGAGACGCTGGCGCAGTGCAACGGCGACCTGCCGCACAGCTGGACCTCCCAGCACGCCGCCTGGAACAAGGGCCGGCTCGACAACTGGGTCATGGGCGTCGGCAACACCCGCACCCTGGGCCATCTCGACCGCGGCGACATACCCTTCCACTACGCGCTGGCGGACCACTACACCGTCTGCGACGCCTACTTCTGCTCGGCGCTCAGCGCGACCGGCCCCAACCGCACCTTCCTGTGGAGCGGCAAGATCGACGCCTCCAGCAAGGACGGCGGCGACGAGTCGGGGCTGACCTGGGAGACGTACGCGGAGGCCCTGCAGCGGGCGGGAATGAGCTGGAAGGTCTACCAGAACGCCCAGGACAACTACGGCGACAACGGCCTCGCGTACTTCAAGAGGTTCACCGACGCCGGGCCGGGCGACTCGCTGTACGACCGCGGCATGGGCTCCGTGCCGAAGGTCACCGGCTCGACCCCGGACGACATCGCCGCCGCGATCCGCGCCGACGTGCTCGCGGGCACGCTGCCGCAGGTGTCATGGGTGGTGGCGAGCGAGGCCTTCTCCGAGCACCCCTATGCACCGCCGGGCGACGGCGCCCACTTCGTGGACCTGGTCTACCGGGCGCTCGCCGCGAACCCCGAGGTCTTCGACTCGACCGTGCTGTTCCTCAACTACGACGAGAACGACGGCTTCTTCGACCACGTGCCGCCGCCGGTGGCGCCGCCCGGGACGCCGGGCGAGTACCTCGACGGAGTGCCGATCGGCCTCGGCTTCCGGGTCCCGATGATCGTCATGTCACCGTGGACCCGGGGCGGGTGGGTCAGCTCCGAGGTCTTCGACCACACCTCCGTGCTGCGCTTCATGGAGGTGTGGACCGCAGCCCTCGGCACTCCCGCGACCTGCCCCAACATCAGCACCTGGCGCCGCAAGGTGACCGGCGACCTCACCGGCGTCTTCGACTTCGCCCACCCGGTGTACGGCGTGCCGGCGAACCTGCCGTCCACCGCCAAGGTCATCGGCCAGTCCACCTGCGGTCCGCTGCCCAACCCGGTCCCGCAGGACAACGCCCTGCCGCCGCAGGAGAGCGGCACCCGGCCCGCGCGCGCCCTGCCGTACCAGGTGAACGGCAATCTCGACCGCTTCGAGTTCGGCGCAGCGGGCAAGATCCTCGCCTGGTTCTCCATGACCAACCAGGGCGCCGAGGCCCGCCGTTCGGCCCACTTCTCCATCCACCCGCACCAGTACCGGGACACCGCCGCCTGGCAGTACACGGTCGACCCGGGCACCACCGCAACCGACTACTTCAACATCGGGCTCGGCTCGGGCTCCGGCAAGTACGACATCTCGATGATGGGCCCCAACCGTTTCCTGCGCCGCTTCATCGGCGACGCCTCGAAGGCGGGCAAGGACGTCGAGGTCGCGGCGCGCTACGCGACCGAGCCCGGCACCGGCAAGACCGCCCTCTACTTCAGGATAACCAACAACGCCGCCACCGCGGTCACCTTCACCATCCGCTCCGACGCCTACCGGGGCGACGGCCCGTGGACGTACACGGTCCCGGCGAAGTCCTCCCGTGAGGACTACTTCAACGCGGTCGCCTACCACAACGGCTGGTACGACTTCACGATCCTCGCCGACATCGACGGCACCTGGTCGCGCCGCTACACCGGCCACATCGAGACGGGCGCGCCCAGCGTCTCCGGCTGACCCGGTTGGACACCGGCCCCCGCACACGGGGCGAACTCCGTGGGAGGGGTCGGTGTCCGGTCGCGCCTCACGATCCGCCGGACGGCCCGGAGGGACCTGCCGCGGCCCCGCGGCCGTAGCGCGCCCTGTGCCACGCCACCTGCTCGGGGGTCATCGACGACGAGATGGCATGGACGTCTCCGATGCGGGTGTCACCGCGCCGGCGCTCCCTCCGCCCACCGGTCCCGCCGCCGCGGCCGGTGCTCTCGCGGGCGCGGAACGCCATGACGGACACCTGGGAAGCGGGCTGCCAGTGCAGGGAGAAGGCCGGAGCGTTGGCGTCCGGGACCTCCTCCAGAGGCACGCCCCGCTTCGCCAGCAGCCGCTCCAGCCCGTCGAAGCGAAGTCGGCGGTCGAAGCGGCCGTACCGCTCGCGGATCACCCTGTTGACCGCTCCGCCGCCACCCTGACGAAGCCGGTGGACCTGCAGGGTGAAGTGGTGGCCCTCCCACGGGTGGTCGGGTGACTCCCGGAACCAGAAGAACTCGGCCATGCCGTAGTCGCGCCACATGCTGTGGTCGTCGAAGGAGTTCTCGGCGTAGTCCGGGCCCAGGATCGCCGTGACCCGCCCGGGACCGTCCGTCGGCCTGGCGCCCAGCACGGTTCCGGATGCGATCACGTCCACGTAGAAAGCGAGGGAGTACGGGGTCAACTGGTCCTTCCCTGTCGGGCCGGGGTGGCCGGAGCGGCCGCCTCAGCCTAGGCGACGGAACCCCCGCCACCTCACCCTTTTGCCGGATATGAATGATTTCCGGATGATGGGTTCGGTTAGTGACGCTGGGAGGGCCGTGACGGCCCGTACCGCAGACAAGGCGTGGGAAGGCGGTCTTTCACCGTGTCTCGACCGAGAATCCTCGTGGTGGGCGCCGGTTTCGCCGGGGTCGCGTGCGTACGGCGCCTCGAACGGCGGCTGACCGGACGGGAGGCCGCGATCTCGCTGCTCTCGCCCTTCGCGTACCAGCTCTACCTGCCGCTGCTGCCCCAGGTCGCCTCCGGAGTGCTCACCCCGCAGTCGGTGGCGCTCTCGCTGCGGCGCAGCGAGAAGCACCGGACCCGGATCATCCCCGGCGGCGCGATCGGCATCGACACCGACGCCAAGGTCTGCGTGGTGCGTACCATCACCGGCGAGACGGAGACCGAGCCGTACGACCACCTGGTGCTCGCTCCCGGCAGCGTCACCCGCACCTTCGACATCCCCGGACTCGCCGAGCACGCCCGGGGCATGAAGACCCTCGCCGAGGCGGCGTACCTCCGCGACCACGTGATCGCGCAGCTCGACCTGGCCGACGCGAGCCAGGACGAGGCGGAGCGGGCCGCGCGGCTGCAGTTCGTGGTGGTGGGCGGCGGCTACGCGGGCACCGAGACGGCCGCCTGCCTCCAGATGCTCACCCACAACGCGGTCAGCCGGTACCCCCGGCTCGACCCCGAGCTCATCAAGTGGCACCTGGTCGACATCGCGCCCACGCTGATGCCCGAGCTCGGCCCGAAGCTCGGCGCGGCGGCCATGGAGATCCTGCGCAAGCGCGGCATCCAGGTCTCGCTCGGCGTCTCGGTGGCGTCGGTGGACGAGGAGAACGTGACGCTCACCGACGGCCGGGTGCTGCCCTGCCGCACGCTGATCTGGACGGCCGGGGTCGCGGCCAGCCCGCTCATCGGCACGCTGGGCGCCGAGACCCTGCGCGGCCGTCTGGTCGTCGAGCCGGACATGACGGTGCCGGGTCTGCCCGGCGTGTACGCGCTCGGCGACGCGGCGGCCGTACCGGACCTGGCCAAGGGCGAGGAGGGCGCGATCTGCCCGCCGACCGCCCAGCACGCGATGCGCCAGGGCAAGGTGATCGCCGACAACCTGGTCGCGACGCTGCGCGGCGAGCGGACCCGCCCGTACGAACACAAGGACCTGGGCCTCGTGGTCGACCTCGGCGGGCTCGACGGCGTCTCCAAGCCGCTGGGGGTCGAGCTGCACGGCATGCCCGCCCAGGCGGTGGCCCGCGCCTACCACTGGGCGGCACTGCGGACGAACGTGGCGAAGACCCGCGTGATGACCAACTGGCTCCTGAACGCGGTGGCCGGCGACGACTTCGTGCGCACCGGCTTCCTGGCCTCGAAGTCCGGCACGCTGCGGGACTTCGAGTACACGGACGCCTACCTCACACCCGACCAGGTCCGTGCCCACACCGCCTCGTTGCGGGCCCGGACCTCCTGACGAAGGCGCGGCCCACGACCGCGTGTGCGGCGGCCGCGAGCAGCTGCACGGCCGCCGCCATGACCAGCGCGGCGGTCAGGGAACGGGACGCGAGCGGACCCGCCAGCGCCGCGCCCAGCGCGAAGGCGGTGATCTTGACGCTCGCTCCCGTGGTGAACACCTGGGCCCGCAGCCGCTGCGGAGCCTCCCGGTGCCGCACCGCGAACAGCGCGGTGAGCTGCGGGCCTTCGGCGACGCCCGCCAGCAGTGCGGCGGCGACCAGCAGTGCGCTGCCGTGGGCCGCCGTCGCGGCGGCGAGGGCCGAGGCGAGGGCGAGCGCGAGAAGCAGCGGTGCGGCCCACAGCACGGTGTCGGGGGCGGGCGGCCGGCGGAGCCAGCCGAGCACCGCGCCCGCGGCCAGGGCCGCGACCGCCGTGCAGGAGAGCAGCAGCGCCCCGTCGCCCGGCGCTCCCAGGGCCCGCGCGCCCAGCAGCGGCACACAGGCGACGAACGTGCCCTGACCCAGGCAGGACAGGGTCGAGGTGACGGTCGCCCTGGCCAGCGGCATCGACCGGACCAGGCACGCGAAGCCCTGTCGCAGGTCCCGGGCCACGGATCGTACGGTCACCGGCTCTGCCGGGGCCTGGCGGTGCGGCAGGCCACGGGTGGCGGGCACGGCCAGCAGGATCAGCACGACGGCGCCCACCACGGCCGCCGGTGCCCCGAGGAGCCGGCCGAGAAGGCCGGCGAGCGCGGGCCCGAGCAGGCTCGCCGTGCTGTAGGTCATCGCGTCGAGCGCATGAGCGCGGTGCAGCCGGCGCTCCGGAACGACCGTGGAGAGCTGGGAGGTCCAGCCGCCCGCGAGGGCGGGCGCCAGCGTCCCGGCGGCCAGTGCGGTGAGCAGGGTCAACGGGAACGGGACGCGACCGAGGGTGAGCAGGACGACCGTCAGTCCGGCGACGTGGAGGACGAGCGAGACGGCCAGCAGACGTCCCGGGCGGGCGGCCCGGTCCAGGAGCGCGCCGAGCACGGGCCCGCCGAGCGCGGCGGAAGCGGTGATGCCGGCGAGCAGCGCTGCGGCGGTCGCGGCCGAGCCGGTCTGGGCGTAGCCGAGCAGCAGGAGCGCGGGCCCGGACATCTCGTCGCCGGTGCGCGCCGTCGTGGCGCCCGCGAGGAGGCGCCGCATGCCGTGCGGACGCCGGGTTCCGAGGTGGGTGGACACCCGCGCGACGCTACGGGGGTAACTCAAACCTTCACAACATGCGTTACATTCGCCGGATGTCCCCCGCCGCGGACGCCCGGTCCGCCCGCCATTCCGTGCTCGCCAACGCCCTGCGCGCCGCCGAACTCGTCAACGTGCTGAGCCGCCCCGGGCCGGACCCCGCGCTGCTCGCCGAGACCGGGCGGGTGCTGCGCGCGTACGGCGAGAGCGAGCCGCTCGGTCTGTCCGGCGCCGACCTGCCGGGGCTGCGGGAGGCGGCGGCCGCGCTGCGCCCGGTCTTCGCCGCGGCCGACACCGACGCGGCGGCCCGCGCGCTCAACGCGCTGCTCGCCGCGCGGACCGGCCCGCTGCGACTGAGCGCGCACGGCGGCACGAGCCCCTGGCACCCGCACGTTGACGCGGACGACGACGCACCCTGGGCGGAGTGGTTCCTCGCCTCGTCCTGCCTGGCGCTCGCCGTGCTCCTGTGGGACCGGGGCCGCGCACCGGGCGGCGTATGCGCGTCGGCCGCCTGCGAGGACGTCTTCGTGCCGCAGGGAGCCCAGGAGCGCCGCTACTGCTCGCGCCGGTGCGCCACCCGCGAGCGGGTCGCGGCGCACCGGCGCGCCGCCGCCTCGTCGCCGCTCAGCCGGCGAGCGTCGCGGCCGGGCCCATGACGACGACGGGTTCCCGCACCGGGTCGAGGGCCCGGAGGAGTTCGGTCATGTCCTCCCGGGGCAGCGAGACGCAGGCCTGGGTGGGGCCGCCGTGGTCGACGTGGATCCAGACCCCGCCGCCCCGCTCGGGGCCCAGCGGGCGCTCCTTGTTGAGCGGGGTGGTGCCGGGGACGCGGTTGTAGTCGATGGCGACGACGTAGTCGAAGGAGCCTTCGAGGGACTCGCCGAGGAAACCGGTGCCGGAGACGGCGAACTCCTCGTCCTGGTCGTACGGGACCCTGGTCCCCGGATCCGGGAGCCGGCCGCCCGCGTCGCCGAGCCGGTAGACGCCGGTCGGGGAGCGCAGGTCGCCCGCCACGTGGTCGTCGGTCCAGCCGCGCAGGGCGTTGTGCCCGGTCCAGGGACCGGCGGTGCGGTGCCAGCGGCCGGCCGCGTCCCGCTCGTGGAGCACGGCGGTGGCGATGTTGCCGTCGATGCCGTCGCCGCTCACCACGAGCACCTGGGTGGTGCCGTCGGGGATGCGGCCGTAGGTACGGGGACCGATGCCGGGGATGCGTGAGGGCGCCCTGTTGGCGCCGTCGCGCGCCTCCTGACCCTGCGTCCGGTTCCGCTCCGGGCCCTGGAGCGGGGACGTGGAAGCGGCGGGCGCCGGGGCCGGCGCGGCGGAGGGCGGACGCTGCGCGGTGCAGCCGGTCAGGCCTCCGGTCAGCACGAGCGCCGAGGACAGAGCGCAGGTCAGCACCGCGGTGGTGCCCTTGCGGACGGGCATGGGAAGAGCTCCTCCGAGGCTCGGGGCAATGCCCGGATCCGTACCCGGTCGGCACCGGGCCCTGTCGCGGTGCGCGCCCCCTCACCCGTCCGGTCGACGGAGCAAAGCGATTGACGGTTCGTATCGTGCGGGATTTCCTTCCCTGATGAACGCTCTGCGCATCGAAAGCATCGACCCGGCCGACCCGGTGGCCTCCCCCGCGCTCCTGGCGGACTGGCGGCTGATCCACAACACGATCATCCCGACGGCCCCGCTCTCCGCGGAGGAGGTGCGCGAGCGGGCGGGTCGCAACCGGCTCGACGTGGCCTACGCCGACGGAACCGCCGTCGGCTGCTCCACGGTCCGCCCGCCGGACGACGAGACGCCCGCCGCCACGGTCATCTCCCGGATCCTGCCGGAGCACCGGAACCAGGGGTACGGCACCGCGCTGTACGAGCGGGGCCTGGCGCACGCCCGGACGCTGAGCGAGCAGGGCGTGGAGACCGTGGTCCTGGCGAGCAACGAGGAGGGGCTGCGCTTCGCGCTGGCCCGCGGCTTCGTGGAGACCGAGCGGTACGTGCTGCCGGGCGACACCGTGGCCTTCGTGACGCTGCGTCTGGACGAGGGCGGGGCGCGGGCGGAGTAGTCGTCATCCGCTGGACAGTGCGTCCCGGGGTGCGGCACCATCGGGGCATGATCGACAGAATCGAGTCCACCTTCACCCGGTGAGCGCCCAGGAAGAGCGCCGAGCGCTCACCTCCCGGCCCTCGTTGTACGCCCATGTCCTCGGCCTGCTGGCCGCCGAACCGGACGGCCGGCCACGCGCCGGTGGTTACCCGCCTCCTGAGGAGCCGTCACCACCGCCGGGTGCCGAGCGGCTACGGGGAAAGAAGGCCTTCGCCGCCGTGCGGTCGGCCCTCGGCCCGCTCCTCTCCGGGCCCTGCACCCGGGCCGCGGTCGAAGCGGTCGAACGCCGCCTCGCCGAACTCCCGGTCCCGGTGGGCGCGCTGGTCGGCGCCGTCCTCTCCCTGCCGCTCGACGACGAGTCCACGGCGCGGGCCCTCGGCCGGCGCCTCGTCCGTACGGGCCGGGACAGCCGGTCCGTCAGCGTGGGCCTCGCGCTCATGCGGCGGCTCGGGGAGCCCGAGGACGTGCCGTCCCTAAGGACGCTCTCCCGTCTCCGGAACCTTGCGGGCCTGGCCGTGACGGCCCTGGAGCCGCTGGATCCGCAGACCGCCGCGCTCCGCTGGCTGGACGACCGCATCAGGGGGCCCGAGCTGCGTCCCCTGGTGGACGCCCTCCTCACGGGCGCGGTGGCCGAGGTCCGGGCGTTCCTCGTCGGACGGGCGGGCGACGTCCGCCTGGTCGGGCCCTCGCCCGCCCGGCGCATCGCCGAGGCCGTCGGCCTCGTCGGGCTGCTGCGCGCCGAACGGGTCGACCCGCGCCTGCTCGCGCAGGCGGGGCGGCTGCTCGTACGGATGGCGAGCCCGCGCGACTACCAGGCGGAGATCCTCTGCTACGGCGACGCGGTCGAGTCCTGTGACGCCCTCGTCCGGCGCGCTACCGCGCTGCCGCCGACCGTCGAACACGCTGCCGTGCTCCTCTCCCTCGCCGTCGACCTGCACAGCGGGCCGACGCGTCTCCTGCCCTGGCGGGACGGACAGTGCGAGCAGCTGCTCGAGGCGCTCGGCGCCCTGCTCACCTCACCGGCGTGGGAGGGCGCCTTCGCGGAGCCGGGCCAGGACGCCACGTCCGCCGTGCGGCAGCGGGCGGCCTGGCTGCGCTACACCTCCGGGCTATTGTTCCGGACGCCCGGGCCGCCGGGGCGGCTGCGGATCGCGGTCCTCTCGCGCGACCCCGCCGACGCCGAACCGGTCGAGGCCCGCGTCCTGGTCGACGGCGAACCGCTCGTGCCGGCGCTCTTCGGCCGCGGGGCCGCCGAGGCTCCCGAATACCTGCTGGACCGCCGTGCCCTGTGGGCCACGGAGGAGCCGCACGAGGTGAAGCTGGCCGAGGCGTGGTGCAGCGAGGGCTGCTGCGGCGCGCTGCGGGTGACCGTCGTCCGCGAAGGCGACGAGGTGGTGTGGCGGGACTGGCAGCACCCGGCCCGCCTGCCCTCCGGCGATCCCGCGCCCGTGCTCCCGGCGTACCGCTTCGACGCCGCCGCTTACGACGCCGAGCTCGCCCGGGCGAGCAGGAGCGACGGCTGGTCGTGGCCGGCCCGGACCGCCGGCCGGCTGATCGGCGCGGGCCTGCGGGAGGATCCCGGGCTCCTCGCCCGCTGGGACGCGCGGTTCCTTCACGCGGGTGCCGACACCCGGGACCCGGACACCACCGTGCTGTGGTTCCTCTACCGGCCGGGGTTCTCCGAGGGCACGGCGGGTGAGGACGGACCCTGGCTCCAGTTCGTCTGGCGGCTGCCCGACGACGGCGCTCCCCCGGCCGAGCGGGCGGCGGCCGCGCTGCGGCGGCTCGCGGAGGAGGACCCGAGGGCCTACGCCGACTGCATCGCGGGCAGCCGCTGAGCCGGCACCCGCCGCCCCGTTCCCCGAGGTTCGGACGCCCTGTCAGATCGGATGCGTCACGCCTCTGGGAACCTCGCGTCCCCGGCGCTACCCTCCGCGCATGATTCCGACCGTGGTATGGGGAACCGGAAATGTCGGGCGCGCGGCGATCCGTGCCGTCGACGCCCATCCGGCGCTCGAACTCTCGGCCGTCCTCGTCGCGAACCCCGCCAAGGTCGGCCGTGACGCGGGCGAGCTCGCCGGGCTCGGGCGCGCGCTGGGAGTGGCCGCCCGGGACGACGTGGCGGCCGTGCTGGCCGAAGGCCCCGGCGCAGTGGTGTACGCGGCGTCCGGGGACATGCGCCCGGACGGAGCGCTCGCCGACGTCGTACGGGCCGTCCGGGCGGGCGCCGTGGTGGTCACGCCGTCGCTGTACCCGCTGTACGACCACCGGGGCGCGCCGCCCGAGTTCCGGGACCCGGTCCTCGGGGCGGTGAAGGAGGGCGGCGGCTCGCTCTTCGCCTCGGGCGTGGACCCGGGCTGGGGCAATGACGTGCTGCCGCTGCTCGTGAGCGGTCTCGGCAGCACGGTGGAGGCCATCCGCTGTCAGGAGATCTTCGACTACTCGACGTACGAGCAGGAGGAATCGGTCCGCCTCCTCGTCGGCATGGGACAGCCCATGGAGTACGAGCCGCCGATGCTGCTGCCCTCGGTGCCGACGATGGTCTGGGGCGGGCAGCTGCGGCTGATGGCCCGCGCGCTCGGGGTCGAGCTCGACGAGATCCGCGAGACCCTGGACCGGCGTCCGCTGGAGGCGACGGTGCGCACCCGGACGATGGGCGAGTTCGCGGCGGGCACGCAGGGCGCGGTGCGTTTCGAGGTGCAGGGGATCGTCGACGGCGAGCCCCTCCTCGTGATCGAGCACGTCACCCGGATCCATCCGGACTGCGCCCGGGACTGGCCGGTGCCGCCGGACGGTTCCGGCGCCCACCGCGTGATCGTGGAGGGCCGGCCCCGGATCGAGGTGACGGTCGAGGCCTCCGACGAGGGCGAGAACCGGTCGGCGGGCGGCAACGCGACCGCCGTGGGCCGGCTGGTGGGAGCGATCGACTGGCTGGTGGAGGCGGAGCCGGGGCTCTACGACGCGCTGGACGTGCCGTTGCGCCCGGCGGTGGGGAAGCTGGGAAGGAGAACGCAGTGATCATCGACATTCCGGAGGGGCAGGAGCCCATCGGGTACGTGTGGGGCGACATGGTGCCCGGCATCGGCATGGCGGCGGCGAACTTCTCGCTGTCCGTGTACTCCCACACGACGCTCGGGCTGCGCGAGTTCGAGGCGGCGCGACTGCGGATCGCGCAGATCAACGGGTGCCGGTTCTGCCTGGACTGGCGGACGGACCGGGACGGGGAGAAGGTCGAGGAGTCCTTCGCCGACGCGGTCCTCGAGTGGCGCACGACGGACGCCTTCGACGAACGGACCCGGCTCGCGGCGGAGTACGCGGAGCGGTACGCGCTCGACCACCACAACCTGGACGAGGAGTTCTGGTCCCGGATGACGGCCGCCTACGGCCAGGTGGAGATCGTGGAGCTGACGATGAGCCTGGGCTCGTGGCTGGCGTTCGGCCGGCTCAACCGGGTGCTCGGTCTCGACACCGTGTGCGTGCTGCCGACGCACTAGCGGCGGGGCACACGAGGAGGGCCGGCCGGGGACTCCCCGGCCGGCCCCTTCGCGTGCCCGGCGCGACGCGGCCGCCTCACAGGTCGGTCGCGATGATCTTCTCGATGTTGCGTTCGGCGAGCGCGGTGATGGTGACGAACGGGTTGACGCTGGTGCTGCCGGGGATGAGGGCGCCGTCGATGACGTACAGACCGTCGTAGCCGTGCAGGCGGCCGTGGTTGTCGGTCGCCTCGCCGAGGACGGCGCCGCCGAGCGGGTGGTAGGTCAGGTGGTCGCCCCAGATCTTGTAGGCGCCGAACAGGTCCGTGCGGTAGATCGTGCCTTCCTTGGCGTTGATCTTGTCGAAGATGGTCTTGGCCGCGTCGATGGACTTCTGCTTCCAGGCCCGGTCCCAGCTGAGGTCGACGCGTCCGGCGGCGGCGTTCCAGCTGAACTCGGCGCGGTGCGGGGTCCTGGTGATGGAGAGGTAGAAGGAGGCGTAGGTCTCGATGCCGGTGGGCAGCGGGGCGACCTCGGCGAAGGCGCCGCCGGCGTCCCAGTTGTCGATGCCGGCGGTGGGCATGGCGGACTGGAGCTTCCCCGTGGGGTCCCACATGTGGTTGGCCCGACCGCACATGACGTTGCCGTTGTCGCCCCAGTTCTTCCCGACGCGGTCGTTGAGCGCGGGGAGCGCGCCGGTGGCCTTCAGCCGGGTGAGCAGCTTGCTGGTGCCGACGCTGCCGGCGGCGAAGAAGACCCGGTCGGCGGTGACCGTCTTGGTCTCGACGGTGGCGCCGGTGGTGTCCGTCCGCTCGATGACCACGGTGTAGCCGCCGCCGGACGCCGGAGTGACGGTGGTGACCTTGTGGAGCGGGGAGACGGCCACCCGGCCGGTCGCGGCGGCCCGCGCGAGGTAGGTCTTCTGCAGGCTCTTCTTGCCGTGGTTGTTGCCGTAGATGACCTCGCCGTCGAGGGCGGACCTGGGCACGGCGCCCGCGGCTTCCTGCTTCATGTAGTCCCAGTCGTAGACGTTCGGCACGAAGACGAAGGGGAAGCCGGAGCGTTCGGCGTGCTTGCGGCCGACGCGCGCGTACTGGTAGCAGTCGGCGCTCTCCCACCACGCCCGGTCCACCTCGGTGACACCGAGGCCGGCGTTGGCGCGTGGGTAGTAGGTGCCGTACATCTCGGCGGGGTCCACGGTCGGCAGGAGCGACGGGAAGACCTCGCGGCGCGGCGTGACGGCCATGCCGCCGTTGACGAGGGAGCCGCCGCCGACACCGCGGCCCTGGTAGACGGTGATCCCGGCGAAGTCCTCGGCGTCCAGGATGCCGGTGTAGCGGGGCACGTCCTTGTCGAGCGGGAAGCCGAGGAACTGGCTCAGCGGCTGCTTGGTGCGGGTGCGCAGCCAGAAGGAACGGTAGTCGGGTTTGGTGGTGTTGGCGAAGATCTTCCCGTCCGCCCCGGGTGTGTCCCAGGCCATGCCCATTTCGACCAGATGGACGTCGACGCCCGCCTCGGCGAGCCGGAGGGCGGCGACGGATCCGCCGTATCCGGAGCCGATGACGAGGGCCGGGACGCGGGCCCCGGAGGGGAGGGGAGCGAGGGGGGACCGGACCTCGGCGGAGGTCGCGGCGTGTGCGGACGTGGTGTGCCCGGCGAGCGCCAGGCCACCCAGAAGGGAACCGGTTCCAGTGACGAACCGACGGCGGGTCAGGCCTCTGGAATCCGAGGCCGAAAAGGATCTGTCACTCACGTGATGTTCCTCACCCTGGGAGTGAATGGGAACATGTTCTACTGGGACGTTCTTGGGAAGTCACGAGAAACCGCCCGGTAACTTCCGGCCGAAAACCAGCGTTCGCGATCACGTTCGAGCAACGAACGCACCCCCGCGTGCCGGTCGCGGATACGTGCCTGATAAACCTTCACGTCTGGTCGTCGCTCTGCCGCCGCGAGTGCGCGTGGACGGCACCGGGGGGGTTTCACGCTGGACGGGCTCGGAGCGCTGCGGCGCCGTGCCCGGGTTCCACCTTCGCTGCTCCTTCCGGGCTGCCCGCTGCCCGCGGCCGCGCGCGACGCGGATCGTGAGAGGGAGCGTGTGCATGGGCGGAACCGCCCGTAGCAAGGCATTCAGATGGAGTGCGGCCGCCGTCGCCGCCCTGGCCGTCGCCGCGGCCGCCGTCCCGGCTTCGGCCGCGCCGGCCGCCCCGGCGAAGGACCCGGGCCCGCAGCGGGTCGGCGCGGCACCGAAGGCGCCGAAGGGCGCTGTCCGCACGGCCGATCCGGCCCCGGGCAAGACGCTCGACCTGAGCGTCGTCCTGGAGCCCCGCGACCCGGCCGCGCTGCAGCGGTTCGTCGCCGAGGTCTCCACCCCCGGCTCGCCGCGTTACCGCCAGTACCTCGGTACGGGCGAGTTCGCGAAGGTCTTCGGCGCCGAGCCGGAGACGGTGCGCGAGGTGCGCGCCGGCCTCGAGGCCAAGGGCCTCACCGTCGGCGAGCTGGAGGCCGACGGCCTCACCCTGCCGGTGAGGACCACCGTCGCCGGCGCCGCCAAGGCCTTCGGGACCCAGTTCGACGGCTACAAGCTGAAGGACGGCACGACCGGCCACCTCAACACCGCCGCCCCCGCCTTCGACGGCCGGGTCGCGGACGAGGTGCGCACCGTCGTCGGTCTGAACACGCTGGACTCGTACAAGCCGCGCAACACCGGCGTCAAGGGCGGGAACCGCAAGAAGCAGACCACCACGGACACCGGTGCCCTGCGGCCGCGGCTCACCGGCACGACCCCGACGATGTGTCAGGACGTCAAGGACTACCTGGCCTACGCGGGCGACCCCGAGTACCCGCCGCTGTACGACACCAAGGACTACTGGAGCGCCCGCTCGCTGGCCGCCCAGTACAACATGGCCAACCAGCCGAACGTGCAGACCGGCGCCACCATCGCGGTCTACGCGCTCGAGAACTACGACCCCAAGGACATCGCGGAGTACCAGCGCTGCCACGGCACCCGGGTGCCCGTGACCGCGGTCCGCGTGAACGGCGGTCCCACCGAGCCGGTGGACCCGTTCGGCACCGGGGCCGGCCTCGAGACCGCGCTGGACGTCCAGACCATCATCGGTCTCGCCCCGCAGTCCAAGATCCTCGTCTACCAGGGTGAGAACACCTGGAACGACGCCACGGCCACGTACCGCCAGATCGTCACCGAGAACCGCGCCAAGGTCGTCTCGGTCAGCTGGGGCCTGTGCGAGGTCCACACGCCGGCCGACACCCGGTCCGCCCAGAACCTGATCTTCCAGCAGGCCGCGGCCCAGGGCCAGACCGTCGTCGTCGCCTCCGGCGACAGTGGCTCGACCGGCTGCTACGTGCCGGTCGACGCCGAGGGCACCCCGCACCCGGAGGTTCCCGACCAGGACCAGCTCGTCGTCGACTTCCCGTCGGCCTCGCCGTACGTCCTCGCCGTCGGCGGCACCACGATGCAGACCTCCGTCAGCGGCCAGACCACCTGGTCCGGCTCCGGCGGCGGCGTCGCGCGCGGCTTCACCGTCCCGGCCGACGGCTTCCAGGCCGGCCGCACCGGTGCGGGCTACAGCGACCTCTGCTCGGCGCCCGCCGACACCACCTGCCGTCAGCTCCCGGACGTCGCCGGCGTCGCCGACCCGGCCACCGGTTACCCGATCGCCTTCGGCGGCGGCGAGTACTGGGGCGTCATGGGCGGCACCAGCGGCGCCGCGCCGGTCTGGTCCGCGCTGCTCGGACAGGCCAACCAGGACCTGGCCTGCCAGGCCAACGGCCCGGTCGGCGACGTCCACCGCGCGCTGTACCAGCTGCCGGCGACGGCCTTCCGTGACGTCACCACCGGCAACACCAACCTCACCAAGTCGGGCAACTTCAGCGGGCTCTACCAGGCGGGCTCGGGCTTCGACCTGGCCACCGGCCTCGGCACCCCGAACGGGCGCGAGATCGTCGCCGGCCTGTGCAAGGCCGTCGCCCCCTCCCCCGCGAGCACCTTCGCCGCGCTCGCCCCGGCCCGCATCCTCGACACCCGCTACGGCATCGGCCGCACCGGCACCGCGCCGGTCCCGGCCAAGGGCACCGTCAAGCTGAAGGTGACCGGCGTGGGCGGTGTCCCGGCGTCCGGTGTGACCGCGGTCGTCATGAACGTCACCGCCACCGCGCCCGCCGGCCCCGGCTTCCTGATCGCGTACCCGAGCGGCACCACCCGCCCGGCCTCGTCGAACATGAACTGGCTGAAGGGCGAGACCGTCCCGAACCTGGTGACCGTTCCGGTCGGCAAGGACGGCTCGGTCGACCTGTACAACGCGGGCGGCTCCACCACCCACCTGATCGCGGACATCTCGGGCTACTTCACCACCGGCACCGAGGGCTCGACCTACGTGCCCAAGGGCCCGGCCCGCATCCTCGACACCCGCAACGCCATCGGCCGTGCCGGCACCTCCCCGGTCGCCGGCAAGGGCACCGTCTCGCTGACGGTCGCGGGCGCCGGCGGCGTCCCGGCCACGGGCGCCACCGCGGTGGTCCTCAACGTCACGGCCACCGCGCCGACGTCGAACGGCCACCTGATCGCGTACCCGAGCGGCACCACGCGGCCCACCTCGTCGAACATCAACTGGCTCACCGGCCAGACCCGTCCGAACGCGGTGGTCCTCCCGATCGGCGCCGACGGCAAGGTGAACCTGTACAACGCCGGCAGCGGCACCGTGCACTTCATCGCCGACGTCTTCGGCTACTACACCGCGGGCGCGGAGGGCAGCACCTTCCACACCGCCGGCCCGGCCCGACTGCTCGACACCCGTTACGCGCTCGGCACGTCCGGCACCACCCCGCTCAAGGGCGGCACGCCGCTGGCGCTGAACCTGAACGACGGTCACACGCTGGCCAACGCCAAGGCGGTCGTCCTCAACGTCACCGCCACCGCGCCGACCACCAACGGCTTCCTGACGGTGTGGCCCGACGGCACGACGCTGCCGAACGCGTCCAACCTCAACTGGACGACGGGGCAGACCACGGCCAACCTCGTCACCGTGCCCGTCGTCAACGGGAAGATCGACTTCCGGGCGAACACCGGAACGGTGCACGTGATCGCCGACCTGTTCGGCTACTACTCCTGATGCGTCACCCGTGACGCGTCACCTGACGCGTCACTCCTGATCGCGGGAGCCCTCGGGCCCCGTCCCCGTCGCGCGAGCGCCGGGGACGGGGCCCTCGCCGTCTCCGAGGCCGGACGTCAGGGCCGCGACCAGCACGGCCGCGAGCCCCGCCCAGGCGAGCGCGCCGGGACCGGCCGCCCGCCAGCCGAGAGTCGCGAGCAGCAGTCCGGCGAGCAGCCCCGCGGCCACGGCACGCCGGTCGCGGACGAACGCGAGGGCGCGGCGGGCGGTACCCGGGGCGGCCCGCTCGCGCAGGGCGAGGCGGCACACCAGCAGCGCCGCCGCGACCGCGGCCGTCAGGGCCAGGACCATGCCGTGCACCGCCTCTCCGCGCCGTCCGCCGGCGTCTTCCGTTCCGTCCGCTCCGCACCAGTCTCCCCGGCCCCGGGCGCGGCCGCGCGTCAGGCGGCCAGGAAGGCCTCGATGGCGTCGGCGAGCTCCTTCGGGGTCTCCTCCGGCGCGTAGTGACCGGCCTCGGGCAGGACCGTGAGCCGCGCGTTGGGGTACCAGCGCAGCCAGGTGGCCTCCATGGCGTCCGCGCCGAGCGCCGGGTCGTGGGCGCCGACGACGAGGAGGACGGGCGCCGGATTGTCGCGGACCCGCTCGTGGAAGTCGGTGCGCGACCAGGAGTCGAGGTAGGCGCGGAAGGCGGTGGCCGAGGAGCGCCGCAGGGAGCGGTCCACGAGGGCCGAGAGCCACGCGTCGTCGTAGCGGCCGCCGGTGGTGTTGTCGATGATGGCCCGGCGGTTGCCGGGGTTCTCGGCGGCCCCGGCGAAGAGCGCCCAGGTGTCCTCGTCGAGCGGGAAGCCGGCCGCGGACACGGGTGAGATCCCGACGATGGAGCGCACCCGCTCGGGCGCGTCGAGCAGCATCAGCTGGGCGGCCTTGCCGCCCATCGAGTGGCCGACGACGGAGAAGGTGTCCCAGCCGAGGTCGTCGGCGACGGCCAGGGCGTCCGCGGCGACCTCCTCCATGGTGTACGCGCCGTCGGCGTCGATCGCCTCCCCGTAGCCGCGGCAGTCGAGGAAGGCGTAGGACCCGGAGGTCCCGTCCAGGTGCTCCCGCAGCGGCGCGAAGCTGCTGCGGTCGCCGAACCAGTTGTGCAGCACCAGGGCCCGGTGCGGACCGCTGCCCTGGACGTCGTACGGAAGAACCCGGCCGGTCATGATGCCCCCTGGTCGCGAGGTGTCGGGGCTGCACACCCGCCGCGGCAGCCGAGGCCGAGTCTCGCGAGCGGCCCGGGCCGGGTCAATGCCCCCAAGGGGTGGTTCCGGAGCCGGCGGACGGGGCTCCCCCGGCCCCGACGGCGCGCCGTCTGCCGCCCCGGGCCGGCGACGGCGCCCCCGTACGCGCGGGTACTCCGGATGCGGGGCCCTTCCGGGCGGGAGCATGCTGGCTGTGTGACCTCGAACGGCGCGGCAGGCACCGCCCCGTCGGCCGAGACCGGGCCCCCGCGCCCGGAGCCGGGCGCCGCCGGGTGGACGGCGGACGCCCTGACGGCCGTCCTCGCGGAGTCCGTGCTGCGGGCCGTCGAGGCGGCCGGCGGCTACGCGGGCGGGGTCTACCTGCAATCGGGCACCTCAGGACTGCTGCGGCTGGCCGTGCTCGCGGGACTTCCGGCACCGCTGTTCCGACCGTGGTGGCGGATGCACGTGAACCGGCCCTTCCCGGTGGCCGAGGCACACCGGTCGGGCCAGCCGGTCCACCTGGGGGACGTCGAGGAGGCCATGCGGCAGTTCCCCCAGCTGGTGGCCAGCCTGCCGTTCCCCTTCGCCTCGCTCTACACGCCGGTGATCGGTGGCCGGGAGCGGTACGGGGTGCTGGTGGTGCTGCGCACGCCCACCCCCGGGGTGCCGGTCGACGCGCGGGACCGCGGGCGGATGCTCCAGGAGGCACGCCGGCTCGGCGTGACGCTCGGCGCGCTCGCCGCCCACGGGACACGGGTGGAGTGGCCGGGAGCGCCGGTGTCCGTCCAGTTGCCGGCCAGGACCGGGCCGCGCGTGCGGATCGGCTACTTCGACTGGGACCTGGATTCCGGCACGCTCACGGCGGACACGGGTCTGCGCGAGATACTCGGCGTGCCCGACCCACTGCCGTGGACCGTCGAGTCGCTGACCGCCCGGCTGGTCCCCGAGGACGCGTACGCCCTGGGGGCACTGGCCCGGCAGGCCGCGGACTCCGGCGGCCCCGCGGCGCGCCGGATCCGGCTGAAGGGCCCGGACGGCGGTCTGCACCTCCTGGAGGTGACCGCCCGCCCCCTCGCCGACGGCCGGGACGGACACGTCCTCACCGGGTCCCTGGTCGACCTGGGGACCGGGCTCGTCGGCTCGGACGCCACCGACCGGCTGCCCCGGGCGATCCTGGCGATCGACAGGCTCGGCAGGATCACGTACGTCAACGAACGCACCGAGGCCCTGCTGGGCCTGGCGCGCGACACCCTGGCCGGCCGGCCGCTGTGGGAGGCGGTGCCGTGGTTCGCGCATCCGTACCACGAGGAACAGCTGCGCGGAGCCCTGCTGTCGGACGAGCCGATCCACTTCCTGGCGCACCCGGGGCGCGGCGAGTGGCTGTCGGTCTCGCTCTATCCGGGGCGGGACGGGGTCACCCTGGTGCTCGTCCCCGAGAGCGACCCGGCGGCGAGCGGCAGGCCGCAGGCCGTCCTGGCCGGTGCCGACGGGGACGGTCTCTCCTCGCCCGAGGGGCGGGCGGCGGCCCTGTACCGTCCGGTGGCCCTCGCCATCGCGCTCTCCGAGGCGGTGACGGCCCGCCAGGTGTCGGCGGTGGTCACCGAGGAGCTCCTCCCGGCCTTCGGCGGACGGCAGCTGGCGATCTATCTGCTGAGCGAACGTCATCTCTACCTGGCGTGGGAGACCGGCTTCCCACCCGGCTTCCTCGAGCCCTTCGACGGGGTCGGTCTCGACGCCCGGGTGCCGGGAGTCGAGACGTTGACGACGGGCCGGCCGTTGTTCTTCGAGTCGATGGACCAGCTGGGCACGGCCTATCCGGACATGCCGCTGGACGCGCACACGGGCGCGCGGGCCTTCCTGCCGCTGATCGCCTCTGGCCGGCCGGTGGGCTCGTGCATCCTCGGCTTCGACAAGCCGCGCGGCTTCACCGCCGAGGAGCGGACGGTGCTCACCGCGCTCGCGGGTCTGATCGCCCAGGCCCTCGAGCGGGCACAGCGCTACGACTCCGAGTCGGCACTGGCCCGGGGGCTGCAGGACGCGCTGCTGCCGCACCGGCTGCCGGTGTACGCGGGCGTGGACACGGTCGGCCGCTATCTGCCGGGCACGCAGGGCATGGACGTGGGCGGCGACTGGTACGACGTGGTGGAGACGGGTCCGGGCCGGCTGGCCCTGGTCATCGGCGACGTGCAGGGCCACGGAGTGGCCGCGGCGGCCACGATGGGTCAGCTGCGCAGCGCGGTACGGGCGTTCGCGCTCAGCGGGCACCCGCCGCAGGACGTGGTGCGGGCCACCAACCGGCTGCTCATCGACCTGGACCCGGGCCAGTTCGCCAGCTGCTGCTACGTCGTCCTCGACCCGCACACCGGCGAGACGCAGGCGGCGCGGGCCGGGCATCCGCAGCCGCTGCTGCGCCGGGCGGACGGCGGCACGGAGGTGGTGGAACTCGCGGGCGGCGTGGTGCTCGGCGTCGACGACGCGGCCACCTACCCGGTGACCCGGCTGCGGCTCGAACCCGGCGACGTCCTCGCGCTGTTCACGGACGGTCTGGTGGAGCGGCCCGACACGGACATCGACGAGGGCGTGGAGCAGCTGCGCCGCACCTTCGCGGCCACCGGCACGGCGCCGCTCGCCGACACGGCCGACCGGCTGATCCGGGAGGCGCGGCAGGCCTCCGACCGGCCCGACGACATCGCCCTGCTCCTGGCCGCCCGCTGGGGCTCCCACCCGTCCGGGTGACGGCCGGTCGGTCGTACGGGGCTGGTTGCGCGGACGGTGCCCGGAGACGCTGGACGGAACGGGGGACGTGCGGTGCCGCCCCCTCCACCACGTCCGAGGAGGACATGTGCAGCAGGACAAGCAGCCGGAGTACCGGCCCGTGGTGTTCCGCGACCGGGCGGCCGGGTTCGCCTTTCTGACCCGGTCCACGGCGGGCAGCGACCAGACCATCGAGTGGGACGACGGCAACACCTATCCGGTGGTCGACGTCGAGATCTCGTCCGAGAGCCACCCGTTCTACACGGGCAAGGCACGGACCGTGGACACGGAGGGACGGATCGCCAGGTTCGAACGCCGCTACGGCGAGGACGACGCCTGATCCGCGGTGACGTGACCGATTCGCTGCGCGTGCCGGTCCGCGTCCGCGCACGAGCGGGCGCGGAGAGCCGGTCGTGCGACCGCCCCCGGGCCGGATGCGGCGCGGGGGCGGTGGTCGACGGCCGGCGCGGCCGTGCGGTCGGGCCGGTGCCGTGGGTACCGGTCCGGGGAGGATCAGGCCTCGACGACGCCGGACTTGGCGACTCGGACCTCGGCCTTGGTGCGGCCGGAGGGAGAGCCCAGGGCCTCGACCTTCTTGACGACGTCCTGGCCCTCGACGACCTCGCCGAAGACGACGTGCTTGCCGTCCAGCCAGTCGGTGACGATGGTGGTGATGAAGAACTGCGAGCCGTTGGTGTTCTTGCCCGCGTTCGCCATCGAGAGCAGGAACGGGCGGTCGTGCTTGAGGTCGAAGTTCTCGTCGGCGAACTTCTCGCCGTAGATGCTCTTGCCGCCGGTGCCGTTCTCGTTGGTGAAGTCGCCACCCTGGAGCATGAACTGCGGAATGACGCGGTGGAACGGGGAGCCGGCGTAGCCGAAGCCGTTCTGGCCGGTGGCCAGCTCACGGAAGTTGCGGGCGGTCTTCGGGACCACGTCGTCGAAGAGCTCGAAGACGATGCGGCCGGCCGGCTCGCCGTTGATGGTGATGTCGAAGAAAACGTTGTTGCTCATGGGGACATCCTGTCATTCCCCAGCCACTGCGCGCGCACGGGCCTGCCCCTCTCGGGTGTCGGCGCCGGACGAGGACAGGCGGGAGCCGCCCACACGAACGTGCCCCGCACCGCCTTCGAGGGCGATACGGGGCACGGGAGCGTCCGGCGGATCCGCGATCTAGGTGGGTTTCGCGGTTCCGCGGTGTTCGTGGGGCACCGGGCGTACGTGGAGTACCTGGCGTACCTGGTTCAGAGGAGACCGCCGGCCGCGGGCGCCTCGGGGGCCTGAGGAGCCTGAGGAGCCTGGAGGCCGTCGCCGGCACCCTCGACGGTGTCGCCCAGAAGGGCACCGACGCCCTGGTCCTCCTGGAGCAGACCGGTGACACCGCCGGCCGCGCCGCCGGGCTCCGCGGCGGAGGCGTTCGGGGGCGGGGTGACGAGGGCGGTGACGACGCCTGCGGCGAGGGAGGCGATGGCGAGCATGCTGCGCTTCTTCATGACCTGGTCAACTGCCGGGGGCCGTCGAGGTTACGGGTGTCGACTGCACCGATTCCGGACGCCCTCGTCCGCCGGTCCGGCGGGGCGCATACTGCATGACAGGAGTAAATTTCGCCATTTCGACGGAACCATCCCTTCGTGGCGAATGTCTTCCCCAGTGACACCACTGTCCCCATCGCACGAGGAACCCGGGGGACGCCATGCTTCACCGTCAGAGCCTCGCGACCGCTGCCGCGGGCATCCTCCTCACCGCCGGGATCGGCGCCACGATCCCCGCAGGTGCCACGGCCACCCCGACCCGCACCACGGCCCCGCCGGCCATGGCCCAGGTCGTGAACGTCCGCTGGGGCGGCCACCCCACCTTCGACCGGCTGGTCATCGACGTCCGGGGCACGATGCCTCCCGTGAGCGTCACTCCGGTGAAGGTGCTGCGCTACGACGGCTCGGGCCAGAAGGTGCCGCTCGCCGGGAAGTACTTCCTGGAGATCAAGCTCTCGCCCGCCGCCGCCCACAACGATTCCGGCCAGTCCGTCTACAAGGGACCCCGGCTGGTCAAGATCCATCTTCCCGCCCTCAAGGGTGTCGCCCTGACCGGTGACTTCGAGGGCGTGGTCACCGTCGGAGCCGCCTTCCACGTCAAACCCTTCTACAAGACCTTCGTCCTGCACTCCCCCGAGCGCTTCGTGCTCGATGTCGCCCACCCGGCCCCCCTGTGCCGCGGCTGAGCCGCGACCCCCACGGGGCGGTGGCCGGTTCTCGACCGGCCACCGCCCTCGTCGGATCGGAGGCGGGGGTCAGGAACCGTCCGCCGTCTCCAGGTAGACGGTCTCGCCCGTCCGGCGGGCCCGGTCGATCGCGGCGAGCCGCCGGAAGTTCCGCGGGGTCATCTCCCGCTCCCACTCGGCGAGCGAGCGGACCTGGTAGTCGCTGTGCTCCTCCGGGTCGAGGACGACGGCGGCGATCTGCTCGTCGGTCAGCTCGCCGCCGTCGAAGATGAAGCCGATGTGATTGGCAGGCCAGTCCTCGCCGCGGTCGGAGGTGAAGTGGGTGCCGAGGAGCCGCGGTTCGCCGGCGAACACCAGGCCCGTCTCCTCGCGGCACTCCCTCAGAGCCGTCTCCCACGGGGTCTCTCCCGGGTCCATGTTCCCGCCGGGCCACTGCCAGTGCTCGGACGCCTGGGTGGCGAGGAGTTGGAACGGGCGCCCGCGCGTGTCCGTGAAGTAGAGGCAGGCGTACGCGGTCGCTCTCGGCAGCGTCGCGATGTACTCGGCGGGCGGCAGCCAGGCGTGGGTCATGGGCGGCTCTCTCTCGTCGAGGGCGAAACGATCACCACCCATCCAAGCGGTCGGACCGGCCCTGACGGGCCCCGCACACGGGCGTCACCGGATCGGGTGATCGCTGCGGTTCAGGACGTCGACACCAGGCCCTCCTCGTACGCGAGGATGACGAGCTGCACCCGGTCGCGGGCGTCCAGCTTGGCGAGCAGCCGGGTCACGTAGGTCTTCGCCGTGGCGACCGTGATGTGCAGCTCGGCGGCGATCTCGGTGTTCGACAGACCGCGGCCTACCAGGGTGAGGACCTCCCGCTCGCGCTCGGTGACGCGACCGGTGAGCCGGTCGGCCCGCCCGGCCGGCCGGCCGCGGGACGGGGCCGAGGATCCGCCCGGCGCGCCGGCGCCGGCCGGACGCTCGGCGAATTCCTTGATCAGGCGGCCGGTGACGCTCGGGGCGATCAGGCCGTCGCCGGAGGCGACCACGCGGACCGCAGCGAGGATGTCGTCGAGGCCCATGTCCTTCACGAGGAAGCCGGACGCCCCGGCACGCAGCGCCCCGTAGACGTGATCGTCGTCGTCGAAGGTCGTGAGGACGAGGACCCGGGTGGGTCCGCCGCCGGAGGTCAGCCGGCGGGTGGCCTCGATGCCGTCCACACCGGGCATGCGGAGGTCCATGACGACGACGTCGGCACCGGTCTCCTCGGCGAGTCTGACCGCCTCGGCGCCGTCGCCCGCCTCACCGACGACCTCCAGGTCGGGAGCGTCCGCCATCACCATCTGCAGGGCGGTACGCACGAGCGGCTGGTCGTCGGCGAGCACCACACGGACGGGAGCGACAGCGCCGGCCTCGGCCGCCGCACTGCCGGAGGCCGTTTCGGTCGTGGCGCTGCCGGGGGCCGTTTCGGGCGCGGCGCTGCCGGGGGCCGTTTCGGGCGCGGCGGGCGTTCCGATCGGGTCGGTCGCGGCGGGCGTTCCGATCGGGTCGGTCGCGGCGGGCGTTTCGATCGTGGCGGTCGTTTCGGCATCGGTCATGAGAGATTCGCTCCGGACGGTACGGGCAGGCGGGCGTGGACGCGGAAACCGCCGCCGGGGCGAGGTCCCGCGGTGAACTCTCCGTGCAGCAGCGCGACGCGCTCGCGCATGCCCGCGAGGCCGAAGCTCGACCCCGGAGAGAGCCGGTCGGGCCGGGGACCACGGCCGGCGTCCTCCACGGTGAGGGTGAGGACTCCGGCCCCGTGGAAGACGGTGACCTGGCAGGACGGGGCCTCCGCGTGCCGGACGACGTTGGTGACCGCCTCCTGGACGATCCGGAAGGCGGAGAGCTCTATCTCCGGCGGCAGCGGCCGCGGTTCGCCCACCGTGCGCACGTCGACGCGGACCCCGGCGGCGGTGGTGGCCCCGGCGAGCCGTCCGAGGTCGGCGAGGCCCGGCATCTCGGGCAGGTGCGCGGCCCGTCCGTCGGCGGCGGAGTCGGCGCGGCGCAGCGCGCCGAGCATCCGGCGCAGTCCGGCGAGGGTCTCGCGGCTGGCCTTCTCGACCTCGGCCAGGGCGTCCCGCGCGCGGTCGGGCTGGGTGTCGATGACCCGTCGGGCGGCGCCGGCCTGGAGGGCGACGATGCCGATGCTGTGGGCGACCATGTCGTGCATCTCGCGGGCGATCCGCAGCCGTTCGGCGACCACCGCCTGTTCCGCCCCGCGGGTCCTGGCCTGTTCGGCGTGGGCGCGGGCCTGGTGGGTGGAGCGGCCGAGGAGCCAGGCGATGACGGCGGTGAGGGCGACGGCGAGTTCGGCGGTGGTGCCGACGGACCAGCCGAACGCCAGCCGGGTGGTGAGGTAGCCGGCGAGCGTGCCGAGGGAGAGGAGCAGGGCGACGGTGCCGGCGGGCCGTGGGCGGGCCGCGGTGACGGCGTAGAGGGCCACGTCGACGGCGAGGAACTGGGCGAGCGGGATCTCGCCCACGCCGAGCGGGAAGGACGCGGTCGTGGCGGCCAGGAGCAGCAGGCCGAGCGCGGTCAGCGGGCGCTTGACGAGCAGGGCGCAGCCGCCCAGTGCGAGCAGGGTGGCCAGGGTGAGGGCGGTGATGCCGTCCCAGCGGGAGATGAGCACACCGGCCGGGACGTCGGCGGACTGCTGTCCAGGCAACCGGACGCGCAGGAGCAGCGTGAAGACGAGGCCCGCGGCCCAGGCGAGGGCCGCCCAGCCGCCCGGGGGCAGTTTTCCGAGCGGCGACGGAGGCATGGTGGCGGGCATGCGGGTGATCGTAAACGGGCGGACCGGGCGAGCACATTGGCCCTGGGGAGTACACCCTGGGGTGACAACGGGTGGGTGGGATTGTCGTCCCTGGTCAGATGTGGGCCGCGGGGTCGGAGCGGCACGGTTGAGCCATGATCGAAGTCAGGGAGCTCACGAAGCGCTACGGCGCGACCACCGCAGTCAACTCGCTCAGTTTCACGGTCCGCCCGGGCCGCGTGACGGGCTTTCTCGGGCCCAACGGCGCGGGCAAGAGCACGACGCTGCGCATGATCCTGGGCCTGCATGCCCCGACCAGCGGTTCGGTGACGGTCGGCGGTTGCCCGTTCCGCGACCGGCCGCGCGGTCTGCGGCACGTCGGCGCGCTGCTCGACGCGGGGGACGTGCACGGCGGCCGGACGGCCCGGGCGCATCTCCGCGTGCTCGCCCGCGGCAACCGGATACCGCTCGCGCGGGTCGACGCGGTCCTGGAGGAGGTGGGTCTCTCGGACGCGGCCCGGCGCCGCATCGGCGGCTATTCGCTGGGCATGCGGCAGCGGCTGGGAATCGCGGCGGCGCTGCTCGGCGATCCGCCGGTGCTGCTCTTCGACGAGCCGCTCAACGGGCTGGACCCGGAGGGCGTGAAGTGGGTGCGGGGCCTGTTCCGGCGGCTCGCGGCCGAGGGCCGCACGGTCTTCGTCTCCAGCCACCTGATGAGCGAGATGGAGCACACGGCGGACGAGCTGGTGGTGGTGGGCCGGGGCGAGCTGATCGCGGCGGAGAGCCTGCGGGACTTCGCGGCGCGAGGCGCCCGCCTGAGCGTCACGGTCGGCACGCCGGCTGCCGGTGAGCTCGCCCGGCTGTTGATCGCCGAGGGTGCCGAGGTCGACGAGGAGGAGGCCGGAGGGTTGCTCACGGTGACGGGGCTGACGGCCGGCCGGATCGGCGACCTCGCCCTGGAACACCGGGTGCCGTTGCATCAGCTGACCACCCGGACCGCCTCCTTGGAGGAGGCGTTCATGGAACTGACCGCCGACAGCGTCGAATACCTCGCGGGAGATGCCCGATGACCGCCCTCGCCCTACCTGTGACCGAACCTCGCGCCCGCTTCCTCGACCTGGTGTCGGCGGAGTGGTGGAAGCTGTGGTCGCTGCGTTCGACCGGCTGGTCGCTGCTGGTCGCCGCGCTGTCCGTGATCGGGTTCAACGCCGGCCAGGCCTGGGACCACTACCGGTACTGGAACGCGTACGACGAAGGGAGCCGTGTCGCGTTCGTCCGCGACGGGATGGCGCTGTGGGACGCGTTCAACGGGAACGCGGTGCTGGTGATGATGCTGGCGGCCGCCGGGATCGGGGCCATGGCGATCGCCGGCGAGTACAGCAGCGGCTCGATTCGCACGACGTTCGCCGCCGTGCCGGCCCGTCGGTCGGTGATGACCGCGAAGGTGCTGGTGACGGCGCTGGTGCTCGCCGGCTTCGGCGCGGTGGTCGCGACGGTGTCGTTCTGGGCGACGCAGGCCATCCTTTCCGTACACGGCGCCGGGCTGCCGATCACCCATCCCGGGGCGTTGCGGATCGTGGTCGCGTCGGCGCTGCTGGCGCCGGTGAGCGGGCTGGTGGGCATGGCCTTCGGGACGGTGCTGCGCAGTGGCCCGGCGGCGATCGTGGCGAGCGTGGTGGTGCTTCTGCTGCTGCCGGCCGTGACCAGCGAGAAGCGGTACTGGTCGGCGGTGCTGGCCCATGTGCAGTTGCAGCCGGCGTGGGAGCGGCTGATACAGACCGGGGACTGGCCGGCTCCGTTCCCGTGGACGACCGGCGGGGCGTGGCTGGTGTACGGGGCGTGGGCGCTGGGCGCCGCGCTGGTCACGGTGCTCGCGGTGCGGCGCCGGGACCAGTGACGGTCAGCGGGTGTCAGGGGCCGGGGGTTCGCGGTGCAGTCGGCGTTCGACGAGCCGTTCGTGCACGAGGCGTCCGACGAGGGCGCCTCCGTACACGACGAAGCCGACGCCGACGAGCCAGGACTGCAGGACGAGGACCGTGCCGAACTGGCCGTAGGTGACGGCGTTGGAGGCGATGAGGGGCGAGAAGACCAGTTGGGAGAAGACGCGCAGGCCGAGCAGGCCGAGGGCGGTCAGGACGGCTCCGGGGACGAGGGCGCGCCAGCGGATGCGGCCGCAGAGCAGGAAGCGCTGCGACCACCAGAAGAAGAGGAAGGTGCCGGTGATGTCGCCGAGGGCGACGAGGGTGGTGACGGCGGCCGAGGCGTGTTCGGGGACCGGGCCGGCGACGAAGAGGAGGAGCGCCGCGACGAGGACGGCGAGCCAGACGACATGGCGCCACATGGTGTGCCAGCGAGCGGTGGGCAGGTCCCAGACGCGTTCGTAACCGGTCTGGACGGCCGATCCGAAGGTCACGCCGAACGCGGCGAGGGCCGCGAGGCCGAAGGCGGTGGTGCGCTGGAGGGCCTGTCCCGGCTGGCCGAAGAGCCGTTCGACCTCCTCCTGGGAGACCTCGGAGACGCCGAGGCCCTGGATGAGCCAACGGGCGAAGCCCTGTCCGCTGGCGAGATCGGCGGCGGCGACCACGATGAGGAGGGGGACGAGGGTGAGGAGGCTGAGCGCGGCGAACCCCATGGCGCGGTGCATGAGTTCCACCTCGCGGCCGCGGTTCCAGATGAGACCGACCGGTGACGCGACGACGCGTACGTGGAGTCGGTGGAACCAGTGGCCGTGCTCGGCGGGGGCACCGTCACGCGGCGCACCGGAAGTGGGGGGCATGCCTCGTCGAGTACCCCGTCGGCCGGCGGAACCCGTCCGGGATGCGGCCGAACGGGTGCAGCGGGCCGCGGAGGTTCAGTGCTGGACCGGGCGGGCGGCGGGGCCGGGCCGGACGGTGACGTCGAAGGGGGTGAGCGTCTTGTGTTCCTCGCCGGTGCAGACGACCTCGACGCGTACGGGCGCGTCGCAGTCGGAGTGGCGGATGTCGAGCGGGGTGCCGGCCGGGTCGCCGGCGTGGGTGTCGCCCCACTGCTTGAGGGCGAGCAGGACGGGCCACAGGTCGCGGCCTTTGGAGGTGAGGCGGTACTGGGAGCGGGTGCGGGCGCCGGGTTCGCGGTAGGGCTCGACGCGCAGGATGTCGGCGGCGACGAGTTTGCGGAGCCGGTCGGCGAGGACCGCTTCGGAGAGGCCGAGGTGGCGGCGGAAGTCGTCGTAGCGGCGCACTCCGTTGAAGGCGTCCCGAAGGATCAGCAGGGACCACTTCTCGCCCACCAGGTCCAGCGCGCGGCGGACCGGGCAGTTCTCGGTGTCGATCTCCAGCCACTCCATCGTCACACTCTAACGAGCTGACTGTGACGTTGACAGTCAGCCGACCGAACATCTAGCTTCGATCTTCGAAGTCAGAAGGCGGGCGCGCGCCCCGGCGGAGGGAAGAGTGATGGAGCGGACACGAACGGTGCGCTGGCAGGACGCGGCGGCCACCGCTGCCGCCGCGGGCACGATGGCGGGTCTGGACTTCCTCCGCGAGATCGCCGAGGGCCGCCTCCCTGGCGCGCCGCTCGGGGCGCTGCTCGGCTTCGCCCTGGAGGAGGTCGAGCACGGCCGGGCGGTCTTCTCCTTCGAGCCGGGCGAGGAGCACTACAACCCGATCGGAAGCGTGCACGGAGGGGTCTACGCGACGCTGCTCGACTCGGCGGCGGGCTGCGCGGTGCACTCCACGCTGCCGCAGGGCATGGCGTACACCTCGCTCGACCTGTCGACCCGCTTCCTGCGGCCGATCACGCGGGAGACCGGGAAGGTGCGCGCGATCGGCACGGTGCTGAGCCAGGGCCGCCGAACGGCCCTGGCGGAGGCGGGGCTTTACGACGATCAGGACCGGCTGCTCGGGCACGCGACCAGCACGTGCATGCTGTTCCCCATGCCCTGAGCCACACCCGGCAGGGACCGGGTCAGGAGCAGATGAACGGGTGTCCGGTGCGGGTGCAGTGGTCGGGAGCGAGGTCGTCGGCGGGATACGGGGCGCCGGTGGCCTGGAGCGCGGCACTGACCAGAGTGGCGAGCAGGTCGATGTCCGAGCCCGCGTCCAGACGGACCGTCACCCAGCCGGATCCGGCGCGCAGTCGCAGCGCGCTCGATCCGAGGAGGGCCGGCCGCAGCCGGGCGATCATGGCGCGGGTGAGATGGACATCGGCTTCGTGCTCGCCGTGGAAGTGCACGATCTCCTGCGTCGCGGTGCGCAGTCCGAGCTCGGCGCCGCACGGCGCGCGGTCGGCGATCAGCGAGGGCCAGCTCATCAGGCGTTCACTGGCGTGCCTGGCTGTGTTCATACGAGGAGCGTGCCGCGCCGGACGGGGTGGCACAAGCGTCCTGCGGAAACAATCCGGCCAAGGCGTGAAACCCGTCGACTCGCGTCACGCCGTGGGACGTTCGCGGCGTCGCGCGGCGAGCACCGCGACGTCGTCCTCGGCCGTGTGCGCGTCGAGTCGCCGCAGCACCTCGTCTACCACTTCCTCCGGTCCGGAGCCCGGCGGCAGCCGCAGCGCGGCGAGCCGGTCGAGCGAGACGTCGATGTCCTCGCCGCGCCGTTCGACCAGGCCGTCGGTGAAGAGGAGCAGGGTGTCGGCCGGGGCGAGGGTGCGGACGGCCGGTTCGTAGCCGCCGAGTCCGGTGCCGAGCGGCGGGCCGACGGGCAGCTCGACGAGTTCGGCCGAGCCGTCGGCGGCGAAGACGACCGGCGGGAGGTGCCCGGCGCTGGCGAAGGTCGCGGTCGAGCGCGCCGGGTCGACCTGGATCAGCAGGCAGGTGGCCGGCCGCCGCCCCTCGTCCTCGGCCACGACGGCGTCCAGCTGGCGCAGGACCCGGTGCGGAGGCAGGTCGGTCGCGGCGACCTCGCGCAGCGCGCTCCGGTAGGCGTTCATGTCCACGGCGGCGTCCAGGCCGTGGCCCATGACGTCGCCGACGACCAGGAGGCTGCGGCCGAAGTGGAGCCGTACCGTCTCGAACCAGTCGCCGCCGACCAGGGTGCGCGGACCGGAGGGGAGATAGCGGCCTGCGATCTCCAGGTTGGGGTGCGGGCGGCCCGGCTCCGCGACCAGGGCGCGCTGCAGGTGCAGCGCGGTGGCCTCGGTGGCGGCCAGCCGGCGCGCGTGCCCGAGGTGGATGGCGGCGAGCCGTGCCGCGTGGGCGACCACGGCCGTGTCGTGTGCGGAGAAGTCACCGGCGGCCCGGGCCGCGCGGACCCGGCCCAGCTCCTCGCCCTGCGACGTGCGCAGCGGCAGCGCCAGGACGGCACCGGTGCGCTCCTCGTGGTCCGAGGGCCCGTCGAGGAGGTCGTCGAGCAGGGCGTCCTTCCCGGCGGTGACAGCGACGGAGGCGCCGTCGTCCGGCTGCTGCGGGTGGAGTTCGACGGCGGCGGCGTCGGCGACCCTGCGCACCAGGAACTCGGCGAGTTCGACGCAGACGGTCCGTTCCTCGGGGCGGGTGCCTATCTCGACGGTGGCGTGCTCCAGTGCGTCGAGCCGGGCGAGGACGGCCTCGTACTCCCCCTCCGGCAAGGACCGCTCCCCCGCTCGTCCGGACACCGCACCTCCACGCCTGTTCACGTCCCTCCATTCCATCAGCGGGCCGTCCGCCCCGCGCGCGGCACCCCCCGGACCAGCGCCGGGTCACCCACGGTGAGGCCCTGGCCCGGCCTGGGCGGGGCGTTGTCAGTGGCGGACACTACGGTGCTCTCATGATCGAGACCGCTGATTTCGTCTTCCCCGAGGCCCTCTCCGCCGTGGCCGGCATCGCCTTCGACTACGACGAGGGCAACGGCATCGACTACGAGCCGTACTCCGCCTTTCCCGGCGCCGAGGACACCACGGACTGGATCCGCGCCTGGACGGGCAACCAGGAGCTCGACGGCGACGCCTTCCGCCCCTTCGGCATGGACGGCACCGGCGGTCAGGTGGCCTTCTGGCGGGTCCGCGCGGGCCGACCGCTCGTCGAGCAGCCCGTGGTGTTCCTCGGTTCCGAGGGCGACATCCGGGTGCTCTCCCAGGATCTGACCGGCTTCCTCTGGCTGCTGGCCGACGGCATCGGCCCGGTCGACGTGATGGGGTACGAGGACCGGGAGCCGCGTCCGAGTGCCGAGCTCTCCGCGATAGCCGCTCGGCACGCGGGCACCTCCTCGCGCCGGCCGGCGACGGAGATCCTCGAGGCGGCCGCGGCGGAGTTCCCCGACTTCGAGGAGGAGATCCTCGCCTGGTGCCGATGAGGGCGCCGTCAACCCGTGCCGGCTGACATACCGACCGGTAGGCTGCCCCTACCAGTGAGTAACCCAGGGCCGGGGGGAACAGCAATGACGACCGGGTACTTCAGCTCCGTCGACGACGTCACCGAGCGCCTCGCCTCGACGGGCTATCTGGCCTCTCCCGCCGTCGCCACCACCGTCTTCCTCGCCGACCGGTTGGGCAAACCGCTGCTCGTCGAGGGACCAGCGGGAGTGGGCAAGACCGAGCTGGCCAAGGCGGTCGCCACGGTCGCGGGAGCACGCTTGGTCAGGCTCCAGTGCTACGAAGGCGTCGACGAGGCCCGCGCCCTGTACGAGTGGAACCACGCCAAGCAGCTGCTGCGGATCACCGCGGGCCGCGACGAGAGCTGGGACGAGACCCGCACGGACATCTTCGGCGAGGAGTTCCTGCTGTCGCGCCCGCTCCTCACCGCCATCCGCTCCGACGAGCCCACCGTGCTGCTCGTCGACGAGACCGACAAGGCCGACGTCGAGGTCGAGGGGCTGCTCCTGGAGGTCCTCTGCGACTTCCAGGTGACCGTGCCCGAACTGGGCACCGTCACCGCCACCCGCCGGCCCTTCGTCGTCCTCACCTCCAACGCCAGCCGGGAGCTTTCCGAGGCGCTGCGCCGCCGGTGCCTCTTCCTGCACATCGACTTCCCCGAGGAAGAGCTGGAGCGCCGGATCGTCCGCGGCAAGGTGCCGGGCATCGACGAGGCACTCACCGCCTCGGTCGTGCGGGTCGTCGGTGCCCTGCGCGCGATGGACCTGCGAAAGGCGCCTTCGGTGGCCGAGACCGTCGACTGGGCGCGCACCCTCCTCGCGCTGGGCGCGGACACGCTCTCCGAGGACGTCGTACGGGACAGCCTGGGCGTGATCCTCAAGCACCAGGAGGACATCCGGAAGGCGGCCGCGAAGCTCGACCTGGACGCGATGTGAACGCCGCTCACTCAGCGGACACCACGGCCGCCACGGACAGCCCGACCGGCCCCGGCGACCGGGTGACCGGCCTGGTCCGGGCGCTGCGGGCACACGGCCTCGGCATCGGCACGGGCGAGACGGTCGACGCGGGACTCGCCCTCGCGGCGGTGGGCTTCGACGACCGGGAACGGATGCGGGAGGCGCTCGCCGCGACACTGCTCCACGGTGCGGCACAGCGCCGGCTGTTCGACCGCGTCTTCGACCTGTACTTCCCGGCCGTCGAGGGACGGGCCGAGGACGAGGAGCCGGGAGCCCCAGGCGACGACGGTGCCGCGGCCGATCCGGCCGCCGAACTGGCCCGGCTGCGCGACCGGCTGGCCGCCGCACTCGCGGCGGGCGACGACGCGGCGCTGAACGCGCTGGCCGGAGAGGCCGTCGGCACGCTCGGCGGGTACGGCGCGACGCCGGGCTCGGACGGCTGGTCCTCGTACCAGACCCTCTCCCGGCTCCGCCCCGAGACGCTGCTGACCCGGATCCGGGCGATGCGCGCGGACCGGGGCGGCGACACCGGATCCGGCGAGGACGTGCCGGAGTTCGCCGACCGGCTGACCGACGACGAGATCCGACGGCGCATCGAGGACTTCCGGGAACGGGTCCGGACGGAGGCCCGCCGCCGTGTGGCGCTGCGGCAGGGCCGGGACCGGGTGGCCCGACGGGCGGTGGCGGTCACGCCGGACCGGGTCGACTTCCTGCTTGCCGGCCGGGACCAGCTGGACGAGCTCAGGCGTACGGTGCGGCCCCTCGCCCGGAAGCTCGCCACCCGGCTCGCCGCGCGACGGCGGCGGGCGGCGCGCGGCCGGATCGATCTGCGGCGCACGCTGCGGCGGTCGCTGTCGACCGGCGGCGTGCCGGTGCGGCCGGTGCTGCGGCGACGGCGCCCGGGACGGCCGGAGCTGGTGCTGCTGTGCGACGTGTCGGGTTCGGTGGCGGGTTTCGCGCACTTCACGATGCTGCTGGTGCAGGCGTTGCACGACCAGTTCAGCCGGGTGCGGGTGTTCGCGTTCGTCAACCGGGTCGACGAGGTGACGGACCTGGTGGCGAGGGGCCGCGCGGACCCGGCCGGCCTGGGCGAGCGGATCCTCGCCGAGGCGACGCTGACCGGCTGGCACGGCCAGAGCGACTACGGGACGGCGCTCGGCGAGTTCGCCGAGCGCTACCTCGACGTCCTGGGCCCCCGCACCGTGGTCTTCGTGCTCGGCGACGCCCGCACCAACCGCAGCGACCCGAACCTCGCGGCCCTGAAGCTCGTCGCGGACCGGGCCCGCCGGGTGTACTGGCTCAACCCGGAGCAGCCCGCCCTCTGGTCCACCGGCGACTCCGTCGCACACGCCTACGCCGAGCTGGTCGACATGCGCCCCTGCCGCAACGCGGGGCAGCTCGCCGAACTCATAGGACGGCTGCTCCCGGTCTGACAGACAGCGGAGGGCCGGGGCGGAAACGGGCACGGGTCCCATCCCGGCGGGCAGGGGTCCCGTCCCGCCGAGCACAGGTCCCACCCCGGCGAGCGCGGATCCCATCCCGGCGAGCACGGATCGTCCTAGCGAGCGGGCCCGTCCCGGCGAGCGCGGGTGCCATCCGGGCGAGCACGGATCCCGTCCCGGCGAGCACGGATCAGTCCTAGCGAGCGGGCCCGTCCGGCGGACGAGGGTGCCATCCGGGCGAGCGCGGGGCCCGTCCCGGCCGGTGCGGCCCCGCCGGGCCTGAGCAGGGCGGATCGATGCGTACGCGGTAGCGTGGCCCGCATGGAACTCATCGGTGAGATCACGGCCGGCCGTCCCCTGCTCGTCCTCGCGGTCAAGGAGGAGGCACAGCACCTCGACACCGACCTCCCGGTGCTGCTGACCGGCATGGGCAAGGTCAACGCGGCGACGGCGCTCGCCACGGTCCTGGCGCGCGGCACGCGTCCCTCCGAGGTCGTCAACCTCGGTACGGCGGGCGCGCTGCGCACCGGCTTCACCGGTACCCATGTCGTCGGCACGGTCATCCAGCACGACCTCGACGGCGAACTGCTCGCCACCCTCACCGGCGAGACCTACGGGGAACCGATCGCCCTGCCCGCAGGCGGTGACGTGGTGCTGGCGACCGGTGACGCCTTCATCTCCGACGAGGCTGCGCGTGAGCGACTCGCGCTGCGGGCCGCGCTGGTGGACATGGAGGGCTACGCGCTCGCGACGGCCGCCGGATGCGCCGGGGTGCCGCTGCGGGTGGTGAAGCACGTGAGCGACGAGGCGGGCGAGGGCGCGGCCCGCAGCTGGCGCGAGTCGGTCGCCGAGTGCGCGAGGGCCCTGGCCGACTGGGCCGAGGCCAACACCCCGTACCGCGCCTGAGGCGCCACCCGTCGGGCACGGAGACACGGGTCCCCGGGACGGCGGCCGTCCGGCCGTTCCTGACGGGGCACACGAGGCGGCCCGGGCGATCCGCCCGGGCCGCCTCGGCCGTACCGCCGCTCAGCCCAGCGGCAGTTCCAGCACCGCCGGGCTGCCCTCGGGCGCGGAGACCGTGGTCTGCGTCCAGACCGCCGGCACCTCTTCCGAGACGTCGCCGTACAGCGGGTCCTTGCTGTCGATCACCAACATCAGCCGGTGTCCTTCGGGGATGTCGTACGCGGCGGCCTGCAGCTTCCAGCGGACCTCGCGGTCCTGTCCGGGCGTCAGGTCCTCGACGTTCAGCGGCTCGTGGGTGATGATCCGGGCCGTCCCGTCCTCGGCGAGGTCGAAGAGGTGCGCGATCAGGGTCGCCGCGCCGACCGTGGACCGGACGGTCAGCCGCAGCTCGGGAACGCCGCGCACCCGGCGGCCGGCGGTGCTCCCGGCCGGTGCGGTCAGCGGTTCCGTCGTCCACACCAGGGCGTGCGTGCGGTCGATCTTCCGGGTGTCGTAGATCTTCGGGTTGCCCGACCACTCCGCCCTGCCGGTCTCCATGATCTTGTCCATCGCGGTGGCCTCCGTGTCCACGCCCGCGATGAACGCCCGCTCCCAGACGCTCTCCCCGTCGTCGCCGCGCGGGGCGTCGGCCGGGACGAGTCCGCCGTCGGCGCCGCCCGCGCCACCGCCCGTCAGGGCCAGCAGCTCGGTGCCGGTGGTGACCTCGGTCCAGTCGGCGTGGGGTTCGCGCCGGGCCTGTTCGACGATCTCGTTCTCACCGGTCGGCTGCCCGGTCCCGGGGTCGAGTACCGGCACGGTCGTGTACGTGAACATGACCTGGTTGCTGACGGCGGGCCACTCCTCCACGCCGTTGCGCTCGCCCCTGAGGTGGTGGTCGAGCCACTGGTACGCCTCGCGCATCGGGATGCCGACGGCGCCCGGCGCGACGAGGTCGCGCCCCTCGGGCACGGCGTGGTCGCCGATCCACATGTTGAGCCGCTTGGGGACGGTCAGGGCGTTGAAGGTCTCCAGGACCTGGTTGACCGCGAACAGGCCCTCGTGCCAGGTGTTGGAGAAGAAGGTCGGCGTGCCCTTCTCGTTGGTTTCGGCGAGGTACGACTGGGGCGCGCGCCGGGTGGCCCACTTGACCACCTCCGCCATGTCGCGGCCCGCCAGGAACTTCTCCAGGATCGCGCGGGTGGGCTCGTCGAACTTGTCCTCGACCTTGCCGCCGGTGACCCTCAGCAGGGTCCTGACGGCCTCGACGTGGCGCACGCCGTTGTCGTACAGACTGGTGGCCAGGTTGCCCCAGGTGCTGAGGGCCACGACCGCCTGCACCCGGTCGTCGTGGGCGGCGACCAGCTGGCTGATGCCGGAGCCGTAGGACTCGCCGAGGAAGCCGATCGTGCTGGGGCCGAAGTTCTCGACCGCGTAGTCGACGACGGCCGAGCCGTCCGCCCAGTCTCGCGGCCCGGCGACGTCGATGTGGCCGGGCGAGGTGGAGGGCAGGCCGTTGATGCCGAGGCCGCGGGGCGTGTAGGCGACGACGTGGTAGCCCTTGGCGGCCAGGGTCAGGTAGGCGTACATGAACAGCGCCCAGCCCAGGGGCTGCCAGCCGGCCGGCATGACGACCAGCGGGTGGGGGCCGGGCGCGAGCTGTCGGAGGGTGAAGGCGGAGAGCCGGATGCCGTCCTCGGTCTCGATGCGCGGGAAGCCGGGCAGGGCGAGTCCGCGCACCCGGCCGACGAGTTCGGCGAGTTCGTCGGGCAGCAGGTCCGTCCTGGTCTCGTCCTCCAGGGCGGCGGCCAGGGTCTGGCCGAGCCTGGCGGCGTCGGGGTCGAGGGTGCCGTCGGCGGCCCAGGGGCCGCGGGCGGCGACCCGTGCGACGTCGGCCTCGGTCACGGCTTCGCTGATGAACGAGCTGAAGGTGTTGTCCTCGGGCACGTGCACCCGTTCCTCTCGTCTGGTCCGGCGGATCCGTGCGCCGGTCACCGGTCACCGGGACCCGGCGTGTCCGCAATGCGGACGGCGGCGCACGGTCAGCAAGCCTGGCCCATTGCGGACAGAGCCACCAGAGAGCACAGGAAGGGCGCGCGAGACATCCAACCGGGGCAGGGACGACACCGGCTGCCCGGTTTCACACGTTTGAAGCGGACCCGGCCCGTTACCGTACGGCTCCGGGAACGGCGGGCTCGGGCGCCGCGGCCGGTTCCCGAGGTCGTACGACGAGCAGCGCGGCCACGTCGTCGTCGAGCCCCGCGGCGCCGTAGACGGTGAGGTCGCGGTGCAGCATGGTCAGGACCCGGTCGCCGGGCTCCCGGGTCCAGGCGGCCAGGCGTTCCTGGAGCGGATAGAACTCGCCGGCCCGGTCGCGGGTCTCGCTCACGCCGTCGGTGAAGAGCAGCAGCCGGTCGCCCGGACCGAACGGCACCTCCTCGACGTGGTGCCGGGAGGCGTACAGGCCGGCCAGGTTGACCGGCAGGGACGGGTCGGCGAAGGTGACCGGCCGCACCAGGTCTCCGTGCTGGAGCAGCGGGGCCGGATGTCCGCAGCTGAGGAGGCGCACGACGTCCTCGTCGTCGGGCAGTTCGAGCAGCAGGACGGTGGCGAAGCGTTCGGCGGCGTCGGAGTCGGGGTCCCAGGCCCCGTACTGCTGCAGTCCCTCTTCGAGCCGGTCGGCGAGGCCGGCGAGGTCGCGCGCCTCGGTCACGGAGGCCCGGTAGGAACCGAGCAGCACGGAGGCGGTCTCGACCGCGCCGAGGCCTTTGCCCTGGACGTCGCCCAGCATGACGCGGACGGCGCCGGGGACGCGTACCGCCTCGTAGAAGTCGCCGCCGATCCGGGCCTTGGCGGCGGCGGAGACGTACAGCAGGTGCAGCTCCACCCGGCCGAGCCGGGGGGCCAGCGGGCGCAGCAGCACTCGCTGGACGACCTCGGCGACGGCGGTCACCTCGCTCAGGTCGCGCTCGTAACGGGTGCGGACCCGGCTCACCCAGACGGCGGCGGCGATGACGGCGCCGAGGACCAGTTCGGCACCGATGATGTCCGTCGCGCTGTCGCCCTGCGCGAAGCCGAGGACCAGCCTCAGCACCATGGCGACCACACCGATGACGAGGGTCCCGCGCACGCCCCAGGTGATGGCGGCGAGTGCGGGTCCGATGACGAGGAGACGGTCGAAGTGCTGGCCCTGGGAGGTGATGAGGTCGGCGAGGACCACGAGGGCGAGGGCCAGCAGGGGCAGTGCGAGACCGAGGTTGAACTGGGTGCGCGTTCCCGTCGTGGCGGGAAGTCGGTGACCACCAGAGGGCATTTCAGGATCGTACGGTCGGGGCCGGGGCGGACCCGGGCGTTACGGCCTCACGGGCGTGTCCGGCCTCCCGGCCCGGGATCTCCTGACCCGGGGCACGCCGCTCCGGCCGGGGTCGCCTCGGTCCAGGCCGCCTCGGTCCAGGCCGCCTCGGTCCGACCCGTTCCGGTCGGAGTCCTCCCGCCCCCGTCCTGCCGGTCTCCGTCTTCCCGGTCTCCGCCTCCCCCAACCGAGCACTCCCGGCCCCCGCCCTCCCGGTCCGCGCCCTTTCGGCCCGCGTCCTTTCGGCCCGCGTCCTTCCGGTCCGCATCCTTCCGGTCCGCATCCTTCCGGTCCGCGTCCTTCCGGGCCTCGCCGTTCCGGTCCGCGCCGGGCAGGGCCAGGGCGGCCGGGACCGCGAGCGCCGCGGCGGCGGCGAGGGCGGGCAGGGCGGCACCGGTGGCGAGGAGCAGGCTGGCGAGGGCCACGCCGAGGACGGGGCCCGTGTTCATCGCGGTCTGCTGGAGGCCGCCGGCGACACCCGCGTGCTCCTCGGGGGCGCGGTGTACCACGACGGAGGTCGCCGTGACCATCACGGTCCCGAATCCGGCGCCGATCAGAGCGGCCGCGGAGCCCGTCGCGAACCCGGAGCCGGTGACCTCCGGCCGGGCGAGCAGCAGCACGCCTGCGGCCAGCAGCACTGCTCCGCCGGTGGCGGTGGCCCGCGCCCCGACCCGTTTGGCGAGGAGGGCGCTGAGGGGTGCGCCGACGATCATCAGGAGCGCGAGCGGCACCATCCGCAGCGCGGTCGGCAGCGGGCCGAGCCCGAGGGTGTCCTGGAAGAGGTACGTGGCCGTGAACACCGTGCCGGAGAGGGCCGCGGAGACGGCGAGCAAGGCGCCGAGACCTGCGGCGACCGGCCCGGGCCGCAGCATCTCCGGTGGCAGCAGGGGCTGCGGCGCGCGCCGCTCGTGCCGTACGAAGGCGGTGGCGGCGACCGCGGCGACGGCGAGGGCGGGCACGGTTCCGGCGGCCGGCCCGTGAGCGAGTCCCTGGACGAGGGCGGCGAGCGCGAGGGCGAGCAGAGCGGCACCGGGCAGGTCGAGCGCGCGGAACGCGGAGCGTGCGGACGGGACGCGCCCGGCTCCCTCGCGCGCCGGACGTGCGCCTCCGCGCACCTCCACCGCTCGCCCTCGCGCCATCCGCCCCTCCGCCCGCGTCGCCGTCGTCCGGGCCGCCGTCGGGCCCGGCTCGGGCACGGCGAGGCAGAGCAGGGCGACGGCCAGGGTCGGCACGACGCCGATGAGGAACACCGCGCGCCAGCCGTACGCGTCGACCAGCGCGCCGCCGGCCAGCGGGCCCGCCGCGGCGGCGAGCCCGATGGCGCTCGTGCGCACGGCGACGGGCATGCCGAGCCGCTCCGGCGGATAGGCGCCGCGCAGCATCCCCAGGGTGGCGGGCTGGAGCAGCGCGCCGGTCACGCCCTGGACCACGCGCAGGGCGACGACCCAGCCGATGTCGGGCGCGACGGCGATCCCGGCGGACGCGAGCGCGAATCCGAGGCAGCCGAGGGCGAAGATCCGCCGGTGGCCGTAGCGGTCGCCGAGCCGTCCGGCGAAGACCAGCAGGCTCGCGACCGCCACCAGGTATCCCGTGCTGGTCCACTGCACCTGGCCGGTGTCCGCGCCGAGGTCCCGCTGGAGCACGGGCTGGGCGATGCTCAGCACCGTGCCGTCGAGGGCGACGACGGAGGCGCCGACGACGCTGCACGTGAGGGCCAGCCTGCGGCGGAGGCGGCTGGTCACCGGCGGTCCTCCGCGGTTCCGATGTGGGCGTCGAGTGCGGTGGCGAGGAGCGGCGTCACGTCGTCCACGCCGGTCGCGAGCCGGAGGCTGCCCCAGCGGCGCAGCTGGGCGATGCCGTGGAGGTTGGCCCAGAGGACGCCGGCGGCGACGGCGGGCTCGGCGGTGCCGGGACGGGCCCGGGCGACCAGCTCGGCGAGGTGGCCGAAGAGCGGGAGGCTCGTGTCGCGCAGACCGAGCCGGCCGCTCTCCAGGAGGTCGTGACGGAACATCAGCTCGTACATCCCCCCACGGCTCTGCGCGAAGTCGAGGTAGACCCGGGCCAGGGCCTCGATCCGGGCGCGGGGCGCGTCCTCGCTGACCTTGGCCACCCGCGCCCCGAGCTCGTGGAAGCCCTCGTGGGCGATGGCGGAGAGCAGGTCGAGGTGGGTCGGGAAGTACCGGCGGGGCGCGCCGTGGGACACGCCGGCGCGGCGGGCGATCTCGCGGAGCGAGAGGGCCTGGACACCTTCGGCGTCGACGAGCTCGACGCCGGTGCGGACGAGCCGGTCCCGCAGGCCTTCCTCAGGTGGACGGCCGGTCTCTTCGGAGCGGAGCGCGGGTGTGTCCTGGGGTCCGTCGGCGCTGGACTCGCCGGGGCCGGTGGTCCCGTCCCGCGGCTCGCCGGCACCGGATCCCTCGGCGAGGAGCTCGCGGTTTCCGGGTCCTTCGGAGCGGATTTCCTCCGAGCGGGGTTCTCGGAGTCCTTCGGAGCGGGGTTCGTCGGAGCGGGGTTCTGGCGGCATGGATCCTGTCTATCCGATCTTCGTAGACACTGTCTACCTCTTGCCACCTGCTTCGTAGACACCGTCTACTGCTATCGCCCGAGCCGTCCGTTACACTGGACGGCAGCGAAGGGGAGTAGCCCTGCGAACCGGTCGTCGACACACTGGAGCCCTCGGGTTCCCGGTGACCGGGTCCGCGCGGAGCGCGGACGGGCGAGACCTTCGGCCAGGCAGTACCGCCACGTCCGCGTTCCGTGGGCGTGGTCCGTCATGCCGGGCCGAGTGGTCCTCCCGTCGCCCACCGAGGCGCCGTGTCGGTCCCGGGCCCGGTCCGAGCAGAGAGCCTCCCCGGTTATGCATCTCGACCCCTTGGCGATCGTCACCGCCTTCGGGCTGATCTTCCTCGCCGAGCTTCCCGACAAGACGATGTTCGCGTCGCTGGCCATGGGCACGCGCATGCGTCCGCTGTACGTGTGGTTCGGCACCGCGACGGCCTTCGTCGTGCACGTGGCCATCGCGGTCGGCGCCGGCAGCCTGCTCGGCCTGCTGCCCGGCTGGACCGTCAAGCTCGTCTCGGCCCTGATGTTCGGCTTCGGCGCCTTCATGCTGCTGCGCGGCGGCGGGGACGACGAGAGCGAGGCGGACGCCGGCGGCAGGACCGTGACCGGCTTCTGGCCCGTCTACTCCACCGCCTTCATGGCCGTGTTCATCAGCGAGTGGGGCGACCTCACCCAGATCACCACGGCCAACCTGGCCGCCACCAACGGCACCTGGTCGACCGCCGTCGGCTCCGCCGCCGCCCTGATGACCGTCTCGGCACTCGCGCTGGTCGCGGGCCGCTTCATCGCGAAGAAGGTCCCACTGAAGACGGTGCAGCGGATCGGCGGCGTCTGCATGGCCGCGCTCGCCGTGTGGTCGCTCGCCGAGATCTTCACCGGCTGACGCACGGCCGGGCCGCCGCCCGTCGTGATCCACACGGGCGGCGGCCGGTTCCTCCCGAGAGCGACCGGGCGGAGGCCGAGGGAGACCGAGCGAGGGGTGAGCGGGCCCCGGGAGCGGGGCGCCATCTCTTGCTGAAGGAGTGAATCACTGCTTCACTCCTTCCATGCCCTACCGACGCACGCCCGCGGTCCAGGCCCGCCTCGACGCACAGCGCACCGCCGTCGTCGAGGCGGGCCTCGGCCTGCTGGCCGAGCACGGCTACGCCGGCTGCACCGTCGCCGCCGTCGCCGCGCGGGCGGGAATCGCCACCGGAAGCGTCTACCGCCACTTCCCCAGCAAGGCCGAGCTCTCCGTCGAGCTGTTCCGGACGGTCGTCCAGCGCGAGGTCGCCGCCGTCTCCGAGGCCGCCGCGCTCGGCTCGCACCGGACGGCCGCCGACCGGGTCGTGGCGGTCATCGAGACCTTCGCCGGCCGCGCCCTCAAGGCGCCGCGCCTCGCCTACGCGCTGCTCGCCGAGCCGGTCGACCCGGCCGTCGACGCCGAACGGCTCGTCTTCCGCCGCGCGTTCCGCGACGTCTTCGCCGAGCGGATCGCGGCCGGCGTACGGGACGGCGAACTGCCGCCCCAGGACGCCGTCCTGACCGCCTCCGCGCTCGTCGGCGCGGGCGCGGAGGCGCTTATCGGCCCGCTGACGGACGGGTCCCCCGCGCCCGGCACCGTCCCCGCACTGGTCACCTTCACCCTGCGAGCTCTGGGAGTTCCCGATGCCGACCACGCATGAGGTCACCAACCAGGTTCCGCCGCTCACCGGCTACGACGTCTCGGCCGACCCGGCGCTCCTCGAGGCGCTGCGCCGTGAGGGCGCCGGCTGGGCGGAGGGCGACGTCCGCGAGCTGGGGGTGCGGGCCGGTGACGCCGAGGCGCAGGAGTGGGGGCGGCTCGCCGAGCGCCACTCCCCCGTGCTGCACACCCACGACCGGTACGGCCACCGGATCGACGAGGTCGAGTTCCACCCGTACTGGCACCAGCTGATGACCGTCGCCGTGCGGCACGGCCTGCACGCGGCGCCGTGGGCCGACGCGCGGCCGGGCGCCCATGTGGCGCGTGCCGCGAAGGTGTTCGTGTGGGGGCAAGCCGACGCGGGCCACCTGTGCCCGGTCTCGATGACGTACGCCGCCGTGCCCGCGCTGCGTGCCGAGCCGGAGCTGGCCGCCGTCTACGAGCCGCTGCTGACCTCTCCCGACTACGACTTCGGGCTGCGGGTCCCGACGGAGAAGCGCGGCATCATCGCCGGGATGTCGATGACCGAGAAGCAGGGCGGTTCGGACGTCCGGGCCAACACGACCCGCGCGGTGCCCACGGGCGAGCCCGGCACGTACGCGCTGACCGGGCACAAGTGGTTCACCTCGGCGCCGATGTCGGACGTCTTCCTGACCCTCGCGCAGGCGCCCGGAGGGCTGTCCTGCTTCCTGGTGCCGCGCGTGCTGCCCGACGGCTCGCGCAACGCCGTCCGCCTCCAGCGCCTGAAGGACAAGCTGGGCAACAAGTCGAACGCCTCGAGCGAGATCGAGTACGAGGGTGCCCTCGGCCGGCTCGTCGGTGAGGAGGGCCGGGGCGTCGCCACCATCATCCGCATGGTGAACATGACCCGCCTGGACTGTGCGATCAGCTCGGCGTCCGGGATGCGGCTCGGCCTGGTGCAGGCGGTGCACCACGCGACCCACCGCCGCGCCTTCGGCGCGCGGCTCGTCGACCAGCCGCTGATGACCAACGTCCTCGCCGACCTGGCCGTCGAGGCGGAGGCGGCGACGATCGCCGCGATGCGCCTGGCGGGCGCGGTGGACCGCGCGGCGGCCGGTGACCCGGAGGAGGAGCAGCTTCGCCGCCTGGGCCTCGCCGTCACCAAGTACTGGGTGTGCAAGCGGGCTCCCGCGCACGCGGCCGAGGCCCTGGAGTGCCTGGGCGGCAACGGCTACGTCGAGGACTCGGGGCTGCCCCGGCTCTACCGGGAGTCGCCACTGCCGTCCATCTGGGAGGGCTCGGGCAACGTGGCGGCGCTCGACGTGCTGCGCGCGATGGCGAAGCAGCCCGCCGCCGTGGAGGCCTTCTTCGCCGAGGTCGACCGCGCGGCCGGCGCCGACCGCCGCCTGGACGCCGCCGTGGCCCGGCTGCGCAAGGAGCTCGCCGACCTCGGCGACCCGGCGGCCCTCCAGTACCGGGCCCGCCGGCTGGTCGAGCACCTCGCGCTGGTCCTCCAGGGTTCCCTGCTCGTCCGCCACGGCCACCCGGCGGTCGCCGACGCCTTCTGCGCCTCCCGCCTGGACGGCGACTGGGGCATCGCCTTCGGCACGCTGCCGCCCGGCGTGGACACGGCGTCGATCATCGAGCGCGGCGCGCCGCTCACCACCGGGGCGTAGTCACGGCGGTCCGGCCGTTCGCCCGGCGGGGGCCACCTCGTCGTGCGAGTCTGGTGCCCGACGTCCATCGCCCGCGGCGAGACCGAGACGGAGGCCCAGGTGAGCGCGGAAGCCACGCACGAGGAGGTCCGGGCGGCTCTGGAGCGGGGCGCGGAGAAGGTCGCGCCGCAGGTGATCGGCTGGCGGCGGCACCTGCACCGGCACCCCGAGCTGTCCAACCGGGAGGAGCGGACGGCGGCGTTCGTCGCGGAGCATCTGCGCTCCCTCGGTCTCGACGAGGTCCGCACCGGCATCGCGGGGCACGGAGTGGTGGGCGTGCTCAGGGGCGGACGACCGGGACCGCGTGCGGTCGCCCTGCGGGCGGACATCGACGCGCTCCCGGTCAGGGACCTGTGCGGGGCGGACTTCGCGTCGGAGACGGTGGACGCCGACTACCCGGGCGGACCGTTCCCCGTCTCCCACGCGTGCGGGCACGACTGCCACACCGCGATGCTGATGGGCGCGTCGACCGTCCTCGCCGGCGCGCGCGAACAGCTGCCCGGCACCGTCCTGTTCGTGTTCCAGCCGGCCGAGGAGGGCCCGCCGGTCACCGAGGACGGCGGGGCGCGGGCCATGGTGGAGGCGGGCGCCTTCGCCGATCCGGTGCCGAGCATGGTGTTCGGCATGCACGTTACGCCGTACCCGAAGGGCTACGTCGGCTACCGGACCGGCAACCAGTACGCGGCCTCCACGTTGGTCCGCGTCGTCGTCACGGGCAGGCAGGTGCACGGCTCCACGCCCTGGCAGGGCGTCGACCCGATGCCGGCGGCCGGCGCCGTGCTCACCGGCATCGGTCAGATCTACCGTCAGGTCTCCGCCTTCGATCCGGTCACCGTCACCATCGGGCACGTCGAGGACGTCGGCCGGTTCAACATCATCGGCCAGACCGTGACGCTGTGGGGCACGATCCGCTGCGCGGCCGAGTCCGGCATGGCGGACGTGCAGCGGCGGCTGGCGACGCTCGTCGAGCACACGGCGGCGGCCTACAACGCCACGGCCGCCGTGGACTTCCTCCAGCCGGTGCCGCCGGTGCACAACACCGCGGCGTGGGTGGAGGCGGGGCTGCCGACGCTGCGGCGGGTGGTCGGCGCGGACCGGGTCGTCGAGACCGGCGCGACGCTCGGGTACGACGACGTGTCGGAGTTCGTGAACCGCTTCGGGGGTCTCTACGTGATGCTCGGCGTCCAGGACGCCGTCCTCGACGAGGACGGGCGGCCGGTCCCGGTGCCCGGCGGCCGGGGCCTGGTCACCAACCACAACCCGCACTTCTACGCGGACGACGGCACCCTCGTGACCGGTGTGCGGCTGCACGCGCACGTGGCGTACGACCACCTGACGGGCGCCCTGGCGACGGACTGACCGAAAAGCGCCGGGCCCCGCCCGCCCCCGCTTCACTCGTTCGTGAGTTTTCCCCGTGCCTCCTGTCGTACGTGATCACGCTGAGGGCCATGACGTCGGAGAACGGGCAGACGAACGAGCACCGAGGACGGGACGACCAGGCGGTGCTGCTGGTGGCGGGACTCGCCGACCTGGCGGTGAGCACGCTGGGTTCGGCACTGGGGACGGTACGGGGGCTGTTACGGCGCTCGGACACCGTGCAGCTGGTCGAGGAGGCGGAGCGGGACCTGGTCGCACGCGGGCGGCTCGCCCTGGACCGCCACGCGACGGTCCCGCCGGCCCATCTGGAGCTGCTCGCCCGGCACGTCCTCGCCACACGGTTCCGAGCCGATGGCTGAGGCGTGGGACCCCGGCGCGTTCAGGGCCCGGATCGACAGGGTGCTGCACGGCTTCGTGGCAGAGGAGGCCGACCGGCTCGTGGACGTCGACCCGGCGCTCGGGCCGGTGGCCGAGCAGCTGGAGACGGCAGTCGCGCGCGGCAAACGGCTGCGGGCGGCGTTCTGTTACTGGGGCTGGCGGGGCGGCGGGCAGCCGGACAGCGACGCCCTGCTGCGCGCGGCGGCGTCCATGGAGCTGGTGCACGCGGCCGCGGTGGTGCACGACGACCTGATCGACGACAGTGCGCTGCGGCACGGGCGGCCCACCGCGCACCGGGCGCTGCGCGCCGCCGTGCCGCACCACCCGCGGTCCGGCGCAGCGGCCCGGTCCCTCGCGATGCTCGTCGGGGACCTGCTGATGTCGCTCGCCGGGCAGTTGTTCGTGACCAGCGGACTGCCCGCGGCCTACCTCGCCCGGGCGCGCCCGCTGTGGGCGGCGCTCGCGCGGGAGCTGGTCGCGGGCGAGTGCCTGGAGATCCTGCGTACGGGCGCGGCGCCGGACACGGCGGCCTCGCTCAAGGTGATCCGCTACAAGACCGCCAAGTACACCGTGGAACAGCCGCTGCTGATCGGCGGCACACTGGCCGGGGCCGCGCCGCGGCTCGGCGCGGGCTACTCCGCGTACGGCCTGCCGCTCGGCGAGGCCTTCCAGCTGCGGGACGACCTGCTCGGCCTGTTCGGCGACCCCGCGCGCACGGGCAAGGACACCGGCGACGACCTGCGCGGGCAGCGGCCGACCGCGCTCCTCGCGGAGACCTGGCGGGTCGCGGACACCGCCCAGCGCGAGCGGCTGGGCGCCCTTCTGGGCCGGGACGGGACCGATCCCGAGGAGGTGCGCGTGCTGATGCGGAGCCTGCGGACCCCGGAACGCGTGGAACACATGATCGCCGCCCGGGTCGAGGAGGCGCTGGACGCGCTCGACGGTCTCGACGCCCCGCCCGCGGCCGTCGCCGCGCTCGCCTCCCTGGCCCACTCCGCTTCGGCCCGCCTTTCCTGACCCCTGTAAGGAGCCCGCATGATCCCCACGGAGGCGTCGATGGACGCCCTGCGCCAGGCCGGCGACGAACTCGCCGACGCCACCGTCGCCACCCTCTTCGAACGCGGGGAGGTCGGCACGTTCAACACCCTGATGCGTTACGTCTCCACGTCCGGCGCGCCGCTGCCGGACGGACTGCCCGACGTCGCCCGGGAGTACCTGGCGGTCACCGCGGCCCCGCCGAGCTGGGTCGACTGGGGCGAGATGGAGAAGGCCCGGCTGTTCTTCGCGGACAACGACGTGCACATCACCACGGCGCTGTCCTTCGCCTCCATGCCCGCCTGCTATCTCGTGCCGCACGTGGCCAAGCTGCTCGCGACGACGCACGGCCTGAAGTACCCGGCCAAGCGCATGGCGGAGACGGGTCAGTTCACGCTGTACCTGATGCGGCCGGACGCCTTCGAGGCGGGCGGGCGGTTCGTGCCGGCCGCGCAGAAGGTGCGGCTGCTGCACGCCTCCATCCGTCACCACCTGAAGCGTGAGGACCGCTGGGACGCCGCGCTGGGCGTGCCGATCTGTCAGGAGGACATGATCGGCGGGCAGATGTTCTTCTCGATGCTGGTCCTGGACAGCCTGCACCGGCTGGGCATCCACATGTCCGTGGAGGGTGCGGAGGCCTACTTCTACGCGTGGCGGGTGGTCGGCGCGATGCTCGGCGTGGACCAGGAGGCGGTGCCGGAGAACCTCGACGAGGCGCGCCGGTTCCTCGACCTGTACATGATCCGGCACATGGGTCCGTCCGAGGAGGGAGCGCTGCTCACCCGGCAGCTCGTCGAGCTGTACGAGGAGGTCGTGCCGGGCACCTTCTTCGACCCGATCGTGTCCGCGCTGATCCGCCATCTGGTGGGCGACACCTGCGCGGACTGGCTGCAGGTCGCCCGTACCCCGTGGGACACGGTCGTCAAGGCGGTGCCGCACCTGCTCGGCGTCCTGGAGACCGTCGAGGACCGTTCGCCGCTCGGCGCCTGGCTCCTGGACCGGCTCGGCCATCTCACCACGGTGTTCGAGCTGTCCTCCCTCACCCGCGGCCGGGTCATGCACTACGCGATCCCGGAGCACCTCAAGAAGGACTACGGCGTGTCCTCCACGGTGTCGCCCAAGCGCCGGTGGAGCCCGCCGCCCGCGGTCCTGGCGCCCTAGGTCCTGTCGTCGAACTCCCGTCGTCGCCCGGAGGGCGGGCGGGAGTCCGACGACAGGGGCCTAGGTCTCGTCCCGGGCCTGCCGGGGCCGGTGCCGGAGGGCGCCGATGTACACGCCCGCCAGGATCAGGGGGGTGCCCAGGAGCAGGGAGGCGGTGAGGGGTTCGTCGTCGAGCCAGGCCGACACGAGGATGGTGACGACGGGGACGACGACGAAGATGTACGCGGCGCGGGACGCATCCCAGCGCTGCAGGACGAACAGGAAGAGCACGAAGGTGAGGACGGAGCCGGCGATCACCATGTAGGCCAGGGCCCACCAGGTGGCGGCCCGGTCGGGAAGGCGCCAGGTGTCCCCCACCGCGGCGGAGCCGGCGAAGAGGAGGACGGACGCGGCGGTCATGCCGACGGCGTTCATGGTGACGGGGTGGACCCTCGGGAGCCGTCGGACGAGGACCGTCGCCTGGGCGAAGGAGAGCATGGAGCCGAGGATCGCCAGGAAGGACAGCACGGGCACCGACTCGCTGAGCGGTGTGCGGGAGATGACCGCCACGCCCGCCGTGGCGAGGACGGTGCCGACGGCGGCCGCGAGCCGGAAGCGTTCGAGGCCCTGGGCGACGGCGAGCAGAAGGGTGGCGAGCGGGGTCAGGGAGAGGATCGTCTGGCCGAATCCGGCGTGGACGCGGACGAGCGCGTAGTACGCGAGGGCGAACGTGACACCGAAGTTGAGGACGCCGAAGAGGACGGCACCTGCCAGGGCCCGCCCGCGCGGGAAGGGCATCCGGCGCACGGCCATGAGGGCGAGCAGGACGAGGGAGGCGGCGCCGAAGCGGAGGGCGGCGCCCCAGAGGGGGTCGAGTTCTCGGTTGCTGAAGCGGACGCCGACCGCGTTGCCGCCCGCGAGCACCGCGGCGGCGACGAACGCGGCGAGCGTCAGCCGGTCTTCGGCGCGCTGCACCGCCTCACCGTAGCCGTGGCGCCTCCGCGGGCCCGGCCGGGACACGCGCCGCCGTCTCGGCGAACGCCCTGACGAGGGCGGTCTCGGCGGCGGTAGCCCAGACCAGTCCGTACTCCAGAGGCGGTGCGTCGTGGAAGGGCACGTAGGCGATGCCGGGGCGCGGGTGGTAACGGGCGCCGCAGGCGGCGCCCGGGGAGACGCCGCGTCCGGCTCCGACGAGGGAGAGCAGCTCCTCCCAGGTGACGGCGGCCGGGCCGTGGGCGACGGCCGCGCCGGAGGGGGTGCGGGTCGGGTAGTGGGCCTCGCGCCAGGAGCGGGAGCGGGAGCGTCCGGTGGTGACCAGGGTGAGCCCCGCGAGGTCCTCCACGCTCACGGAGGCGCGGGAGGCCAGCGGATGGCCGGCCGGGACGAGCAGCACCCGGTCCTCGCGGGTGAGGACCGGACCGACGGTGAGGCCGGGGACGTCCACGGGGAGGGCCGCGTACTGGAGGTCGATCTCGCCGTCCTCGACGGGACGGGTGCCGGCGTCGGCGGGGACCTCGCGGAGGGTGATCTCGCAGCCGGGATGGCGGGTGAGGAAGGCGTCGACGGCGGCGGCGAGGAGTTCGCCGCCCCAGGGGGAGCCGAAGCCGACCCGGAGGGTGCCGAGCATGCCGCGGCCGGCGGCGGTGGCGCTTTCGAGTGCGGCGAGGATCCGGGCGTGGGCGGGGCGCAGTTCGTCGTGGAGGCGGCGGCCGACGGGGGTGAGGGCGACGCTGCGGCTGGTGCGGGCGAACAGCGGCGTGCCGACGCGGCGCTCCAGCTTCTTGACGGTCTGGCTGATGCGGCCGGTGGAGACGCCGAGGAGCTCGGCGGTGCGGCCGAAGTGCAGCTCGTCGCCGAGCGTCAGGAACGCTTCGAGTTCGTGCCGCTCCAGCACCCGGGCGCCTCCGATCGTTGAGTTCTCCTAAACGCCGCTTGCATTGAAGCACCTTGATGGGGTCCGGCGGCGGGCGGGAGCCTGAAGCACGTGCCTCTCCTCCGCTCCTCCGCCCGCTTCCGCCGCTCACTCCCCACGTCCGCCGACCCGCCCGCCGGGCCATTGCCCGCCCCCACCCCGGCCGCAGCCCCTGCGCCGACGCCCGCGCCCGCCGTGAACGTCCTCGTCCTCGCCGTGGCCGGGGCCGTGACGGTGGCGAACATCTACTTCCCGCAGCCGCTGCTCGCCGCCGTCGCGCGCGGCCTCGCGGTCTCCGACCGCACGGCCGGCCTGGTGGCGACGGCCGCGCAGCTCGGGTACGCGCTCGGCATCCTGCTGCTCGTGCCGCTCGCCGACACGGCGCGGCTGCGCCGGCTGACCAGGGCGCTGCTGGGCCTGACCGCCGCCGCGCTGCTGGTGGCGGCGGCCGCGCCGAACGTCCTGACGCTGGTGCTCGCGACGCTCGCCCTGTCGACCACCACCGTGCTCCCGCAGATCCTCACCCCGGTCGCGGCCGCCCTCGCGGGCCCGGAGCGGCGTGGGCGGGTGGTCGGGGTCATCGGCCTGGGTCTCACCCTGGGCTCGACGCTCTCCCGTACCGTCTCGGGCGCGGTGTCCGACGGGAGCGGCAGCTGGCGGACCGCCTATCTGGTGGCCGCGGCGGCGACGGCGGCCCTCGTGTGGGTGCTGCCGCGGACGCTGCCGGAGCGCCTCGGCGCCCCGGGCGCGCGCCCGGTCCCGTACGGGCGGATGCTCGCCGGGCTGCCCCGGCTGCTCGCCGCCCACCGTGCCCTGAGGGCGTCGGCGCTGCGGAGCGCCTGCGTGTTCGGCGCGTACAGCGTGTTCTGGGCGGCGCTGGTCTTCCATCTGGCCGCGCCTCCGCTGGGTTACGGGCCGGGGGCGGCGGGCCTGTTCGGGCTGCTCACCGTGCCGGCGGCGCTCGCGTCGGCGCTCGCGGGGCCGCTCACCGACCGGTTCGGGGCGGGGCCGGTGGGCCGCTGGGCGCTGGGGTGCGTGGGGCTCGGGCTCGCGGCGGCGGCGCTGGCGCCGGGCTCGCCGGCCGCCCTGGCGGCGGGCGCCGGTCTGGTGGTCCTGGGCACGAGCTCCTGCCAGGTGGCGAACCAGGCGCGCGTCCTGGGGCTGGGGCGGGACGTGGCCGCCCGGGTGAACACGGTGTTCATGCTGGCCACGTTCGGCGGGGGCGCGCTCGGTTCGCTGACCGCCGCCTGGCTGTACGGGGCGTACGGCTGGACCGGGACGGTGCTCGCGGCGGCGGGGTTCGCCGTGGCCGGTCTCGCGGCCGGTGGGGGACGGCCCCGAGTTGCGTGACGCCCGGCACGCGCAAGGCTGGGGGATATCCGTCCGCGTACTCCGAGGGAGACACGATGCAGGAGCCCGCACCCCACGACCTCGGCGCCCTCGTCGACGAGCACCTGGCGAAAGCCCGCACCGACGCCCACGGCCGCAGCGCCCATGTCGTGGTGCACGACGGGGTCCTGCGGCAGAGCGTGATCGCCCTGATCGCGGGCATGGCGCTCGACGAGCACAACGCGCCGCCGGCGGCGAGCCTGCAGGTCCTGCGCGGCCGGGTGGAGCTGACGGCTGCGGGGCGGACGCAGGAGCTGGCGACCGGCCAGCTCCAGATGATCCCGAAGGAACGTCACGGCCTCACCGCGATCGAGGACGCCGTCGTCCTGCTGACGGCCGTCAACGACTGACCTCCGCCGTCGGCCGGGCGGCGTGCCACGATCCCGCCGGACGGGCACCGGGCCGTTCAGCGCTGCGGCGTCACGAGCACCAGCGGCGTGCCGTGGCACGGCGTCAGGCGCAGGTCGCCGTGCCGGTGCACGGCCGGGGGCGCGGCGAGGACCGCGGCGAAGTCCGGTCCCTTGGTGAGGGAACCCGCGAGATGGGCCGGGTCGGTGGAGGCGGCGACCCGGCCGCGGGCGTTCACCAGCCGGGCGGGGACGGGCAGTTCCTGGAGGACGGGCAGCACGGCCGCCTCGAAGTGGCGCAGATAGACGTCGGCGGTTGGCGACCCCGACGAACGCGCCGCCGACGTGCACGGGAGCGGAGAGGGTCAGGCCGTACTCGTCGGAACACAGGTAGTCGACGTAGGGCCCGGCGACGGCCCGTCGGCCGGTCTCGCGGGGCAGCTCGTACCAGTCCCAGTGGGTGTAGTCGGAGTACGCGGAGTGCTCCGGGTCGAGGTCGACGAGCAGCGGCCGGACGACGCCGTCGGGGCCGCGCTGCCACCACTCCAGCCAGGCCGGCACGTCCGCGAGCAGTCCGGCCGCGGCGACGAGGCCGATGCCGGAGACGAGACCCGCGAGGGATTCCGGGGCTGCGGGACGTCTCCTTCCCCTGCTGCGCTCGGCGCTGCTCGCGGGCGGCCTCCTCGCCTTCGCCCTCTCCTTCGACGAGGTCGTGGTGACCACCTTCACGGCGGGTCCCGTAGTGCAGACCCTGCCGCTGTGGATCTTCGACAACATGACGCGACCTCAGCAGGCGCCCGTGGTGAGCGTGGTGGCGGCGCTGCTCGTGCTGCTCTCCGTGATCCCCATCTACGCGGCGCAGCGGCTGTCCTCGGACACGGCGGGCGGCGGGCGCGTCTGACGCGGTGCCCCGCGTGCCGCTCGCGCCGAGATCGGCACGGCGTCGGTCCGGGCGGCGAGCGGGGTCACGAACGCCCCGTTCCTCTCCGCCGTCGGCCCTGGCGGGGACCGTGCGGACCGGCCGTGCCGCCCGGGCCCGGCTCCCGGCCCCACTCCAGGGTGACCCAGAGACTGGCGCTCGTGGTGCCCTGCACGACGAGCGCGGTGAGTCTGCCGCTGTCCAGGCCGAGCTGGCAGCCGAACTCGACGGTGGCGCGGTCGGGCGCGGCCCGGTGCAGGGCCTCGCCGAGCTGTCCGGCGAAGGAGGACAGGGCGGCGGTGACCCCGGACAGATCGGGCAGCCGCCCGCCGATGCCCTCCAGTCCTTCGTCCGCCGCCTCGTCCGCCGCGACGTGCACCGGTGCGGCGTCGAGGGGTTCCGCCTCCACGTAGAGCGCGCCGTCGGCGAGTTCGACCCTGACGATCTCCGTCATCGTGACTCCTCGGTGTGCGGTCAGAGGGCGGGCCGGAGCGCGCTGCCGTCCGGCCCGGCCCCGGAGGCGCCGGGTCCGGTGGCCCCGGTGCCCGGGGTGCCGGTGCCGAAGGCGCTGCCGCGGCGCCACTCGGACCAGCTCAGGTTCCAGTCGCCGTAGCCGTTGTCGAAGGGGGTCATCCGCTTGCCGTGCCCGTTGATCACGCGCACCACGTCGCCCTCGCGGACGGTCCGGAACAGCCAGGCGGCGTCCTCGGTGCTCATGCCGGTACAGCCGTGGCTGACGTTCTCGCTGCCCTGGGCGTCCAGCGACCAAGGGGCGGCGTGCAGGTACTCCCCGCTCCACGTCACCCGGGTGGCCCAGCGGACCTTCAGGTCGAAGAAGTCGCTGCTGCCTCGGGCGATGCCGATGGAGTCGCCGCGCATGCGGACCGTGGCCTCCTTGCCGAGGACGACCTTGACTCCGCCCCGGGTCCGGTAGCCGGCCCTGCCGGTGGTGACGGGGATGGTGCGGACGACCTCGCCGTCGCGCAGCACGGTGAGGGTGTGCGCGGCGACGTCGGTGACGGCCTCGATCCGGTCGCCGGTGGTGAGGGTGAGGGAGGCGGAGGGCCCGCCGTAGAGGCGGTCGGTGATTTGGACCCCGTCCAGCCCGTTGCGGACGCGGATGGTGGCGCGGGCGGGCCAGTAGCCCGGCGGGCGGTAGTGGAGGGTGGTGGGTCCGACCCAGTGCCAGGCGCCTTCGACGTGCGGCTCGGAGCTGACGTGCAGGGCGCGTTCGACGGCGCGGCGGGCGTCGGGATCGGTGGCGGGCACGGCGTGGCTCAGCTCTGCGGTGAGCGGCTGGCCCACCCCGTAGGTGCCGCCGCCGGGCCCGAGTTCGGCGGTCAGCCGCTCGCCCGCGGGCGCGGCCGGGGTGGTCAGGGCGAGCCGGCCGTGGTGCAGTCGCTGTCGTCCGCCGTCGGTGCGTTCGACGACGAGGCGGGCGGTGTAGCGGCCGTCCGCGGGGAGCGGTGCGGTGCCGGTCCAGCGGCGGCCGTCGGGGCTCACGCGGCCGGCGACGTGGCGGCCCTGGTGGTCGGTGACGTTCACGTCGGCGAGCCGCCCGGCGGTGCGCAGGGTGAGTTCGACGGGTCCGGCGGCGGCACGCCGGTCGAAGGCGAGGGTCCGGCCGTCGAGGCCGACGTTGAGCCGGGGTGTGGTGCACAGGGCACCGGTGGTGGGGCAGCTGGTGATCCCGAGCTGCACCGCTCCGTCGGGAGGGCCACCGACGTGCGCGCCCACGGCGGTCGGCTGGGCCGCCTGGAGCGCCAGCACGGCTCCGACGGCGGCGGACAGCGCGGTCCATCCCCTGACGTTCCTGATGCTGTTTCCGCGTGACGACACGTCGGACGACCACCCCTTCTCGCGCCCGCGCCGGCCTGGCCTGTCCGGTGCATCAAAACGGATCAAAGCGAGAAAAGATGATCAACTGACCGGGCGTGGCGCGTGAGAGGCCCGCGAGACGACTCGAAAGCACCAACGGCCCGGGCTCAGCGCGGCACCTCGGGCAGTTCCTCGCCCGTCTCCAGGAGCGACTTCAGGCTGGCGACGATCGCCGGCCAGCCCTCGCCGACCAGGCTCCTGATGGTGCCGCCGGGTTTCAGGTCGTCATGGACGACGGACAGTTTCACCATGTCCCCGGCCGGTTCGATGGTGTACGTGACCTTGGAACGCCCCTCGTCCACGAGCCGGGCGAAGAGCTCGTCACCGATGCCCACGGCCTGCGCCCATTCGGGTGTGAAGGTGTGCCAGGTGTACGAGAGCACCCGGCCGGTCTCGGCGACGAGCACGACCTGTTCGGGGTCGGAGGTGGTGCGCCCGCCCTCCTCCCAGACCATCGGCGAGCCGACGGCCCAGTCGGTCTCGAAAGCCACGCCCCAGTAGCGGCGGGTGAGGCCGGGGTCGGTCAGCGCCTTCCACAGCTCGTCGGGCGTGGTGCGGATGTACGTCGTATACACGAACGCCTTGCTGTCGCTGCTGCGACGGCTGTCGCCGGTGCCACTGCTGTCACTGCTGTCCATCGGAGCTGCTCCATTGCTGACGTCGGATCGACGGCCGTAGGGACTGCCGCGGTCACGCTCAGGACCGCAGGGCCGCCGCCACGAGCCCCTCGATCGCCTCGGTCCCCCCGCTCACCGCCTCCTCTCCGGCGACCACGCGGTCCAGGACCAGTCCGTCCACGCAGGCGAGCAGGCTCAGCGTGCGGGCCTCGGGGTCCGCGACGCCCCGCGCGGCGAGGAAGGCCCGTACCGCGTCACGCCCCGGGTTCTCCCTCGGCACCAGGATGTCGCGCAGTTCGGGGTCTCGCACGCTCTCCAGGACGCAGGCGTAGCGGGCGAGCGAGCGGCGGCGCCCCTCGCCCTGGGTGCGGGCGGCGACGAGCGCGGCGAGCCCCTGGACGAGGTTGTCGGCCGTCCGGAGTACGGGGGCGCGCTCGGCGGCCGCCACCAGTTCGGCCTGGTCGAGCTCGACGAGCCGCCGCACGAGCGCGCCGAGCAGGGCGGACCGGGTGCGGAAGTACGCGGAGGTGGTCCCGGCCGGCAGGCCCGCGGCCGTGTCGACCGCGCGGTGGGTGAGGCCGCGCATGCCGGCGTCGGCGAGGACGCCGAGCGCGGCATCGGCGAGCAGGGTACGGCGGGGCTTCTCGGAGGTCACCCCCTCTTTCTACACCTGTAGAGGGCGAGCGCTACGCTTCTACAGATGTAGAAGCACGCGGAAGCAGCAGTACGGGAGAGGGGTACGGACATGGGACACAGCGCCGTCGTCGTGGGCGCCGGGATCGGCGGCCTCGCCGCCGCCCTCGGACTCCGGCGCATCGGGTGGGAGGTGACGGTCGTCGACCGCTCGCCCGTCCTCGCCGACGCCGGGGCCGGGATCTCCCTCGCCGCGAACGGCATCCGCGCCCTCGACGCGCTCGGCGTCGGCACCGCCGTACGGGCCGCCGGGCACGGCCAGTACACCGGCGGCGCCCGTACGCCTCGCGGCTCCTGGCTGGCCCGGATGGACGGTGCCGCCCTCGAACGTGCCCTCGGCTCACCCATCGTGGGCATTCCGCGTTCCGAGCTGCACCGCCTGCTGCGCGACGCACTGGAGCCCGGGACGCTGCGCACGGGCATCACGGCGACGGGCGTGGACCCGCTCCGCGGCGGACGGGCGCGTGTGCGGTTCGCCGGGGCGAAGTCCGGATCCGCCGACGGGGAGGGGCCTCAGCCCCAGGGGACAACGGACGCCGTGGAGGCGGATCTGGTCGTGGCCGCCGACGGCATCGGCAGCCGTCTGCGCGCCGCCCTCTTCCCCGCGCACCCCGGCCCCGTGCACAGCGGCTCGACCGTGCTGCGGGCGATCACGGACCGCCCCGTGGACCTCCGTACCGACTTCGAGATCACCTGGGGACGGGGGACCGAGTTCGGGCACATCGCCTTCGCCGACGGACGTGCCGAGTGGCACGCGGTGCTCAACGCACCCGCAGGCGTGCGCCATCCCGACCCCCTCGCCGTGCTGCGCCGGCGCTTCGCCGGCTGGCACGAGCCGGTCCCCGAGCTCCTCGCCGCGACGCGCCCCGGCGCCGTCCTCCAGCACGACATCGCCGAACTGGCCACTCCCCTGCCGTCCTTCGTCTCCGGGCGGGTGGTACTGATCGGCGACGCCGCCCACGCCATGACCCCGAACCTCGGTCAGGGCGCCTGCCAGGCCCTGGAGGACGCCGTGGTGCTCGCCGCCGAGCTCGACGGGGCGCCGGACGTCGACGCCGCGCTCGCCCGCTTCGACGCCGAACGGCGGCCGCGGGCCACGGCCGTGGCCACGGCGGCCCGCCGGGCCGGACGGATCGGGCAGCAACTCGGCCACCCGCTGGCCGTGCCGCTGCGCAACGCGCTGCTGCGGCTCGCCCCGTCCGGCGTGGCGGTGCGCGCGATCCTGCGGCACGCCTCCTGGAACCCGCCCCTCACCAGGTCTTTCCCGGGTGAATAGGTGTGGAGGAAAATATTCAACGGACTGCTAGTTTGTCCGGATGTCTCTCAAGCACGCGGTCCTGGCGGCTCTCCTGGAGGGCGAGGCGTCGGGGTACGACCTGGCCAAGCTCTTCGACGTGTCCGTGGCCAACTTCTGGGCGGCCACGCCGCAACAGCTCTACCGGGAGCTCGACCGGCTCTCCGAGGCCGGTCTCATCACGGCACGGGTGGTGCAACAGGAGCGCCGGCCCAACAAGCGCATGTTCACCCTCACCGAGCCCGGACTCGCCGACCTCGTCGCGTACACCGCGCACCCGCCGAAGCCGACCGCGGTCCGCGACGAACTGCTGGTCCAGGTCCAGGCGTGTGACGCGGGAGACACGGCGGCGGTACGGGCCCACGTACGGGAGCGGATGGAGGCGGCGCGCGGGAAGCTGGCGCGCTACGAGCGGCTCCGCGAGCGGATGCTCGACGGACGGGACGAGGACACGTATCTGCGCGAGGCGGACCGGGTGGGACCGTTTCTGACCCTGCTGCGCGGCATGGCGTTCGAGGAGGAGAACGTCCGCTGGGGCGAGCGGGCCCTGGCGGTCCTCGCCGAACGCGAGTCCCGGCGGACGGCGGGCCGGACGGCCTGACGGACGGCGGGGCCGGGTGGCCTGACGGACGGCGGGGCCGGGTGGCCTGACGGATGCGGGACGGGACGGCGGGCGGACGGCCTGACGGACCAGGGGGGCGGACAGCCTGACGGGCGGCGGGGCGGGTGACCTGACGGCGGGCAGGCGGGCAGGCGGGCAGGCGGGCAGGCGGGCAGGCGGGCAGGCGGGCAGGCGGGCAGGCGGGCAGGCGGGAGCATACGACCCATCAGCCTGCCTATGCTGGCTTCCGTGAACGATAGGCAGCAGCATGGCTCGGGCGACGACTCCGGACCCGCCGCCCCTCCGGACCCGTCCGTGACCCGGCCGGACGTCGACCCGGCACCGCAGTCGCGCGGCCCGCTCGACCTCTCGCTGCTGCGCACCTTCCTGGCCGTGCACCGCACGGGCTCGTTCACGGCCGGGGCACGGCTCCTGAGCCTGTCGCAGCCGACCGTCACCACCCAGATCCGGGCGCTCGAACGACGCCTCGACCGCGAGCTGTTCGAGCGCGGACCGCGCGGCGTGGTGCCGACGCCGTACGCGGACGATCTCGCCGCCCAGGTCGCGGGTCCGATCGACGCGCTCGCCACCATCGCGGACCGCGGTCCCGACGGCGCCCCGCCGGCGCCGCAGCCGGTCCACCTCGCTGGGCCCGCCGAGTTCCTGTCGCTCTGCGCGCTGCCCGCGCTGGCGCCGCTGGTGGGCGAGGGGATCCGGCTCCAGGTCACGCTGGGGCTCACCGACGAGCTGCTCGAGGGACTGCGGGCCGGGCACCACGACCTGGTGGTGGCGACGCACCGGCCGCGTGGCCGGGCCCTGGCCTCGGTGCCGCTCGTCGACGAGGAGTTCGTCCTGGTCGCCTCGCCCGATTGGGCGCGGCGGATCGGCCCCGAGGCGGTGGCGGTGGACGGTCCTGCCGCCCTGCACGGCGTCCCGATGGTGATGTACGCCGCGGACCTGCCGATCGCCCGGCGCTACTGGCGGCACGTCTTCGGGCGCCGCCTCATCGGTGAAGCCGCCGTGACGGTGCCCGACCTGCGAGGCGTGCTCGCGGCCGTGACGGCCGGGGCCGGACTCGGGGTACTGCCGCGCTATCTGTGCCGGGCGGAGCTCGCCGCGGGCCGGCTGACCGCCCTGCTCGACCCGGAGGATCCGCCGATCAACACGTCGTTCCTGGTCCAGCGGCCGGGCACTCCGGAGAACCCGCACGTGCTGCTCGTACGGGACCGGCTGCTGCGGGCCGCACGGAGCTGGTGACGAGTACGCCTACCGTGGGGTAACGTCCGCTCGTATGAACGTCGGTGACATCGTCGAGGACTTCACCCTTCCGGATGAAACGGGGCAGTCCCGTTCCCTGTCCGGGCTGCTGGAAGACGGCCCCGTCGTCCTCTTCTTCTACCCGGCGGCGCTCACACCGGGCTGCACCGCGGAGGCCTGCCACTTCCGGGACCTCGCCGACGAGTTCCGGGCAGCCGGAGCGCTGCCGGTCGGCATCAGCTCGGACGAGGTGGCGCGCCAGCAGGAGTTCGCCGAGCGCCACTCGCTCGGCTATCCGCTGCTCTCCGACTCGTCGGGCGAGATACGGGACAGGTTCGGGGTGAAGCGCGGCTTCTCGCTCGCGCCGACGAAGCGGGTGACGTTCGTCATCGACCAGGACCGCAGGGTCCTGGAGGTGGTCCGCAGCGAGCTGCGGATGAGCGCGCACGCCGACAAGGCACTCGCGGCGCTCCGCGCGCGCAAGGCCTGAGCCCACGTCAGTCACCGAACGGCTTGGCCTTGGCGGCCGCGAACTCCTCGGGCGTGAGAGGTCCCTGCCGAGTGAGTTCGCGAGCCCGGCCGGCTGTTGCGTGAGGGACGGCTGGGGAGCTGAGAGGACGACGGTGCAGGAGCATCCGGCTCAGGTCCTTCCGGCCGTCACCGTGGCGGCCCGGGCCACGGCCTCGCGATGGGCGGCCTGCGCCCTCCCTGTGAACGAGCGCGCCCACGAGCGCCGTTTCCGTCACGGACGTCGTCCTCATCCGAGCACGGCTGCCGCGGGGCCGCACTCGGAGCGGCTCACGACGTGCGGGGCCACGAGGGTTCGGTGAGACTCGCTGGTACGCGAGGCCGACCAGGCCGCGCCGGGAAACGGAGTTTCGGCATGGACGACTATCCCCTGCTCAACCTCTTCTGGACCATGCTCTGGTTCTTCCTGTGGATCATGTGGCTGTTCCTGCTGTTCAAGATCATCACGGACATCTTCCGTGACCACGAGCTGAGCGGCTGGGGCAAGGCGGGCTGGCTGATCTTCTGCATCCTGCTGCCGTACCTCGGCGTGCTCGTGTACGTGATCGCCCGCGGCAAGGGCATGAGCAGGCGCGACGTCAAGCAGGCCAAGGACGCCGAGGCGGCGTTCCAGGACTACATCCGCAAGACGGCGGGCACGCCCGGGGCCGGCGGCACCGGGCAGGGCAGCAGTGCGGACGAGCTGGCCCGGCTCGCAGACCTGAGGGACAGGGGCGCCATCACGGACGAGGAGTTCGAGAGGGCGAAGGCCAAGGTCCTCTCCTGACCCGTCCCCAGGGCGGCGAGGAGGAGCCGGCCCGGCTGTCCCGGTCATTGCTGCGCGACGTGATGGCAGCGCCGGGCCGGCTTCCCGAGTCCCTCGCCGTGTTCGCGCAGCGCCGTCTCGGTCCGGGAGCGGACCGGGCGGTGCGGCGGATGCACGCCGCCAGGCCGGACGCGAGCTCCGACGAACTGCGCACGCGCGTGGTGGCGCGCGGCGTCCGCACGGCCTCCACCGAAGGCGCGTTCGTGGGCGGGCCCTTCATCCTGTTCGTGCCGTTCGCGTTCTGCGCGGCGCTGCTGTCGCAGACACGGTCGGTGCTCGAACTGGCGGCGCTGGAAGGCAAGGATCCGGCGGATCCCGAGCGGGCCGCCGAACTCCTCGTCCTCCAGGGGGTGTACGAGGACACGGACGCCGCCCGCGTCGCGCTGGCCGAGCCGACCGCCCCGAGCGCTCCGGAAGGCGAGGGCGAGAAGCGGCCGGGCCGGTTCGCCGCCCTGTGGGAGCTGATCATGCGCATGGCGCGGCTGCTGGGGCTGATCACGCCCACGGAGGACCAGGTGGGGCTGCTGAGACGGATCGGCCAGTGGGCGCTGGTGGGTGCGGTGTTCCTGGTCGGTCTCGTCGCGCCGCTGGTGTGGCTGCCGTACCTGGCCTTCAGTTACCGGCGCTCCACGCTGGCCCTCCTGGACCGGGCGGCGGTCTTCTACGCGGGTGCGCCCCTCCCGCGCCGGCCCAACCGTTTCGACCCGGCGATAATCGGCTCATTGGTGCGGGCGGCGTTCTCGCTGCTCGTGTCGGTGATCGGGGTGGCCGTCGTCGTGGGTGCGGACCTGAACATCGCGGGCGGGCGGTGGCCGGTGGCTGGCATCGTCCTGGTCAGCAGCTCGTTCGTGATCGGCGGCTGGTGGGTCTGGCGCCGGCGGAAGCGTGCGCGGGAGTGACCTCAGGACACCTCGCGGGCATGACTCCCCGCACACAGAGACCCCGCCCCACCCCTAATACGAATCTGAAATACGTCTTTGATACGGTCGAGTCGTGCGGTTGACGAAATTCACCGACCTGGCACTGCGGGCCGTGATGCGCCTCGCGGTCGCCGGGCGGGACACCTACCCCACCACCCGCGAGGTGGCGGAGTCCATGGCCGTCCCCTACGCCCACATGGCGAAGGTGGTCACCAGGCTGCAGCACCTCGGGGTCGTCGAGGCGCGGCGCGGCCGGGGCGGCGGTCTGGCCCTCACCGAGCTGGGCCGCCGGTCCTCGGTGGGGTGGCTGACGCGGACCCTGGAGGGCGACGACGAGGTCGTGGCCTGCGAGGGCGATCCGCCGTGTCCGCTGCGGACGGCCTGCCGGCTGCGCGGCGCGCTGCGCGAGGCGCAGGAGGCGTTCTACCGCACGCTCGATCCGCTGACCGTCGCCGATCTCGTCGGGTCGCCCACCGGGCCGGTGCTCCTCGCCCTGTCCGGGCGCCGCCCAGGCGACTGATCACCGCTCTCCCGTCGACGCCCGCCCCGCCGGGGCGGTCTTGTCAGCGCGTTAAATACGTAGATCATCTACCAGTTCTGGAGTCGACATGCTGTCCGAGCAGGCCACACCGGTCGTCCGTGCCACCCTTCCCGCCGTCGGCGGCGCCCTCGACGAGATCACCGAGCGCTTCTACGCGGGGATGTTCGCCGCCCACCCCGAGCTGCTGCGGGACCTGTTCAACCGCGGCAACCAGGCCACCGGCGACCAGCGCAAGGCACTGGCCGGCTCCATAGCCGCCTTCGCCGGCGCCCTGCTGGACCACCCGGACGCCCGGCCCGACGTGATGCTGTCGCGGATCGCCCACAAGCACGCCTCGCTCGGCGTCACGTCGGAGCAGTACAAGGTGGTCCACGAGCACCTCTTCGCCGCCATCGCCGACGTCCTCGGCGAGGCCGTGACGCCCGAGGTCGCGCAGGCCTGGGACGAGGTGTACTGGCTGATGGCCAACGCGCTCATCGCCCTGGAGGCCCGCCTGTACCAGGAGCGTGGCGTCACCGAGGGCCAGGTCTGGGAGCCGATGGAGATCGCCGGGCGGCACGAGGAGACCGCCGACACCGTCTCCTTCACCCTGCGCCACCCGGACGGGCGTCGGGCGGCGGCCTTCCGGCCGGGCCAGTACGTCAGCGTCCAGGTGACGCTGCCCGACGGCGCCCGGCAGATCCGCCAGTACAGCCTCTCCGCGGCGCCGGGCCGCCCCGACTGGCGGATCACCGTCAAGCGCGTCGACGGCGACCCGGCCGGCGAGGTCTCCTCGTGGCTGCACGAGAACGGGCGGCCGGGCGCCCTGGTCACCGTCTCCGCGCCGTTCGGCGACCTGGTGCTTCCCGAGGGCGACGGACCGCTGCTGCTCGCCTCCGCGGGCATCGGCTCGACGCCCATGCTGGCGATGCTGGACCACCTCGTCGCGACCGGTTCGAACCGTCCGGTGACCGTCGTCCACGCCGACCGTTCCCCGGCCGGCCACGCGCACCGCGAGGAGCTGCGCCGGCTGGTCGACGCGCTGCCGCAGGGCTCCCTGCACCTCTGGTACGAGGAGCCGGGCGCGGCCGACGCCCACAGCGGCCGGGCGGACATCGCGTCGCTCGACCTGGCGGAGGGCGTGACCGCCTACCTCTGCGGCCCGCTGCCCTTCATGCGCGGGGTGCGCGGCGATCTGCTCGCCCGGGGCGTCGCGGCGGCGGACGTCCACTACGAGGTCTTCGGCCCCGACCTGTGGCTGGGCACCGAGGCCTGAGCCGGTCGGCCTACGGCGTGGTGCGGGGCGTGCGTGGTGTGCCTAGGGCCGCGGCCATGGACGACTCGCCCACGACCGGCAACGAAAAAAGGGGGCGGAAGCGGGACGGCGGGTGAGCGCTTCAGCGCGTTCGCCAAGCGGAACGTCCTGCTCGTCGCCGTCTTCTTCCTGTCCAACCTGGTGACCCAAGGGACTCCCGGACGGACTGGCACGCCGCGGAGTACCGCAAGCTCAGGGAACTCCGCGCGGGCCACACCCTGGAGAAGTTCCGGAAGGAGCTCGGCCCGCCCGTCTTCCGCGCCCCGCTCCCGTCGGGAGACGGCTTCGTGCGCAACGTCTACCGGCCCCGGCCGGAGTACTGGGTCGAGGTGATCTCGAACAAGCTCGACGCCTCCGTGACCTACGCCGTGACGTCCTGCGACCCGTCCTTCCCTCCCGCGTTCTCCACGACATGCTCACCTACTACCCGAGCCGGATCGGCGTGAGCCGCCTCACCGTGCAGTGAGGCGGCTCCGGGTGGCGCGGTTCAGCAGCCGGTGGCCCAGATGTGGGAGTCGCCGCGGTCATTGGCGGCCCCGTTGTAGCCGACCTCCTGACCGGGGGCGAGGCAGATCGTCATGGAGCCGCCCTGCCAGGCCGACTCGTAGACCCGGACGTAGTCCTTGATCCCCGGGCCGGAGATGCCGTGGTTGGCCCAGGACGAGTCGTTGTCGGAGATCCAGCCTTCCCACCAGCCGTCGTCGCCGCTCCAGTTGGCTCGCTGACCGCCGAAGTTCGCGTGCTCCCACACGCAGAACTCTCCGGACGGGCAGTCCGCGGCGGCGGCCGGCGCGGTCATCGCCAGGCCGCCGGCGAGGGCGAGGAGGGCTGCGGTGGTCGGGCCGAGGAGTCGCTTCATGAAGCGTCGGTGCCTTTCTTCCGGGTGGGGTTCGCGGACAGCTCGGCTGCCCGCCGCAGTGCGCGGGCGCGCAGCTGCTCGTAGGTGGCGACCTGGTCGCGGTGGAGGGTGCGTACGGTGGCCAGCTCGGCGGGTTCGAGCCGGGCGCGCACGTCGGCGAGTCCGCTCTCGCGGGTGCAGCGTTTGGCGACGGCCGGGTCGGGGCGGCCGGCGCGGGGCCCTCCGGAGGGCGCGGCGCAGCGGGTCCAGCGGTCGAGGGCGGCCCGGTGGGCGGGGTCGTCCTTCATCCGGGCCTGGGCCATGGCGCGCAGGTTGTCGACGGTGACCTGGGCGCGGAACCAGCGGTTCTGGTCCCCGTACAGCTCGGTGCGGGCGGAGGCCACGCAGCCGTCGCTGTTGGCGGTGACGGTGAGACCGGTGGCGAGGGTGAGGGAGAGTTCGCGGGGGTCCTCACCGAAGAGCGCGGTCCGCAGGCGGCTGTCGGCGGCGGGTGCGGCGGCGGGACCCGGTCCGGCGGCCGGCGCGCGCGCCTGGGAGGCCGGGGGCAGGGCGAGGCCCTGGGCGTCGAGGCACTCGGCGACGAGCCGTTGCTCGGCGGCCTTCAGGATCCGGTCCTGTTCCTGCCGGGTGGCGGGCGCGACGGGCGTGGCGGCGGATCCGGGCGGCACGGTCGGGCCGGCGGGACCGGGCTGCACGGTGGCGCAGCCGGAGAGGACGAGGGCGGCGGAGGCCGTGATGATCGCTCGGCGGGTCGCGTGGCGCATGGTTCCCCCTGGTGGCGGGCCTGGGCGGCGGTGGCCGGCGGCGTGATCGCCGCCGTTTCGTGGCGATCAATGCCCGGTGCCGGACCGGCCATGCGGAGGGCCGCGGCGACTCACTCGAAGGGGTCGAACGCGCCGGAGTGCGCGCCGCCAACGGGGTGTTCTGAGAGCTCCCGGCGCGCGGACGGACGCGCGGGCCGGAACCCGTGGCGACACCCATGACAAAGCCCCGGTTGGACGGGGGGTTCCAACCGGGGCCGATTGCCGTGACGGGTGAAGGGCGGTCACCTCATGGGGGGGACCTGGGGACCGGGCCCCTTCGACGTCACATAAGGATGAACGGTAAACCTTCACCTATTGTTCCGCCTTGCGCCAGGTGCCGTATGTGAGTCACCTCACCCCGATTGGTCCGTTCAGTCGTCCTTATCCGGGCGGTAGACGGATCCGGGCTCCGCCTTGCCCGGCGCGAGCAGCTGCGGCACCGTGACGAAGGTGTAGCCGCGGCGCTTGAGCTCGTCGATGATCCCCGGCACGGCCGGGACGGTCCCGTCGTAGATGTCGTGGAGCAGGATGATGCCGTCGCCGTGGGCCTGGTCGAGCACCCGCCGGCGTATGAGGGCGGTGTCATCGGTGGAGTAGTCCTTGGCGGTGATGCTCCAGAGGACCTGGGCGAGGCCGAGTTCACGGCTCACGTCGGCGACGGTGTCGTCGGTGCGGCCCTGCGGCGGGCGCATGAGCGTGGGCTTGCGGCCGGTGATCCCGGCTATCGCGTCCTGGGTGCGCGAGAGCTCGTCACGGACCTCGGCGGCGTCGAGGTCGGTGAGGATGCGGTGGGTCCAGGTGTGGTTGGCGACCTCGTGGCCCTCGTCCGCGATGCGCTTGACGACTTGCGGATACCGGTCGACGTGCTTCTTGCCGAGGAGGAAGAAGGTCGCCGGGACCTGCTTCTCCTTGAGCACGTCGAGCAGGCGGGGGGTGTCCTTGCCCGGTCCCGCGTCGAAGGTGAGCGCGATGCACTTGGCCTTGGCGCAGTCCACGGCGCCCGCCGTCGTCCCGGCCTTGCCGTCCGTTCCCGCCTTGCCGCGCGCTTCCTGCGGGGTGACCGTGTCGGCCGAGCACCCGGTGAGGGCGACGACCAGCGACGCCGCGGCGAGCAGGGCGAGGGCCGGCGTCCTGCGCCGGCCCGGCTTGGTTCGGAACATGTGCGACCCGCTTTCCCCGAAACAGTGGTGCGAATGACTCGTGCGACAGCAAGGGCCCACGCCTGGTCATGGCAGGGCCCTGCGGCTCGCCGAGAACTCTACACACGGTGTATAGCCGGGGATCGCAAGGGGGTCGGGGCAGGAGCAAGCGTCCCGCGGAGCACTGCGCCGTGGGACGCGTCAGCGGAACCGCCGCGGCGGGCACGGCGGCCCCGGGCGGCGCCCGTCCGCTCCGCCCGGGGGTTCGGGGGTCCGGGGAGTCCCGCCCGTCAGCGCGCCGCGAGGAGGAGGCGCGCCTCGGTCTCCTGGTCACCGGAGACGGACTGCAGGGACTGGATGTCGAAGGAGCGGGCCAGCACCTTCTCGACCTCGTCGACGGCGCGGTACCCACCGGTGAGCAGCGCGCCGACCATGCCGGTGAGCGGGACGGCCGGAGACTCCTCGTGCCGGCCGCCGGCCGTGTCGAACGTGGCCATCCACACGGTGACGGCGGGCGCGGTCGCCGCGTGCGGACCCGGCATCGTCATGTCCTCCAGCTGGTAGGCGCGGTCGAGGACGTCAAAGACGGCCTGGGCGTCCTCCCGGCAGCAGTCACTCAGCTGCACGGTGACGTCGGTGTCGATGTGCAAGTCGTACACGGCGCTCATCTCCTCGTTTGCCCGTCTACCAGCATCCCTCGCGGCGCGGCGGCGCGCGAGGCCCCGCCGCCCTGCCCGCCGGGACCGGCCCGCAGGGTGGCGGATCCGCGCCAGGGGGCACACGGTGGGAGGGGAGGCTGCGACACGGGAGGCGGCATGACGAAGGCAGGCAGTGAAGGAACGGGACCCGAGGAGCCGGACGCCGACGGCATGATCCGCGGCCGTCACGAGACGCCGGAGGAACGCGCGGACCGGCGCTGGAACGAACTGATGCAGGAGATCAGGGTCGCCCAGACGGGGGTGCAGATCCTCTTCGGCTTCCTCCTCACCGTCGTCTTCACCCAGCGCTATCCCGAGCTGCCGGCCACCGACCGGACGATCTACATCATCACGATCTGCCTCGGCTCCGCCGCGACCGGCGCCCTCATCGGCCCCGTCTCGTTCCACCGCCTGGTCGCAGGCCGCAGGCTCAAGCCCCGGGCGGTGAACTGGGCCTCCCGCCTCACCTTCCTGGGACTCGTGCTGCTCCTGGCCACTCTGGCCTGCGCGCTGCTGCTCGTCCTGCGCGTGGCCACCGGAGCGACGTTCGTGCCCTGGCTGGTCACCGGACTCGTCATCTGGTACCTGCTGTGCTGGTTCGCCCTGCCGCTCTGGGTCCGCAGCCGCCACACCTCCGGCCCGCAGAACGACGACGACGAACCGTCCGGCTGACCACGGAAGGCCGTGTCATCCCGTCGCCAGGACCGCTTCCACCGTGTCCGCCTCCGTGGCGGGCTTGTCCGGGCGGTGGCGGATGACCCGGGCGAAGCGGAGGGTGACCCCGGCCGGGTAACGGGTGGAGCGCTGGAGACCGTCGAAGGCGATCTCGACGACGAGTTCCGGGCGGACACGGACCGTGTAACCGTCGTCCGAGACGGCGAGTTCGGTGAGGCGCTCCGTCTGCCAGCGGAGCATCTCGTCGGTGAGGCCCTTGAAGGTCTTTCCCAGCATCACGAAGGTGCCGTCGGCCGCACGCGCGCCGAGGTGCAGGTTGGAGAGGAAGCCGGTGCGGCGGCCGTGGCCGCGTTCGGCGGCGAGCACGACGAGGTCGAGGGTGTGGACGGGTTTCACCTTCAGCCAGGTGCGGCCCCTTCGGCCCGCGACGTACGGCGCGTCGACGGCCTTGACGAGGACTCCCTCGTGGCCGCGGCCGAGGGTGTCCCGGAAGAAGCGCTCGGCCGCGTCGACCGCCGCCGGGTCAGCCGGGTCCTCGACCACCGTCCGGCGCACCCGCAGCGGCTCGGGCAGCAGTCGGGCCAGGACGGCGTGCCGCTCTCGGCCCGGGCGGTCGACCAGGACCTCGCCGTCCGCCGCGAGCACGTCGAAGAAGACGGGCGACACGGGCAGCGCGGCCTGCGCCGTGGACACGTCGACACGGGATCCGACGCGGGAGGCGATGTCCTGGAAGGCGAGCGGCCGGCCCGTCGCGGGATCGAACGCAATCACCTCGCCGTCCAGGACCAGTCGGTCGCCCCCCGCCTCCAGGGCGGTGGCGACGACCTCGGGCAGCCGGTCGGTGATGTCGTCGAGGGACCGGGTGTAGACCCGGACCTCGTCGCCGCGGCGATGCACCTGGATGCGGATGCCGTCGAGCTTCTCCTCCACCGCGCAGGGCCCGAGCGCCGCCACCGCCTCGCTCACACTGCCCGCGGTGTGGGCGAGCATGGGCTGCACCGGACTGCCGACCCTCAGGGTGAACGCCTCCAGCGCGCCAGGACCCTCGGCGAGCACCGCACGCGCCACCCGGGGCAGCGACCCTTCGAGCATGACGGCCCTCCGCAGCTCCTCCGGCGCCACCCCGGCCGCCCGGGCCACGCCTTCGAGGGCGACCGCGTCGAGCGCGCCCTGCCGCACCTCGCCGGAGAGCAGCCGCAGCAGGAACTCCTGCTCCGGCAGCGTGGCCGCGGCCAGCAGGTCCCGGACCAGGCCGAGCCGGCGGGCCTGGGCCCCGCTTCCCGCGACGGCGGCCAGTTCCGTCATCGCCTTGTCGGTGCCGGACAGCGCGAGTGCCGGGTGCTCCACGGGCGGAACGGCCGGCGGCAGGACGTTCTTCAGCACGCTCCAGCCGACGCCGATCCGTCCCTGTGGGAGACGCCCGGAGAGATAGGCGATGACGAGCGGACTTTCCTCGGGCTCGGCCTCCGCGAACAGTTCGGCGAGCAGTCCGATCTTCCGCGACCGCGCCGACGTGGCGGCGACCTGCCCCGACACCTCCGCTACTCGGGCAAGGAGCATGCGCCCATCGTGCCCGCGCACACGCGGCCCCGCACCCCGGCCTGACCGTCACCCTCCCGGCCTGACCGTCACCCTCCCGGTCGCGGCGTGGCCTCCTTCCGCCTGCGCAGCCGGTCGAGCAGGCTCCGCCGGAACCGCCTCCCGGGCGGACGCCTGACTCCCGCCGGGCGGCCGGAGGGGAACTGCGGAGCAGTCGCCGGCCACAGGGGGGCCGAGGAAGCGTGCGGAGTGGGAGGGTCCTGAAGAGTGGAGGGCGCCGCCTGAAGAGCGGAGGACCCGGGAGGAGTGGAGAACACAGGAGGAGTGGACGACGCGGGAGGCGTGGGAGGAGCCGGCCGAGCGGGAGGAGCGGGAGCAGCCGGGGTCGACACCACCGGGCGCGAACCCCATCGGCCGGCACGGACCTCCATCGCGCCGAAGTCATCGAGCGACGGCGTGAGAGTCATCGGCGTCCCGGACGGCGCTCCCTCGGGTGAGGTGACCGTCGTGGCCCTCCTCCCCCTCATCGTCGAGGTCATGGGCTGGAGCGCGGGGACCGACGGTGACGCGACGTCCGACGGCATGCCCGGTCGTGGGGCCTCGCGCTCGGCGCGGGCCTCGTCCAGGGCGAGGCCGAGGCTCATCCGGTGCCAGAGGATCTCGTCGGGATCGTCGGCGAGCATCAGCCGGTCGGCGATCTCCCGGGCCGCCGGGGCGTTCGGCCGCCAGACCGGCGGCCCCGGCCTGAGCCGGTCCAGGTAGACCCGTTCGTAGAGGTCGTCGACGACCTCGGCCACATGAGCCGCGTCGAGCAGCGAGGCGATGGCCGCCGTGCGGACCCAGGGGTCGCCGCTCGCTCTCAGCAGTGCGCCGAGCCGCCGGGCCCGCCAGTTCCTGGGCCGCCAGTCCTGGCGGCCGTCGTCGGCCCTGGTCCGGACGTCCAGCGGCAGTCGTCCGCTGAGGAGTCGCGGGTGGTTCAGCGCGAACTCGGCCAGCTCGGCGGCGGGGTAGAGCCAGACCACGGCTCGGTAGCGGTTGACGTAGAACCGCACGGGACTGAAGTGTCCCGTCCTCGCGAGGCGGGCGAACCGGTCCCGTGTGACCGAGAGCAGTTCGGCACCCTCCGCCGTACCGACCGCCTTCACGCGCTCGCGCAGTCCTTCGGGAAAGTCCGGGGCGGCCTTGAGCCTCTCGATCTCGGCCCGGGGCACGCGGCGCCGCGCCGGGTCCCCGTGGGCGTCCGCGGTGCCGGGCGGCGACCCCGGCACCGTACGGACGAATCCCAGGTCGACCGCGAGCCGGAACTCGTCCCGCCGCACCCCCAGTTCCCGCGCGGCCCGCGCCTGCGGCACCGGCAGCTCCGGCACTTCAGGCGGCTCCGCCGGGTCCGCCGACGACGTCGACGGGGCCAATGGCCGCCTCGCCGGCGATGACGATGGCAGCGGCAATGACGATGGCGGCGGCGCCACTACTGGCAGGCGCGCCGTCTCCGCCGCCCGAGCAGGCAGCGTCGTCGTCGCACGTGTCGTCTCTTCCGTGGTCATGGGTCGGTCCTCCCCCGTGTGTCGCCAGGCGCCTGCCGCCCGACTCGAACACTGTCGGTGATGACCGTAACCCAGAGTGACGACCCCGCGCTCGTCCTGTGGATAACTCCCGGAGCGACGGGTCAGAACTCGCCCGCGCCGCCCAGACCTCCCGCGCCGCCTGGCTGCCTCGCCGCCACGCCCAGGTGCTCGCCGACCCGGTTCACGAGCAGCGTCATCTCGTAGGCGACCTGACCGACGTCGGCCTCCGCCGCGCTCATCACGCACAGGCAGCTGCCTTCGCCGGCCGCCGTCACGAACAACAGCGCCTCGTCGAACTCCACCATCGTCTGCCGGGCCCGACCAGCCTTGAAGTGCCGTCCCGAGCCGCGCGCCAGGCTGTGGAGTCCCGAGGAGACCGCGGCCAGGTGCTCGGCGTCCTCTCGCTCCAGGCCACTGCTCGCGCCCGTCACGAGACCGTCGTTCGACAGCACGAGGGCGTGCTGTATCGAATCGACCCGTCGCGTCAGGTCGTCCAGGAGCCAGTCGAGTTCCTTGTCCAACGCCATGCGTGATCCTCCCCCTGTGTGGTGCGTCCCCGTCGCCCCGTGGTCCCCGCGGTCCGGGGGGCGCGTGTTTCCGGCCGGCCGTCGGTGCTCTACCGGTCGACCGTCTTCCGGTCAGCCTTACGCACTGTCGTGAGCAGGGCAAGCACCCGTCACCATCCGCGTGGCGATCGGACGTTCCTTCAGGCCACGGACACTGCCCGTTCGCTCAGCCCACCGTGTCCAGGAGCCGTGCCGTGTGCATGCGTCCCGCGTACTCGACGAGCCGGATCAGCACCTCCTTCCCGGAGTCGCGGTCGCGTGCGTCGCACAGGACGACCGGGGTGCCACGGTCCAGATCGAGCGCGCGCGACACATCGTGCGCACCGTAGGCGCGGGCGCCCGCGAAGCAGTTGACGGCCACGACGAACGGGATCTTGCGGTGCTCGAAGTAGTCCACAGCCGGGAAGCAGTCCTCCAGGCGGCGGGTGTCGGCGAGGACGACGGCGCCGAGCGCGCCCTGGGAGAGGTCGTCCCACAGGAACCAGAAGCGGTCCTGGCCCGGAGTACCGAAGAGGTAGAGGGACAGCCCGGCGCGGATGGTGATGCGGCCGAAGTCCATGGCCACCGTCGTGGTGGTCTTCTGGTCGACTCCCCCGGTGTCGTCCACCGTCTCGCCGGCACGGCTGAGCTGTTCCTCGGTGCGCAGCGGCCGGATCTCGCTGACCGCGCCGACCAGGGTGGTCTTGCCGACCCCGAAGCCGCCGGCGACCAGGATCTTCAGGGCGAGGGCCGTGGTGTCCAGGTCTCCCGCCGGGGTGCTCTCAGAGCGCTCGTAGGCCATCGATTACTTCCCTCAGGATCCGTTCGTCAGGGAGCTGTGCGGGCGGGACGGGTCTGCTGACCTTCACGAAGCCCGATTCGAGGAGGTCGCCGAGGAGGACGCGGACCACTCCGACGGGCAGGTCGGCGTCTGCGGCGAGTTCGGCCACGGACTGGGTCTCGGCACGGCACTGTGCGAGCAGGGCCCGGTGTTCGGGACCGAGGAGGGACTCCTCTGCGGGGCCCGGCGGGTCGTCGTCGACGACCACGAGTGCGATGAGGTCGAACCGTACGTTGCTGGGTCCGGGCTTGGTCCGTCCGCCGGTCATGGCGTACGGCCGGACGAGCGGCCCGGCCTCGGCGTCGTACCACCGGCTGCCCGACACGGACGGGTCCTCGCCGGTGCGGTCCGTGCCGTGGCCGTCCTGCCCGGGACGGTGCTGCCCGAGGCGCGGCACCGCCGCCTCGCGGGTCGCCGCGTCCTGCCCGAGGCCGGCCCGTCCTGGGCCGCTTCCGCCGAGGCCGTCCCCGTCGGGTCCGTCCCAGCCGACGCCGTCGTCGCCGGTGCTGTCGTCGCCGGCGCTGTCCTTGTTCATGGTGTTCTCCGGGATCTCCGGGTTCTCCGGTCAGCCCGCCGCCGGCGGGGTCACCGTGAGTCGCGGCGGGGTGTGCAGGTGCTCGCCGACGCGCTTCACCAGGCGGGCCATCTCGTAGGCGATGAGCCCGATGTCGGCGTGGACGCCGCTGAGGACGGCCAGACAAGAGCCGTCCCCCGCCGCCGCCACGAAGAGGAAGCCGTCGTCCATCTCGACCATCGTCTGGCGCACGCCGCCGGTGTGGAACTGCCGGCCGGCGCCCTTGGCAAGGCTGTTGAAGCCGGAGGCTATGGCGGCCAGGTGCTCGGCGTCCTCACGGCTGAGGCCGCTCGAGGCGCCGACGGCGAGGCCGTCGTTGGAGAGCACGACCGTGTGGCGGACCTCACGCACGCGCGCGACGAGGTCGTCGAGGAGCCAGTCCAGTTCGCCGGAGCGGTGGTGGGCGATCCTCTCGTGGTCGATCATTCGTCGTCTCCTTCAGGGGCGGGGTCGCTGGATGCGTGACGGGGGCGGCCGGAACCGTGGTCAGGACCGGGGCCGTTGCCGGGGCCGGAGCCGCGGTCGGGACCCGAGCCGTGATCGGGACCGGAGCCATGGTCGGGACCGGAGCCATGGTCGGGTCCCGGGCCGCGCACGGGTCCGGAGCCGCGCACGGGTTCGGGGCCGGGTGCGGGTCCAGGTCCGTGGCCGTGGCCGTGTCCGGGGCCGTGCCCGTAGCCGGTGCCGAGAGGCCGTCTTATGCCTGTGGGGCCTGCGGGCGTGGGGACCGGGCTGCCGGGAGCCGGCCCGCCGCCGCGCTCCCAGCCGTCGCGGTAGGCGGCCATACGGTCCCTGACCTGTTCCGGGGTCCGCTCGCCCGTACGGGTCGCGCTGCCGGCGGCACCCGTTGCGACACCCGGGTCCGAGCTGGGGCGTGCCTCGCGGAGCTGCGGCACGAGGCTCGCCTGCCGCACCCGCCTCGGCAGATCGACTCCCGGCTCCTCACCGGCCCCGGCCGCCCCGCCCGTGCCGGGAGGGCCGGAAGGGCCGGGAAGGCCGGGAAGGCCGGGAAGTGCGGGTGTGGAGGGTCGTGCATTGGTACGGGGTGGTGTCGTACGGCCGCGCTGGCGCAGGGCGGTGACGGCGGCCGGTGGCCGGTCCGGCTCCGCGGGCGCGGCAGGGGCAGAGGCAGAAGGACGCGGCGGGCGCGGCGCGCCCGGGTCGCGGTCGTCTCCGGGGTGTTCGAGGGCCGGGGCGGGCGTGGCAGGCGAGCCCGGCACCGGACGGGGACCGGGCACCGTGCGCTGCCCGGCTCCCTGCCCCACCCCTGAACCGGCACCGGGGCCAAGGCCAGAACCACGGCCAGGGACAGGGCCAGAGCCCTGGGCTGCCGCCGGCCCGGCCCCGGCGCCGTCGGCAGCACCGGCCCCGGCCCCGGGCACCGCGCGCGGCGACGCCGTAGTAGGCGCCGCGCCGGGCCGTCCAGGGGCTCCGGAGTTCCCCGGCGCGCCGGTTTCGTGGCCGTAGGGCCTGGCGCTCTGCAGTAGGTCGGTCGGGAGCAGGACGACGGCCGTCGTGCCCCCGTACGGCGAGGTCCGCAGGTGGACCTTGACGTCGTGACGCGAGGAGAGGCGGCTGACGACGAAGAGACCGAGCCTGTCGCTGTCGAACAGGTCCAGGGCCTCGGACTGGGCGATGCGGGCGTTCGCCTCGGCGAGGCTGTCCTTGCCCATGCCGAGCCCGCGGTCCTCGATCTCCAGGGCGTAGCCGTTGCCGACCGGCTCTCCGCTGATCCGCACCTTGGTGTGCGGCGGGGAGAACTGGGCCGCGTTCTCGATCAGTTCGGCCAGGAGGTGGGTGAGGTCGGCGACGGCGCCGCCGACGACCGACGTCTCGGGCAGCTGACGCACCTCCACGCGCGCGTAGTCCTCGATCTCGGAGACGGCGGCGCGGACGACGTTGGTGAGGAGGACGGGCATGCGCCAGGCACGGCCGGGGGCGGCACCGGAGAGGATGATCAGGCTCTCGGCGTGGCGGCGCATGCGGGTGGTGAGGTGGTCGAGGCGGAACAGGTCACCGAGCTCGTTCGGGTCGTCGGCGCGCCGCTCCATGCTGTCGAGCAGGTTGAGCTGACGGTGCACCAGGACCTGGCTGCGGCGGGCGAGGTTGACGAAGACGCCGGAGATGCCGCTCGCGAGCTCGGCGCGTTCGACGGCGGCCGAGAGGGCCGCGCGGTGGACGGTGGTCAGCGACTCGCCGACCTGACCGATCTCGTCCTGCGGCGCGGGACCCGGCGGCGCCTCGGCATGGACGTCGATCTCCTCGCCCGCGCGCAGCCGGCGCATGGCGGCGGGGAGTTTGCGGCGGGCGATCTCGAGGGCGGTGTTACGGAGGCTGACGAGCTCGACGACGAGGCCTCGGCCGATGCGTACCGAGATGACGAGGGAGGCTCCGACGGCGGTGAGACCGAGCAGGACGGCGGCGCCGCCCGCGCTGAACGCGCCGCCACCGAACGGGTCGTGGCGTTCCGCGGCCGCCGCGTGGGCGGCCTTCTCGATGGCGGTGATCCCGTCGCGTACGAAGGCGTGGACGGGGTCCCATTCCCCGGAAGTGACGGCTTGGGCGGCGCGGCGGCCCGGCACGGCGGCGCGCACCCGGTCCTCGGCGGCGAGGAGCTGTCGGTACGCGGGCTGGGCGGTGAGGTTCCGCCACGCGCCGCGCTGGGACGCGGGCAGGTCGGCGGTCGCGGACTCGACGAGCGTCCGGCGGGCCTCGACGGCGCCGCCGAAATCACGGAGCCGGCCGGCCTCGAGCGAGCCGGTGAGGTGGGCGGCGCCGAGCAGCGCGTCCTCGCGGGCGAGCAGCTCGCCCGCGCGGGCCAGTTCGAGCAGCACGCGGGCCTCGGCACCCGCCTCGGTGCCCTCGATTCCGGCCAGGGCGCCGCCGACCGCGAAGCCCGCCGAGACGGCGGCGGTGTACGCGTCCTGGAGCTGGTCGACGTCGGCGCGGCCCTCGGCAGCCGCCGTGCGCAGCCTGCTCAGCCCCTCGGCCTGCACGACGAAGTCGGCGACCCGGGCGGAGACGTCCGCCGGCAGGCTGCCGTTGTCGCCTACGGTGTGCCTGCCGTCGAGGCGGAGCCGCGCGACGGCGGCGTCGGTGGCCCGTACCCGCTCCTTGAGCTCGGCTGCGCGCGCGGAGCCGGGAGCGGCCGCCTGCCGTACGGCGGCGCGGCGTTCGTCCTGGAGGGCGGCGACGGCGCGGGCGACGGGCTGCCGGACGTCGGCGTCCACGGCCTGGAGGTGGCGCAGCCGGGCGATGTCCTGGGCGGTGGTGACGGTGGCGAACCCCCACAGGGCGAGGAGCGAGACCACCGGGACCATGAGCAGCGAGACGATCTTCGCCCGGACGGTACGGGGCCTGAGCCCGCCGCCTCGGCCTCGGCCGCCGCCGCGCACGGAGGCGGGGGCGGGCGTGGCCGCTGCCGGTGGCGTTGTCGCCACCCCTACTGCTGCTGCCCCTGCCGCTGCCCCGACCGGTGCCGCTTGCCCGGGTGCGTGTGCCGATGGCTGTGCCCGTCCCGGTCCTTCCGTGCCTCCGGACCCGGTCGCGTGGCCGAACTCGCCCGCGTAACCGGATCCGGCTCGGCCGGGCTCGGTTCGGCCGCCTTCAGCTCGGCCCGGCTCGTTTCGGCCGGGTGCGGCTCGGCCGGGCCCGGACGCCGCCGAGGACGGCCCCGCCGCCCCGGTTCCGGGCGTGCGCTCGCGCGCCGCCGTCTCGTCGGCGGGCGGCCCGGCGTGTGCACGGCGCCCGCGGGCCGCCGTCGGCGGCTGGGCGGGGGCCCCGGTGTCCGGGGTCCTGCGGGGAGTTCGCATGGCCTCCTCGTTCCTTCGTTCACGGACCCGGTGGGAGCGGCGGGGTCCGCTGGTGCTGGGGCGTACGGCTGTCGGGTCACGCGGGGGATGCGGCGGTCGCCGGAGCATGCACTCGGCCGACAGGACGGGTGCCGCTGGGGAGAGGGCGGTGATGCCGGGGACGGGGGGCCAGGCCACAGGGGACGGGACCGGGACGCTGGGGACAAAGTCGGAACGCTGGGGACGGGGACGGGACCGGGGCGCTGGGGACGGGGCGGCCCGGCCGTGGTTCAGGTCCGGGCGTCGTGGTGGCGGTGGGGGCCGGCCGGGCCGTGGACCGGGCCCGACGGGTGGGCGTGGGCGGCGGCGCGTTCCCGGGGCCGGGGCTCCGCCTCGGGGCGGAAGCCGGGAGGCGCGACGTCCACAGCGCGTTCGTCGGGCTCGGTCAGGCGCTCGGCGGAGGCGTAGGCGGCACGCTCGCGCGCGGTCGGCGACAGGGCGACGAAGGCCGAGGTGATGAAGAGATAGGACCCGAGGCCGACGGCGAGCGGGAAGATGAACTGCATGACGGTCGCGCCCGGGAGGGTTGCCGAGGATGGGGAGACCTCGACCCGTACGGCGAGCATGCCGGTGTAGTGCATGCTGCTGACCGCCGCGCCCATGACGAGGGAGGCGAGCGCCACCGCTGCCGGGGCGTGGATGTTGAGGGCCGCCCAGAGGGCGGCGGTGGCGGCGACGACCGCGATGACGACGGAGAGGACGACGAGCAGCGGGTCGTAGCGCACCTGTCCGTGCAGCCGCAGTGCCGCCATGCCCATGTAGTGCATGCTCGCCACGCCGACGCCGGTCGTCAGGCCGCCGATCAGGAGCGATCGGATCCGGTCTCGTCCGTATCCGACGGCGAAGACGCCGACCCCCACGACGGCCATGGCGACGACCAGGCTGAGGAGGGTGAGGGGTACGTCGTAACGGATGTCCGTGCCGGTGACGCCGAAGCCCAGCATCGCGACGAAGTGCATCGTCCAGATGCCGGTGCCGATCGCGGAGGCGGCGGTGAGCAGCCAGTTGCGCCGCGACCGGCCGGTCGCGTCGAGGGCGCGTACGGTGCAGCGCAGTCCGAGGGCGGCGCCGATGCAGGCCATCGCGTACGACAGCACAGGTGTCAGCCAGCCATAGGTGGCGTGGTCCAGGTGTCCCATGACCCAGGGACGCTAGTGCGCATCTGGGGGCGCACCGGGGGCGCATTTCGAAAGCTGATGGAATATGACAGAGAGATGTTCCCGAACGATCACGACGACCTCGAACATGCGCACAGATCGTTCACTCACACCGGGGAGGTTCGGGGCACGCCGTGCGAAAATCTCACGCCTGTGGGTGACCCGACCGTGAGGGATCATGAGGCACATGAGCGATGACCCCACACACGTACGGGAGTTCTTCGGCGCTCGCGCCGCCGACTGGGACTCCAGATTCCCCGACGACGGGCCAGCCTATGCCGCCGCCGTCGCCGACATCGGCCTGCGCCCCGGCGACGCGGTGCTCGACGCGGGCTGCGGCACCGGCCGCGCTTTGCCGCCGCTGCGGGCCGCGGTCGGCCCCACGGGCACCGTCGTCGGGGCCGACCTGACACCCGAGATGCTGGCCGAGGCGACGAAGGCGGGCCGCGAGAAGGACGGCGCCCTGATCCTGGCCGACGTCGCCGGGCTGCCGGTGCGCGACGGCGCGCTCGACGCGGTCTTCGGCGCGGGGCTCATCTCCCACCTGGCCGACCCGGAGCGGGACCTGCGCGAGCTGGCCCGGGTGGTACGGCCGGGCGGCCGGCTCGCGCTCTTCCACCCGATCGGCCGCGCCGCGCTCGCCGCCCGGCACGGCCGGCAGATCACCGACGACGACCTGCGCGCCGAGCCCAACCTCCGCCCCATGCTCGCCCGTTCGGGGTGGGACCTGGTCTCGTACACCGACGAGGACGACCGCTATCTGGCACTGGCCGTGCGCCGCTCGGAGTGACTCTCCGAGCGGTCCTGTGGTCGCCCTCGTCCCCGGGCACGACCACAGGACGGCAGGAGGGCAGGACGGACCAGCGGGTACGGCCGGTGCGACCGGTGCGGCCCGGAGCTGCCGGCCGCTAGGCCGGAGGCGGTCAGGAGCGCCCGGGCCGCGGCCCTGACGGCGCCACGGACGGCGACACTGGGCGTCCTTTCGAACAGGAGGGCCGCAGTCTCACGGCAGTCCTCGAACGCGCATGAGCCCAGTCCCCACGGCACACCCGCCGCTCCACGGCCCATCAGCCCGCCCGTCGAGAGGGCTGCAGCTCTCGACGGGCGGGTTACTCACTGGTTAGGGTGCGCCGACGACCAGATGGGGAGGCTGACGTGGGCGAATCGGAACCCACCGCGACCGGCGCGGACGACGCCGTCGTGCCGGGGGCGGAGGACGCCGTCGCGTCCGGCGACGACGACGCGCTGTACGTGCTGACGGCGGCGCTGCTCACACCCGCGCAGTTCCCCAGCGTCCTCGGCGACGACTATCCGGCGGCCTGCGCGGCACTGCGCCTCGAGCCCTATGCCGAGGGTTACGGGCTGGTGCTCGGGCAGGACGGCACGGGAGCCCGGTGGACGGTGGTCGTTGACGACGTGTCGCTCGTCGCGGTCGCCATCGCCTCCTGGGACTGCGGCATGGAGTACGACCTCTCCCCCGACGAGCGGTCCGTGGTGTCCGCGCTGCCGGGCTGGCCGCTCGCCGTCGCCACGGCGGCGCCCGGGATTCCGGCGCCCCATGACCCCGCGCCGGAGGACGGCGCCCCGGCACCGCTCGCGCCGCCGGACGGCGCCGCGTGGGGCCCGGCGCAGCGGCGCCTTGGCGCGGACATGGTGGCGCTGCAGTGGAACGAGTGGCGCGCGCGGATGGGCGACGACGCGGCCGGACCCGGAACCGGGGCGGAGGCCGGCGACGCGGCCACGGGCGAGGGCGAAACGACGGCCGGGGCCGGAACCGGGGCGGAGGCCGGGGGCCCGAACGCGTCCGAGGCGGCCGGCTCCGACCCGTACGAGGGTGTCCGCCGCGCCCTGAAGGAGCTGGGCGAGTACGTCACCGAGGCACCGCCCGTCGGTCGCGTCCGGTCCAGCTTCGCCGGCGGTGAGGCCCGGATGCTGCGGGCCGACGGTCCCGGCTGGTCGCTGGTGGCCCGGACCGACGACATGGCCTTCGTGCTCCTCGACGACGAGCCGCACGAGGTCCTTCCGGTGACCCGCGGGCCGAAGCTGCCCGCTCTGCTCGAATCGCTGGACGCGATGGCGGTCCGGCCGAGCTGAGGCCCTCCTGGCGGGGCCGGAACGGGCCTGCCAGGCCGGGACGGGCCAGGTCGGGACGGGCCCCGCGCCGGACGTGCCCACCACGCCGGGGACGGCCCAGGCCAGGTCGGGACAGGCCAGGTCGGGACAGGCCCGCCCGTGCCAGGCCCGCCCGTGCCAGGCCCGCCGCGCCGCGCCGGGCCGGCCCGGGCACAGGGCCCGCCCCGGCCCGTGGAGTCGGGCTCTACGAGGTCAGCTCGCTGCGCAGCGGCGCGCCCACCTCGTGCAGGTGGCCGAGCGCCTGACGGTAGGAGTCGACGAAGCCGGTCTCGGTGTACGGGATGCCGAGCGCCCGGCAGTGGGCCCGGACCGCGGGCTGGGCGAGCCGCAGGTGCGGGCGCGGCATGCTCGGGAAGAGGTGGTGCTCGATCTGGTAGTTCAGGCCGCCGAGGAACCAGTCGGTGAGGGCGCTGCCCCGGATGTTGCGGGAGGTCAGCACCTGACGGCGCAGATGGCCCCAGGAGTCGCCGTCCGGGTGGGCGTCGGGCATCTCCATGCCCTTGTGGTTGGGCGCGAAGGCCATGCCGAGGTGCACGCCGAGCAGCATCTGGTGGAGCAGGGCGAAGACCAGGGCCTGGGCCGGCGTCAGCAGGGCGAGCAGCAGGGCCGCGTATCCGGCGACGTGGGCCAGGAGCAGGGCGCCCTCGACGAGGCGTTCGCGCCGGGTGCGGTAGGGGCCGGTCCGGGAGAGCAGGGCCTGGATGCCGTACACCTTGAGCGCGATGCCCTCCAGGGTGGTCAACGGGAAGAAGAGCCAGGCCTGGTGGCGGGTGAGCCAGCGGCGCAGTCCGGTGCGGTCGGCGGTCTGGTGGGCGGCGAAGACGAGGACGTCGGCGGCGACGTCCGGGTCCTTGTCGAGGTGGTTCGGGTTGGCGTGGTGACGGTTGTGCTTGTCGTTCCACCACTCCCGGCTCATGCCGAGGAGCAGGTTGGCGTGGACGAGCTGGACGGCGCGGCCGAGCCCGCGCCGGTCGGTGATCTGGGAGTGGCCGGCGTCGTGGCCGACGAAGGCGATGCGGGCGGAGAAGAGGGCGAGCGGCAGCGCGAGCGGCAGGGCCCACCAGGAGGGCCCGATGAGCGCGAGGCCGGTGAGCACGGCGGCGACGCCGAGGAGGTTGGCGGCGATGTCGCGGGCGTACCACCCGGTGCGTCGTTCGAGCAGTCCCTGTTCCCTGACGGTGCGCAGGAGCGGGGCGAACTCGCTGCCGCCTCCGGTGGTCCGACGGCGTCGGGCGGAGCTCGGTTCGGGCGCGGCGGGCGGCGATGCGGGCGCGTCGATCGTCGCGGTGGCCTGAGGAGGCATGGTGGTCTCCGGGATCCTTGGCAGGGGCGTGGAAGGGGCCTGGGGAAGGCCGTCGCGAGGCCCGCGCCGGCTAGGAAAAACCTAGGTTTCGGTGATCGCCCGGACCATGGCGTCACCACCCGGACCCGCTCGGGGGCCGGCCCGGGGGCCGGGGGTGGGGTCTTCCCCACCCCCGGCTCGGACGTGACGGGGATCACGATGCCGAGACGCACGGGAGAACGGTCGGGTGGGGTACCCTCGGCCGCTCGACCCGGTAGTCAAATTTGAGGAATGTGTTGTCGCCGTCTCCCTCGCAGTCGCTCCCGTCCTCGCCGTCGCCCTCCCTCAAGCCCACGAACTGGTCCACCGACGCCCCCACCGGCGGGTCCGCTGCCCCCGTCCTCCCGCCCGCAGCCACGTCCACGGTCGCCGTCGCGTCCGCCGCCGTCGCCGATGAACTCTCCCGCTGCTCCGCCCTGTTCCTGCCCGCCGAACCGCCGCGAGCGGGACGGATCGCCTTCTGGTCCGCCGACACGCCTCCTGCCGAGGAGGGCGCCCTCGCCGGGCTTACGGTCGTCGACGACGACATCCGGCCGCGGACCGTGCCCGCGCTCCTCCTGTCCGTACGAGAGGCGCTGCCGGTCCTCGCGCGGGCGCGCTTCGCCGCGGACGCCTCGCCGTCGGCGGCGTTCTGGGGCGCGGCCGCGCTGTTCTCCCTCGACCTGGTCGCCCGGGGCCTGCTCCTTCCGGGCCTCACCACAGGCGACCTGGACGCCTGGCGGGTCGGCCCGCTCGGCGCGGAGGAGGTGGTGGCGCTGCGCGACCTCGCCGCCTCCATGCCGCCGTCGGCCCACGCCGTACCGCTGCCGCCTGCGGAGCCCGACGACGAGGAGCTGCTGCTTCCCGAACCGGAGGAACTGCTCCGGGCGTTCGCCGACGCCGTCGCCGACGTCCTCCCCCGGACCCCGGCCGCACCGCTCGCGGCCGGCGGCCCGGCCTTCGCCGCGGACGAGCACCACGAGCCGCGTGCGCTGCCGGAGCACCGCGCCTGGACGGCCGACGTGACCGCCGGGCACGACGCGGGGGTCCGACTGTCGCTGCGCATCGAACTGGTGACGGCGCGAGAGGCGGAGGAGGACGACTCGCTCGCGCCGGCCTTCCGTGTCGTGCCGCAGCTGCACGCGGTGGCCGACCCCGCGCTCGTCGCGGACGCGGCGGACGTCTGGGCCGGTACGGCCCCCGCGGGCGGCACGGCCGACGGTGCCTTCGGGTCGCGGGCCCGGATGGACGCGCTGCTCGCGCTGCGCCGGGCTGCGCGCGCCTGGCCCGCGCTCTCGCCGCTGCTCACCTCGGCCGTGCCCGACGCCGTGGACCTGGCCGACGAGGAGATCGCCGAGCTCCTCGGCCCCGCCGCCCGCGCCCTCGCGGCCACCGGCGTCCGCGTCCACTGGCCGCGCGAACTCGCCCACCGGCTCACGGCGACCGCCGTGATCGGACCGCCCGACGGTCCCGCCACGGGCCATGAGGACGAGGAAGACGGGCAGGGAAACCGGGGAGGCCGGGGCGACGCCCTGCCGTCCTTCCTCGCCGCCGACAGCCTGCTCGCCTTCAACTGGCGTTACGCGATCGGCGACCAGGAACTCACCCGCGCGGAACTCGACCGGCTCGCCGAGGCCGGCCGGCCACTGGTGCGGCTGCGCGACCAGTGGGTGCTGGTCGATCCCGAGGAGGTACGCAACGCCCGCACGCACCAGAACCGCAAGCTGAGCCCGGTCGACGCGCTCGGCGCCGTACTGAGCGGCACCACCGAGGTCGACGGCCGGCAGGTGGAGGTCCGGGCGACCGGCTGGATGGAACGGCTGCGCGCCCGGCTCGCCGATCCGGAGGGCGGCGAGCCGGAGGTCGGCCAGCCTGCCGCGCTGGCGGCGACGCTGCGCGACTACCAGCTGCGCGGCCTCGGCTGGCTGCACCGGATGACCTCGCTCGGGCTCGGCGGCTGCCTCGCCGACGACATGGGCCTCGGCAAGACGATCACCCTCATCGCGCTCCATCTGCACCGGCGGTCCGACCCGGACACGGTGGGGCCGACCCTGGTGGTCTGCCCCACCTCGCTGATGGGCAACTGGCAGCGGGAGATCGAGAAGTTCGCGCCCGGCACGCCCGTGCGGCGCTTCCACGGCGCGGCGCGCACGCTGGACGGGCTCGCCGACGACGGCTTCGTCCTCACCACGTACGGCACGATGCGGCTCGACGCGGCACGGCTGGCCGCCGAGCCGTGGGGACTGGTCGTCGCGGACGAGGCGCAGCACGTCAAGAACCCGTACTCGGCGACCGCCCGCGCGCTGCGCACGATCGGCGGCAAGGCCCGCGTGGCGCTCTCCGGCACGCCCGTGGAGAACAACCTCTCCGAGCTGTGGGCGATCCTCGACTGGACGACCCCGAGTCTGCTCGGCGGGCTCGGCTCGTTCCGTGCGCGCTATGCCTCCGCCGTCGAGGGCGGCGGCGATCCGGCCGCGGCGGCCCGACTCGCCGCGCTGGTCCGGCCGTTCCTGCTGCGGCGGCGCAAGTCCGACCCTGGCATCGCACCCGAGCTGCCGCCGAAGACGGAGACCGACCACGCCGTCTCCCTCACCAAGGAGCAGGCGGGACTGTACGAGGCGGTGGTGCGCGAGACCCTGACCGCGATCGCCGAGGCGGACGGGATGGAGCGGCGCGGCCTGGTCGTCAAGCTGCTCACCGGACTCAAGCAGATCTGCAACCATCCGGCGCAGTACCTGAAGGAGGACCGGCCGCGCGTCGAAGGGCGCTCGGGCAAGCTGGAGCTGCTCGACGAACTCCTCGACACGATCCTGGCGGAGGATTCGAGCGTCCTCGTCTTCACCCAGTACGTGGGGATGGCACGCCTGCTGGAACGGCATCTAGCGGCGCGTGGCGTGCCGACCCAGTTCCTGCACGGCGGCACGCCGGTCGCCGAGCGGGAGGCGATGGTCGCCCGCTTCCAGGACGGCGAGGTACCCGTCTTCCTGCTGTCCCTGAAGGCGGCGGGTACGGGCCTCAACCTGACGCGGGCCGGTCATGTCGTGCACTACGACCGCTGGTGGAACCCGGCCGTGGAGGCGCAGGCGACTGACCGCGCGTACCGGATCGGGCAGACCCAGCCGGTGCAGGTCCACCGGCTCGTCGCCGAGGGCACGATCGAGGACCGGATCGCGGACATGCTGGATCGCAAGCAGGCGCTCGCCGACTCGGTACTCGGCTCCGGCGAGGCGGCCCTGACGGAGCTCACCGACGCCGAGCTGGCCGAACTGGTGCGGCTGCGTGGGGAGGACGAGACACGATGACCGCGCACGGAAACGAGAACGGCCGGGAAGCCGGTCGCGAGGACGGTCCCGTAGACGGCCGCGAGGACGGTCGGGAAAGCAGTCACCGGAACCGTCGCGGGAACGATCACCAGCGCGGTCACGAGAACCGGCGTTCCGCCCGGACGAGGAAGGAAGACGCGATCAGCGAGGAACGGACCTTCGCGGCACTGCCGCCCGTGGGAGGCGGGGCGTTCGCCCGTACCTGGTGGGGCCGGGCGTGGCTGCAGGCACTGGAGGACACGGCGCTCGACGGAGAGCAGGTGAAGCGGGGACGGCGACACGCCCGGGCCGGTGCGGTCGGCGCGGTGTCGGTGCGGCCGGGCCGGATCACGGCGGTGGTGAAGGACCGGGACGGCACGGCGTACCGGAGTGATGTGCTGCTGCAGGAGCTGTCCGAGGCGGAGTGGGACCGGCTGATCGGTCTTGCCGCCGACAGCGCGGGGCACATCGCGGCCCTGCTCGACCGCGAGATGCCGCCGCACCTGGTCGAGGACGCGGCGGCGGCCGGCCTCGAACTGCTTCCGGGCATCGGCGACCTGGAGCCGGAGTGCGGCTGCGAGGCCTGGGACCACTGCCCGCACACGGCGGCGCTGTGCCACCAGGTCGCGCGGCTCCTCGACGAGGATCCGTTCGTGCTGCTGCTGATGCGCGGGCGTGGTGAACGGGCCGTGATCGAGGCACTGCAGGAGCGGAGCGCGGCGCGCGTTTCGGAGCCGTCGGGGAACCCGGGGGCGGTCGCCGGTCGACGGCCGTCGGGCGTGTCGGCGGACGAGGCATTCGCGGCGCGGTGCATCCTTCCGCCGCTGCCCGCCCCGCCGGTGCCGCCCGCCGCCCCGGGCGAGCCGCCTTCGTTGGACACCGAGACCGACCCGGAGCCGGGGCTGGATCCGACGGCCCTGGAGTTCCTGGCGGCGGACGCTGCGGCCCGCGCCCGGCTGCTGCTGTCCGGCGTCGTCCCGCTCGGCGAGCCGCCGTTGACGGCCGCTCAGGACGCGGTACGGCTCGCCGCGGCCGGCCCCGCACCGTGGATCGCGGCACGACTCGCCAAGGGCTCGGGGCGCGAGCGGACCGAGCTCGAACTCGCGGTACGCGCCTGGCGCCTCGGGGGCCCGGCCGCTCTGGCGGTCCTGGAGGAGGAGCGGCACCCGAGCCCCGAGGTCCTGCGCCGCGCCGAGACCCGACTGGCGGAGGCCTGGGACGAGACCGAACGCCCCACCCTCCACCCGTCTGGCCCGGCCCGCTGGACCGTCGTCGGCACGGACGCCCAGCTCCGCCTCGGCCCTGACGGCCGCTGGTGGCCCTACCGCAAGGAACACGACACCTGGGCCCCGGCGGGCCCGGCGGACCAGGATCCGGCGGCGGCGCTGGCCGGGCTGGTGGTCACGGAGGAGGCGTAGGGCCGGGAGGCTCCGGCGGCGCGGGCACACCCGGTGGGCGATACGAGTGGCCGGGGGGACGGGGGCGATAGCGGCTGCGGGGCGGCGCAGGCCTACGGGGAGCTCCGGCGGCGCAGGCCTACGAGGAGCTCCGGCGGCGTGGGCAACGAAGGGAGTGGGGCGGACGTCCGCCCGTCCGCTCTCCCGTCCGCTCACCCGCGCCGGAGGGAAGCCTGGAGCGCGTCCGTCAGCCACATGTGCGGTGCGCCCAGGGTGAACGGGTCGCTGCCCGCCTCGGCCACGAGGTGCCAGTAGCGGCGCATCCTCGGGTCGCGGTCGGCTGCCACCCAGGACAGCAGGCGGGCACGGAAGGCCGGTGTGTCGCGGGCGCGGCGGGCCGAAGCGTGTACGGCGACGAAGTGGTCGAGTTCGGGGCCCGCGCGAGGCGGCTCGCCCGCGCGGACCAGCGGCCGGGCGTGTGCGCACCTCGTCGTGTCGGGACCGGTGGCGGACCTGATGCTGGTGGTGTCCGGGCGGGCGGCACCGGAGGGCGACCGGCTGTCGGTGACGGGTGACCGCGCCCTGCTGCACCACTGGCTGGCGCGCACCGCGCTCTAGCGGCGGGTCACTGCAGCGGCGCGGTGAGTCTGGCCGACCCGGTGGGGGCGGCCAGGCTGCAGGCGACGGTGGTCTCGCCGAGCAGGTAGCTGGTGCGGTACGGGTACTGGACGAAGGTGGACCAGCGGGTCCCGAGCGGCTGTCCCACGGCCTTGATCCGCAGTGGCTCCCGGCACAGGGCGGCGGCCGCGTCCCGTACGGCGCCGTCGTCGGCGTACGTGCCGGTGAGGCGGAGCCGGGCGACGAGTTCGGCGTCGTGCGGCGTGCCGCAGGTCCGGCGGACGACGGTGCCGGGCGCGTCGCGGTCGATGTCGAAGCAGTCGCCGACGCGCAGTCCGTCGTACAGGCTGGGGACGGGGGCCGGTGGCGTACGCCGCGTGGCGTCGCCGCGCGGCCGGGGGCTCGTGGTGCCGGAGGCGGTCGGGGCGGCGGCCGGCGGGTGCGGGGCGGTCGGTTCGCGCCGGTCGCGGTCGGCCGTGCGCCGAGTGGTGGGGCGCTTCGACTGTGCGGGCAGCGGTGACCTGCTCTCGCCCTGGGCGGCGGGCCGCTGTCCGGGTGCTCCGGACGCCGTGTCGGAGGGAGCTCCGGCGGACGGGCCGGAGGTGGTGCCCGCGGACAGGCCGGCGCCCGGCACGGCCGGGGCGGAGGGCATGGCGTTCGGCCCGCCGTCGCCGGCGCCGCCGCGGGCCGTGACGGCGAAGGACAGGGCGAGGATCGCGGCGAGCGCGGCGACGGGCAGGACGACGACGCCCGGCCGTCTCGGTGGCCGGGCGTCGCGGGACGGGGATTCCGCCGGCGGGTGGAGCATGGGAACCAGGGTCACCCGCCGTCGGTCATGTCGCGAGCGATACCGGTGAGTTGGGCCTCGCTCGTACAGAACCGTGACAATCCCGCGGCTCGTACGAGTGCGGGTTCCGGGACCGGTTCCGCGGCGCGTACGGGCGCGGGATCCGCGGCCGGTCCCGCGGCGCGTACGCGTTCGGGTTCCACGGTCGTCCGCATTCCCTGACGCTCCCGGTCCCGCTCGTGCCTACAGACCGAGCTGACGCTCGGCCGCGTCGACGGTCTGGGCGAGGAGGACGGCGATGGTCATGGGGCCGACGCCGCCGGGGACGGGCGTGATGAGAGAGGCGCGCTCGGCGGCGCTGTCGAAGTCGACGTCGCCGACGTTGCCCGGGTTGTAGCCCGCGTCGATCACGACGGCGCCGGGCTTGATGTCCTCGCCCTTGATGAAGTTCGGCTTGCCGACGGCGGCGACCAGGACGTCGGCCTCGCGGACGGCCGCGGACAGGTCGGTGGTGCGGGAGTGGCAGTAGGTGACGGTCGCGTCGCGGCCGAGGAGCAGCAGGCCGGCCGGCTTGCCGAGGATGGCGCTGCGGCCGACGACCACGGCGCGCTTGCCGGTGAGGTCGACGTCGTACGCGTCGAGCAGCCGCATGATGCCGCCGGGCGTGCAGGAGACGAAGCCGGGCAGACCGAAGCCCATGGCGGCGAAGGAGGCCATCGTGACGCCGTCGACGTCCTTCTCCGGGGCGATGGCCTCGAAGGCGGCGCGCTCGTCGATGTGCGGGCCGACCGGGTGCTGGAGCAGGATGCCGTGCACCTCGGGGTCCTCGGAGAGCGCGGTGATCGTCGCCACGAGCTCCTCGGTCGTCGTCTCGGCGGGCAGCTCGACGTGCTTGGAGCGGATTCCGGCCTTCGCGCAGCGGTTCTGCTTCATCTTCACGTACGTCACGGAGGCGGGGTCGGCGCCGACGAGGACGGTCGCGAGGCAGGGCGTGGTGCCGGTGCGGCGGGTGATCTCGGCGGCGCGCGCGGCGGTCTCCTCGACCGTGCGGCGGGCGAGCGCGGTGCCGTCCATGAGGCGTGCGGTGCTGGTGGACATGGGCCACTCCTGAGCGTCGTCGATGACCGGTTGATCGCCCAGGCGCACGGCAGCGGCACGGTCGCGCGGGGTGTGCGCGTCCGCCGGGCCGCTCCCTGGTGGTGATCCACCTCTAGCGCCAGTCACGGCCCGGGCCCCACTCTACGTGACGGTCACGGGGCGGGTAACCGGTCAGGTCGCATATGCGTGCCCGTCCGGGCGCTTGTCGGCGGGCCGTGCGCGCACCACGATGACGTCCACGACGGCGTCCACGAAGGCGGAGAGCGCGGACGAGGGCGGACGAGGCGGGCGAGCCCGCCGGGGAGGCCGAGTTGAGCGATGCGTTGGCGGCGACGGCGGGCGCCGCAGGGACGCCTGGGACGGCGGCGGCCGTGCGGCGGGCGCACGAGGAGTTCACCGCGGCAGCGGCGCTGCCGGCAGCGCAGTCCGAAACGGGCGGGCAGGGCCGGTGGTCCGGGGAGGCAGGAGCAGCAGGGGCAGGAACAGCCCGGGCCGGGACAGCCCGGGCCGGGATGTCTGGGGCCGGAACCTCTGGGGCCAAGACAGCCACGGCCGGGGACTTCGAGGTGCCGGAAAGATCGGAACGGCCCGCGCGGCCCGCACGGTCGGAAGGGCCCGGACAGTCGGAAAGGTCCGGCAGGTCAAGAGAGCCCGGCGGGCCGGGAGGGCCCGGGGCGTCTGCAGGGTCCGGGCGATCCGACAGCTCCGGCCGATCCGGAAGCTCCGAACCATCCGGCAGCTCCGGGCTAACCGGCAGCTCCGGGCTGGGGCCGCGCGGCGGCGCCCGAGACGCGCTCCCGCCGGTGCCCCCGCCCGTCCGGCCGTTGGTCGCCGAGTCCTGGCGGCGTTCCGCGCGGGCACTCGTGAGCCCGGACGGCGCGGCACCGGTCGAACTGGACGAGGAGGAACTCGCGGGGCAGCGGGAGGCCCATCCGCTCGCTGCGGCGATGCCGATGATCCGGGAGCTGATGGGGGCTTACGCGCGGGACGGGGAGCATCTGCTCGCGGTGTGCGACGCAGGCGGGCGGATGTTGTGGGTGGAGGGCCATCCTGGAACGCTGCGGAAGGCCCGCGCGATGAACTTCGTGGCCGGTTCCCGCTGGTCGGAGACGGCGGCCGGGACGAACGCGCCGGGCACCGCAATCGCCGTCGACCGGCCGGTGCAGGTCTGTGCCGCCGAGCACTTCCGGCGGCCGGTGCAGCGCTGGACGTGCGCCGCGGCGCCGGTGCACGACCCGCACAACGGGCGGCTGCTCGGGGCGGTCGACATCACGGGCGGTGACGGGCTCGCGCATCCGCACAGCCTGGCGTTCGTGCAGGCGGTGGCGCGGGCCGCCGAGTCGCAGCTCGCGCTGGTCTCCCCCGCCGCGGCGCCCGGCAGGCCGCGGCTCTCGGCCCTCGGCCGCGACGAGGCGCTGCTGCACACGGCGGGACGGCGGCTGCGACTGAGCCGGCGGCACAGCGAGATCCTGGTGGTCCTCGCGCACCGGCCGGAGGGCGTGGGCGGCGACGAGTTGCTGACGCTGCTGTACGAGGACGAGTCGGTCACGCCGGTCACCCTGCGGGCGGAGCTGTCACGGCTGCGCGGGCTGCTCGGCCCCGAGCTGCTGGCGTCCCGACCGTACCGGCTGACGGCGGCGGTGGACGCGGACTTCGCGACGGTGGACCGGCGGCTCTCCTCGGGTGCCGTGGCGACGGCGCTCGCGGACTACGCGGGGCCGCTGCTGCCCGGTTCGCGGGCGCCCGGGGTCGTACGGCTGAGGGAGCGGCTCGCGGGGCGACTGCGGGCGGCGCTGGTGGACCGGGGCGATCCGGGACTGCTCGCCGACTGGGCGTACAGCACGTGGGGCGAGGACGACGTGACGGTGTGGCGGGCGCTCGCCTCGGCCGTGCCGGTCGCTCAGGCCCCGGCGGTCCGGGCCCGGCTGGAGGCGCTGGACGCCGAACTGGGCGTGGGTGCAACGGGGTTGCAACGTCAGGCCGCGCACCATCGGCGGTGAACGCCGGCCAGGGACGGCCGGCGCGGTCCGAGGGAGGCCCTGCCCATGACCCGTTACGCCGCACCCGGCACCGAGGGTTCGCTCATGTCGTACGCGAGCCGCTACGACCACTGGATCGGCGGTGAGTACGTCGCCCCGGCACGCGGGCGGTACTTCCAGAACCCGAGCCCGGTCGACGGCCGTCCGTTCGCGGAGGTGGCCCGTGGCACGGCGGAGGACGTGGAGCGCGCGCTCGACGCGGCACACGCGGCGGCGCCGGCCTGGGGCCGCACGGCGCCGGCGGAGCGCGCCGGGGTCCTGCTGCGGATCGCGGACCGGATGGAGGCCTCGCTGGAGGCGCTGGCGGTCGCCGAGAGCTGGGAGAACGGCAAGCCGGTACGCGAGACGCTGGCCGCCGACATCCCGCTCGCCATCGACCACTTCCGCTACTTCGCGGGCGCCCTGCGCGCCCAGGAGGGTGCGCTCAGCGAGATCGACGAGGACACCGTCGCGTACCACTTCCACGAGCCTCTGGGTGTGGTGGCGCAGATCATCCCGTGGAACTTCCCGATCCTGATGGCCGTCTGGAAGCTGGCGCCGGCGCTGGCGGCGGGCAACGCGGTCGTCCTGAAGCCGGCCGAACAGACCCCGGTCTCCGTCCACTTCTGGATGAGCCTGGTGGCCGACCTGCTGCCGCCCGGGGTGGTCAACATCGTCAACGGCTTCGGCGAGGAGGCCGGCAAGCCGCTCGCCTCCTCGCCGCGGGTCGCGAAGATCGCCTTCACGGGCGAGACGACGACGGGCCGGCTGATCATGGGGTACGCGGCGCAGAACCTGAAGCCGGTCACCCTGGAGCTGGGCGGCAAGTCGCCGAACATCTTCTTCGACGACGTGTCGGCGGCGGACGACGACTTCCGCGACAAGGCTCTCGAAGGCTTCACGATGTTCGCCCTCAACCAGGGCGAGGTCTGCACCTGCCCCTCCCGCGCCCTCGTCCAGCGCGGCCACTACCACGACTTCCTGGAGGCGGCGATCGCCCGCACGGAGGCCATCGTCCCCGGCCACCCGCTGGACACCGACACCATGATCGGCGCCCAGGCCTCCGCCGACCAGCTCGGCAAGATCCTCTCCTATCTGGAGATCGGCCAGCAGGAGGGCGCCAAGATCCTGACGGGCGGTCAGCGCGTGGAGCACGGAGGCGACCTGGCGGGTGGCTTCTACGTCCAGCCCACGATCTTCGAGGGCGACAACCGCATGCGGGTCTTCCAGGAGGAGATCTTCGGCCCCGTCGTCGCCGTCACGTCCTTCACCGACTTCGACGACGCCGTCCGCACGGCCAACGACACCCTCTACGGCCTCGGCGCCGGCGTCTGGACCCGCGACACCACCACGGCCTACCGCGCGGGCCGCGCGATCCAGGCGGGCCGGGTCTGGACGAACTGTTACCACGCGTATCCGGCGCACAGTGCTTTCGGAGGCTACAAGCAGTCGGGCATCGGCCGAGAGACCCACAAGATGATGCTGGAGCACTACCAGCAGACGAAGAATCTGCTGGTGTCGTACTCGCCGAAGAAGCTCGGCTTCTTCTAGGGGCACAAAAAGAGGCGCCTGACCTGGGCTTTCGCCCGTCAGGCGCCTCGCCCCGGCTGACGCGGCCCCACTCCTCCATGGACTGCTCGATGAGGCGGTTGGCCTGCTCCCGGACGCCGTCCAGGAACGTGGCGCAGTGACGGAACAGGACCTCGATGCTCTGGCCCGCGCGGCGAGCGCATTCGGCCGGGTCAAGCCCGGAGTACCACCAGAACGAGATGCCTGCGTGCCGGAGATCGTAGGGCCGCTTGGCCGGCTCGGAAGAAGCGAGCGCCATGCGTGTCAGTACGTACTCCCCCATGCCCGCGCCTACGTCATGCCATAGGCCGCCGGGTCCACGTAGTTGCCAGCTCGGTTCCGGAACAGACGACCGTCCGGTGCCACGCCGACGAAGAACGCCTCCCCATGAGGGCCGCGCCCGCGCTGCTGAGCAACTGCCACAAGCAGTCGGGCAACCTGGGCCGGATTGGGAACGGCAGCCAGGCCAGCCCCCTCGTTGACCTCCGGAAGAGGGTGTCGACCTCGGGGCGTCGAAGCCCTCGTCGGCGAGCTTGTCGATGGCCAGCAGTAGCCAGTGCGTTGGTCGTCTCGTCAGCGAGCTGGTCGCGGCCTTGGGCACGCTCGACCGGCGCGGGACTGTGACGTTGCGCGGACACCAGGTGAGGCGGCATGACCTTCGTCAACGGGTTGCGAGCCGTGTCTGCGCTGCGTACGCGATGCGGAGCGCACGGCGGGTCAGACGGACCAGGTAGGCGGGCGGTGGGTCCTGCCCGATGACGGCAAGGACGTGGTCGTGGTGGAGGGAGAGCAGGACGGCACGGCCGAGCCGGTGCAGGGTGCGGGGCAGCCAGCGGTGGTTGAACTGGCGGACGAGGGCTTCGGCGCTGCGTCGTCCGGCGGGGGTTGGGCGGTACCACTGGGGGGATTGTTCGTAGTCGCGGAGAGCCTGCTGCATGCCGGTCCAGGTGGTGGGCAGGTCGCGGATGTTCATACGGGCGCCGATGGCGCGCCAGTGCTGGACCTGAGCGGCTTTCTCCCTGTCGGTAAAGGCGTTGATGTCGGCGAGGGCGAGGATCTCGTCGAACAGAAGAGTGAACAGTGCGATGCCGTGAACGTACGTTTCTTGGGAGAAGGGGTAGCTGCGGGCGTAGTGCACGTGCATGCGCTGGACCCGGTCGATCGAGGCGGCGGCCTGCGGGCTTGCCGCACCGTGCCGGATCCAGTGCTGGAAGTAGGCGATCGTGTCGTCGGCGCGGGCTTGTCCGCTGCGGTGGATCTTTCCGGTGCCGGCGCGGTCGACGGCGGCTGCCCCCTCGACCTCGCCGACGATCCGCATGAGGCCCAGGGTGTAGAGCAGGTGACTGGTGAAGGCTGCTCCGACCGGCGGGGTCATCCGGCGAGCGATGCCGCGCATGATGTGCGCGTCATCTTCTGCGCTCTCGTGCCGCTGGTCGGGCTCCTGTGGTTGTGACACGGGATCCTCCTGCTCAGGTGATCAAGGGCGGGTCGGGTGGCGGCCGCCGAGGCTGACGGACGCTCCTGCTCGCGGGTGCGATGGAGTCCGAACCGCCGCCTTGGGCGCATTCCGGGCCCCCGTCGGCGCACGTACGGGGCCTGGGCGGGTTGGGCTGGGCTGGGCGGGTGGTGTCAGGTGGTGAAGGTCTGGTGGCCGAGGACGCGGAGGAATTCCAGGCGTTCGGCGGCGTCGGTGCCGGGCTGGGGCCGGTAGAGGAAGAGGCGGTTGCCGGTGCTGGGGCTCAGGACGACGTCGCACTGCAGGTCGAGACGGCCGACGTGCGGGTGGAGGAGGGTCTTGCGGGCGGAGCGGACGGTGGCGACCTCGCCCAGTTCCCAGATGGCGGAGAACTCCTCGCTGCGCTCGAGCAGGTCGTTGACGAGTTGCTCGCCCGCCGGGTGGGGGCCGTGGCGGAAGACGGCCGCGCGCAGGTCGGCAACGATGACGCGGCCGAGTGATGCGTGGTCCTCCTGCGGGTACAAACTGCGGCCTCTGGGGTGAGTGAACCAGAGCCAGGCGCCGTTGCCCTCCCGGCCCGGACGGTTGGCCAGCGGTCCCAGCAGGGCGACGGCCGCGGCGTTCTGCACGATCACCGTGCCGAGCTCGTCGACAATCTGCGCGGGGGTGTCGGTGAGGGCGTCGACGATGTGCATCAGCCCGGGGTCGGCGTAGCCGTCGGCAGCGTGGTGTTGTGGGGGCTGGTAGCCGGCGACGGCGTAGAGGTGGTCGCGTTCGTCGGTGGACAGGCGCAGGGCGCGGGCGAGGGCGCCGATCAGGGCTTCGGAGGGGTTGACTCCGCGCGCCTGTTCGAGGCGTTCGTAGTAGTCGGTGGAGATGTTCGCCAGCATGGCCACTTCCTCGCGGCGCAGGCCGGGGGTGCGGCGCCGTCCGCCGGGGACGAGACCGACGTCGGCGGGGCGCAGGGCCTCGCGGCGGGCGCGCAGGAAGCGGCCCAGCTCTCGGCGGTCGGTCATGTTCAGTGCTCCCTGGCGGTACGGCGGGCACTGCGAGCAGATCGGGGCGGGGCCGGCTCGCAGTCGCTGACATCACCAGCTTGGTACGTCCGCCTCCGGTTATCCACGTACTGCCGGACCGACGATAAACGCACCGTGGATACCTCTTCGTGCCTGCAGCAGGCTGGGAGACAGCGGCTGGGAGACCCCCTCCCGGGCCGGTGTTTTCGCACGTAGACGGCGCTTTGCAGCCGTCGAGCACTGCTGAGGAGCTTCATCCCATGACCAAATGGACCAGCGCCCGCGTTCCCGGCCAGAAGGGCCGGACGGCTGTCGTGACCGGGGCCAACAGCGGTCTGGGTTTCCAGACGGCCCGCGAGCTGGCCCGCCACGGCGCCCACGTCGTGATGACCGCCCGGGACCGTAGTCGCGGCATCGCCGCCGTGGAGCGGCTCCTGGCCGAGCAGCCGCGGGCGAGCGTCGAGCTGCGCCTGCTGGACCTGTCCGACCTGGGCTCGGTGACCGCCTTCGCACAGGAGATCCTCGACGACGGCCTTCCGGTGGACGTCCTGGTGAACAACGCGGGCGTCATGTGGCCCCCGCACCGGCTCACGCCGCAGGGCTACGAGCTGCAGTTCGCCACCAACCACCTCGGCCACTTCGCGCTCACCGGCCTGCTGCTTGGCCGTCTGGACAAGTCCGCCGCCCAGGGCCGCGACGCCCGCGTGGTGACGGTCAGCTCCGTCGAGCACCGCGGCGGCACCATCTTCTTCGACGACCTGCACGGCGAACGCGGCTACGCCCCGCGCGCCTACTACTCCCAGTCCAAGCTCGCCAACACCCTGTTCGGCCTGGAACTCGACCGGCGGCTGCGCGCAGCCGGATCGACGGTGACCAGCGTCCTGGCCCATCCGGGCTACGCCAGCACCAACCTGCAGTCCAGCGGCCCGACCGGCTTCCTGCGGTTCTTCTTCTCCAAGATCGCCAATCCGCTGATGGCCCAGCCCGTCGAGAAGGGAGCCTGGAACCAGCTCTACGCGGCCACCGCACCCGGGGTGAAGGGCGGCCAGTTCATCGGCCCGGACGGCTTCGGCGAGTACCGGGGCCACCCCGCCGTCGTCCAGCCCGACAAGGCCGCCCAGGACCTGGACGTCGCCCGTCGACTGTGGTCGGTCTCCGAGCAGCTCACCCAGGTCCACTACCCCTCCCACTGACCACTGCCCGACACCATCACGTCAATCGACGAAGACATCCGGAAGGCACCACGGATGACCATGCACACGCGTGTCCTCGGCCGCCAGGGCCTGACCACTTCCGCCCTGGGGCTGGGCACGATGGGGATGACGATGTTCTACGGCCCCAGCAACCGCGAGGAGAACATCACCACCATCCGCCGCGCGTTCGACCTGGGGGTGACTCTGTTCGACACCGCCGAGGTCTACGGCGGCGGCACCGGATCGAACGAGCGGCTGCTCGGTGAGGCCGTCAAGGGCTTCCGCGACGAGGTGGTGCTGGCCACCAAGTTCGGCTACGACCTCGCCAACCCCGGCGGTCTCAACAGCCGGCCCGACAACATCCGCAAGGTCGCCGACAACAGCCTGCGCTACCTCGGCACCGATCACATCGACGTCCTCTACCAGCACCGCGTCGACCCGGACGTGCCGATCGAGGAGGTCGCCGGGACGGTGAAGGAGCTGATCGATGCGGGCAAGGTCCGCTACTTGGGTCTGTCCGAGGCCGGCCCCGAGACCATCCGCCGCGCCCACGCCGTGCAGCCGGTCTCGGTCCTGCAGACCGAGTACTCCGTCTTCGAGCGGCACGTCGAGGACACCGTCCTGCCGGTCGTGCGCGAGCTCGGGATCGGGTTCGTGCCTTATGCGCCGCTGGGACGCAGGTTCCTCACCGGAGCGATGAAGCCGGCCGGCCAATACACCGCGGACGACTGGCGCCGCCTCGACCCGCGCTGGCAGGGCGAGAACTTCGACGCGAACGTCCAAGCCGTCGCCGCCCTCACCGAGCTCGCCGCTTCCGAGGGAATCACCACCGCCCAGCTCGCCCTTGCCTGGCTGCTCGCGCAGGGCGACGACATCGCCCCCATCCCCGGCACGCGCAGCCCCGAACGCCTGGCGGAGAACATCGGCGCCACCGGCGTCACGCTCACCGGCCACGACCTCGCCCGGATCAAGGAGATCCTGCCGAACGGCGCCTTCGGCGACCGCTACGCGGCCCCCTTCATGCCCAAGGGCTGACACGACCCCGACCCGCCTACGGTGCGTCCGGTGGGTCATCCATGGCCCACCGGACAGCCTCTGATCGCAGCGCACCGCGACAAGCACCGCCTGCGGGTCGGCCTCAAGCCCGTACCGTGCGATCTGCTTCCGCGCCTGTTCGAGCGTGGGTGCAGCGCCGGGGTTCGCATCCTCGTCACTCATGGGAAGTCATATGGCGGCTAACTATCTGCCAGTCAAGTCGCCGAGAGCGTCGCAGCCGCAGACTCCGGACGGCTCCGCCCCGACTACAGCCCGCCGCGCCCGGGGGCCTCACCGCAGACCTGGCCGTCGCCCTGAACGAGCGTGACGTGCCCGGTCGTCTGCGGTACGCGGCCGACATTTGCGCGGGGCTGTCCTTCGGCACCCGTACGGGAGGGCGCCAGACCCCGCGCCCCCCGGTCAGCGATCCGGCCGCCCATCGGCGACGCCGCAGGTACGGGCCTCCACGGATGCCGACCCCGTCGCCCCGTACGCGGCCGAACGGGTTGCTTGTGCCTCGGGCGCAGTGCGGGAGCCGGGCACCATGGGCGACGCGGCGGAGAGGTCGAGGTGGGAGTTCATATCCAGCTCGAACCGGCCGTAGGGGTTCACGTGGGTCCAGAACAACGGGGAGGGCCCGCCGGTCGGCGTCGGTGAGCCGCTTCTGCCACTTCTCCTCGCTCAGGATGTCCTGGACGAGCAGGGTGTCGGCATGCACCAGCGCGGACTGGAGCAGGTGCAGGGCGAGCATGGAGATCTCCTGGGCCTCCTTGTCGGAGCCGGTCAGGTCGCCGTCCTTGCCGTGGAACAGGCCGTGGTCGGCAGAGTTCCAGTTCTCCACGACCTGGAGCCCGTCGTCGATCTCGCGGCGCAGCTCGGCGTCGGCGAGGTAGTCGCAGATGAACGCCGTACGCACCGCCCGCCCGAGTTCCTCGATCGCCCGGTAGGTGGAATGCTTGGGCCCGCCGTGGATGAAGCGCCGCAGGACCTGCTCGGCCTCGGCGGTGCCCAGGCACAGGACGGTGGTGTACTTCACGATCTGGTCGTACTGCCGGCCGATCAGGTCCCAGTCGATCGTCTTGGTCGACAGCACCGGCGCCAGATTCGACCACTTCTCGTCCTCCCCGGCCGCCGGCCGGTGCAGGCGCGCCGAGCCGACGTTCTTCAGCCTGGGCAGCAGGTTGAAGCCGAGCATGTGGGCGAAGGTGAACCCGACGATGGAGGTGCCGTGCGTGTCGGGGTACTGCCGGTCGATCTCCACGTCCGTGCAGTGCCGCAGCACGCCCTCGATCATCGCGGCGACCTCGGAGGCCGAGCGGGACTTGAGCTGGCTTTGTCCACCCCCGCCCGTGGTGCCCAGCTCCAGCGCCGTGTCGAAGCGGGTCAGGGTCTCGCCCCCGCCAGACGGAGTGGCGGTAAAGACCCGGTGGTCACTCCTCCTCGCCCTCAGTTAGGTGCTCCATAAGTCGCTCCAGGGTCTCCCCTGAGAGGACTGGAGCCCGTTGCAACCAGTGATCAAGCCACTCTGCGTCCGTCATCACGCCTTGTCAGCCGCCTTCCACTCCTACGGAATGTCATCAAACTCCGCGCACAGTGCTTTTGGAGGCTATAAGCAGTCGGGCATCGGCCGCGAGACCCACAAGATGATGCTGGAGCACTACCAGCAGACCAAGAACCTGCTGGTCAGCTACTCGCCGAAGAAGCTCGGCTTCTTCTGAGTCGATCCCCACGGGCGACGAGCTCTTCTCACACTTGATCACCCAGTGCGGTAACTGGCCTCCGCACAGGCGGCTTCAGCTGCGCATGCGCTCGGCCCATGAACACACACGCCTCCAGCCGGACCGTAGGAATGAGCTTCTTCGCCTCACCAAAAGAAGCAGGCGAGCTGGACGGCTGCAGGTGGGGGCAGCGGATCCGGAAGACGGGGTACCAGCCTCCTGCTCGACGTCCAGGCGTTCGCCAGGTTGTCGGCGTGGCTGCGCTGATTGAACCGTAGCCGTTCCGGCCCTTGAGCACGCGGTGAGCCTGTCCGCGACCATGGCGAAGTGCTCGCCGTACTCGGCGGCATGGTCGGCGCTGCTCGCGGGGGTTGGCGCGGACCGCGGGTGAGGCGTCGGCCGTTGCATAAGGGGGCGGCGACGCAGATGGCGAGGGCGTCGGGGTCGCGGCCGGCGTCCTCGGCGACCTGACGGACGGCATACATCGCCCAGTGGGTGGTCTACGCATACAGGAGGGCGTTGCGGACCTCGTCGTTATAGCGGGCATCGTTCTCGCCGCGGCCCAACGCTTGTTCCACGGGGACGTCGCCGGCGATGCGCCTCTCGGAGTACATCCTGATCAGTCCGCCGGTGCCTGCAGCGACGTGCATGGCCCACAGGATCCGCCCGTCGTCCGGATAGAAGACGCCCGGGTAGGCCATGAAGGGGTTGAATTCGTTGAAATACCCCCTGGGTGCCGCGTAGCCGCCATAGCCCGTTGGGAGTTCTTCTCCGTCGTCGAGATGCACTTCACGTGGTGCGTCATCGGAAAGGCGTGCGGCTTGAGCCAGTCCAGGAAACGTGCAGGTCAGCGGCGATTTCGAGGGCGAAATCCAGCCTTCCGGAGCCTCTGATGCGTCATACGTGCGTCACCACCACGGCGATGCGCCAGACGGGCGCGGCCCCCCGACTGGGGACCTGCCCGCAGGCTGCGCAGCGGAAGGCCGTGCTGCTTGGCCCGTGCGAGTTGCCACTCTCCCGAACGTCCATGGGAAGCGCCCTGACCGGCAGCGCCAGATCAGCGGGGCACAGGGTGGTGATAGGAGTCGCGGGCGCGGGGAGAAGCAGTAGGTACCCGGCCACTGCAATGGTGGACCCACCACCGTCCTCCCACGGCTCGACCTCGTGCGTTACGGAAGCCGACTCACACGTCATGACCCACGCCAGTGCTCCGACGGCCATATTGGAGTCATGCCCGCCGGCCCACAACACACCCCCCACCCACGCAGACTAAACACCTACTCCATCCGTGAACGTTGCCTGCCGAGCTAACCGCACCACTGCACCTCCTCGGCGTGCCCGTTAAGCTTCAATTCCTCGATCGGAAGCACCATCTCCGCATCATGACGCTGCTCACTGCACAACGAGGGCGACGCATAGATGCACGGTCGGTAGACCGCAGCACAACTACGTGGGGGAAGTGCCGACAAGATACGCCGAAGGACCCGCCCCCATGACGTCCCGCGGAATTCACCGCAAGCCAGTTCACCCCACCACGGGCCGCCTCGCATGGCTGCGCCGGGCAGCCCGACCCGCCGGAGCGAAGCCGCGATTGTTGGGGGCGGGGACGACTTCACACTCAAGCGCGGACACATCTGCGGCACCGCCCTGATCGCCTTCCCTCTCTCCTCATCGGCGATCCAGAGCACCATGGCGACGATCCGGTCCGGCGGGGCCGACGCACGACCGGCGGCGCGGCGCATCAGCTGATCATCTCCTCGGTCAAGACACCATGGTCGTAACACGTGAGGGCTTCCTCTTGACACGACTGCTTATCGGCAACAGTGTATCCATTATGGATATCTGGTCCGAGCCCCAGTCCGACTCCCGGTTCGTCGAGGTGGACGGCCTGCGGATCCACTACAAGCGCGCTGGGCACGGCCCGGCACTCGTACTGCTGCACGGCAGTGCCTCGTCCCTGCAGCACTTCGACCCCGTGACGGACCTGCTGTCGGATGCGTTCGACGTCATCCGTCCCGACCTGCCGGCGTTCGGTCTGACGGGCCCGCGCACGGACCGTGACTACCGCGTCCCGGCGTACGCCGCGACGGTGGCGGGCTTCCTGGAGGCGCTGGGCGTGCCGCGCTACGCGGTGGCCGGCAATTCCCTGGGCGGCAACATCGCCTGGAACGTCGCGCTGGATCATCCGGAGCGGCTGACCGGCCTGGTGCTGGTCAACGCCACCGGCTACCCGGAGAAGACCGTGCCCGCGGGGATGCGCCTGGCGCGCAACCCGCTGGTGCGGCCCCTGCTGAGGCGGGTGATGCCGCGCGGGGCGATCGAACGCAGCCTGCGCGAGGCCGTCGGGCCGCATGCGCGGATCGTGGACGACGCCATGGTGGACCGCGCCCATCAGCTCATGAGCCGCCCCGGTAACCGCTCGGCCTTCGTCGACTTCTGCAACACCGACCAGCCGGACCGCAGCGCACAGATCCCCCGCATCACGGTCCCCACGCTGGTGCTGCGCAGCGCGGCCATCGACGGCCAGCATTTCACCCGCGACATCCCCGGCGCCCAAGAGCTCGTCCACCCCCACGGCGGACATCTGCTGCCGGAGGAGGAACCGCAGTGGGTCGCGGACGCGATCGCGACGTTCCTCGGCTCCAGCGCCGACACCCCCGCGAACTGACGGCAAGGAGGCCCGTTCCATGAAGTACTTCGTCGCCCCGGGCGAGGACCGCAAGCTCACCGCCGACTCGCGCAAGGCGCTGCGCGGAAGTTTCGTCGAGCTGTCCGACGGTGTCACCCACTACGAGCTGACGGGGCCCGCGGACGGGGACGTGGTCCTCATGGCGGGTGGTCTGACCATCCCGCTGTTCTACTGGGACGGCCTCGTCGCCGAGCTGCACGCCCGCGGACTGCGGACCCTGACCTGCAGCGCCTACGGCCGCGGCTACTCCGACCGGGTGCGGGCACGGTACGACGAGACGCTATTCACCCGGCAGCTGGCCGAGCTGACGGACCGGCTCGGCCTGACGGCACGGCCCCTGCACCTGGTCGGCACCTCCATGGGCGCCCTCGTCGCCATGACGTACGCCGCTCAGTACCGCTCGCGGGTATCCACGCTCACCATCGTCGGGCCCGCCGGGCTCGCGAAACCGCAACTGACCTCCCCCGACCGGCTGCTGCGCAGCGATGTGCTGGCCAGAGTGGTCGCCCGCCGTCGCGGCTTCCAACTGCTCCAGGGGCACCTCGGGCACAACGTCCGCGACCCCGAACGCGGCGCGAAACTGACCGAGATGGTCCTCGACGCCTTCCGCTTCGAGGGCTCGCTGTACGCGGTCTTCGACACCCTCCAGCACCTGCCGTTCGCCGGCCGGGACGACCTCTTCCGACGCACGGGAGCACTGGGCATTCCGACGCTGCTGCTGTGGGGCGACGAGGACAACGTCACCCCGCCGGCGCACATCGACACAGCACGCGCCCTGCTCAAGCCTCAGAAGCATCACGTGATTGACAAATGCGGGCACATGGCCCCCTACGAACGGCCCCGCAACGTCGCCGAACAGCTCGTCTCGTTCGTGTCCGCGCACACCGAAAGGCTCGACCCATGAGCAACCCGCAGCCCATCGACGTCTTGATCATCGGCGCCGGCCCCTCGGGCTCCGCCCTGGCGATCGACCTCGTACGCCGCGGACTCGACGTCCGGATCGTCGACCGGTCCCCCCACGCCTTCGACGGCTCACGCGCCAAGGGCATCCAGCCCCGCAGCCTCGAAGTCCTCGAAGACCTCGGCGCTCTCGACGACGTACTGGCCGGCGGAGACACCTATCCCAAGCTCGGGCTCCATGCGGGACCCCTCAGCGTGCCGTGGAAGATGTTCCCCCACAGAGAGGCGACCCCGGACGTCCCCTACCCGAACACCTGGCTGATCCCGCAGTTCCGCACGGACCGCGCCCTGCACGCCCGGCTCAATGAGCTCGGCCGCCAGGTCGAGTTCGGCAAGGAACTGACCGAGCTGACGCAGGACGAGGGCACGGTGGTCGCCAAGGTCGTGGGCGCGGACGGGGCCGAGGAGATCGTCGCCCGCTACGCCGTCGGAGCCGACGGCGGCTCCAGCGCGGTGCGCAAGCAGCTCGACATCGGTTTCGTCGGAACGACGGACGAGGCCGACCGCGTGCTGATCGTGGACGCCTCCGTCAGTGGCCTGGCCCGCAACCGATGGCACATGTGGCCCGGCCTCGGAGGCAAGCTCATCGGCGCCTGCCCGCTCCCCGGCAGCGACATGTTCCAGTGGATGATCCGTCTCACGCCCGACGAGAAGCCGCCCCAGGAGATCGGCGCCATCGTCGACCGGATCCACTCCCACACCCGCAACCGGCGCATCCGGCTGCACGAGATCCACTGGACGTCCGTGTTCCGGCCCAACATCCGTCTCGCGGAGCACTACGGCCGCGGACGGGTCTTCCTCGTCGGCGACGCCGCGCACGTCCACACCCCCGCCGGTGCCCAGGGCTTGAACACCGGCATGCAGGACGGCTACAACCTCGGCTGGAAGCTCGGCCAGGTCCTCGCCGGAGCCGACCCCGCCCTCCTTGCCACCTACGAGGCCGAGCGACAGCCGATCGCCGCCCGGGTCCTGGGACTGTCCACGGAGAAGTGGGGCGGCATCGCCAAGCTGGACCCCTCCAGCATGAAGCGCGGCAAGGACGAGCAGCAGCTCGCCCTGACCTACTACGGCGGCCCGCTCGCCCCCACCGACGGCGACAGTGGCGAGACCAGCACGCTGCACGTGGGCGACCGCGCCCCGGACGCCCGACTGCTCGGCGCCGACGGCGCCGAGACCCGCCTGTTCCACCTCTTCCAGGGACCGCACTTCACCGCCATCGCCTACGGCCCCGGCGCCACCCGGGACCTCGAACTCCTCGACTGGCCGACGACGGGTGCCCCGCTGAAGCGGCTCACCGACGGATCGGCCGCGGGCGAGGGCCGCACCTTCTCCGACCCCGAGAACACGCTGCGGAGTGCCTACGGCCTGACCGGCGACACTCTGCTGCTGATCCGTCCCGACGGCTACATCGGGCACATCGCCACTCGGGACTTCCTCACCACCACACAATCCGCCGCGCGGGCAATGACGCCATAAGCAACAAGGAGCCGCACCATGTCCCAGCAGAGCCACACCTCCCCCGGTTCGGGGGACGCTGAATGAGCCGCATACTGCTGCGAGGGGCGCACGTCATCACGATGACGCCGGACCGGCCGGACGCCGAACATGTCGACATCCTCGTCGACGGCGACACCATCGCAGCCGTCGGCGAAACCATCGAGGCGCCCGACGCCGAGGTCGTCGACTTCTCCGGCCGCGTCCTCATCCCCGGCCTGGTCAACGCCCATCTGCACACCTGGCAGACCGCGTTGCGCTCCGCAGGCGCCGACTGGACGCTGATGGAGTACCTCACCCACCTGCACGGCGCGTGCGTCGGGCACTACACCCCGGCCGACATGCACGTCAGCAGTCTCGCCGGCGCCCTGAACCAGATCAACTGCGGTACCACCACCCTCGGCGACTGGTGTCACAACGCCCTGTCGCCCGAACACGCCGACGCGGCCGTGGAGGGACTGGTCCAGGCCGGGATCCGCGCCGTCTTCCTCCACGGCACGCCCTACCGCTCACCGGACACACCCCACCCGCTCGCCGAGATCGACCGGCTTCTCGACGGACCCGTCCGCGACCACGCCCTCCTCACCCTGGGCATGGCACTCCAGGGGCCGCAGTACTCATCCCCCGAGACCGCGGTGGCCGACTTCCAGGCCGGCGCGGAACGCGGCCTCGTCGTCTCGATGCACCAGAGCGGCGGCGAACCCTCACCCGGCTGGGAAGCCGTGCGCAACGCCGGGCTGTTCAGCCCCCTGACCAACATCGTGCACGGAGTCGGCCTGCCCGCCGACTGGATCAAGACGCTCGCCGAAGCGGGCGTCACCTTCACCACCACCCCGGAGAACGAACTGGGCCAGGGACACGGCACACCCATCACCGGATCCCTGCTGAGCCTGGACGCGGCACCCTCCCTGGGCACCGACATCGACACCGCCGTACCCGGCACGGTCCTCACCGCCGCCCGGATCGCCCTGGCCCACCAGCGCAGCCTGGACCACGCCCACCACCGGCAGACGACCGGCACGTACGCCAACACACCGTCCGTCACCAGCAAACAGGCGCTTGCCTGGGCCACGGTCGAAGGCGCGAAGGCACTGGGCCTGGCGGACAGAGTGGGCCGGATCGAGGTGGGCATGCAGGCCGACCTGGTCGCCGTCGACGCCCGGGCGCTCAACCTGTGGCCGGCGCACGACCCCATCGCCACGGTCCTGCACGCCGACATCGCCAACATCGAAGCCGTGATGGTCGCCGGCACCTGGCGCAAACGCGACCACGTCCTGCTCGCATCCGGCCTCCCCGAGGTCAAGGACCGGCTACGCGAGTCCGGAGAACGGCTGCTGCGCAGCATCCGGCCCGCGGGCTCTCCCGGCTGACCTACCGCAACGGCCCCACGCGTGAACCGCGCGCCGACGCGCACGGCACCCCGTCCTCGTCGGCGCGATGGCCACACACCCTCAGAGCCGAACACCGCGGCCTCGTTCCCCCAGCAAGAAGGTCCCGTGAGCAGCCCTATGCCGCCTACCGCGGGTATGCCCCGCGGCGCCCTGCACCAGGAGCAGATCATCCAGGCGGCCATCGCCCTTCTGGACGAGGGCGGCATCGAGAGTCTGACCATGCGAAGACTCGCCGGCCGTCTCGGCATCACCGCGGCGGCGCTGTACTGGCACATCAAGAGCCGACACGACCTGCTCCTGCTGGCCGCTGACACCGTGTGGGGACAGACACCTCTCCCCGCTCTCGACGGCGGCGAATGGCGTCCGGCCCTCCTGGCCATGGCCGACAACCTGCGTTCGCTGCTTCTCAGGCACCCCTGGCTGCTGGCCGCCATGACCATCCAGCCTCTCGACGGCCCGGCAAGGGAACGCCATGACGAGCACCTGCTCGCGGTCTGCGAGGCGTCCGGCCTCAGCAGGCGGGCTGCCGAACATGCCGCCCAGAGCGTCGTCACGTTCGCGATCGGCGCCGCCCTCGCAGACACCCCTCGCCCGTATGTGTCCTTCGGACTGCGGTCGCTTCTCGACGGCGTCGAAGGCAGGCTTGCCGCCCGTACCTGACCGCCGGGAAAACCGGCGGTCAGGTGTGTACGGCGTTCCCCGAGCAGGCCCTACTCGTGTGCGAAGTGTGCGCGGTGTTCGGCGAGTACGTCCAGTCCGAAATCGGAGGTCAGGTCACGCCACACCGAGTGGGCGTGGTTGGCGTCCCGCTGGGTGTTGTCGTACTCGATGAGGACGCGAGGGTCCTGCACCCGGTAGTAGTGCGGTTCTCCGGCGTCCGTGCTGCCCGCCCAGCCGAAATGCACCGCGTCGAGGACGGTGTCAGAGGCGTAGTGGGTGTCGTAGGCGTCTGCGAGGAACTCGGGTGCCCGTCCGGTGTAAAGGGTGACGAGCCGGCGCAACAGGTGCCGCTGCTCGTTGTTCAGGTCGCGACCGCTGATGCCTTGGGGGGGAATCGTGATGGCCACGCGCGCGTGATCGTTCTCGGTGTATCCGCTGCCCGCTTCCGCCCGGCGGTCGATGTCGTCGACGAGCCGGTCCAGCTCAGGGTCGGCGAACCGGCCGCGCCACAGGTCCTGCATGTGCATCATCGTGTCGCCGTGTGCGACGCGTGGGCGGTTGCCGGAGACGATGTCCGAGACCGCGGACGGGTGGAGCAGGGCACCTTGGAGTTGGCCCGTGTCCAGGCTGCGGACCAGTTGACGGGCCGTCTCCTCAGGGCCTTGCAAGGGCCGCAGGGTGCCTCCGATCAGGTCGGTCGTGGCCGGGTCGGCACCGATGAAGCAGGGGGTCGTGGAGACGAGCCGGCCGGCGACGACGAGGTTGTTCAGGGAGATGTGGTGGCCGCCGAACCGCCATGCCCAGACACGGTCGCCGGGGCGGCCGAAGATCCTCAGCCAGTACAGGCCGGGGTCCCGTCCGCGCTGCCGGCCCCAGTGGACCCGCCACCCTTCCAACTGGTCCAGGACGTTCTCCAGTCCCATCACAGTGGTGACCGTGGCGTAGCCCGGGACGGACAGTCCAGTGGCCACCAGCCGCATGGCCAGGCTCTGTTGGCGGGCGTTCTGGTCCCGGACGGCGAGCCCGCCGTGGTCGGTGGGGGTGTAGAACCAGCGCAGCCGCTCGGCCTCCGCATCCGGCTGGAGCGGGGATCCGTGGGCGGCGAGCGGGAGTTGGTCCTCACTGAGGCTCTCCAGCCAGGCGGTGGCGGCATCGGCCATGGCGGCCGCCGCCTTCTCCCGCCCGGCTGCCAAGGCGTCGGGCACAGTGCCCTCTCCGCTACCGGTCACTGGTGGGCTCCGGGTCCTCGGAGATGTCCAGCATGACCTTGATGGCGTTGCCCCGGCGCTCGGCGTAGGTGTCGAACGCCTCGGCGACGTCGGGCAGCCCGAAATGGTGAGTGACCAACTCCGCGGTGCGCAGCCGGCCCCGCGCGGCCAGACCCACGGCGCGGGCCAGCGAACCAGTGCCCTCGCCGCGGACCGTCCGGATCGAGATGCCGTTCATCACGGCGTGGTTGAGGTCGGCCCGTACCGGCTCTTCGAAGAAGCCGACCAGGACGATCTTCCCGGACCGCTTGGCCATACGCAGCGCGTCGTCCACCGCACTCGGGGCGCCGGAGCACTCCAGGACGATGTCGGCGCCGATCCCGTCCGTTGCCTCCCGGACTGCCGCCACGGCGTCCTCCTCCCGGGAGTTGACGACCAGGTCCGCGCCGAAGGACTTGCCGATGGCAAGCCTGGCTTCCCGCGTACCGGCCAGGGCGACGGTCCTGGCCCCGAGTTCACGTGCGACCTGTACCGCGAGCAGACCTATCGGTCCGGGGCCGATCACAGCGACCGTGGATCCGACGAGCAGGGTGTCGAGCACGTCGAAGGCGTGCATCACGGTGCCCACGGTGGTGAGGACGACCGCGGCGTCGAAGTCCACGGTGTCCGGCAACCGGTGGAGGGTCGCCACATGGTTGAGCGCGTACTGGGCGAAGCCCCCGTTGACGGTCATGCCCTGCACGCGGTGCCCGGTGTGCCGCAGGCCGTAGTTGAGGCAGTCCGTATAGGCCCCGGCCAGGCAGTTGGCACAGCGCATGCAGCCGCGGTGGGCTTCCGTCACCACCCGGTCGCCGACCCGGAATTCGTCCACGGCGCTTCCCACCGTGGCAACGACGCCGGCGTACTCGTGGCCGGGTACGAACTCGCCAGCGGCCGGGCCGCCGTCCTTGAAGAAGTGCCGGCTGCGGATCTTCAAGTCCGTTCCGCACAGGGACGCTCGGCGGACGTGTACCAGAACGTCTTCCGGTCCCACCTGCGGCACGGGCAGCGTCGTGACGGCGAGGGCGCCGGGCTCGGCGAGGACCGCGGCCTGCATGGTTTCGGGCAAGAACATAAGGGCCTCCAGTTACGGGCCATGACATGCATCCGTGAACATGTGTCGGGAATCGACGGGCCGAAACGGCCCTGTTCCCCATCTCATCCTGCACGCCGGGAACGCCTCTTCCCTATGCGCGGCGCATAGGGATCCCTTATGCATGCCGCGGGAGATTCCTATTGGAGTCCCTTCGCGGCCTCGTGGCAGTGTCCTTTGGAAACGACGAACGGGGCCACCGCCCAAGGAGCGAAGCTGTGGATCTGGGAATTTCGGGCAAGACCGCGCTCGTACTGGGCGGGGGTGGGGGTCTCGGCGGAGCGATCGCCCAGACTCTCGCCGCGGAAGGCGCCGCTGTCGCCGTCGCGGACATCAGCCCACAGGCCGCCGAGCGCACCGCCGAGGCGGTGGCCGGAGCGGGCGGGAAGGCCGTGCCCCTGGAATGGGATCTCGCGGACCTGGGCGCGATCGACCAGCACGTCGCGGCAGTCGAAGGGGCCCTCGGTCCCGTGGACATCCTGGTCAACAACACGGGAGGGCCGCCGCCCTCGCCGGTTGCGGGGCAGGACCCTGAACTCTGGCTGAGGCACTTCCAGTCCATGGTGCTGTCCGTCATCGCGATCACAGACAGGGTCGTGCCGCTGATGCAGAGCCGCGGCTGGGGCAGGATCATCACCAGTACCAGCTCGGGGGTGATCGCCCCCATCCCCAACCTGGGGCTGTCGAACGCCCTGCGGGGCAGCCTGCTCGGCTGGTCCAAGACGCTGGCCCGGGAAGTCGCGGCCGAGGGTGTCACCTGCAACGTGGTCGTTCCGGGACGAATCGGCACTCAGCGGACCACGTTCCTCGACCAGGCCAGGGCCGACCGGGAGGGCAGGTCCGTCGCGGAGACGTCCGCCGAGAGCGTCGCCTCGATCCCTGTGGGCCGCTACGGCGAACCGCGGGAATACGCCGCCGCCGTCGCCTTCCTCGCAAGCGCCCATGCTTCTTACATCACGGGCTCGGTCCTTCGCGTCGACGGCGGACTCATCACCAGTCTCTGAAACAGGCATCGGACTTCTGAGGAGGCAGAACAATGGCACCGCTGGACCGCACCACCCATGGTGTTTTCGCCATCGCACCCACGCCTTTCGACGAGGAAGGCGCCGTCGATGTCGACTCGCTCAGCCGACTCGTCGACTTCTACCAAGACGCCGGCGTCACCGGACTGACCCTCCTGGGGCAGATGGGCGAAGCACCCAAGCTGTCCCACGAGGAAAGCGTGCGCATCGTCCAACACGTCATCAAGCGAACCGACCTGCCGGTCGTCGTGGGCGTCTCCGCGCCCGGTTACGCCGCTATGCGGGCTCTCGCGGTTGACGTCATGTCAGCCGGCGCCGAGGGCGTCATGATCGCCCCGCCGAACACGCTGCGGACCGAGGACCAGATCGTGAGCTACTACGAGGGAGCGGCGGGTGCCATCGGCGCGGACGTGCCGTTCGTGATCCAGGACTATCCGCTGTCGTTCTCCGTCGTCATGTCCCCTGCCGTCATCGCCCGCATCGCGAACGCCGCGCCGGGATGCGTGATGCTCAAGCACGAGGACTGGCCAGGCTTGGAGAAGATCAGCGCACTGCGGCAACTCGAAGCCGACGGAGTGATGCCCCGCCTGTCGATCCTGTGCGGAAACGGCGGCCTCTTCCTGGACTTCGAGACCGAACGCGGAGCTGACGGAGCGATGACGGGCTACTGCGTTCCCGAGCTCCTCGTCGACGTGGTGCGCCACACCGCGGCCGGCGACCGTGACGCCGCCCATGACCTCTTCGACGCCCATCTGCCCCTGCTGCGCTACGAACAGCAGCCGGGCATCGGCCTGGCCGTGCGCAAGTACGTCATGAAGCGCCGCGGAATCCTGGCCTCCGACACCCAGCGCAAGCCCGGGTCCGTGCTCTCGGCTCGTGCCCGCACCGAGGTCGACTACTTGCTGTCCCGGCTCACCCGCAAGGACAGCAGGGTCGCGCTTACGGCATGACGCGCAGATGACACCCCTCGGCGCATCCCCGCCGACGCGAGCTGCGCGCCATGCCGCAGGTCCTGAGAAGCACCGGATTCGTGGTCACAGCGCAAGCACTGGGCAGCGCTCGGCCGAGTAACTTGGTCACATGCAGCTACGTCAGCTGGAGTACTTCCTCGCGGTCTGGGAGGCGGGCTCCTTCAGTGGAGCGGCTGCGCGACTCTATGTCACGCAGCCTTCGCTGTCCCAGCAGATCGGGGCCTTGGAGAAGGAGCTGGGCGCGGTCCTGCTGGAGCGCGGCCGGCAAGGGGTGACGCTGACTCCCGCGGGCCGTGCCTTCCTTCCCCGAGCACAGAACGTCGTCCGCGCGGTTCAGGACGCGCAGGACTCGGTGCGCGAGGTGGTGGAGGGCCGTCAGGGCGATGTCCACGTCCTGACCGTGCGGTCCGTCGCCTCGGGGATCCTGCCGCCGTCCGCGGCGCGCTGGCACTCGACGTACCCCTCCACCGTGCTGAGACTGCACGACTACTCCCACCGCCGGGACCTCGAGGAGGCCATGCGCAGTGGCCAGGGCGACATCGCGGTCGGCCCACGGCCCGACCCGTGGGAGGGGCCCGTCGTCTCCCTGGGATACGAGGAGATGGTGGTGACCGGCTCGGCCGAATACCCGGCGGGGGCATCGGCCGATCCCGCCGAACTGGCCGCTGCCGACTGGGTGCTCTACGAGCAGGAACAGGGCATGAGCGAAGTGGTGGACCGCCTGACACGGCACCTCGGGTTCACCCCGCGCGCCGTCGCACGCACGGGCCAGGTCTCCGCAGCGCTGCTGTTCGCGGTCGAGGGAATCGGCGTGACGGTGACGCCGGAGAACGCGGTGCCGCTGCGCTGGTCGAGGCACGCCCGGCGGATCGGACCCGGCTGTTTCCGGGAGCTGGTGGTGTTCAGCAGAAAGCGCCCTTCCCAACTGGCCGAGCGATACCGGGACATGCTCACCGCTTTGGAGCTGCCACTCACTGCCGAACGGGATCTGCCAGAAGGAGCACTCTGCTTCTGACGAGCTCGTGCACGGTAAGCGGCGCCCTGCTCGACGGCCAGGTGGAGCTTGGCGGTGAACCCGCCGTGCAACCGTCCCAGCCCCGTGGTCACAGGGCTCGGTGAAGATGCCGCCCGGTGGTTCCTTCTGCGGGCCGCCCTGTTTGCGGACTCCTGCCGCGTGCTGGTGGACACGGCAGACCGTGGAGTCGACGCCCAGATCCCACGTGATCCCACCCTTCGCGTCGCCGGGGACCGGAGCCGGGTGAGGATCCGCCGCCAGGTGCCGTTGCGCTGCCACCGACGGAACAGGTCGTAGCCCCGGCACCACGGTCCGTGCTCAGTGGGGGCACTCCCATCTCCACGCTGCTCACCCTTGCGTTTGACTTCACGAAGAAGGGTGACCATTCTGGTCACGTAGTAACCGAAACGGTCACCCAGGGAGTGCGCACCATGCCGAACGACAACAAGCCCGCAGGAAGCAGGCTGGGGCCGCGGTTGTGGCTGACCCCGGCAGTCATCGTCACCGTGGTCATGGCTGCCCTGGCAGCGTTGTATCTGGGGTCGACGGTCAACTCCTCCAAAGACCTCAACGGCTTTCCCGTAGCGGTCGTCAACGCCGATGCCGGAGCCACCAGCCCGTCGGGGCAGCACATCAACATCGGCCAGCAGATCTCCGACAGCCTGCGCGAGGGGGTCGACGGCGACAAGTTCGATCTCCGCTACGTGAGCCTGGCCACAGCGGAGGAGGACATGGGCAAGGGGAAGCTCTACGGCGCGATCGTTCTGCCCTCGGACCTGAGCGAAAGGCTGGTGACTCTCACGGAGAGCGCGGCGACCGGTGGGGCCGCGCAGCAGCCCGCAGTCACCGTGTACACCAATCCCCTCGCGAACACTTCCAGCACGTCCGTCGTCAATTCCTTCGCTTCTCAGGCGCTGGCCGAGGCGAACCAGACCGTGGGCGAGCAACTGCTCGCCACTGCGACACAGGCCGGGGACGAGGCGGCATCCGGCAGCCAGTCCATCACGGGAACGGCACGCATCGTTCTCTCCGAACCGATGCTGGTGCACGTCACGCCGTTCAAGGAGGTTCCCGACGGGACCGGCGGCGGCCTCTCGGCCTTCTACTACGCCCTCCTGCTGGCGCTGGCCGGGTTCACGGGCTCCATGATCGCCACCAGCCTCGTCGACTCCCAGCTCGGTTTCACTCCGTCGGAGATCGGTCCGCTCTACCGCATGGAACCCCACTCGGGTCGCAGCCGCCTGGCCACCCTTGTTCTGAAGTGGGGAATCATGACGGGGATCGCGGTGCTCGTCAGCAGCGTCTATCTGGGGATCGCGGACTGGATCGGCATGCCGCTGGACCATCCCTGGGAGCTGTGGCTGTTCAGCGTCCTGAGCATCACGGCCGTCGCGGTGGTTGCCCAGGCGATTCTCGCCCTGCTGGGCGGTCTGGGCATGGTGGTCAACCTCTTCCTCTTCATCGTGCTCTCGATCCCCAGCTCCGGCGGTACGACACCGCTGGAAGCCATGCCCCCCTTCATCCGCTTCCTCAGCTCGTTCGAACCCATGCACCAGATCTATCTGGGTACGCGCTCGATCCTGTACTTCGGCGCCACCTCGGATTCAGGGCTGACGCGGGCCGTGTCGGCCGCAGTGATCGCACTCGCCCTCGGCCTCCTCGTCGGGGCGCTGGGCACTCGTGGCTACGACCTCAAGGGGCTGGCCAGGAAGCACAGCACCCCTGCCGTCGCCGGGCAGTGACCGACAGACTCCGCTGGAGATGCTCCACAGCATCCCCAGCGGAGCACCACGAGCGGCTGCCCCGGGGCGCTGCCTCCCTCTACGGGCGGAACACCAGCCGCGCAGAGGCGTAGGGGCCAGACCGGCTCGACCTCGGACAGCGGTCGCCCTGCCCTCGGTCCTACGGCCGTGTCGCCGGCTTGGGCAGATCGCGTCCTTCGATGTCGACGTTCGGCAGGATCTTCTGCAGCCATCGCGGCAGCCACCACCCGCCCTGGCCGACCCACATGAGCACGGCGGGCACGAACGTCATCCGGATCAGGAAGGCGTCGACCAGCACCCCGAAGGCCAGGGCGAAGGCGATCGGTTTCACGATGGCGTCCTGCATCGTGACGAAGCCGGCGAAGACCGCCACCATGATCAACGCGGCGGCGGTGACCACCCGGAATGCCAGGGGCGAGCCCTGCAGGACGGCCCGGCGGGCGTCACCGCCGTGTGCGTACTCCTCGTGGATGCTGGAGACGACGAACACCTCGTAGTCCATGGCCAGTCCGAAGAGCACGGCCATGAGGATGATCGGCAGGAAGGACACCACCGGCCCGGTCTTCGTGACGCCGATGAAGTCCGCGGCCCAGCCCCACTGGAAGACCACGACCACCGCGCCGAAGGCGGCCGCGACGGAGAGCAGAAACCCGACCGTCGCCTTGACCGGGACCACGAGGGAGCGGAAGACCAGCAGCAGGATCAGCAGGCACAGGCCCACGACCACGATCGCGAAGGTCAGCAGCGAGTCGCTGAGCTTCTGGGACACGTCGACGTTGACGGCGGTCTGCCCGGTGACCTGGTACGAGATCCCGGTGCCGGACCGGACCGAGGACTCCTTGGCCCGCAGCGCCTTGACCAGGTCGCTGGTGGCCTCGTCCCCGGAGCCGGTGGTCGGCACCACGGTCATCAGCGCGTACTCGGGATTGAGCTGCTGGGCCGCCGAGGCGAGGGCGACACCCTTGGTGGCGGCCAGGGCCTGGCGCACGGTGTCCAGTTGCCCGGTGAGCTCCTGGGCGGACAACGCCTCGGCGCCGCCGGTGTTCAACAGGAGCAGCAGCGGGCCGTTGAGGCCGGGGCCGAACTCCTTGGTGATGGTGTCGTAGGTCTCGCGCTGGGTGGTGGACTTCGCGGCGCTGCCGTTGTCGGGCAGGGCCAGGTGCAGGTCGCGGGCGGGCCAGGCGACGACCAGGAGCCCGGCTGTCACCAGGACGACGGTGAGGGCAGGGATACGGGTCACCGTCCGCACCCACCGGGCGCCCAGCGTCGGCTTCGGCTTCGGCTCCGCCGGGTCGCCCGGCCCGGATGTCTTCTTCGGCTTGGATCGCAGCCGCTCACCCGCGAATCCAAGGAGCGCGGGCAGCAGGGTGAGGGCGACGAGTGCGGCGCTCGCCACGCCTCCCGCACCGGCCAGCCCCATCACGGTCAGGAAGGGAATGCCGACGACGGAGAGTCCGACCATGGCGATGATCACGGTGAGCGCCGCGAAGGCGACCGCGCTGCCGGAGGTTCCGATCGCGCGGGCCGCAGAGTCCTCGGGCGTCATCCCTGCATTGAGCTGGTCGCGGTGGCGGGACAGGATGAACAGCGTGTAGTCGATGCCGACCGCGAGGCCCAGCATGACCGTCAGGGTCAGCGCCGTGGAGGAGATCGCGGTCAGATGGCTCACCAGGAGCAGCCCGCCGGCGCCGACCACGACGCCGATGACGGCGGTGAGCACCGGCATCCCGGCCGCGAGCAGCGATCCGAACGTGATCACCAGGATGACCAGGGCGATGACGACACCGACGCCTTCCTTGGCGCTGATGTCGACACCGGTGCTGTTGTACGCCTGACCGCCCACCGACACTACGAGCCCGGCCTTCTCGGCCGCGGCGATCGTATCCTCGAGAGAGTCCAGCGACCCGTCCTCGAGGTCCGCGTTGGAGACGGTGTACTGGACCTGTGCGAGGGCCGCGCGGCCGTCCTTGGACACGGCCCGGGTCTGCTCGGGCGAGAGGACCCCGGCGACCTGCGGGGCGGCCGCGGCCTCCTTGAGCGTCGCGGCGATCCCCGCCTGGTACTTCTGCGCGGTGACCCGCTCCCCCGCCGGGGCGGTGAACACGATCTGCGCGTTGGTACCACCGGCCGCCGGATACACCCGATTGAGTGTGTCGAGCGCCCGCTGGGACTCCGACCCGGGAATCGTGAACGTGTCATCGGTGTCCTCACCGGCCACGCCGAGACCGGCCACCACCGCGGTGATCACCACCGCCCACAGAGCGAGAACCAGCCTGCGACGCCGGAACGCGAGCTTCCCGAGGTGGTAGAGAAACTGGCCATGGCACGCACGCTCCGGTCATCAGGTCATGGAACTCCTGATGAATATCTCAAAACAGACACAACCATGCACTTACGGTCATATTTGCCCGGATCTGAAAGTGGACTCTCCAGCCACTGCACAAGATCACGCGCTCAGCGCGAGCAGCTGTGGCGACCCCCCGTGTGCCGACCGAGATGACTCCGTGGGCGGGCGGCCTCAGGTTCACACCGTCCTGCCCGGTCAGACGTCGTCGCGCAGGTGGGCGAGCCCGCCAAGAAGGAGTTCGAGCCCGAAGGAGAACTCGTCCTCGATCGGAACGGGCATCGACGCAGCGACGGTGACCGTTGCCGGGAACAAGGCTGGATCGACGCCCTCGAAGACGGCGGGCACTCGCGCGTCGTCGAGTTGCCCGCCGCTGCCATGTCCGTTGACCTGTATGGCGAATCCGAGGACGTAGCGAGCGAGGGTGGCATAGGCGTGCGCGGCCAGTCGCGGCGGGAAGCCGCTGTCGAGCAGTGCCGCGACGCAGTGCTCCCGCAGCACCATGGCGTTCGGCCCCAGGGGAATCTCTTCGACCATGAGGCGCGCGGCGTTCCGGTGCTGTGCCAGGGCCTCGAACATGGTGTGTGCGACCGTCCGCAGCGCTTGCTGCCAGTCCATCGCGCGGAATTCGTCGCCATCCAGTTCCACGGCGCCGAACATACGGTCCACGACATGGGCGACCAGCGCCGCTCGGTTGTCGAAATGCCGGTACAGGGTCGCGGTGCCCGAGCCCAGACGCTGGGCCAGCGTCCGCATCGAGAGAGCGTCGGCCCCTTCGTCGTCCACGATCTGCAGAGCGGTAGAGACGATGCGCTCCAGCGGCACGGGCGGACGCCCCGGGCGCCGAGCCGATGCCGTGGTCGCCCGCGTAGGACCAGGTGCTGCCACTGAACCTCTACCTCCTCGGCCGGCAACATAACAGCAACACCGTATCCACTATGAAGATCGCCGGTTGAGCGTGGAGCGGATACACCACCTCGATCAACCCGTCGACAACCGCTCACGGGGAACTCGCGGGCTGCGGCGGCGCAGGCGCACAGCAACTCCGACTCGGGGTGGCCGTGCACACAGACCTGTCGTTCCACACGACCACCACCGTGTGCCCGCCCGCGAGCCGGTGGCCGAAGCACTGCTCGGCACGCGCGCGGCCCCGCGGCGCCAGCTGCCCCGTCGCAGTGCTCAATCACCCACGCCGGCATTGCCGTTGCCCCTGCGGCCCAGTGCACCAAGGCCCGCAGCGATCACCGCATCGGTGCGCTCGGTCCATCTGGCCTCACGGTTCGCCATCATCGTGACGGTCACAGCACCGATCGCGGACACCACCCGCACATGCCGTTCCTCATCAGTCCAGACATCGGGATCGAAGGCTTCCATCAACATGCGCTGCGCCCCGGAGAGGCGCTGCATGATCTCGGGCTCTCGCGTCAGCCAGAAGGCGCCGACGATGAGCGCACCAGTTCCCGGCCACTCCTCGATCAGCTTGACCAGTGCACCGAGCAGGGCGGCGTCCCGCTCGAGCCCGACCGGGAGGCCCTCACCCGCAGCCGCCACTCGTGCGGCATGTTCCTCCGCGCGAGCCACCACGGCGTCCTGGATCCGCTCCTTCGAACCAAAGCGCTTCAGCACAGCCGCCTTGGAGTAGCCGGCGCCGTCAGCGATCGCCTGCACAGGGCCCTGAGCGAACCCGTGCCGCGCAAAGACGAAGGCCGCCACGTCGATCAGGGCACGATCGATCTCCTCGCTGGTGGGCCTCACGGTTGACTTCATAACCAAAGGTTACCGTTTCGGTCGGCAAGTGACCGAAACGGTAACACCGCCCTTCATCCACCTGCGCGGGCGAGCGCACCCCTGGAGGAGCCGCGGCAGCCGTAGGCATCAACGCGGACACGGCAACCGAACAAAATCTTGCCCCATCTCACCCACCACAGCGATCGCACGGCGGCCAGGTCCGACCCCGGCTGCACTCCTTCGCACGGCACGGGCACGTTTGGTGGGAGCCGCGCAGGAACTCCGACGTCCGTGGTACGCCCAGGGGATTCAGGCAGATTGCGTCGGGCAACCCGAGGGTCTGCGCACCAGCAGCCTCGACAGGAGCGTTTTCGGGGCCGTTCTCGGTCGGCACGCCTGCCGCCACCGCCCTGTCCGCGTTGCAGTCCCACCGCGGAGCTCGACGATCTCTCCCCTCGGCAACCAGAGCAGCATGGCAGCCGCGGCAATGCCGCCTGATACGCACTATCGAGGGTCGGGAAAGCCGTCGAGGCCCAAAGAGTAGGGGCTGAGTGGCATACCGTCGTCGGGCGATTCGGTCAGGAACATCCGGTAGTGCTCGCCCCGGGCGGGACGCATCACGAGGGTCGCCTCCTGCAGGCGACCGCTGCGGAGCGACTCGAGGACGATGGGCCCGTCGTCGGCTGTGACTTCCGTATGGAAGATGCAGACGGAGCCGAGGTTGAAAAGATGCCCTGCGATGGTGATCCCGTATTCGGAGCTGGTGATTCGTAGAGACTGTGGCCGGCCGCTGAGCAGCTCCCTTGTGTTCGCGTCGTCGATCCAGGTGAGCGTGATCGTCAGTTCGCGAGTGAATGGTGATGCTACACAGCGGCCCTCCACCAGGAGACGAGCCATCCGCAGAGCAATCCGGTCGGTCATCGACATGTCGGCGGGGATGGGGAGGTCCTGTTCGCAGTATCGCTGGACCACTTCGAGGTCCTCCAGGAACAGCTGCAGCTGTGCCCAGCGGCGGAGATCATCCGCAGTGCCGCTCTTCGGCAGGCGCCCCGCACCCGCGAGTTGGCCGTCAATCATCACTCGGAAGTCGCCGCCGAGCGCAAGGCGCCGGCGTAGCCTCAGCACCTTTAGCGCCTCTGCCGGAGCGAGTCCGGCAAGATCGAACTGATAGGCGAGCTTCGCGGGAGCCGAGTCATCGAACGGACGCAGCACCCGAAGCACCGCACCAGGTAGAGCCACCTCGATCGAGCTCCCCAAGGAGCCGGCACCTCGCGCCTTCAGTCGACCCGCGTACGACGCATGCACGCTACCGTCCTCGCCGAGGAAGACCACGGAGACTGCAGCATCGGCCCCTGACGCCGGTGAGATCGGCCTCCACAACACCGCGGTGTTGGTGAATGTCTGCGCGATCCAGTCCGGTCCGCTGACCGTCAGGCTCTCCACCGCGTCAGGCGGGAGCTCGACCGCCTCGGCGACTCCGAACCCCAAAGAGCGTGTAACGGCGGCTGACAGATCGGCGTTCATAGCCGTTCCGGCGATGGTCAAGGTGATGGGACTTACCTCATGGGCCCTGGGATGCTTCGCCCGCAGAGTGTGGATGACCCTGTCGCCTTCGCGGGCGAAGTCCACCGTCCAGTCCGGATCGAGGTCATCGACCACGCGCCCCAGAGCCTGCACTCGGGTACTCAAGTCGGCCGTGCCGCCCGCCAGGATGTCCTGCTCCCGATTCAAGATCTTCGCGCCAGCCAGCGATCGAGCCACTCTGCCTCCGTCATCATGCCTGGTCAGCCCCCTTCCGCATATACGGAATTGCATCAAACTCTGCCCATGCGGCGTTCGGGGGCTACAAGCAGTCGGGGGTGGGCCGGGAGACGCACAAGATGATGCTGGACCACTACCAGCAGACGAAGAACATCCTCCAGAGTTACAGCCCCAAGAAGCTCGGGTTCTTCTAGGCAAGCGAAATCGGGTGTCTGGAGGTGGCGGCCCCTCCAGGCGCCTGGCGCGACGCTGTCGACTGCTCGGGTCACCAGGGGGCTCACCGTCCGTGGCCCCGTCGAAGTCGCCCCAGATGATGAAGATCGTCGATACGGGTGGTTTAGTGCCCGATCCGGTCACCGACGCCTCCCTCCCGGTTACGTTGAGTGACGCATGGTCATGTCGGTGTCGGCGCAGTCTGGGTGGCGGGAGAGTTTGGGTGTGCACACGGTTCGGCTCGGCTTCGTTCATGTCCTGCTGACGCTGCTCGTCGTCGTCGGACAGGATCCGTCGTCCGCCACCGCGGCAGATGGTGGGCGTCCCGCCGCGGCGGTACCGGCCGGTTCCGGGCCGGCGGCCGCCTCGGCGCGGGCCCGGTCGACCGGTCGGCAGACGGAGGTGCTCGGCGAACGAACGCCGACCGCCCAGGTCTTCGCCAATCCGGACGGGACCTTCACCCTCGAGCAGCACCTACGCCCGGTCCGGGCTCGTGACGCGTCCGGCTGGCGGAACCTGGACACCACCTTGCGTGCCCGGTCCGACGGGTCGGTCACCCCGGTGGCGGCGGCCGCCGCCCTCGAGTTCTCGGGCGGTGGCACCGCCCCACTCGTCCGCTACTCGACCGCCGGCAGGCGATTGGAGCTGGGCTGGCCGACACCCCTGCCCCGACCCGAACTGGCCGGGGACACCGCCACCTACCGCGCCGTGCTGCCCGGTGTGGACCTGAGCCTACGGGCGACCGCAGACGGGTTCTCGCACGCACTCGTCGTGCGTGACCGCTCGGCGGCACTCAATCCGGCGCTGGCGGAGCTCCGGTTCGGGCTGCGGACCGAGGGGCTCGCCGTCACCGTCGACGCCGCCGGCAACCTCACCGCCGCCGAGGAGAACGGCCGGCCGGTCCTCCGCGCGCCCGCACCGCAGATGTGGGACGCACCGGGAAAGGATCCCGCAGGTCCGCACGTCGAGGGCAAGACCTCCGCCACCGGCCGCCGGGTGACCATGCCGGTGAAGGTGGCCGGGACGACACTCACCCTCTTCCCCGACACGAAGCTGCTGGCCGACCCGCAGACCCGGTTCCCGGTCACCATCGACCCTGAATGGTCGTCGGGCCCGGGCGGATGGGCGCTGGTCTACGGCGTTCCGGACGGATACCGGAACCAGTCGTACTGGCTGGGGGACGGAGACGGCGTCGCCAAGGTCGGATACAGCACATGGGAACGACCGACGGTGCTCGCCCGGTCGTTCTTCCAGTACGATCTGCGGGCTCTGGCCGGCAAACAGGTCGTGCGGGCGGAGTTCAACGCCTTCGAATCCCATGCTCCCTCGTGCTCGCCTCGAGGCGTCCAGTTGTGGCAGACCGGTGTGGTCGAGCCGTGGACGACATGGGAGAACCAGCCGCCCGGCATCCGCCACCTGGGCACCCACCATGTGGCCCACGGCTACTCGGCGTCCTGCCCGGCCAACTGGATCGGCTTCGACGTCACGCCCGCCGCGGTCGACGCCGTGGGCGGCGGGTCGTTCGTGACGCTGATGCTGCGGGCCGAGGACGAGGGCGACCGGTACGCCTGGAAGAAGTTCAGCCCCGACCCGACACTGATCGTCACCTACAACTCCCTCCCCGACCGGCCGGAGCACCTGTCCGCCGGAGATCTCGGCTGCGGGCTGCAGCCCAACGAGCCGTACACGAGAAGCGCCACCCCCACCCTGCGGGCCACCCTCGCGGATCCCGACCGTGGGCCGCTGGCGGCGGAGTTCGAGTGGTGGGTGCGCGGTGACCACCGGGTGGACTCCCGGACGACGGTGATGCAGGAGTCCGGCACGCCGTTCTCGGTGTCCATCCCGCCCGGGACGTTCGCGGACGGGAGCAGGATCGGCTGGCGGGTACGGGGCTGGGACGGCCGGGCGCACGGTCCCTGGTCGCAGTGGTGCGACCTGACGGTCGATCAGACGCCACCGGGCAAGCAGCCGGTGGTCACGTCCACCGTCTACCCACCGGACACGCTGGGCGGCGGTGTGGGCCAGACGGGCGGCTTCACGCTGTCGACCGACGGCGACCCGGACATCGTGCGGTTCCGGTACGGCCTGGTCACTCCCCCGACCAAGGAGGCGGCGGTGGTGGACGGAAAGGCTCAGGTGGAAGTGACGCCCGGCCGGGGAGAACCGCACGACCTGTACGTCGTCGGCGTCGACCGGGCGGGCAACGAAAGCCGCCCGACGACGTACCACTTCCTCGTCCGCACCACACGCTTCCCACCGGTTCATCACTGGCGGATGGACGGCCGTCTGCCCGCCACCAGGGTCCCGGACGCCGTCGGATCCGGGGCGGACGGGACCCTCACGCCCGGCCCGACGGCCTGGACCACCGGGCGGGAGGGGGACGCCGTGCACTTCGACGGCCTCACCGGTCACCTCGCCATGGGCGAGCGGTCCACCGTGCACACCGGAGGCAGCTTCTCGGTCGCCGCCTGGGTGAGGCTGGACCGGCTCGACGGGCCGTGGCGGACGGCGGTCAGCCAGGACGGCGACCGCGCCAGCGGGTTCTACCTGCAGTACCGCAGTGACACCCGGCAGTGGGCCTTCACGGTCCCGGTGTCGGACATCGACCACTTCGGCGGCGACCGGGTGTCGTCGGACATTCCCGTCCGCGCGGGTGTGTGGACCCACCTCGCCGGGGTGTACGACGCGGGCGAACAGCTGATCAAGCTCTACGTCGACGGCAGGTTCGCCGGGCAGGCCGAGCACCGTACCAAGTGGCACGCGAGCGGCCAGGTGCAGATCGGCCGCGGCCGGTTCAACGGTGCACCGGTCGACCCCTGGCCCGGTGCGCTCGACGAGGTCCGGCTCTACGACCGGGTACTGAGCGATGGCCGGGTCTCCGTGGGGGACCGGGTCGCGGTCGACAGCGACATCCACGCGCTCGCCACCAGACCGTCGGTGGAGGAGGGACGCTGGACCTTCGAGGAGAACACCGCCGAGAGCACCGCCGACTCCTCCGGCATGCGCCGGCACGGCGAGCCCCAAGGCGGCGCCGTCTGGGGGCCCGGGCACGGAGACGGCAGCGCGGTGGCCCTCGACGGAGTCGACGACCACGTCGGCACCAGCGGGCCGGCGGTGCGCACGGACGGCAGTCTCACCGTCAGCGCCCGGGTCCGGCCGAGCGGGCAGGGCATGCCCACGATGACGGCGGTCAGCCAGGACGGAGACCGTGTCAGCGGGTTCCGGCTCCGCTACGACGGTCCGCGCCGGCGGTGGGCGTTCACTACCACCGGTTCCGATGCCGACGACCCCCTCCGCTACGAGGCCTCCGCCCCGGCCGGGGCGGTGTCCGGCGGGTGGACCCATCTCGCCGGGGTGTACGACGCCTCTGCCGGTGAACTGCGGCTGTACGTGAACGGCACGCTTCAGGCGGTGGGGCGGGCCGGGGAGCACTGGCACGCCTCGGGCGCGTTGCGGATCGGCCGGGCCAAGGAGCGGGGAACCGCGGCGGAGCACTGGGCTGGATCGATCGACGACGTCCGGGTGCACTCCGGCGTGCGGACGGCAGGACAGATCGAGGAGGAGGCCGGAGACCCGCGGGAGGGGCGTCCCTTCGCCCGGGACGGGCTGAACCGCTATCTCGGCCATAACGGCGAGCACGTCACCACCGGTGGTCCGGCCAGCGGCGGCCTCGCCCCGCCCGGCTATCACATGGAGCACGAACTGGGCTGGTTCGCACCGGCAGGCGCACCGGACACCGCGCTGCTCTACTCGTGTCTGACGGGTGAGGACCAGTTCACCTCCGTGGACCCCCAGTGCGAGGGACACCGCCGTCTGGCTGTCCTCGGTCCGGTGTATCGCAACGCGCCGGCCGACGAGGCGACCGTGGCGCTGTACCGGTGCCGCACCCCGGCCGGCGAGCACTTCGACTCCTGGCACCCCGGTTGCGAGGGCCAGGAGACCGAGTTCCGTCTCGGGCATGTGCGGGCGTACGCACCGCTGGTGCGCCATGTGCAGCCGGACCGTCCTGGCGACCACTGGAGCAGCGTGGGCGGTGTCCCGGCCGGCTACCGGGCGGAGGGACGCATCGGTGTGCTCTCCCTGGTCGAACGGCCCGACACGAGGCCGCTGTACGCGTGTCTGGACGGCTCCGACGCGTTCAGTTCGCTCTCCGCGGACTGCGAGGGGGCGCGGCAGGTCCGGCTGCTCGGATGGATCCGGACCCGGGCGCTCCCCGACGAGACGGGTTACGAGCTCAGACGCTGCCGGGTGACCGCCACGGGTGAGCGCTTCGACTCGACCGACGCGTCGTGCGAAGGCCAGACCGTCGACATGCCGCTGGGGCACCTGTTGCGTCGGCTCTGAACACCCGCCTCTTCCCACCGATGTCGGGTGGCGAGCCGGCGTCGCGGCCACCCGACCGCCGACTCTCCCCCTCCCCCGACTGCTGACCACTGACTGCGGACCGAACGCTGGATCGGAGTATCACGATGGACGGGCTCGTCTCTCAGCGCAGACCGTGGACGTGGCGCCGCGCCCGCGCGACCGTCCTGGCAGCCATGGTGCTGAGCTCCCTGCTCGCCGCCCTGCCCGCGGAAGCCGCGCCGCCGCGCGCGGACAGGGCCGGACGCGGGACTCCCAGCCCCGTGCAGCACGACGCCCCGGTCGAGGTCACCCCGGTGGAGGTGCGGCCGATCGCCGCGGATCCGGCCGCCGCGGCGCAGTGGACGGGGACCCCGTCCGTGAGCTGGCCGGCCGCCGAAACAGCCGACGTGGACCTGACGGCCTGGCTTCCGGGCCGTCCGTCCGGTGCCGTGCAGGCGGGCCGGACGCCGGTGTGGATCGGCGGCGTCGACCCCGCGCGCGATGCGGCCTCGCCCGCCCGGGTCGGCGTCACGGTCCTCTCCCGGGAGACGGCGGCCGCCGCCGGCCTGCCCGCCGCCCTGCTGTTCGACCTCCGCGCAACGGGTGGCGGGGGGAACGCCGCTCGGGTGGCCGTGGAGGTGGACTACTCCTCGTTCCGTCATGCCTTCGGCGGCGACTGGGCCTCCCGGCTCCGGCTGGCCGCCCTCCCGCCCTGTGCGAGCCGCACGCCCGGACGCGCGGAGTGCCGCACCCTGACACCTGTACCCACGCGCAACGATCTCAAGGCGGGCCGGGTGGCAGCGGAGCTGGACCTCCACGGCCCTTCGACCCGGGTCGCCCTGACGGCTGCCCCCGAGGGGGCGACCGGCGACTACAAGGCCACTCCCCTGGCGCCGTCGGCCGACTGGCAGGTGTCGGCGAACAGCGGGACCTTCACCTGGAACTACCCGATGCGCGTTCCCCCGGTTCCCGGCGGCTTGCAGCCCTCGGTATCGCTGAGCTACTCGACCGGCACGGTCGACGGCCGGGTCGCCGCGGCCAACAACCAGCCCTCCTGGGTAGGCGAGGGCTGGGACCTCTGGCCCGGCTACATCACGCGCTCGTTCGCCTCCTGTGCCAACGACACGACCGACGAGCGGAAGAAGACCGGCGACCAGTGCTGGGCCGGTGACCACCACGTGTCGATGGTGAACGGAGGCCGGGCAACGGAGTTCGTCCATGACGCGTCGGGCGCCTGGCGGCCGAAGGACGACGACGGTTCGCGGATCGAGCTGCTCACCGGGGCCTCCAACGACGACCGGTTCGGCGAGCACTGGAAGGTGACCAGCCCGGACGGCACCCAGTACTTCTTCGGGTCCCGGCCGGAGCGCCAGTCCACGTGGACGGTCCCGGTGTTCGGCAACGACGCGGGCGAGCCGTGCCACACCGATACGTTCGCGTCCTCGTGGTGCCAGCGGGCGTGGCGCTGGAACCTCGACCACGTCGTGGACCGGCATGGCGGCACGATCTCGTACCACTACCGCAAGGAGACCAACTCCTACGGCCTGAACATGGCCAAGGGGAAGGCGGAGTACACCAGAGGTGGCCAGTTGGAGCGCGTCGAGTACGGCACCGGGGAGGGTGTGGAGGGGCCTGCCCCCGCCCGTGTCCTGTTCGAGGTGGCCGACCGGTGCGCACCGGACGCGGACTGCGGACAGCACACCTCGCAGAGCTACCCCGACGTGCCCTGGGACCAGAACTGCGCCGCGACGGCCGCGTCCTGCCCGGAGAAGTACTCGCCCACCTTCTGGACCACGAAGCGGCTGGCCAAAGTGACCACCCAGGTGCGCAGCGGCACCGGCTACGCCGACGTCGACTCGTGGTCGCTGCGCCACCTCTTCCCGCTGCCGGGTGACAGGACCAGCCCGGCACTGTGGCTGAGTGACGTCACCCACACGGGGCTGGCCGGCGGACGCGTGAGCATGCCGCCGGTCGAGTTCCACGGAGCGGCGCTGGCCAATCGGGTCGACTCCGCTCCGGACGGGCTTCCGCCGCTGAACAAGTTCCGCCTCCACGCGGTGCACAACGAGGCCGGTGGCGTGTTGAGTCTGGGCTACGCACCGCCGGACTGCCGTCCCTCGGCCCTGCCCACCGCCGAGACGAACACCCTGCGCTGCTTCCCGGTGAACTGGGCCCATGACCAGGGGCAGGCGAGGGACGACTGGTTCCACAAGTACGTCGTCGCGCAGGTGGTGCAGACGGACCGGGTGGGGGGCGCGCCGAGTCAGGTGACCACCTACGAGTATCTCGACGGCGGCGCGTGGCACTACAACGACAACGAACTGATCCCGCGGGAACGCCGGACGTGGTCCCAGTGGCGTGGCTACGAACGGGTGCTGGAGCGCAAGGGGGACCCGACCGACGCGGGCGTGGTCCGCACCGAGAAGGAGTACCGCTACTTCCGCGGCATGCACGGAGACCGGCTCAACCCGGCCGGAGGCACCAAGCCGCCCGTGCTGCTGGAGGACACGGACGGCCGCCGGGTGGAGGACACCGACGGGCTGCAGGGTTTCCTCCGCGGCGAGATCACCCGACGCGGACCGGGCGGCCCGGTGGTCACCGACGTCATCACGGACGCCTGGCGCAAGCAGACCGCCGCCCGTGGCGGGCAGACCGCGGCGATGGTCCGGCCGGGCCGGGTGGTCACCAAGACCGCGCTGGACGAGGGCCGGTGGCGGCGTGCCGAAGTGCACACCCGCTATGACGAGCACGGTCTGGTCTCGGAGACCGACGACCTCGGGGACACGGCGACGGCCGCCGACGACCGCTGTGTGCGCACCGGGTACGTCCGTAACACGTCGAGGTGGCTGCTGTCCCTGGTGAGCCGTAAGGAGACGGTGGCCGTCTCGTGCGGCACCGTCGCCCGCTACCCCGAGCACGCCGTGTCGGACGAGCGCACGTCCTACGACGGAGCGGCGTGGGGCGCCCCGCCGACCTCCGGTGACCCGACCAGGACCGAGCGGGTCGTCTCCTACCGTGACGGCGTCCCCGAGTACGCCGTCAAGGAGCAGGCCCGGCACGACGTCCACGGCCGGGCGGTGGAGACCACCGACGCGCTCGGACACCGGACCACCACCGTCTACGAGCCCGCGACCGGACCGGCGAACAGCACGACCGTCACCGATCCGCTGGGCCACACGACCACCACCGCCCTGCGGGTCGAGTGGGGCGAGCCGCAGTCCGTCACCGATGCCAACGGCCGCCGCACCGATCTGTCGCACGACCCGCTGGGCCGGCTGACCGCGGTGTGGAAACCGGGCCGGGACAAGGGCTCCGACGGGCCGCACCTGCGGTTCCAGTACCTCCTGCGCAAGGACGGGGCGAGCGCGGTCACGACCGAGAAGCTCGTCGGCTCCGGGGACTACACCTCGCAGGTCGCCCTCTACGACGGCCTGCTGAGGCCGCGCCAGACACAGAAGGCGGCCTGGGGCGGCGGCCGGGTGGTCACCGACACGCTGTACGATTCGCGCGGCCTGGCCGTGCACACCAACAATCCGTACAACACGACCGGCGCCCAGGGCCCCGACCTGGTGAAGGCCGATCCCATCGCGGTCCCGTCACAGGTGCTCACCGAGTACGACGGAGCCGAGCGGGTGACCGCCTCGGTGACCAAGACCCCCGGCCGCGAGTGGCGGACCGTCACCCGGCACCACGGGGACCACACGGACGTCGTCCCGCCGGCGGGCGGCACCACCACGTCCACGTACGTCGACGCCAGGGGCCGCACCACCCAGCTGCGCCAGTTCCACGGCACGCAGCCGCTCGGCGCCCACGACACCACGAGCTACACCTACGCCAAGGGCGGCGAGGTCGAGACGGTCACCGACGCCGCGGGCAACGTGCTGCGCTACGTCCACGACCTGTCCGGGCTCCGCGTCGAGGCGCACGACCCCGACAAGGGCACCACCCGGATGACGTACGACAACGCCGGGCAGCTGCGCACTCGTACCGACTCGCGCGGGAAGACGACCGTCCACTCCTACGACGCCCTGGGGCGGCGGACCGCCGTCCGGTCAGGCTCGGAGAGCGGCCCGCTCCTCGCGGAGTGGACGTACGACACCGTCCCCGACGACAGCGGGCGCCCCCTCAAGGGCCTGCTCGCCTCCTCCGTCCGTCACACCGACGAGGGTGCCTACCGCACCGTCGTGACCGGGTACGACGCGGGGAACCGGACCACCGGCACGGTCCTGACCCTGCCCGAGGGCGAGGCAGGCCTGCCTCGCAGCTACGAGACGGTCACCGCCTACCACCCCGACGGCAGCCTCGCCAGTCAGCGCCTGCCACAGGTCGGCGACCTGCCCGCGGAGACCCTGGTGTACCGCTACGACGCCCTCGGTCTGCTCAAGACGCTGACCTCTTCGGCCGGCCAGTACATCAAGAACATGCACTACACGGCGTTCGGCGAGCCGGCCCGTCTGTCGCAGGGTCCGGAAGGCGGTTCGCTGTGGCAGAGCACGTACTACGAGCCCGGCACGCGCAGGGTCGAGCGCACGCTGACGGAGCGGGAGAGCGGATCGCTCAGGGTGGACGAGACGACCTACGGCTACGACCCGGTCGGCAACGTGACCCGGATCCGCAGCGACTCGCCGGACGGCGTGGACACCCAGTGCTTCGTCCACGACCATCTGCGGCGCACGAAGGAGGCGTGGACACCGGCCGGTGACTGCCAGGGCGCGCCGGGGAGCTCCGTCGGCGGGCCCGCGCCCTACTGGGCCGGCTTCACCTATGACCCGGCGGGCAACCGGCGCACCGAGACCCGGCACGGCCTCGCCGGTGCGGCCGACACCGTCCGGACCTACCACTACCCCGAGCCGGGCACGGCCCAGCCGCACACCGTACGGTCGGTGACCACGACCGGACCGAAGGGCGGCCCGGCCACGGGCTCGGCAGCCCCCGTCGAGGAGGCCCAGGTCTACGCGTACAGCCCCACCGGAGCGACCACACTGCGCCCCGGTCCTTCCGGGAGGGCGCAGAAGCTGACGTGGGACGTGGAGGACCGGCTGACCACCGTGGAAGAGGACGGGCGGACGACGTCGTACGTCTACGACACCGAAGGAACCCGGCTGATCACCCGGGACGTCGGCGGGCGCACCCTTCACCTGCCCGTCGGGGAACTGCGCGCCGACACCACCGGCGGCCGGCTGCGCGGTACCCGTTACTACGCGGACGGCAAGGACCGGATCATCGCCGTCCGGGTCGGGACGCGGGTCAGCTACCAGGTCAGCGACCTGCACGGGACGGGGACCGTCGCCGTCGACGCGGTGACGCTGGCGCCGACCCGCCGGAGGCTCGACCCGTTCGGGCTTCCCCGGCGGGTCGCCGCCGCGCCGGACACCGTACAGCCGGCCCTGCCGGGTCGCCGGGGCTTCGTGGGCGGTACCGAGGACGCCGTCACCGGGCTCACCCGGCTCGGTGCCCGCGACTACGACCCGGGGACCGGCAAGTTCCTGTCGGTCGATCCGATGGTCAATCCGATGGACCCGCAGTCCCTGAACGGCTTCGCTTATTCGAACAACAACCCGGCCAGTTTCAACGACAGCACCGGTCTGTCGGTCTGCGCGCTGGTCGACTCGCCCGGCGGTGCCCGCTGCATCAACACCGGTCTGACCCGTCCGCCGCTGAGGATCGAGAACGTGCCTCCGTCGTCGACGTACGGTCACCGGTGCCTCGGGCCGCTGCGCTGCGACAACCCCCTGGACAGGAAGCCAGGCGGCTTCGGCCGCATGGATCTCTGCTCGGAGAGGGCGTCGGCCTCCTCCGTGGGCTGCGCCGCCATGCGCGACCGCGACCGAGAGGCGAGGCAGGAGGCCGAGAAGCAGCGGCGCGCCCGTGAGGAGGCCGAGCGGCGCGAGGCCGCCCGCCGGAACATGCAGGGAAGCATGATGGAGTGCACGTCCTTCTCCGTCTCGCTCTTCATCGTCGGGTTCGGGTTCGAGTACTGCAGTGGCCATGACGCCGCCGGACCCGGCGGGAGCTTCTCCGTCAAGGTGTCGGGCGGTTGGGGACTACCCGGCGTCAGCGTCGCCAAGATGGTCAAGGGCAGCGAGGGTGGCATCGACGAACCCGGGACCCTGACCATCAGCAAGGACCTCTCCGCGACCACCGGCCACCTGGGCATCGGGATCGACGGCTCCGTCACCACGTCGACGCGCGACGGCACCCTCACGGGAGGAACCGGAATGTCGTGGGGAATCGGAGGCCCACGGGTATCGGCCGGCGTCGAGTTCGGTTGGAGCTTCCGGTGACGGATGCCATCGACGCACACTGCGGCGGTCCCGCCCGCGAGCACGAGGCCTGCGCCGATCGGCTCACGCGCGAGCGATGCCGGGCCGACCACGGCCCGGACAGCCGCCGACCTCGGCCGGGGAAGGGACGAGCGGGCCGTATTGAGGCGCCGGTCTCTCCGGTCAGCCGGGACCTGTCGGAACCACCGCCGCTCCGTCTCGTACCGACTCGCGAGCACCCCAGGGCTTGCTCCGACCCGAGCGGTCGAAGGGGACGCCGCCGAGCGCCGCGGCCTGTGCGGTGACGGCGGCGAGGCGGTCCGCCACCTGGCCGCCGCGGCGTATCTGCGCCTCTGTGAGCGGGATCCAGAAAGGCGGCCACACAGTGGTTGGAGGCCCGAGTGCCGGAAGTCCTCGCAGGGCTGGTGTGAGAGCTGCCAGCGCTCTCGACGGGGCCGCCGTCGGCGTGGCCTGATCCCCGAGACCGGAAACACACTGTTACGACCCGCGGACACACCGTAGAAACGGGCTGTCGTCTTCCACTGATCGTCTTTCGATCCAAGGAGCCCAGCATGACCCGTTTCCGCACCACCACGATGGTTCTCGCCGCCGCCGCGATGGTCACCCTTGCCGCCGCACCCGCCCAGGCGGCCCCCGGTGACGTGACGACCACCTGCGCGAGCACCGCTACGCCGTACGGCTACGTCGACGTCAGCTGGGGGTACAGCGCCAGCTGCGGCACCCAGAACTTCAACCCGAACATCAAGCAGATAAAGCAGCTCACCGGCCTGCCCATAGGCACCGTCGTCGAGGCCTGTGGGTCCACCTACTACCCGGCCGGCTGGGTCCAGACCAGCTCCTACTACTCGAGTTCCTGCGTCGCGTGGCCCAACTCCGGTTTCAACAACAACGCCTGGACCCTCAAGCGCGTCTCCTGATCGCACCTTCCGAGAGCGGCCCGCCTCGCGAGCGGATCGAGCGAGGCGGGCGCACATGTCGATGCCGCCTGAGGGGGCGCCCGGCTCTTCACCCTCCTCGACGATCTCTCGCGCCGCTCCTGGCGAGTGATCGACGACACCGAATGGCGTGACATGGCACGCGCAGACGTCGCCTCCGCACGACAACAGGCAGAGCGCGGTCCCGGCTCCTTGGCGGTAGGACGACCACAGCCTCGGGTCCGGCCGCCGAGCGCACGGGACATGCGGGACATGGATGACTCCCAGAACTTCCCATCCCACGCCGGCTTCTCCGCACCCCATACGCCACCTCTGCCGGCGCCGCCTGCACCTTCGCTGTCCCTCACGAAGATCCGGGCCGTACGCGGTCCAGTGCCCCGACAATGACGCGATTGACCATCATTCGCGCTGGTCAGGGGGATGCTTACGCTGTACCACCAGCGGACGATGAGCCTGCTGGTCAGCTACTCGCCGACCGCCCCACACCAGCACCTCGGTGCCGCTCGCCGTGCGCCCGCGGAACCGCCGACCGACGCCACTGCCTGGTCGGCATGAGGTGCACCACAGGGACCTTCGAAGGCAGGTCGGGCACTTCCGTGCGTGCCGTGCGCTCTGGTAGACGTGGTGGCGTACTTGTTCGATTCGCCCTGAAAGCACACCCATGAACCACGACCACGGTCCTCGTTCCGACCTCGTCGGCTTCAGTATCGACCTCACCGTCGAGGAGGCACGCCGGCGTGCCGAGGTCGTGGCAGCCCTGGGGCCCGACTGGGACCCCGTGGCCGTGCTGCGTGAGGAGGAGGCGGCGCACGCCCTGCTGTACTCGGGATTGGACGAGGAGCAGCAGAGGCTTCACGCGACGCTGGTCGCGGCCGGTGTGCTGCCCGGGGAGGTGCCGGGCCGTGCGTCTTCCGCTTGACCCCCACGCGGACCCGGCTCGGCGGGCCTGGGTCGCCTGTCCCGGCTGCGACGACGCCCGTGACTGCGCGACCTGCCTGGACCGGCGGAACTGCCGGAGCCACTGGCGCTATCTGATCGGGAACAACGGCCTCCGGGTCCACCTGCAGTGTCCGAACTGCACCCACACGTGGACCCTCGACACCTCCCGTGGGCGACGCGGCCGCCTGGCCTGAGCTCAGCAGATCCGCGGCAACTGCTCTCCGAGCGGCATGTCGACGACGCGGGTGCCGCCGAGTCCGGTACGAGCCACCACCATGCCCGGGTGGGTCTCGACCGCCTCGCCGATCACCGCCGCTCCGGTGCCCAGGGGGTGGGCGCGCATCGCGGCCAGTACGGCGTCGGCGTGCTCACGCGGGACGAAGGCGACGAGCTTGCCCTCGTTCGCCACGTACATGGGGTCGAGGCCGAGCACCGCGCAGGCGTTGCCGACCGCTTCGGGGACCGGGACAGCGCGCTCCTGGATGACGACGCCCGTGCCCGACGCCGCCGCGATCTCGTTCAGCGAGGCGGCCAGGCCCCCGCGCGTGGGGTCGCGCAGCACGTGCAGGTCCCGCGTGACGGCGAGCATCGCCTCGACAAGGCCGCCGAGCGGTGCGCAGTCGCTGTTGATCTCGACACCGAATTCGAGGCCCTCCCGCACACTCATGATCGCCACGCCGTGCATGCCGATCGAGCCGCTCACGATCACCACGTCTCCGGGCACCACTCGCTGCGGGCGCAGGTCGACTCCGTCGGGGATCAGCCCGATCCCCGAGGTGTTGATGTAGACGCCGTCGCCGTGACCGGCCTCCACGACCTTGGTGTCACCCGTGACGACCTGAACGCCGGCCACGCGCGCCGCCTCACCGAGGGCTTGCGCGACGCGGGCGACCACGTCGGTCTCGACGCCTTCCTCCAGGATGAACCCGCAGGAGAGGTGGCTCGCCCGGGCACCGCTCATGGCGAGGTCGTTCACGGTGCCGTTGACGGCGAGGTCGCCGATGCTGCCGCCGGGGAAGAACAGGGGGCGCACCACGAAGGAGTCCGTGGAGAACGCCAGGCGGGCGCCGCCGATCCGGATCTCGGCCGCGTCCGCGGTGTGGGCGAGGGCCGGTCCGCCGTAGGCGGGGGCGAAGACACCCTCGATCAGTTCGGCGGACAGTGCTCCTCCGCCGCCGTGGCCCATGACGATGCGCGGTCGGTCGCGCAGTGGCGTCGGACAGGTCCAGGCGAGCATGTCGGGTGCCGGCTGCGCGGCGTCGACCGCTGGGGTGGTGCTGACGGTGTCAGGCAAGGGGGCTGCCCTCCAGGGAAGCGGTGACCGGGGACGGGGTGCCGGAGGCCGTGCGGGCCGACGCGGGAGGCCGCTGTCCCGGGGTTCCCGCGTCGAGCCGCCGGTAGAGGTAGTAAGCAGCGCAGGCGCCCTCGCTGGACACCATCGTGGCGCCGAGCGGGGAGCGGGGCGTGCAGGTGGTGCCGAACGCCTCGCACTCGTTCGGTTTCAGCAGGCCCTGGAGGACTTCGCCGCTGCGGCACTCGGCGGGCTCGCGGGTGTCGATCCCCTCGACGGAGAAACGGTGCTCGGCGTCGTGGTCACGGTAGCGTTCGGACAGGCGCCAGCCGCTGTCCGGGATGACGCCGATGCCGCGCCAGGCCCGGTCGGCGACCTCGAAGACGTCGCTCAGCATCGCCTGTGCCGCCGGATTGCCCTCGGCTGTCACGGCGCGCTGATAGGCGTTCTCGACCCTGTGCTCGCCCTGCTCCAGCTGGAGCAGGGTCCTGCGTACGCCTTCCAGGATGTCCAGCGGCTCGAATCCGGTGACCACGATCGGCACCCGGTGGCGTCGCGCGAGCTCCGGGTACTCGGCCGTGCCCATCACGCTGCAGACGTGGCCGGCGGCGAGGAAACCCTGGACGCGGCAGTCAGGGGACCGCATGATCGCGTCGATCGCCGGAGGGACGCGGACGTGGGACACGAGCAGGCTGAAGTTGCGGATGTTCCGCTTGCGCGCCTGATGGACCGTCATCGCGTTGGGCGGCGCCGTGGTCTCGAAGCCGATGCCGAAGAAGACCACCTCCCGGTCGGGGTTCTGCTCGGCGATCCGCAGCGCGTCCAGAGGAGAGTAGACCACCCTGACGTCGCCGCCCTGCCCGCGGACCTGGAACAGGTCGCGGCCCGTGCCGGGCACGCGGAGCATGTCGCCGAAGGAGCAGAAGATCACCCCTGGCCGGGAAGCGATCTCCAGGGCCTTGTCGATCATCTCCAGCGGGGTGACGCAGACCGGACAGCCCGGGCCGTGGATCAGCTCGATCTCGGGCGGCAGAAGCTGGTCGATGCCGTGCCGGATGATGCTGTGGGTCTGGCCGCCGCAGACTTCCATCAGGGCCCAGGGGCGTGTCACCGTCGCGCGGATCTCGTCGAGCAGCCGGCCTGCCAGGTCCGGGTTCTGGAACTCGTCGATGTACTTCACGGCCGTACCTCCCCGCGGACGCCGTCCTGCGCCTGCCACTCGCTGCCCGCGGCCTCGGCGGCCTCCCACGGGTCTCCGAACTCCTCCTGGAGCAGGCCGAGGGTCTCGAACAGCTCCAGCGTCCGCCGGGCCGACTCCTCGTCGAGCTTCTGGAGGGCGAAGCCCACGTGCACGATGGCGTACTCACCGGGCTTCAGGTCCGGCAGGTACTCCAGGCACACCTCCTTGACCACGCCGCCGAAGTCGACGGTGGCCATGCGGGTGCCGTCCCGGACCTCGACGTCCAGCACTTTTCCGGGTACCGCCAGGCACATGGTGTCTCCTCACTTTCGCTCTCGTCGTGGCGTGCCGGGGGCCGCCCCGTCCGTGGTCCGGGCGGCCACGACGAGCTGGCCCAGAGCCAGCCCGCCGTCGTTCGGCGGGATCCGACGGTGGCGCAGGACGGTGAAGCCGTCCTGCCGCAGTCCTTCGGCGCAGGCCGAGGAGAGCACCGTGTTGGCGAACACTCCTCCGGTCAGGGCGACGGTCTCCACGCCGGTCTCGCCGCGGGCGGCGGCGCAGACCACTCTCACCAGTCGGGCCACGGCCCGGTGGAACCGCGCCGCGACGACGGCTGCGGGGGTTCCGTCCAGCACGTCGGCGACCACCGCCGCCAGAAGAGGTGCGGGGTCGGCGGTGAGCGGGGCACCGGTCCGCGGCGAGCCGAGCCGGAAGACGTAGCGTGCGTCCTCGTCCACGGCGGGAGCGCGCAGGGCCGCGGCCTCCAGCTCGATCGCGGCCTGCGCCTCGTATCCCGCGTGCTGGCAGATCCCCACGATCGAGGAGACGGCGTCGAAGAGGCGCCCCATGCTGGACGTGGGAACGCAGTTCAGCTCGCGCTCCAACTGCCTTTCCAGCAGGGATAGTTCCCCGGGCTGACAGGCTCGCGTGCAGGGCAGGCCCCGGTCGGCGGCGAGGCCCGCGGCCCGTAGGTGGGACAGGGCCATGCGGTACGGCCGTCGTACGGCCGCGTCACCGCCCGGCAGGGGTACGCAGGCCAGGTGCGCGAACCGTCGGAATCCGGCGTAGTCCGCGAGAAGGAACTCACCGCCCCACACGGCGCCGTCGAGACCGTAGCCGGTGCCGTCGAAGGCCACGCCGATCACGGGACGCGTGCCGTCGAGACCGTTCTCGGCCATCGCCGCCGCGACGTGCGCGTGGTGGTGTTGTACCGGGACGACGGGCCGTCCCGCCGCGTGTTCGCGCGCCCAGCGGGTGGACCGGTAGGCCGGGTGGCGGTCGGCGGCGAGCAGTCCGGGCCGCACGCCCGTCACGGACTCGAGCTGACCCTCGGCGGAGGCGAAGGCGAGCTGCGTGGCGAGGTCGTCCATGTCCCCGATGTGGGCGGAGAGCCATGCCTGACGTCCGGCGCCGAGACAGAAGGTGTTCTTCAGGTCACCTCCGACGGCGAGTGCGGGAGCGACGTCGACGGGCAGCACGACCGGCAACGGTGCGTAGCCCCGGGAGCGGCGCAGCGTCAGCTGTTCGCCGTCGCAGACGCGGACGACGGAGTCGTCGCAGGGCACATGGATCGGTCGGTCGTGCAGCAGCCAGGCGTCCGCCAGACCGGCGAGCCTGGTAAGCGCCTCCGCGTCGTCCGTGACGATGGGTTCGCCCGCGAGATTGCCGCTGGTCATCACCAGCAGGCGGGGCCCTTCCCGGTCCGCCGAGCCGAGCCCGAGGAGGAGGTGGTGCACCGGGGTGTACGGGAACATGAAGCCGAGGTCCGGGCTGCCCGGCGCCACCTCCCGCGCCGGTGCGGCCCCGTGGCGCGGCCGGGCGTCGTGGCGGCGGCGCAGCAGGACGACGGGCCGGACGGAGCCGGTGAGGAGTTCGCGTTCGAGCGTGCCGAGGTGGACGAGGGGCTCGATGTCGGCGAGGTCCGCGGCCATCATCGCGAACGGTTTGTCACCGCGCGCCTTGCGGCGGCGCAGTTCGGCCACCGCGTCCGGGTTCGTCGCGTCGCAGGCCAGGTGATAGCCGCCGAGGCCCTTGACGGCGAGGATCGCGCCGGAGGCGAGCATCCTGCGCGCGGCTGCGACCGGGGCGTTGCCGGAGTCGGAGGAGAGGCGGACGTTCTGCTCGGGGCCGGACGGTGCTGGACCGTCAGGCGCCGTGACCAGCCGCAGCCGGGGACCACAGCGGGGGCAGGCGACGGGCTGCGCGTGGAAGCGCCGGTCGGCCGGGTCCGCGTACTCCCGGGCGCAGTCCGGACACATCGGGAAGCCGGCCATGGTGGTGTGGGCCCGGTCGTAGGGCAGTCCCGTCACGATCGTGAACCGCGGGCCGCAGTTGGTGCAGGTGATGAAGGGGTGCAGATACCGCCGGTCGGCCGGGTCGGCGAGCTCCGCGAGGCAGTCGTCGCAGGTGGCCGTGTCCGGCGGGACGAGCGTGCGGACGGCGCCGCCCTGGCGGGAGGGCACGATCGTGAATCCGCTGCCGCCGCTCGCGGCCACCTCGGCCGTCTCGACCGACTCCACCCAGGCCATGGGCGGGGCGTCGGGCGCGAGGCGGGCGCAGAAGGAGGCGACGTCCTCGGGGGCTCCCTCGACCTCCGCGACGACGCCGTCCGCCGTGTTGGTGACGTGACCGGACAGACGCAGCCCGGTGGCGAGGGCGTGGACGAAAGGCCGGAAGCCCACGCCCTGCACGACACCGCGGACGACCACACGGCTGCGCAGCGGGGCCGTGGCGGGTGCGGGTCCGGGTCGCGCCGTGCTCACGCGCCGGCCCGGGCCATCACCGGGGTGTGGACTCGGTTCCCCTCGGTCGCGGCGAGGGCCCGGTCGAGGAGTGCTCCGGCGCCCCGGCCGTCACGCACCGAGCTGAGGACGACCTCGACTCCGGGGTTGACCTGCTGCACGTGGGCGCGGAAGGCCGTCTCGTCGAACTCCGCCGCCTCGGCCATGTCGGTCTTGGTGACGATCACCAACTGGGCGAGGCCGAACGCGGTGGGGTACTTGAGCGGCTTGTCCTCCCCTTCGGTGACGGAGGCGAGCACCACGCGGAGGGACTCCCCCAGGTCGTAGCCGGCGGGGCAGACGAGATTGCCGACGTTCTCGACGAACAGCAGCCGGGTGGACTCGGGCAGCCAGTCGTGCAGGTGCCGGGCGACCATGTCGGCCTCCAGGTGGCAGAGGCCGTCGGTGAGCACCTGCTTGACGGGGACGCCCGAGCGGGCCAGACGGCGGGCGTCGTTCTCCGTGGCCAGGTCGGCGGTGAGCGCGGCGGCGGCGACGCCCCGTTCGCCGGCGAGGCGCAGTTCACGCTCCAGCAGGGCGGTCTTGCCGCTTCCGGGGCTGGAGAGCAGATTGACCACCGTGGTGCCGCGGGAGGTCAGTTCGGTACGCAGGATCTGTGCCGCGGCCTCGTTCTTGGCGAGGACGGCGCGCTGGAGATCGACGGCTCGGCACATGCTCAGCTCTCCTCGGTGATCGGTCGGCGATGTCGTTCGTGCGTCGTCTCGGGGCCGGCCCAGCGGACCTCCCGGATCCGGAGTTCGCGGCCGGAGACGAGTTCGTCGGCTGCGCCGCCGCAGCCGGGGCAGAGCAGCCGGGGCGGCATGCCGACCGCCCAGTCCTCGGCGCAGGGTTCGCAGCGCGCGGTGCCCGGGACGGTACGGGTGATCAGCTCGGCGCCCTCGACGACGGTTCCGGCGCAGGCGAGTTCGAAGCAGAAGGCGAGGGCGTCGGCGACGACGCCGGCCAGTTCGCCCACGTCCAGCTCGATGCTGCTGACACCGAGGGCCCCGCGGGACTTCGCCGCGCTCTCGACCTGATCCACGACCGCGACCGCGAGGGACATCTCGTGCATCGGTCTCCGTCCTGGGCGCGGGTGGGTCTCGGGCGCCATTAGAGGCCGGGCGGCGGCGGAGTCCTGCCCGGCGCGCCGGGACCGCACGGCGGTGTCGTCCGTTCGGTGCAGCCGCCGCCACCGGCCCGCGGGTGCGTCACATCCTGCTGATGCGCAGGTAGCGCCGGAGGTCGGGGAGGACTCCGACGACGACGGCCACGACGGCCAGGGCGGCGGTGGCGGCGACTGCGGCGCCGAGGACGTTCCTGTGCATGGTGCTCTCCGTTTCGGTCTTCATACGACGGCTTCCTGGCGGACCAGTTCGGTCACCATGCGCACCGCCTCGGGCACGGCCGCGGCGACCTGCGGGCTCAGCCCGATGCCCTCGTCGAGGCAGGCCGGTTCGCAGCCGACGACGAGGATCCGCCGTGGCGGCGCGGCCCCGGTTCCCGCGCACAGGGTGTCGAGCAGGGCGAGGACGGCGTCGGGCGTCATCCGGTGGCCGTCGAGCGGGGCGGGCTCCGTGCCGCGGCCGCGGTCGTCGGCCGCCGAGGCGTCGATGAGATAGAGCGTCCCGGGTTCACCGCCGCGGGCGGTGACGTCGACGAGGACGAGGGTGTCCCAGCCGTCGAGGAGTTCGTAGGCGAGGTGGACGCCGCGGACCCCGACGTCGGCCAGTTCGACGGAGGCGGGCAGTTCCTCGCGGCTGAGCCGCCGCAGGGTCTCCACGCCGAAGCCGTCGTCGCCGAGGAAGATGTTGCCCACCCCGGCCACGAGGGTGCGGGCCGTGCCGGGCGTCCGGGCTCCGGGCGCGGGGCCGTTCACGCGTCCTCCAGGGCTTCGACCTCGTCGGGCTGGAAGTAGAGGAACCGGCCTTGTTCGCGGCGGATGTCGGCGCCCGGGTCGTCCTCCACGGTCACCGCGATGTGGACTCCGCCGTCGACGTCGTGGAGGACGGCCTCGACCAGGGCACTGCGCCCGTCGAGGAACAGGTCCTGGGCGTCCGTGCGGCGCAGCCGGGGGCGCAGGAGGACCCTGCTGCCCGCGCGGACCGCGCGCCCGTCGACGACGACGTGGTCACTGCCCGGATCGACACCGGTGTCGCCGCCCGGGTCCCACCAGGGCGTCTCCGGTGCGAGGATGTCTCCGGCCGGCTTCGGGGGCCCGGTGACGCTCTGGAGGCTCCGTACCGCTCCGTGCAGGCGTTCGAGGACCTCGGGCGGCATGGTGTCCGCCAGCTCGATCACCGCCGCGGCGCGGGCGTCGGTCCCCCTGGCCTCGCGCTTCTCCTCGTCGGTGAGAGCCGCCGTTCGCAGGGCGAGGATCTCGTCGATCTCGGTCGCGTCGTAGAGGGCGCCGGGGCTCTCGGGCGCGATGGCCGGGTGGTCCTCCAGGATGATCGGCGAGGAGAGCATCAGGTCGTCGCGTCCGGGTTCTCCGGCAAGGACGGGCCAGGTGTGCAGGTTGCGGCAGGCGGCGACGGCGCCCCTGGCCCATTCCGGTGGGTCGGTCATCGACAGGAACGAGCCGCCGTCGATGCGGAGCAGCGTGTGGGTGGCGACGAGGGAGTACGGCAGTGCCGCGTGGCGGTCGGTGTCCCCCTCGGCGGTCCAGTCGCTGGTGTTCTCCACCGTGACCGAGAGGCGCTCGACGCGGTACGGGCCGTCGAGTTCGGCCGCCGAGATCCGCAGGGTGCCGCTGATCTCCTCGCGGCGGCGTACGAGCCGGCCGAGGACGCGTCCGTCGGCGTCGGTGACCTCCTCCGTCTCCTCGGCGGCGGGGCGGGTGAAGGGCAGGACAGCGCCGTCGCCCCGCAGTTCGGCGACGGGCACGACGAGGGTGACGCGCTCCTCGACGCCCTCGTCCCAGGCCACCAGGACCCGGTCGGCCAGCCGGAGTTCGCCGGTCGGCGCGAAGGTCCCGTCCTCACGGAGTTCCTCGACGGTACGCCGCTGGGCACGCAGGAAGCGGACCTCCACGGCGAGTTCGGCGCCGGTCCTGGGCTCCATGAGGCACTCGGTGAGCTGGAAGTCGTGCTCCTCGGCGGCGGCGCTCCAGGACGGCGGCACCAGGACCCCGAACTGCCAGCGGAGCCGGTTCTTCGCGGCGGAGGCACGGTACGGGTAGAGCACGTACCCCTCGAAGAGGACGGCGTCGGCGACGGACCGGGCGACGGCGAACCGCGCCTCGGTTCCGGGGGTGAAGGCGACGGTGGTCATCGTGTCCTCTCCCCCGCCGCTTCGAGCAGGGACTCGACGGTGGCCTCCCACGACGGGAGGGCCCGGCGCGAGCGGTAGGCGAGCAGGGCGTCCATGGCGTCGCCCGGGAGCCGGATCCATCCGCAGCCGGGGAAGTGCTGGTCGATCATCTCTCGCCACACCTTCACGGGCATGCGGTGGGAGACCTCCTTGTCCCAGGGGACGGGCTCGACGTGGAAGCCGCCGGCCCCGGTGAAGGCGGTGCCGGAGAAGAGCAGGAGCAGCGGGACGTCGCCGTCGGAGAGCGCCCGGAAGTAGCGGGACGCGGCGATGTCGGTGTCGTAGGTGCACGGCACGACGAGGTCGGTCTCGATCTCGCCGGTGAAGCCGGGCACCATGACGGAGGCCTGGGCGAACTGGACCGGGTTGAGGCTGCTGCCCCACCGGGAGCGTTCGCCGAAGAGGTCGGCCAGGGCCGCCGCCTCGTCGTCGTCGTAGCCACGCCGGGCGGGTTCGACACGGATCTGGCAGCGCAGGGCCATGGCGTGGACCCGGGTGCCGCCGGTGGCGGTGATCCGCAGCCGGAACACGAGCGTGGGTCCGGCCGCGTATGCGTCGGCGCGGACGTCGGTGCAGTCGAAGGAGAACTCGGTCACGGCCGGCTCCCCTGCGGCTCGCGGGCCAGGCCGCGGACGTGGGCGAAGAGGGCGTCGAGGTCCGCCCGCGCCTCCGCGCCTCCGTCGAAGCCCTGCCAGTGGAGTCGCATGCGGCCCACCAGTTCGTAGCAGAGGTCGATCGGCACGAGGAAGCATTCGGTGCGGCCCTCGTGGCGGCGCAGCAGCAGGGCCTCGACGTCGGGTTCGAGGTGGGCGGCGAGCCGGGTGGCATCGAGGACGGACCGCCAGGCGTCCTCCTCCAGTTCGCTCTCGGTGGCGCCGGCGGGGCTCGGGTAGAGCACCACCGGCCGGTCGAGGGCGGAGTTGCGGAAGAAGAACGCGACCGAGACCGGGATCCGCAGCGACTCCCAGGCGCGGTCGTCGATCCGGTGGCCCGGGTCGCTCAGGAAGCGGCCAGGGACCGCCCGGAACCGTCCCGGGGAGGCGGCGGAACGGTCCATGAGCTGCGCGCACGGGCCGCAGGCGCAGACCAGGGCCCGCTTGTCCGTGTCGACGAGGTGCGGGTGGCGCTCCTCGGCCGCCAGCGGGGCGCCGCACAGTTCGCAGCGCTCCTCGCGGGGCGGGCGGGGAGTGGTGAACCGGCGCAGGCCGGTGGGCGCCGGGGGCCGCACGGCGCTGTTCGGCGGCCCGTTCACCGGGCCGCCGATGAGCGGTTGTCCGCGCCCGCGAGCGACGGACGGGTGCCGATCTGGAGCAGCGCCGGTTCGCGCGGGGCGCGGCTCTCCAGCTCCACGCCGGTCACCTCGGGGGCGAAGCAGGCGAGGGCGTCCACGGCCGCCTGCCGGACGGACTCCTGCGTGCCGGAGCAGCCGCAGCCGGTCGAGGCGGTGACCCGCAGCCGCAGCACGCCCGTCACCGGGTCGAATCCGGCGTTCTCCACGGGCTGCGGCAGGGCGGCCAGGGCGCGGTCGATACGGGCCGGCGCGTCCTCGGGGTGCAGTCCGTGCAGGTTGAGGAGGCTCGCGACGAGTTCGTCCGCGAGCAGCGGGCCCAGCGGGTCGGCGGGTGGACGGGCGGCGGGGCGCCCGAGGAGCTCGACGACGCGGGCGATGCCGCTGCCGTAGAACTCCATGAGGACGCGTACGACTTCTTCCGCGGCCGCGCAGGCCTCGGCGTCGCCGTTCTCGGCCAGCCGGTCCAGGACCTCCTCGACCCGTCGGCCCGCCTGTTCGGCGGTGGTCGCGCTCATCCGGCCAGACCGCTCAGGCCGGTGGGCACGTGCATCTGCTTCACGGTCCTGCCGTCGCCCGTGTACATGTGGACGCCGCACGGCAGGCAGGGGTCGAAGCTGCGCACCGCGCGCATGATGTCGATGCCCTTGAAGTTCTCGGGCGTGTTCTCCTCGAAGATGGGGGTGTTCTGCACCGCGTCCTCGTACGGACCGGGGGTCCCGAACGTGTCCCGCGTGGAGGCGTTCCACGGCGTCGGCGGATAGGGATGGTAGTTGGCGATCTTGCCGTCCCTGATGACCATGTGGTGCGAGAGGACACCCCGTACGGCCTCGGTGAAGCCGACGCCGATGGACTCGTCCGGCACTTCGAACTTCTCCCACGTCTGCGTGCGGCCGGCGCGGACCTCCTCCAGTCCCTTCTCGGCGCAGTGCAGGGCGACGGCGGCCGCGTACGCCTGGAAGTAGGTCCGGGCGCGGTTGCGCTCCAGGGCGTTGCTCCACTTCGGGATCTTCCACTCGAAGGTGGTCTCCGGCTTGGTCATCGTCCGGGGGAGGTTGATCACGACGCTGTGCCCGGTGGCCTTGACGTAGCCGATGTCGACGAGACCGGAGAGCGCGGTGGACCACAGGCGCGCGATGGGGCCGCCGCCGGTGTCCAGTGCCAGGTGGTCCTTGCCGTCGAACCAGCGCGGGGACATGACCCAGCTGTACTTGTCGTCGAAGTTCCGCTTCTGCGGGGCCGGGATCGTGTGCTGGTTCCACGGATGGCGCGGGTCGACCGGGTTGCCCAGCGGATCGTGGGTGACGAACTGCTCCTGGCCCTGCCAGTCCTCGTAGTAGGAGCTGCCGAGCAGGATGCGGATGCCGAGGTTGATCTCGGTGAGGTCGTTGGTCACCAGCTTGCCGTCGACGACGACACCGGGGGTGACGAACATCCGCCGGCCCCAGTCGGTCATGTTGGCGTAGGTGAAGTCGCAGTGCTCGGGGTCGTTGAGCGCGCCCCAGCAGCCGAGCAGCACACGGCGGCGGCCGACCTCCTCGTAGCCGGGCAGCGCCTCGTAGAAGAAGTCGAAGAGGTCGTCGTGGAGGGGGACGACCCGCTTCATGAACTCCACGTAGCGCATGAGGCGGCTCATGTAGTCGGTGAACAGCTGCACGGACGCGACTGTCCCGACGCCGCCGGGGTAGAGGGTGGAGGGATGGACGTGCCGCCCCTCCATGAGACAGAACATCTCCCGGGTGTAGCGGCTGACCTGGAGCGCCTCGCGGTAGAACTCGCCTTCGAGGGGGTTGAGGGAGCGCATGATGTCCGCGATCGTGCGGTAGCCGTGCTCGGCGGCGTGCGGCGCCTCGGTGCGCTCGGCCAGCTCCAGGACGCCGGGGTTGGTCTCGCGGACCATCTTCTCGCAGTAGTCGACCCCGACCAGGTTCTCCTGGAAGATGTTGTGGTCGAACATGTACTCCGCGGACTCGCCGAGGTTGATGATCCACTCGCCGAGATGCGGGGGCTTCACGCCGTACGCCATGTTCTGCGCGTACACGGAGCAAGTCGCGTGGTTGTCACCGCAGATGCCGCAGATGCGGCTGGTGATGAAGTGCGCGTCGCGGGGATCCTTGCCCCGCATGAAGACGCTGTAGCCGCGGAAGACGGAGGACGTGCTGTAGCACTCCGCGACGCGCTTCTGCTTGAAATCGATCTTCGTGTGGATGCCGAGGCTGCCCACGATCCGGGTGATGGGGTCCCACGCCATCTCCACCAGTCCGGAGCCGTCACCCGTCGTCTTCGCAGGGGATGCCATGGTCGCTGTGGTGCCCTTCGTCAGCTCTTCGTCTTCGCGAACAGTGGGATGGATGGGGGTTCTGCGGGGGTGGCGCGAGGGGTCGCGGTCACCAGGGCGGCCGGTAGCCGGTGGTCACCCGTTCACCGGTGTGCCGCCACTTCGGCTCCTTGTCCACGGTCCTGGACGTCATGCTCCGGAGCCGGCGGATCACCGAGCCGTACACACCGCTGGCGGAGACGGAGACCTTGGCACCGGGAGGTTCGTCCATGAACGGCATGAACTTGTCCGGGAATCCGGGCATCGTGCACGCGATGCAGATGCCGCCGACGTTCGGACAGCCGCCGACGCCGTTCATCCAGCCGCGTTTGGGGACGTTGCACTTGACGACGGGGCCCCAGCAACCGAGCTTCACGAGGCACTTGGGCGAGTCGTACGTCGAGGCGAACTGGCCCTGCTCGTAGTAGCCGGCCCGGTCGCAGCCCTCGTGCACGGTGGCCCCGAACAGCCAGGTCGGACGGAGCTTGTCGTCCAGCGGGATCATGGGCGCGGAGCCGACCGCCTGGTAGAGCAGGTAGGTCAGCGTCTCCGCGAAGTTGTCCGGCTGGATGGGGCAGCCGGGCACGCACACGATCGGGATGCCCGCGTGGGACTTCCAGTCCCAGCCCAGGTAGTCGGGCACGCCCATCGCACCGGTCGGGTTCCCCGCCATCGCGTGGATGCCGCCGTACGTGGCGCAGGTGCCGATCGCGACCACGGCGAGGGCCTTGGGTGCCAGCCGGTCGATCCACTCGCTGGTGGTGATGGGCTGGCCGGTCTCCGGGTTGTCGCCGAAGCCGCACCAGTAGCCCTCCTGCTTGATGGCCTCGTTCGGGATCGATCCCTCCACGACCAGCACGAACGGGTCGATCTCGCCCCGCTCCCCCTTGAAGAACCACTCGATGAACGTGTCGGCGCCGCCCACCGGACCGCACTCGAAGTCGATCAGTGGCCAGTGGACCGCGATCCTGGGCAGCCCTGGCAGCCCCGCGAGGGCGATCTCCTCGATGCTGGGCTGCATGGCGGCGGTCAGGGCCACCGAGTCTCCGTCACAGCTCAGACCCGCGTTGATCCAGAGGATGTGGATCGGCTTCTCTTCGCTGCCGGGTGCGGCACCCTGGTCCTCGACCGGGGCCGGTTTCACTGCGCTCATGGGTCGCCTCCTGAGGAGGGATGGGGCGAAGGCCTCATGTCGGGCCTACGGTCTTGCTTAACAGTCGGCCGATGCGCCCGCTCCCGCACCTGGGCTGTCCGGGAGCGGCGCTCGGGGGGCCTCCTCCTTCCGGACGAAGGCCCGGCGCCGCGCGTGGTAGCTCGCGGCGGGATCATCGAAAATCGTCCGCATCCGGGAGAGCTCCCGCTCACGGTGCGCCGCAAGGGGAGTGACGGACTCCCGGCGCTCGTGCTCCGCCTTCTTCGCCGCGATGCGCGGCTGGAGACCGCCACGGGACGCCAGGTGGAGAGCCAATCGGGTGACCTCGGCGGCGAACTCCCCGGGTCCGCAGTCGACGACACGGTCGACCAGACCCATGGCGAGCGAGGCGGCCGCGGACACCGGCCGGGCCTCTTCGGTGAGGCGCGCGGCCACGGCCTCGCCCACCTTCCCGGGCAGGGTGCGGGTCCAGTACTCCGATCCGTACAGACCCATGCGCCGGTAGTGCGGATTGAGCACCGACCCCGAACGGCACCAGACCTCGTCGGCGGCGAGGGCGAGCATCACACCGCCGGCGGCGGCGTTGCCGCCGATCGCGCTCACGACGAGCCGGTCGGTCGTGGTGAGAACCGCCTCGACCAGGTCGTTCATGGCATTGATGTTGGCCCAGGACTCGGCGGCGGGATCGGCGGCGGCCTCGATGACGTTCAGATGGATGCCGTTGGAGAAGAAGTCGCGCTGCCCGCCGAGCACCAGGACGGAGGTGGGACGCCCACGGGCGGTCTCGTACGCGTCCAGCAGGCGGCGGCAGTGGTCGGTGCTCATCGCACCGCCGGGGAACGCGAAGGACAGGACGCCGACCGGCCCCTGTTCGCAGTACGAGATGTCGGTCCACGTCCGCCGGCCCGGCTCCGGGGCGACGGGTGCGGGCAGTTCGGGAAGGTCCGGCAGCCGGCCCGCGAGGGCCAGGGTGGCGGGCAGCTTGCAGGCACGCGGCCTGCCGGGGCCGGTGCGGGCACGGAGCTCGGGGATCCACACCGCACCGTCCACGGTTGCGCGGCAGACGGCACCCGCCCGGGTGGCCAGCAGAGCACCGGGCCGCCCGCGCAACCCGTCCTCCGCGTGGCCGCCGTGCAGGAACCACTCGGCGCCGAGCAGCCGGTCCGGTACACCGGGCTGCGAGTCGGCGGCCCGCAGGGTGCGCAGGACGGTCCCGGTGGTGTCCTCGCCCCACGAAATCCGGCGCTCCTCCTGGCGGAGAGCGGGACGGGTGCGGATCTCGCCGGTCTGCGGACGGGGTGTCGCCCCGGCGGCGACCCTCTCGACGGCGCGGAGCACGGCTGCCACGGCGGCGTCGGACAGCTCGTTGCGGTACAGATCGCTCTTGCCGACCTCCGGCACGCGGAAGGTCGCGGACGCCCAGACGTCGCCCGCGTCCATCTCCTCGTCGGCCTGGAGGACGGTGACGCCCCACTCCTCGGCCCCGTCGTGGATCGCGTGGTCCAGCGAGGACGGGCCGCGGTCGCCCACGGGCCCCGGGTGCACGATCAGGCAACGGTGCGCCGTCCACACATCGCGGGGCACCACGGCCTTCAGCATGGGGGCCACGACCAGATCGGGCGCGTGGCGCGCCACGGCCTCGCGCACGGCGGCCCCGTCGGGGGTGACCTCCACGGGAACGAAGTGCCCGCGGTCGCGCAGCTCGACCAGGACACGCTGGGTGAGGCTGTTGAAGCTGCTGGCGACGAGCAGGATGCGCATGAGCGGCCTTTCCGGGTCGCGGGCGGGGCGGTACGGCCCTGGGAACCGCGGTCCACCAACCGCCTGCGATCATCGGGCAGCGCGAGGAGGGCAGCAGGGTGACGGAGCCCGCACCTCACCCGTTCGAGGTGTGCGTCCGGCCGATCGGCGGCCTGATCGCCGCAGTGCGCCGCCCATGAGACTTGCCATGCGTCTCATGGGAAAATCAGAGTCCTACGGGTATGCGAACGCATGCCCATCGCAGCGACAGGCAGGTCGGCTCATGGCCGAGAAACCGAAGTCCTCCAAGCCCTCGCGCGGCGAGCCGAGCCGCGACGGTATGGCCGGGCAGCACGGCTGGTCCCCTGACGTGGACGAGACGCGACAGCAGGAGAACCCGAGCGCTTCGCGTTCCTTCCACCCCGAGAAGCACGCGCCCCCGCGTGGCAAGGGACGGAAGATCTCCAAGGAGGAGGAAGGGGACGTCCCCGGCGACACCGTTCACAGCGACACTGCCAGGGGCGAGAAGCGAGGCCGCTCATCGGAGAAGGGCATGCGCGACACCGGCCGAAGGGGTCGGACACAGCGCCCCAGCGGCACGAAGGACGACTCGGCGTTCACCGGCGTGAACCCGGACGACGACTCCTCCGGTCCCCGCCCGGGCTGACGCGACAGCGATAACGAAGGGCTACCAGCGCGGTGTGGGGGCTGCGCCGGGGCCGGTGACCCTCGGGCGGCGGGAGCGTTCCTCGCTCACGGCCGCGCGCGGTTCGTTCGGCTCGGTGCCGGCCTGTGGTACCAGCTCCCTCGCCCGCGCCACAAGGGCTGCTCGGCCCGCAGAATCCGCGCCTGCCTCCGTCGGCGCCACGTGGTCGAACGGTGCTTCAGCCGGCTCAAGCGGAACCGGGCGCCGGCCGCCCGCTACGACAAACGCGCCCGGCAGTACCAGGCCACGGTCACCCTCGCCTGCCCCGACTCTGGCTGCCATGACTTCCGGACACCCTCCAGGGCCGGACGCTTCGCTCGCGGGAGGCGGGGGAGGCGGTCGTCGCATAGCGTCGACGCAGGCGCGTACGGATGGACACGCCGACGGACACGAGTCCGCACCCGCATGCGGACAGGTCGGCGGGCGTGTCGAGCGGCGACCCGGCCGGTCGGGCCCGCCCACGTACCGCCACGCGGCGGACGTTCGGGCCCGCGTCGGCAAAGACTCCGAGGTGAGGAGGAGAACCGGTGGACCAGACCCTGCCGGAGCGCGCGTCCACGGTGGCGCTGCGCGTCAACGGAACGGACCGCTCGCTCACCCTGGACCACCGCACGACCCTGCTTGACGCGCTGCGCGACCACCTCGACCTCACCGGCACCAAGAAGGGCTGCGACCACGGGCAGTGCGGTGCCTGCACCGTCCTCCTCGACGACCGGCGGGTGAACAGCTGTCTGCTGTTCGCCGTCGCGTGCGCGGGCCGTTCCGTCACCACCGTGGAGGGCCTCACGGACGGCGAGCGTCTCCACCCGGTCCAGGAGGCGTTCGTCGCCCGGGACGCCCTGCAGTGCGGCTACTGCACACCGGGCCAGATCTGCTCGGCCGTGGCCCTGCTGAACGAGGCGGCGCGCGGCGAACCCTCGCACGTGACACCGCCGGAACGACTGCCGGGTGAGCCCGTCGCCCTCACACCGGACGAGATCCGGGAACGCATGAGCGGGAACATCTGCCGCTGCGGCGCCTACCCGAACATCGTGGCCGCGATCGAGGAGGTCGCACGGTGAAGCCCTTCGCGTACGTGCGACCCGAACGCACCGAGGAGGCCATCGCGCACCTCGCGGCCCACCCCGGCGCCCGCTTCCTGGCGGGCGGCACCAACCTCGTGGACCTGATGAAGCTGGGCGTCACCGGCCCGCCGCTGCTCGTCGACCTCGGCGCCTTGCCCCTCGACGGCGTCGCGGAGACCCCCGACGGCGGACTGCTGATCGGGGCGACCGCGCGCAACAGCGACGTCGCCGCCCACCCCGACGTGCGTACCCGCTACCCCGTGCTGTCCCAGGCACTGCTGGCCGGTGCCTCGCCCCAGCTCCGCAACGCGGCCACCACCGGAGGCAACCTCCTCCAGCGCACCCGCTGCCCCTACTTCCAGGACACGTCCACGCCGTGCAACAAGCGTCTGCCCGGTTCCGGCTGCCCCGCCCGGGAGGGCGTCCACCGGGACCTCGCGGTCCTCGGCCACTCCACCCACTGTGTCGCCACGCACCCCTCGGACATGGCCGTCGCCCTCGCCGCCCTCGACGCAGAGGTCCGGCTGCGCGGGGCGGACGGCGAGCGGACGGTGCCCGTCGCCGCGTTCCACCGGCTGCCCGGCGACCGCCCGGACCTGGACACCGTCGTCGCGCCCGGCGAACTCATCACGGGCGTGACGCTCCCCGCGCCGCCGCCCGGCGCGCTCAGCGCCTACCGCAAGGCCCGCGACCGCACCTCGTACGCCTTCGCGCTCGCCTCCGTGGCCCTCGTCCTGACCGTCGAGGACGGCCAGGTGGGGCACGCCGCCCTCGCTTTCGGCGGTCTCGCCCACAAGCCCTGGCGGGCGCGGGCGGCGGAGGAGGTGTTGCGGGGCGCGCCGGCCACCGCCGAGACCTTCCGGCGGGCCGCCGATGCCGAACTCGCCGCCGCCGAGCCTCTCCGCGACAACGGCTTCAAGGTGCCGCTGGCCCGCAACCTCGCCGTGAGCCTCCTGGGTGACCTCGCGTCCCGCGCCGCCGCGGCCGCACCGTGACGACCACGACGCGCCCGCACCCGTCTGCCACGCCCTCTGACATCCTGCCCGGCGTCACCGCGTCCGCCCGGCATCCGTCTGTCCGCCGAACGTCCGAGCGCGCACACCCCGCCGTACGCCGACCGGAGGAGGCACCACGCCATGAACCGCCATGAACCCGCGACCGCGCAGCCTTCGGCGGCCGTCAGGCGTGACGCCCCCCAGAAGGTGACGGGCGAGGCCCGCTACGCCGTCGACCGGACGCCGCCCGGCTGCCTCCACGCCTGCCCGGTGCCCGCCGCCGTCGCACGCGGGCGGGTCACGGCCGTCCACGCCGACGAGATCCTGCAGCGCCCGGGCGTACACGCCGTCCTCACCCACGAGAACGCCCCGCGCCTCGGCGACGCCGACGACCCGACGCTCGAGCTGCTCCAGGAGGACCGGGTCCCCCACCGGGGCTGGTTCGTCGCCGTCGTGGTCGCCGACACGCCCGAGAACGCCCGCGCCGCCGCTGACGCGCTGCGGATCGACTACGCGCCGAGCGAGCACGACGTCCGGCTGAGCGCCGACCACCCGCGTCTCTACACGCCCGAGAAGGCCAACGGCGGCCACCCGGCCGTACGCGAGCGGGGCGACTTCGACACCGCCTTCGCCGCGTCCCCGGTCCGCATCGACGCCACCTACACCATGGGCGCCCTGCACAACCACCCGATGGAACCGCACGCCGCCACAGCCTGGTGGGACGACGACGGCCTGACCGTGTACGACTCCAGCCAGGGCGCGACGACCGTACGGGACGTCCTCGCGCGCCTGTTCCGGCTGCCCCGGCAGAAGGTCACCGTCGTCTCCGCCTACGTGGGCGGCGGCTTCGGCTCCAAGGGCACCCCCCGGCCGCCGGCCGTCCTCGCGGCGATGGCCGCCCGGCACACCGGCCGGCCCGTCCGGCTCGCCCTGCCCCGCCGCGAGCTGCCCGCCACCGTGGGGCACCGCGCGCCCACCATCCAGCGCGTCCGCATCGGCGCCGCCGCCGACGGGACGATCGCGGCCCTCGCCCACGACGTGGTCACCCAGACGTCCACGGTGAAGGAGTTCGTCGAACAGGCCGCCGTCCCGGCCCGCACCATGTACACCTCCCCGCACAGCCGCACCACCCACCGGGTGGTCGCCCTGGACGTGCCCACCCCGTCGTGGATGCGCGCCCCCGGCGAAGCGTCCGGCATGTACGCCCTCGAAGCGGCCATGGACGAACTCGCCGAGGCGGTCGGCGTCGACCCGGTGGAGCTCCGGCTGCGCAACGAACCCGACACCGAGCCCGACAGCGGCAAACCATTCAGCAGCCGGGGCCTCGCCGCCTGCCTGCGGGACGGCGCGCGCCGGTTCGGCTGGGCGGACCGGGATCCGCGCCCCGGCGTCCGGCGGGACGGGGACGTGCTGGCCGGTACGGGTGTCGCCGCCGCCACCTACCCCGTACTCCTGAGCCCGTCCCGCGCCTCGGCCCACGCCGCCCCGGACGGCCGCTTCGTCGTCCGCGTCAACGCCACCGACATCGGCACCGGGGCGCGGACCGTCCTCGCCCGGATCGCCGCCGACGCCCTCGGCGCCCCGCTCGACTCCGTAGGCGTCGAACTCGGCAGCAGCCGACTGCCCGACGCCCCCGTCGCCGGCGGCTCCTCCGGGACCGCGTCCTGGGGCTGGGCCGTGCACAAGGCCTGTGCCGCGCTGCGCGCGACCCTGGCCGCCGACCCCGGTCGTCCGCTGCCGCCCGAGGGCGTCACGGTCGAGGCGGACACGGATGAGGAGGCGGGGCGGACTTCCCCGTACGCCCGCCACGCCTTCGGCGCCCACTTCGCGGAGGTCCGCGTCGACACGGTCACCGGAGAGGTCCGGGTGAGCCGGCTGCTCGGCGTCTATGCCGTGGGCCGGGTCCTCAACGCGCGCACCGCCCGCTCCCAGTTCATCGGCGCCATGACGATGGGGCTCGGGATGGCGCTCACCGAACACAGCACCATGGACCTCGTCTTCGGCGACTTCCGCGAACACGACCTGGCCTCCTACCACGTCCCCGTCTGCGCCGACGTGCCGGACATCGAGGCACACTGGGTGGACGAGCACGACCCCCACCTCAACCCGATGGGCAGCAAGGGCATCGGGGAGATCGGCATCGTCGGCACGGCGGCGGCGATCGCCAACGCCGTCCAGCACGCATGCGGCGTCCGCCTCCGAGACCTCCCCCTGACCCCCGACCGCCTCCTCCCGCGGCTCACCGCCCGGGCGCCCACCTCCTAGGCGTACTGACCACGGGCGTTGTTAACAAGGCTGGGTCGTGACCGCTGTGGGATACCACCGCGACCGTGGAGACGGTGGTGTTCGACGGCGGCAGCAGCGTGACGGTGTGGCCGTCCGCGGCATCCGTCCACGGAACGGTGACCGAAGCCGAGTTGCCGCTGACGGTCAGCGTCCGGTCGGAGACCGTCACCGGCCCCGTCACCGCGCCGCCGCCGTTGTCCGGGATGCGCTGGACGATCGCGCGCACCCGGCCGTTCTCCACCACCGACGTGGTGTCGAGACGGTTGAGGTTCACGGTCACCTTGCCGGTGTTGCCGTTGCTGCCCAGCAGGATCTTGGTGTTGCGTGCGGAGTTGTCCTTCGTCGCCACCCCGTCGATGTTCGTACCGGGCGTGAGGTTCACGATGCTGCCGGTCTGCGAGCCGTAGTACCGGTACAGGAACCACTCGCCCAGGGGCAGATACTGACCGCCGGTCTTGGTGAGCAGGTTCGCCGCGAAGTCGTGCAGGTCGGCGCCCCACGCCCAGTTGGCGCGCATGCCGTCCGCCCCGGCGCGCTCCAGACGGGAGATGTACCAGCCGCCACGGCCGGGGTTCTGCTCGGTGTTGGCGGCGTACTCGTTCACCTGGAACGGACGGCTCGTGGTCATCGACCGTGCCGCCAGCTTGGACCTGACGGCGTCGGCGTCGGCAACCGGGTCACCCGGCAGGTCGTGCCAGCTGTAGACGTCGGGTTCGACGTTGTTCGCCTTCACGTAGTCCAGGTACGTGTTCCACCAGGGGCCGCCCCAGTCCGCGGAGGGCTTGCCGGCAGTGCTGGCACCGACGATGACGGCGCCCGGGAAGGCGGCCCGGATGCGCTGGTAGGTCCGCTTCCACATCTCCAGGTACTGGGCCTGCGGCCGGTCCCAGAAGGCGGAGTAGTCGGGCTCGTTCCAGATGTCCCACTGGATGTCGGTCATGCCGGACGCCTTCGCGTCGGCGAGCAGCCGGTCGTAGAAGGCGTGGAAGCGGGACCAGTCACCGTTGTCACCGGGGAAGGTGGGCGAAGTGGTCCCGTCGGCGCCCCACAGGTCGTGCGGCAGGATGACGAAGGTGCCGCCCAGCGCCTTGGTGCTCTCGTACTGGGCGAGGGTGGACTTCCACCGCCGGTCGTACTTGCCGGCGACCCAGCCTCCCGGGCTGTCCAGCTGGGCGCCGCCGGCCCGCATGAACTTCCACTTGATGTCCCTGTAGAAGTGCTCCTGCGGCAGCGAGCCGTCCTCGGTCATCCCGTAGATGGTGCCCGAGGCACGGTACGTGGGGGCGCCCCCGGTGGCGGAGAAGTCGACGGTGACGGTGGTGTCCGCGGCCTGTGACGAGGCGGCGGGCACCAGGGTTGCGGCCAGGGCGGCCAGGAGGACGGCCACGGACGCGAGGGCTCTGCGTCGGGCGGGGGCTGCGGGTCCTGAGGGTGCGGTGAGCGGCTTCATTCTGCGGCTCCTGGGGTGATCCGGCAGGGCGACGGACGGGACGGACCGGTCGCGGCTGTCACGGCAACGGCCTCTTCAGGCCGGCGTCGGTCAGAGCTCCGGTGCGAGACCACGCTCGCGCAGCCAGGACAGCTGGACCGGCGGGTTGGAGCCGTACCCTCCGCCGTGGTCGCCGAAGGGCCAGACGGTCATGGTGCGGTCCTCGCCCCGGTAGTGGTTGTAGGCGGCGTAGACCGTGGAGGGCGGGCAGATCGGGTCCATCAGGGCGACGCTGAACAGGGCCGGTGCGGTGGCCCGTCGGGCGAAGTGGACGCCGTCGAAGTAGTCGAGGGTGGCGAGGGTCTGTTCCACGCGGTCCGGACTGTGCCGGCGCAGGTACTCGGCGATCTCCGGGTACGGGCCCTCCGCGGTGATCTGCACGGCGCGGCGGAAGTGGCACAGGAACGGAACGTCCGGCAGTGCCGCCGCCACGCGGTCTCCGGCGAGAGCGGCGACGGCGAGGGCCAGGCCGCCGCCCTGGCTGCCGCCGGCCACCACGATCCTGCGCGGGTCGAGGCCGGGCAGCCCGGCGACGGCGTCCACGGCGCGTACGCAGTCGGTGATCAGCCGCCGGTAGTAGTAGTTCTCGGGGGAGTCGATGCCTCGGGTCATGAACCCTCCGGCCCACTGCGTGCCGTCGCCCGCCGTCCGGTCCGGGGTGTCGTGGCCCTGGCCCCGGCTGTCGACGACGAGCTGGGCGTAGCCGGCGGCGGACCAGAACAGGTGGTCGGTGGGCAGACCACGGCCGCCGCTGTAGCCGATGTACGTGACGACGACCGGCAGCGGTCCCTCCGCGCCGCGCGGGCGCAGGAGCCAGGCGGCCACCGGCTCGCCGTCCCAGCCGGGGAAGCGTACGTCGTCGACTTCGACGGTGTGCAGCAGGTGCGCGGAAGTGACCCGTTCGGTCTTGATCGTCGCGTCGTAGGACCGGGCTTCGGCGAGGGTGTCCCGCCAGAAGGCGTCGAAGTCGTGCGGAGCGGTCAGCTGCGGCCGGTAGCCGACGAGGTCGTCGGTCTCGAGGTCGGTGAGCGGCATGGGCTTCCTCCGGGCGGAGTGCGGACGGGGTGGCGGGGGTTCGAGTGGCATGGGGACCACGCCCTCACGGGTCCCGGGCACAGCGGGTCCCGGGCACAGCGGGGCAAGGGAGTGGCGGGGCAAGGGAGTGGCGGGGCAAGGGAGTGGCGGGGCAAGGGAGTGGCGGGGCAAGGGAGTGGCGGGGCAAGGGAGTGGCGGCCCGTCCTCCCCCTGTCGGACGGGCCGCCGGTCTACGGGTCGGGCAAAGCGGTCAGTCCGCCGTGCCAGGGCTGCCGAAGCGGAAGGCGGAGAGGCGGAAGTCACCGTGCAGGGTCAGGCGCAGGTCGTGGACGCCCTCGGGCGGGGCGTCCAGTTCGCCGGCGACGGTCTGCCATGCGTAGCGGTCGCCGGTGAGGGGGACGTCGAGCTCGGCCAGCACCTGGCCGCCCGCCCGGACGACCAGCCGTGCCTCGCCGGGTCCGGCGACCTCGCGGGCGGTCTCGGCCTCGATCCGGACGGCCCCGGCGAGGTCGACGCCGTGGAAGAGAAGCGTCCCGGGCCGATCGGGGTCGGTGGGCGTGACCGCGTCACCGTCGGCCCGCGTGGCGTCGACGAGGGTGACGTCGGCGTAGTCGTCGAAGTCGACTGCCGAGGTCCACCGTTCCACGACGCCCCGGGGCGCCGGGGCCGTCCCGGTCACCGTCAGCGGTGCGGTGAGGACCGGATGACCGGCGGAGCGGGCGACGATGATCTCGTAGTCGCCGGGAGCGACGGTGAAGGCGGAGGTGGCGACATCCCAGTGGGCGAGCCGTTCGGCGGGCAGTCGGAACGTCACCTCGCGGCTCCCTCCTGGTTCCAGGCGCACCTTGCGGAAGTCGGCCAGGCGCAGTTGGGGCGCCTCGTGTCGGGCGTCCAGCGCCCGGACGTAGAGCTGCACCACCTCGCTGCCGGCCCGGGCACCGCTGTTGGCCAGGCTCACCGTGACGTCGACCGCGCCGTCCTGGCCGGCCGAGGACCGCGACAGCCGCAGGTCGCGGTAGGAGAAGTCGGTGTACGACAGGCCGTGGCCGAACGGGTAGAGGGGCGCGGCCGGGTGGTACTGGTAGGTCCAGCCCGCCTTGATGATGTCGTAGTCGAGCGGGGCCGGCAGCGGATCGTCGCCCCGGTACCAGGTCTGCGGGAGACGCCCGGCGGGGTCGGCCTCGCCGAGGAGCACGGCGGCCAGCGCGTGGCCCGTCTCCTGCCCGCCGTGGGAGGTCCACGCCACGGCGGGCAGGTGCTCGTCGGCCCAGTCGACGGCGTACGGGTAGCTGCTCATCACCACGAGCGCCGTCTCCGGGCGCACGGCCGCGACCGAGCGGAGCAGCTCGTCCTGCGTCGCGGGCAGGTCGATGTCCGCGCGGTCCTCGGTCTCACGGCCGTTGATCAGGGGGTGGTTGCCGAGGACGACGACTGCCGCGTCGGCCGCCTCGGCGGCTGCCCGGGCCTCGGCCGCGCCGTCGCGCAGCAGCTCTCGCTCCCAGCGTTCGGCGGAGTCCGGGGCATCCGCGGTCACGGTGACACGGCCGTCGGTCGGATCCACGGCGGCGTAGCGGCCGGTGAGCACGGAGCGCAGCAGCACCGTGTCCTCCCCGGCCGGTTCGAGGAGGAAGGTCTCGTGGATCTCCCAGCTCTTGAGCACCTTCTGGTCGGCCGCCATGGTGGCGTCGTCCTTGAGGCTCAGGTAGTGGCCGGTGTCGGCGGCGCGGAGGGTCAGCATGCCGCGGCCCCAGTCGGTCACGTCGAAGGCGGTCTTGCCGAGGAGTTCGCCGGTGGTGCGGGAGCGCAGCGCGATACGGTCGGCGCCCTCCACCCGGACCACCTCGCCGCCGTGGGCGCCGAGTGCGGCGGTGAGGCCGTCGGCGACGGTCACCTGGTAGGGCATGGTGCCGCTGTACCAGTCCTCGCACAGCGTGTCGGCGAGTGGGCCGATGACGGCGATTCTCGGTGTCCGCGCCGGGTCCAGCGGCAGCAGGCCGTCGTTCTTGAGCAGCACCACCGACTCGGTCGCCGCGTGCCGCGCCAGGGCGCGGTGCTCGGGGCAGTCGATCACCTCCGGGCCGATCCCGGCGTACGGGTCGAGGTCCGGGTCGAACTCGCCGAGGCGGAAGCGGAGTTCCAGCTGGCGACGCACCGCGCGGTCCACGTCGGCCTGTTCCATCAGGCCGCGCTCCAGTGCCTCGCGCAGTCGGCCGACCGGCGTGGCGCTGTCCTCGTTGTGGTCGGTGAAGCTGTCGATGCCGGCCTTGAGCGCGGCGGCGTGGGACTCGGCGTGGTCGTCGAAGTAGCGCTCCGGGTCGACCAGGTTGGAGGGGGCCTCGGCGTCGCTGACGACGAACAGTTCGTGGCCGGTCGGGCGCGCCCAGCGGCGCAGCTCGGTCTCGATCAGCGGACTGACGTGACAGGGGCGGCCGTTGACCAGGTTGTACGCGGCCATGGCTCCGGTCGCGGCGCCGGAGGCGACGACGGGCCGGAAGGCGGCCAGGTCGTACTCGTGGAGGACGCGCGGGCGCAGTCCGGAGGAGGTGGTGCAGCGGTCGTCCTCGTTGTTGTAGGCGAGGAAGTGTTTGAGAACGGGAGCCGTCCGCAGGTAGGTCGGGTGGTCGCCGGCCAGGCCCCGGCAATATGCCTCGCCGAGCCGGGCGGTGTGCACCGGGTCCTCGGAGTAGCCCTCCTCGTTGCGTCCCCAGCGCGGGTCGCGCAGCAGGTTCAGTACGGGTGCCCAGGCCTGCAGGCTGTGATGGCCGGCGCCGGTGGCGGGCGTGCGGTGGTGGTGGAAGGCGCGCAGTTCGACCGAGACGGCCTCGGCGACCCGGCGCACCAGGTCCTCGTCCCAGGTGGCGCCGAGGCCGACGGCCTGCGGGAAGACCGTCGCCACCCCGAGCCAGGAGACCCCGTGCAGAGCCTCGCTGCCCGTACGGAAGGCAGCGAGGCCGAGCCGTGGGACGGCCGGCACGTACTGGTGCAGCATCGCGATCCGCTCTTCGGGCGTGAGCCGTGAGAGCAGGTCGTCGACGCGCTTGTGCAGTGGGAGCGCGGGATCACGGAAACCGGGTGGCTCGGATGCGGACGCGGGCGCGGAACTCACGTGGAGACCCCTCAGGTGAGCTGGTGACGGTGGCCGTTCGTCGAAGCGCATCGACGGTCCCATTCGCTTCCATGACCTGTCAATGAAAGCCGCAGAGAAAGCACTTCCCCGTCAACCTTCCCCTGTCCCCCGCGAAACCGCTTCATCGCGCTCCCTACCTGGTCAAGCGATTCGACGTCAGGACCCGGTCCGCGTCCGCAGGTCGACGAGCCGTTCGAAGAAGAACTCGTGCTTGAGGAAGGAGACGTCGTACTCGTGACCCGGGTAGGGCGGGATCAGCTGGGCGGCCTGGAACAGCCGCCAACCGTCCTGGAGCGCGGCCACCCCCGACTCGTACGGCGGCTCGTCGCCGTCGCCCGTGGTGGGCGAGGTGCGGCCGGTGCCGTCGTAGCGCGACCAGCCGACGACATTGGAGTCCAGTGCCGAGCCGGCCAGGTACAGCACGAGCACCTGCTGCCGCAGCACCGGGGCCGCGGTGGCGTCTTGGGTGTCCGCCGACGCGGGCGGGATCGCTTCGGTCGTCATGCCACGGTCTCCTTCGGGCGGTTGGAGACCCTGGTCACCCAGTGGTCGAGGTCGAAGCCGTCGTCGCCGGTCAGCTCCCGCCACAGCAGGATGCGGTTGTACCGCTCCAGCCGCCCGGTCGCTCCCTCGTACCACGGGAACATCGCGTCCAGCTCCGCCGCCACCTGCGGGTCGTGGAGATCCGAGGTGTCCCACAGACGTCGTTGACGCACCCGGGGATTGAAGCGGATCTTGAACATGTAGCGGACGATGTCGCTGTCGTTGCGCCGGCCCCCGTGCCAGATGCCGTGGTGCAGAAGCACCACCGTGCCGGCCGGGCAGACCAACCGGTCCTGACCGAGCAGGTTCTGGTAGCGGCCGGTGTCCGATTCGTTGGTCCGCCGCAGATGGCTGCCCGGCACGCTGAGCGTTCCGCCCATCTCCAGCGTCACGGTCTGCGGGTAGTACATCAACTGGACGTCGAAGGCGTCCGGTCGGACGTCGATGATGGCGTCCGCGTGCAGCGCCTGCGCGGCGCCTCCGTGGGGCTCGCGGATGTGCACGAAGTGGTGGTCCACCCACGGTTCGGGACCGACCAGGCTGCTCAGGGCCCCTGCCACCTGTGGCAGTTCCAGCAGCCGGCGGACGAAGGAGCCCTTCGCGTACGCATCGGACAGCGGCGTCCCGTACGGCACCGGCGGGACCCCGGCCGCCAGTACCGCCAGGCCCTCGGCGTTCATCTCCGCCGGTACCACCGCGTCCAGCCGCAGCGACCCGCGCGCCACGAAGCGCGCCATCTGCACCGAGTTCAGCAGTTCTCGTCTGTTCTCCATGACGGCCACGCTAGGTCCGGCCCGCCGTGCACCGCGTGGGCCGCGTTCACCCTCCACTGGTCGGTTTTCACTCTGCGTCCGCCGCGCACGTCGACGACCGCGTCCCGGGACCGGCCGCGTCCACCGTGGTAGAACCCGTACCCATGCAGACGGTCCTCGCCCATCTCGACGACCCTCCCACTCTCGCCGCCGTCGGTATCGGCGTGCACGGTCCGGCCGGCCAGGTGGACGTGTTCTCCTTGCCGGACCTGTGGCAGCTCCATCTGTACGGCTACGACGCCGACCTGACGGTCGACGGCACCGAGCACGCGATCCGCCCCGGGCGGGTCAGCTTCGTACCGCCCGGAACCGAGGTGCGTTACCGCTACCGGGGCCGTTCCGAGCACCTCTACGCCCACCTCCGCCTGGGCTCGGCGGGAACACCTCACAGCATTCCCGTGATCCAGCGCACCGGAGCCGAGCTCGACCTGCTCACCGCACAGTTGCGGCAGGCACTGGCCGCCTGGCCGAACACTCCGGCCCGGGCCACCGCCGAGGTGTGGGCCGCCCTGTGGCGGATCGCCCGGCTCACCCCGATGCGGGAGCAGAGCACCCGGGCCGTTCATCCGGCGGTGGCGGCCGCGACGGCCCTGATCGAGGCGCGGCTGACGGAGTCCCTGACGGTGCCGGAGATCGCGAAGGCGGCCGGCGTCTCCCACAACCACCTGACCCGGCTCTTCCGCGCCGCCACCGGGGAGACCGTCGTCGGCTACATCCGGGCCCGCCGGATGGAACGCGCACGCCATTTCCTGCGGGCCACCACGCTCTCCATCCCAGCCGTCGCCGCCTCGGTCGGCATCCCCGACCTCCAGGCGTTCAACAAGGCCTGCCGCCGTGAACTCGGGGCGTCACCTCGCGGCATCCGTGCGGCCGGTCCCGCCCCGCGCGACAACGCGGCTCAGTAGATCCAGACCCTCGGCGAGCCGGTAGACGGCGGTGCACGGGTCCTGACGCGGCTGAACCGGATGGAGGATGTGCGCCGCCGACGCGGGCGGCGCGGCAGGGGGCGCCAGAGGCACGCTGTCGACCCTTCGACACCCACCGTGACCGAGAACGCCATCAGATACGGCGAGCCGCCGATCAGGCTCCGGCTGATTCGAGATACCTCCCTGATCTGCGAGGTCTTCGACGGAAGCAACACCGCTCCGCACCTGCGCCGAGCCCGCGACTTCGACGAGGGCGGCCGGGGCCTGCTGCTCGTCGCCCAGCTCACCCAGGAGTGGGGCACCCGGCACACCACCAACGGCAAGACGATCTGGTGCGCGCAGGCCCTCCCTCAGGCCTGCGCGACGTCGTGATCAAACCCGGGCCGGCCCAACTCCGGCCGGCCGTCCTCGGCCGCTTCCGGGTCTGGAGGAAGCCGGTGTCCTCACTCGACGAAGGCTGGGCCTCCGCTGGTCACCCTCTCCCCCGCCGAGCCCGCTGATCCGCTGGGTGCCCGGCGCCGGCGTCCCTGGCGGCCTGACCGCACGTTCACGGCGTCAGGCCGCACCGCGGCACCGTGGCCGGGTGGTGCTACGGGATTCGGGGTCCGTCTCCGTGGTCGGGGATGGGGAGGCGCACGCCGGCCTGGAGGGCGGATTCGTGGGCGATGATGCCGGGGAGGGTGTAGCGGGCGGCGGTCCACGCGTGCAGCGGTGGAGGCGTTCGTGTCGTGACCGCGGTGGCGAAGTCGTCGGCGAGGAAGTGGTGACTGCCCTCGTGGCCGTTGGGTGCGTGCGCGAACTCACGCGGGAGTCGAGAGCGGTCGTGGACGGGTGCGGTGCCGGAGGCGAAGGCGTCGCGCAGTTCCGGGGCGATGTGGGAGAGCGCCGGGTCGTCCGGTGCGAGGGTGGGTGCGGGATGCAGGTGCGCGGTGACGTCGTGCTCGCCCTTCTTGTCCTGCCACAGGCTGACCGAGCCGAGTTGTTCGAGGACTGCTTCCGTGCCGAAGTAGCGGAAGCGTGACTCCTTGCCGATGTATCCGACCCTGCGGAACTCGTTCGTGCGGAAGCTGCCGCCACCTGCGACTTCGAACAGTGCGGTCGCGTTGGAGAAGTCGTTGTCGAACTGGCTGATCTCGCGGTCGAACACGCCGTCGCCGCGTTCGTCCGGAACCCCGATCGCCGAGACGCTCACGGCGTGCGTCTGCCAGGCGCCGAGGACTCCGCCGATCGAGTGGGTGGGGTAGAGCAGCGGCGGGTAGCTGGCGGTGGACTTCCAGTTCTCGCCGCCGCTGTACTTGTACGCGTCGTAGAAGCCCCAGTCCATGTCGTGGACGTAGTCGCCTTCCGCGTAGAACATCCGGCCGAACGCTCCGTCGGCGATCCGGGCGCGCGCGTAGACGGTCGCCGGGTGGTAGTAGCTCGTCTCGCCCATCATGTAGATCCGTCCGGTCTCCTCGACCGCTGCGATGATGTCCGCGATCTCGGCCTCGGTCACGCCCATGGGGACCGCGCTGTAGACGTCCTTGCCCGCGCGCAGTGCCTGCACGGCGAGGGGGCCGTGGGTCCAGCGCTGGGTGAAGAGCGCGATGGCGTCGAGATCGGAGTCGAGCATGTCCTCGAACGAGGGGAGCGTGCCGGCGAGGTCGTGATCGGTGACGAGTTGCTCGGCGCGCTCCGGGATCAGGTCGGTGACCTTGATGTCTCCGACGTCCGGGTGCAGACGCCAGAGTTTGGCGAACGAACCGGCGAACTGGCCGGCGCCGACGATGCCGAGTGAGAACACGCGAAGTCTCCATCAGGACGTAGGAGTGGGTGCGAGCGGGTGCCGGTCGCATGACGGTGCGGGCTTCGGCACTGCTCCATGACGATAGGATCCGAGTCCGCGCGATGTCTGCACCGTTTCGAAGCGAGAACTTCTTGGATCCTCAGGGTGCTCTGGTCGACGAACCCTCGTACCTGCGCGGCTGGTCCGGACGCCCGACGCTGATGGCGGCAGCGCACCGGCACGACGACCTGGAGATCAATTTCGTGGCCGGCGGTGGGTCGATGCTCTATCTCTACGGCGGCGAACTCCTCGAAGTCGCGGTGGGCGGCCTCGCGGTCTTCTGGGCCGCGATCCCGCACCAGTTGGTGGCGAGCCAGGCGACGCGCGTCCACTGGCTGCATGTGCCCTTCGACCGGTTCCTCGCCTGGGGGCTGCCCCAACCCCTCCTCGCCCGCGTGCTCTCGGGCGTGCCGGTGATCACTCCCGCAGCCCGTGCCGACGCGAGCGATCCGGCGAAGTTCACCCAGTGGGCGACGGATCTGGCCGCGGGCGACGACGAACTGCACCGCATCGCGATGCTGGAGATACAGGCGCGCGTCCGGCGCCTGGCGCTTGCCACGGTCGGCGATCCGGCACATCGACACGCCGGTGACGATCCGGCCCTGCGCCAAGCGGTGTCCATGGCGCGGTACATCGCACATCACTTCCGCGAGCCGATCGCTGTCGCGGACGTCGCCGCGGCGGCGAACGTCCACCCGACCTACGCCATGACCCAGTTCCGCAAGGTCGTGCGTACCACGATCGGCGACTACGTGAAGCGGTACCGGCTCGCTGAGGCACGCCGGTTGCTGGTGACCACCGACCTTCCCGCGAGCCAGGTGGCTGCGGCCGCCGGCTTCGGTTCGGTCAGCCGCTTCTACCGCGTCTTCACCGACGCGTGCGGGACCACCCCGGCACGCTTCCGGCACGGACGCGGGCTCTGACTCACCGGGCCACCGCGTCCCACCACGAGAACCGGCCGCATGGCGCCACAGGACCCAGGATCGGGCGTGTACCGACCTGGTGACTCTTGACGAGAACATGCCGCATGTCTACTGTCCTGCGACGGAACCGAACAGACTTCAACAATCAGAAGCCCTGTCCTGGTGAGCCGAATGCCCATGCCCAGACGGGCGTGACGCTGCTCAGGACGACGACGGCATGGCGTGTCAGGTCACTTCCGCGCCCAGCAACGCCGACCTGCACAGCTACCGGCTCACCGCCGACCACACCAGCCGCGACAGCGTGGCCGCCGGCCCCCGGGTCTTGCGGCGTGACCGCACTGATGGCGGCGTCTCCGTCCGTACGTAGCGCCAACAGGGGTCTCTCCCCCTCTCCACGCGCCGTTCTGCCGTACGTCAGGCGGCCGCCGACGCCGACGCGAGGGTGCCACGGCCGGACCGCTGACGGAGCGGCATTCAGTCCAGTTCATCGAGCAACCACTCTCGGAAGAGGACACCCGCATGAGAAAGTCCTGGCTTCTCCACCTGATCACGCTTTTCGCCGCCGTGCTCGGGGTGACGGCGGCAGGTGTCGCCCCCGCGTCCGCCGCTTCCCACACGCCCTTACGCGTCATGCCGTTGGGCGACTCGATCACCTGGGGCGTGGGAAGCAGCACGGGCAACGGTTACCGGGGGCCGTTGTGGGACAGGCTCGCGGCGGACGGCCACCCGCTGGACTTCGTGGGCACGGGGCGGGCCGGTTCGATGTCCGACCCCGACAACGAAGGCCACTCCGGATACCGCATCGACCAGATCGCCGCCCTGGCCGACGCCTCACTGACCCGTTACCGGCCCAACGTCGTGACGCTGCACATCGGCACCAACGACCTCCAAGGGGCCTCCGAGGTCAACACCGCCATCGCCCGGCTGAAGTCCCTCGTCGACCGGATCACCGCCGCCGCACCCGACGCCACCGTCCTCGTCGCCTCCCTGGTGGTGTCCACCAGCAGCTCGGAGGAGCAGCACCGCGGCGCGTACAACCAGGCTATTCCCCAGATCGTGAGCGCCGCGCAGGCCGCGGGCAAGCGCGTCGCGTTCGTCGACATGAGCGGTCTGACCACGGCCGACCTGGCCGATCCCCTGCATCCCAACGACTCCGGCTACCGGAAGATGGCCGACGCCTTCCACCAAGGCGTCCGGGCCGCGGACGGCGCGGGGTGGCTGAGGAACCCCGCGCCGGCCCCCGCGCGCGTGCAGTCCGGCATCGCCGGCACGTGCATGGACGTCAACGGCGCCGGCACCGCCGACGGGACCGCCGTCCAGACGTGGAGCTGCGGCGACGGCGCCAACCAGTACTGGTCCGCCTACACCGACGGCACCCTGCGCTCCCTCGGCAAGTGCCTCGACGCCGCCGGCGCCGGCACCGCCAACGGCACCAAGGCGCAGCTCTGGTCCTGCCACGGCGGCGCCAACCAGGTCTGGCAGCCCTACAACGGCGGCTACCGCAACCCCGCCTCCGGCCGCTGCCTCGACGTCCCCGGCTCCTCCACCACCAACGGCACACAGCTCCAGCTGTGGGACTGCCACGGCGGCTCCAACCAGAAGTGGACGGCCCTGACCGCCGGATGACCCCTCGCTCCCGGGACCTGGGCCCTTTGCGGGCTCAGGTCCCGGGAGGACTCAGAGCACGACTCGGCGCTCCGTACCCGAGGAACCGCCCGGCACTGATCTCGAAAGGGCCGCCATTGACCGAGAAACAAGGGACCTTCCACTGGGGTCACGAGGCCCTTCACCTCGCGCTCGTCCTCGATGACGACGGGGGCCCGCGCCTCACGCACCTCGGACTGCCCGGCGAAGCGGCGCGGAGAGTCCCCGGCGCGTCCCTCCCCCCCTTCGTGGAGGTGACGGCCGCGGGTCACGGCCGCGACTGGTCGGGCAGCCGCCTGATCGGGACCGCTCTGGGCGGGCGGCTGCGCCACCGGACCCACCGCGCGGCCCGCGACGGCGACCGGCACACGCTGACCGTGCACCTCCACGACCCGGAAACCAGGCTGGTCGCGGTCAGCCGGGCCGATTGCGCCTGGCTGCCCGACACGGCCGGGCTGAGCCCGACCCTGCCCACCGCGCCGTCCGCCGTCCTGCTCCGCATCACCCCCACGGACCCCGGCGCGCCCTGAACCACCGCCACCACGCCACAGCTTCATCACCCATCGACGAAAGGACCCATCGGGTGCCAGCACTGCGCAGGCCGGACCAACGCCTCGCCAACCCCGTGATCCCCGGCTTCCACCCCGACCCCAGCGTCTGCCGTGTCGGCGACGACTACTACCTGGCCTGCTCCAGCTTCGAGTACTTCCCCGGCGTGCCCCTCTTCCACAGCCGCGACCTGGTGCACTGGACGCAGATCGGCAATGCCCTGGACCGGCCGGAGCAACTGCGTCTGCCCACCTCCATGCCGTCCTCCGGCGGGATCTACGCCCCCACCCTGCGCCACCACGACGGCCGCTTCTGGTTGATCGTCACCAACTGCAGCGAGGGCGGCGGCAACCTGATCGTCACGGCCACCGACCCCGCCGGACCGTGGTCGGACCCCATCTGGGCGCCGGGCGTCCCCGGCATCGATCCCGACCTGGCGTGGGAGGAGGACGGCACCTGCTGGTGCACGGTCGCCGGTGTCTCGCAGGTCCGTCTCGACCCGTCCACCGGGCAGACGTACGGACCACCGCACCGGCTCTGGTCCGGCGGGCCCGGCGCCAAGGCCCCGGAGGCGCCGCACCTGTACCGGATCGGCGACTACTGGTACCTCCTCATCGCAGAGGGTGGCACCGAGCGCGGCCACGGTGTCTCGATCGCCCGCGGCCATACGCCTGCCGGCCCGTTCGAGCCGTGCCCGGCCAACCCGGTCCTCACCCACCGCGGCACCGACCACCCCGTCCAGAACACCGGGCACGCCGACCTGGTCCAGGGCCCCGACGGTTCCTGGTGGATGGTGCTGCTCGGGGTCCGACCCGGCGGCGGCACGCCGGGCTGGCACGTGCTCGGCCGGGAGACCTTCCTGGCCCCGGTGACCTGGGTGGACGGATGGCCGGTCGTCGGCGAGGTCGCCCTCGACCTGCCCGAGCTTCCGTGGCCGCTCTTCCCCGGCCCTGCCGAGGAGCAGCGGGACGACTTCGACCTCGCCGAACTGCGTCCGTCCTGGATCTCCCTGCGCGACCGGCCGGCCGAACACTGCACCACCAAGCAGCGTCCCGGCTGGCTGACCCTCCGCGCTCGGGGAGGCTCCCTGGACGAGCCCGGCGTGGTGTTCACCGGCCGGCGCCAGCAGCACCTCGCGTGCCGGGCGCGCACGCTGGTCGATCCTTCCGAGGGGAGCGGCGGCCTCGCCGTCCGGCTCGACGAGCAGCACCACTACGCGATCGAGGTGTCCGGTACGGAGGTACAGGTCATCGCGCGCGTCGGGTCCCTGCGCACGGTCGTGGCCGCGCAGTCAGTGCCCGCCGGGCCGGTGGTCCTCGCCGTCACGATCACGGAACCGCCGACTCCGCACGGACCGTGCACGGGACCCGACGTCGTCTCCCTCGGCGTCGAGCGGCCCGACGGCACGCTCACGGAGCTCGCGGCCCTCGACGGCCGCTACCTGTCGACCGAGGTCGCCGGCGGCTTCACGGGCCGGGTCATCGGCATGTACGCCACAGAAGGCACCGTCCACTTCGACTGGTTCGACTACGAGCCCCTCGGCGGCTGAACCCCGGGTGCGCTCGACGAGGGCGTGTACGTCGTGCACGACGTGACCACGACTCGGGGCGGTGGATCGACGTCATGCCCGGCGACGGCGGCGGCAACGCCGGGCAGACCGACCGGGATTTCGTACGAGGAGGTCATCGAAGCGCTTCAACGGAGCGATGGACAACACCACAGCCTGGGGCTAGGGTCGGCGTAGATTTGACGCAGGGAACATGACGTTCGCGCGATCGAAGCGCTTCATCAGGCCGGGAGAGCTGGATGGTAACCCTCGCCGAGGTCGCCCGGCACGCCGGTGTGTCGGCGAGCACGGTGAGCTATGTCCTCAGCGGCAAGCGGCCCATCTCCTCCGCCACCCGGCTGCAGGTCGAGAAGAGCATCCGCGAGCTGGGATACCACCCGAACGCGGGCGCGCGGGCCCTGGCCGGCAGCAGGTCGAACATCATCGCGCTGATGGTCCCCCTGCGGACCGGCATGTATGTGCCGGTGATGATGGAGATCGCCATCGCGGTCGCCACGACGGCCCGGACGCACGGGTACGACGTACTGCTGCTGACCGGCGAGGAGGGTCCCGAAGCCGTCCGCCGCGTCACCGGCAGTGCGCTCGCCGACGCGATGATCCTCATGGATGTCGAACTCGACGACGAGCGGTTGCCGTTGCTGCGCAGCACCGACCAGCCGTCCGTGCTGATCGGACTGCCCGCCGACACCTCGGGACTGACCTGCGTCGACCTCGACTTCAAGGCGACCGGCGCGTTGTGCGTCGAGCATCTGGCGGCGCTCGGCCATCGCGACATCGCTGTCATCGGCGAGGCCTCCGCGGTCTACGACCGTCACACCGGCTTCGCCGAGCGCACTCTCGCCGGAATCCGTTGCCGGGCAGGGGAGTTGGGCATCAGGGTGTTGCACCGGCCGTGCGACGGCGGCTACGACGCGATGGCCGCCGTCCTCACCCGCATCCTCGATGAGCGCCCGGGCACCTCCGGGTTCGTCGTGCAGAACGAGCAGGCGGTCGAGCCACTGCTCGCCGTGCTGCGCCGGCAGGGCCTCGCCGTCCCCGAGGACGTGTCGGTGGTCGCGATCTGCCCGGATCAGGTGGCCGTCCAGGCCTCGGTGCGGCTGACGTCGGTCTCCATCCCCGCGCAGGAGATGGGCCGGCAGGCGGTGGAGCGTCTGGTCGCCAAGATCGAGGGTCGTGGCACCGACGACGTCTTTCTGATCGCACCCGAGTTGACGGTGCGGGCGAGCACCGGATCGGCACCCTGGCACGTGGACCGGTGAGATGTACGGGGACGGCGCGACCGTGACGGTCGGCGCCCGTGTTCGCGGACTACGGCACACTGCGGGCCGAGGCCGACCACGCCCGGGGAGAACGCGGAACCGACCTCGGCCCTGGTGTCGGGTCAGCCGCCGCTGATGGTCAGGTTGTTGGTGTGGAAGTCGAGTCCGCCGGACGACGAGGTGATCTCATAGCCGAACTGGACATCGCCGATGGTCTCGTTGCCGGGCATCCAGCCCTTGGTGTAGGCGATCCAGTTGAGGATCGGCTTGACGTCCACGGTGCCGGAGTGGGAGTCGGACGTCCGCAGGAACGAGAACACCTGGTTCGACCCGTTGGTGCCCTTGTAGACGTTCCAGTTGTGGCCGCCGAGGGTGACGTTGCCCTGATAGCCGCCGATCGGACCTACTGCTCCGTTGTCGTTGACCCAGAGCATGATCTCGTACTGGTGGTCGGTGTCCCAGATGTCGTACGACGTGTTGTACGCGCCGGACGGCGGGACGCTGACGTCGTAGCTGCTGGTGAGCCGGCCGAGCGAGTCGATCGTCTTGTTGATCGTCTTCGTTGCGTTGGGGTAGGACTTGATGCCGCCGGTGTTGGGGTGGTCGGCCCAGACACCCCAGTCGGTCCCGGAGTTGGCCCAGAGGCACTGGCCGCCGGCGCCGGACCCCCAGATGTTGTTGTAGAGCTTGTAGCCGTCCAGGCTGGTGCTGCCCCAGGTGGCGCAGGAGTTCCAGACTGCTGCGGAAGCGGGGGCGGAGGCCAGGCCGACGGTGGCACCGAGGGCCATCGCCGGCGCCAGCAGCGCCATGGTGATCTTGCGCATCGTGCCTTTGACCATGGTGTCCCTTCCACGGGTGGGGGGAATTGTGGGGGGGTGCTACCACGCCCCCTGGCTGAGGACGTGGTCCTCTCCGGCGACGGGTCCGATCGGCTGCGCGTCACCGGAAGAAGTCCTGACGTCGATACGGGCCGTGCGCGTCGGCTGCAGGTCCGCCGTCGGTGCGTGCCGTCGGCGCTCGGCCGTACCAGGGTGTGAAAGGAGATGACGACCCGCTCTGCGTGCGGACCTCCGAGCACAGGTGCGTCGTGATGGCGTGCCGCTCAGGAAGCCGTCCTCCCAACGGGCGGCCGGAGCACCGCCACGCCGTAGCGGCCGAGGGTGACCCGGTCCGTGACGGACGTCCCCGTGAGGAGATCGTGGTGAGTGCCGGGCACCTCGACGGTCACCGGCTCGCGGCCGTGGTTGAGCACGAACAGCGCCTCGCCCCGGCGGACGGCCTCGACCTGCTCGGGCAGGCCGTCGAGCACCGGCCGGACGCCCGTGGCGGAGGCGATCCGGGCCAGCAGGTCGCGCAGCGCCTCCGGCTCCGGGAGCGTGGAGACGTACCAGGCCCGGCCCTTGCGCAGGACGGCGGGCAGTCCGTCGAGTTCACCGCCCTTGTACGGCACGCTCTCGTCGGCGGAGCCGTCGGCCTCCAGCTCCTCCGACCACAGGGACGCCCTGAAGCCCTCGCAGGTGACGGTCTCCCCCACGTCCAGCGGCCACCACTCGTGCAGGGTGCGGATGCCGAACAGCTCTCGCAGCCGGGAATCCATGCCACCGGCGCGGACCCGGTCGTCCTCGTCGGCGACGCCGGTCTGGAAGCCGCAGACGAGGGTGCCGCCCCCGCGGACATGGGCGACGAGACGGTCGATCGCCGCGTCGGTGAGGGCGTAGAGCTGCGGCACGATGACCAGGGAGTACGGCGTCAGGTCGTGCTCGGGGTGGGCGAAGTCGGTGGTGAGGTGCGCCTGCCAGAGGGCTCGGTGCCAGGCGCGCAGGACCTCCGGGTACTCCACCCGGCCGGACGGCCGGCCGTCCTGGGCGCCGGCCCACCAGGCGTCCCAGTCATGCAGGATCGCGATGTCCGCGGTGATGTTCCGGCCGGCCGTCCCGGCGGCGATCCGCTCCAGCTCCGCGCCGAGCTGCTTGACTTCCTGGTAGGTCCGGCCCTCCTCCCCGGCGTGACTGACCATGCCGGAGTGGAACTTCTCCGCGCCCTGCCGGGACTGCCGCCACTGGAAGTAGCAGACGGCGTCGGCGCCCCGGGCCACGGCCTGCAGGGACCAGAGCCGGTTGAGGCCCCGGGGCTTGGGGTGGTTCACGCCCCGCCAGTTGACGGGCCCGGCGGCCTGCTCCATGAGCATCCACGGCCCGCGCGCCTGGGAGCGGGTCATGTCCTGGACGAGTGCGCCGCTCTGGGCGCCCAGCGGGTCGCGCGGATCCGGGTAGATGTCGACGGAGACCACGTCCTCCTCCTCGGCCCAGCGCCAGGCGTCCTGGCCCATCCACAGCGGCATGAAGTTGCTGGTGACCGGGATGTTCGGGGTGTGGCGGCGGACGATGTCCCGCTCGGCGACGTAGCACTCCAGGAGCATGTCGGAGGTGAAGCGCCTGAAGTCCAGCATCTGGGTGGGGTTGCGCATGTAGTGGGGCAGGCGGGGCGGCAGGATGCCGTCCCAGGTGTCGTAACCCTGGCTCCAGAAGGCGGTGCCCCAGGCCGCGTTGAGGGCGCCGAGGTTGCCGTACTTCTCGCGGAGCCAGCGGCGGAAGGCTGCCGCGGCCTCGTCGCCGTAGTCGAAGGTGCAGTACTCGTTGTTGATGTGCCACATCGTCAGCGCCGGGTGACCGGCGTAGCGGGCGGCGAGGTCCTCGGTGATGGCGGCGGCGTAGCGCCGATAGGTGGCGCTGGAGTGCGAGAAGTGCTGCCGGCCGCCCCACCACTCGGTGCGGCCGTCCTCGGTGACGGGCAGGGTGTCCGGATGCAGTCGGCCCATCCAGGGCGGGGGCGAGGAGGTCGGGGTGGCGAGGACGACGCCGATGCCGTTGTCGTTCATCAGATCCATCAGCGTGTCCAGCCGGCCGAACTCTCGTGCGCCCGGCTCCGGTTCCAGCGCGGACCAGGAGAAGACGCCGAGGGTGACCGAGTTGACCCCGGCCGCTTTCATCAGCCGTACGTCCTCGTGCCAGGTCTCCTCGGGCCACTGCTCCGGGTTGTAGTCGCCGCCGAAGAGGAGGCGGCCGCGGGTCGCGTCGCTCAGGCCGGGCATCAGACGGGCTCCCCGTACTGCACGCCGCGCCCGTTGGTGCCGAGGTAGACCCGGCCGTACACGCGCGGATCGCCGGTGACGACCCGGCCGGTCCAGCCCCACTGGTGCTGGTCGTCGTTGATCCGCACCCAGCTCTTCGCCTCGTCGTCGGAGCGGTGGACGGCGTTGAAGCCCTCGGTCGCGCCGACCATGTAGATCGCCGGGTAGGTGGCGCCCGGGGCGGCCTTTCCGAAGCCCAGGGTGTGCGAGGACCGGCAGCTGCCGATCTTGGTGAAGGTGGCGCCGCCGTCGGTGGAGCGGTACAGCCCGGCCTCCTTCGCGCTGAGCCACAGGTCACCTGAGCGTTCCGGTGCCGCGGTCAGCTGGAACTGCGCGTCGCCCGAGGGCAGGCCCGTGGCCGTGGCGGTGAAGGTCAGGCCGCTGTCGGTGCTGGTGTGGACCGTGCCGGCGGTCGTGTCGTAGGCGTAGAGAAGCGTCGGGTCCACGGGGTCCGCGACCAGGACGGCGCCCTTCGGGACGGAGGCGGCCTCGGTCCAGGTGGCGCCGTTGTCCGTCGAGCGGTACGCCGGGTTGACGGTGCCGTTCGAGGACCCGAGGGACCACAGAAGGACACTGCCGTCGGCGTTGGTGACGATCGGGCCGGGTGCGTCCTTGGCGGCGGCCGGCTGTGCCGCGAAGGGCGACCAGGTCTGTCCACCGTCGTTCGACCAGGCGCCGTTTGCGCTCCCGCTCCAGCCGGTGCGCACGACGTACGAGGGCCGAGTGGCGGCCTGGGCGAGTCCCGTCGTCGAACCGAACACGGGGTTCGACGCCATGCCGCGCGAGGGGGATGCCGTGAGCGACTCGTGGTACATCACGCCGATGTCGCCGTTGCCGCTGATCAGATGAGCCTCTCCGGCCGGCGGCGAGATCAGATGGAGGACGGCGGTCTCCTCCAGGCCGCGGATCTGCGGGGCCCAGCGCCTGAGGTCGCGCGTACCGTACAGGGTCGCGCCGGTGCCGTAGACGACGTGCCCGGAGTCGAACGGGTCGAGGCCGAGGGCCTGGATCCACCAGCCGAACTTGGGCTTGTCGTCACCCCACTTGAGGTAGGGGGTCTCGGAGACGTCGAGGACGGCCTCGTCCTTCAGGGACGTCCAGGTGCGGCCGCCGTCGGTGGAACGGAAGACGGTGTCGATCTCGGCCCAGCGGTTGTTGGTGGACACGACGAGCGTCCCGGGCCGACGGGCGTCGACGGCCACGCCGCCGTAGCCGAAGGCGTCGGTCCCGCCGCCGCTCGTCGCCCCGCCGGGCTTCACGGGGGTGACCTCGGTCCACTTGCCTCTGGTCGTCAGCAGCTTGTGCACGCTGCCGTCGGACTGACCGTTGGGGCCGGGGGCGTTGGCGTACGTCACGTACAGCTCGCGGGTGAGGCGGTCGTACGCGGCGCGGATCGGGACCGTCGCGGCGGTGCCGGTCGGCTGCCCTGGGACGGGCTCCCAGGTCCTTCCGTCGGACGTGCGGTACAGGTTGGGCCGGTCGGCGGTGCCGTCGGAGTCGCCCCAGCCGGCGTAGACGGTACGGCCCGCGGCGACCAGGAGGGTGATGCCCTGGCCGGTGGCGCTCGGCGTGGCCGGGAAGTCCGCGGGCTGCCAGGTGGCGCCTCGGTCCGTCGACCTGAGCAGGCCGTCGTGCCGGGTGCCGAGCCACAGCGTGTCGCAGTTCCGCGGGTCGACCAGGAGCCGTTCACCGCATCCGCGCCCGTCCTCGTTGGCTCCGAGCTTCACGGTGAGGTCCGTGCGCTTCCAGGTGGCACCCCGGTCCTCGGACCGCAGCACGGCCCCGTTGCCGGCCCAGGGCTGCGTGTACGTGCCGAGGGCCAGGTACAGCCGGTTCTGGTGGGCCGGGTCGACGGCCATGGCCTCGACGCCGAGGAGGTTCCAGTCGTCCCAGCCGAGGTGGTCGGTCAGCGGGATCCAGCGGTCGGTGCCGTCGTCCCAGCGGTAGGCGCCCCCGATGTCGGTCCTGGCGTAGGCGAGCCCTGGGACCGACGGGTGGAAGAGCACCCCGCTGATGAACCCGGTGCCGCCCATGACGGCGCTGCGCCACCGGTAGCCGCTCTCGGCGACGGCCGAGGGGACGGCGGCCTGCGCCTGTCCCGACACCGCGGGAAGGGAGACGACCGCGGCGGCGGCAGCGGAACCGGCAAGAACGGAGCGCCTGCTGAGGTGGAACCTGCTCATGACATACCTCTGTCCTGACGAAAGGGGAGATCGAGCTGGGATCAGGGGCGCGGGGCCGTGTCGATGTCCGGCTCGGTCGCGTGGGCGCGCGACCAGGGCGTCAGCCCTTGACGGCTCCCGTGAGCATGCCCTTCTTGAAGTGCCGCTGGACGAACGGGGAGGCCACCGCGACCGGGATCAGTGCGAGGACCATGACGGCCATCTGCAGCCCGAGGGAGGAGAGTTGGCCGGTGCGGACCGCCTGCTGGAGGCCGGTCGGCGCCTCGGTGTTCTTCTGGACCAGCTGGATGAGCACGTTCTGCAGCGGCATCATCTCCTGGTCGCTGAGGTAGATGGACGCGTTGAACCAGGCACTCCAGTACCCGACCGCGTAGAAGAGCGAGATGACGGCCAGCACCGCGCGCGACAGCGGCATGACGATGGTCAGCAGGATGCGCATCTCACTGGCCCCGTCGATGCGGGCCGACTCGCCGAGTTCGGGTGAGATCCCCATGAAGAAGGCCCGCAGCACGAGGATGTTGAAGACGCTGACGGCACTCGGCAGGATCAGCGACAGATAGGTGTCGGTGAGGCCCAGTGACTGCACCAGAAGATACGTCGGAATGAGGCCGGCCCCGAAGAACATGGTCGCCATCATGGCCATCAGGAAGAACCGATGGCCCAGACTCCCCGGCCGCGACAGGCCGTACGCCGCCAGCACCGACACCGTCATCGAGAACAGCGTGCCGACGAGCGTGACACCGACCGAGACCATGATCGCCCGGCTGACCTGGCCACCGCTGAGCAGTTCCGAGTAGTTGACGAAGGTGATGCCCTGGGGGATCACGACGAGGCCGCCGGCCCGGTCGATCACGGGCTTCGGGGAGAGGCTGGTGACGATCACGATCCACAGCGGACCGAGCACGCCCAGACAGCTCAGCACGAGGAAGCCGCCCTTGGCGGTGAGTCCCGCCTTGGTCGGCGGCTCCTCCCACACGGGGCGGGCGGGAGCCTTGAGGCTGCGGATGAGCTGCGTGTTGAGGCTCACTTCTTGTACACCCCCTGCTCGCCCAGCAGGTGCGCGAACTTGTTCGCGCACAGGACGAGACAGACTCCGATGAGTCCCTTGGCCAGGCCGACCGCGGCCGCGTAGCTGAAGTCGCCGTTCTGGATGCCCACGTTCCACACGTAGGTGTCGAGGACCTCGCTGGCCCCCGCGCCGACCGCGTACCGCTGGAGCAGGAACTGCTCGAATCCGACGCTCAGCGCGTCACCCACCCTGAGGACGAGGAGCAGGGCGATCACCGGGCGCAGCGCGGGCAGCGTGACGTGCCACATGCGCCGCCAGCGCCCCGCGCCGTCCATGGCGGCGGCCTCGTACAGGTCGGTGCTGATGGCGGACAGCGCCGCGAGGAAGACGATGATCCCCCAGCCGGCGTCCTTCCACACGGCCTGCGCGGTGACCAGATACTTGAACAGGTCCGCGTCGGTCATCAGGTCGAAGCCGCTCCACCCGTGCTTCTCGAGGGTCTGCGCGATGATGCCCGCGCCGCCGAGGATCTGCTGGAAGACGGTGACCACGAGGACCCACGAGAAGAAGTGCGGCAGGTACATGATCGCCTGCGCCACGGCCCGCACCCGAGGCCGGATCACGCTGTTGATGACCAGCGCGAGGACGATGGGGACCGGGAAGAACAGCACCAGTTGGAGCACGAACAGGACGATGGTGTTCTTCGTCGCGCTCCAGAACAGCGGGTCGTCGAGCATCCGCGAGAACTGCTCCACGCCCACCCACGGGCTGTGGAAGACCGCCGTGATGCCGGTGCTGGAGACGTACGGGTCGTAGTCCTGGAAGGCGACGACGTTGCCGAGCAGCGGGACGTAGTTGAAGAGCAGGAGCAGGGCGATGACGGGCAACGTCATGAGGATGAGCGCGCGGTCGCGGCGCCACCGGACCCGCAGGGGGACCTTGCCCGCCTTGCCGGCTTTGCCGGCCGTGCCGGCCGTGGCCGCCTTGCGCGCCTTGCCGGCCTTACCGGCCCCGCGCGGCACGCTCTCCTTCACCGTGCCTGCGGCGACCGCGGCCCTCGGCTCCTCGACGGCCGCGGGGGGAGACGTCCCGTCGGGCCTGCGCCCGGCCGTGAGGGACATCAGTTGCCGCTGCCGTTCTTGTCGAGGAGCTCCTGGTACCAGGCGCGCAACTTGTCGCCGCCGGAGGACTTCCAGGTGGAGACGGCCTGCTGGATGTCGGAGAGCTTCTTGTTGCCGCGCACGAAGTCGATCTCCAGCTGCTCGAACTGGCTGGCGAGGGTGGCGTACCGGGTGGGCTCGACGATGTTCATGCCGTAGGTGGACGTCTTCTTGACGAAGGCGCCCTGCCGCTGCTGCCACTCGACCTGCATGCGGGTGATGTCGGGGAGGTCGGGGTGGGCGGTGTAGGGGGCCGGGGCCGCCAGCATCACCCAGGTGTTGTTCACCTCCTGGACGCCCCGGTCGTTCTTGACCGGGGCGCCGTTCTCGACCGTGTAGTGGGTGCCCTCGACGCCGTAGTCGACGAACATCCGCTCCTTGGTGCCGTAGGGTGCGGCCGCGAAGTTGGCGGCGGCCAGAGCGTTCTCGACCGTCTCCTTCGAGGCGTCCTTGCGGATCATCGACCAGATGGCGGCGGGCTGGCCGGCGTACAGCGTCGGGCTGCCGCCGCCGGCGCCGAAGTAGTCCATGCCGGAGACCTCGAAGTCCGGGTTGGAACGGGCCTGTTCGGCGGTCTTGCCGTACCACGAGGACATGTCGTTGTTGTAGACCAGGATCTGTCCGGACGTGAACCGCTGGCTCGCGTCGCCCGTGTTCGCCCTGTCGTCGGGATGGACGACGCCCGCGGCGAACAGCTTGCGGACCCACTCCAGGTGTTCGAGGTACTCAGGGTGCTCGATGCGGTACGTCAGCTTGCCGTCGCCCCCGGTGTTCCAGCCGAGGGACCCGGCGGGGAGGACACCGAAGATGCCTGCCGCCGACCACCTCATGTCACCGCAGGCCCACACCTTGGCCTTGGCGCTGGTGGCCTCCTTGGCCCAGCTGAGGAACTCGTCGGCCGACTTGGGAACGGTGTAGCCCTTCTTGTCGAAGACGTCCTTGCGGTAGAAGGGCACGATGTTGGGCACGGCGGCAGCGGGCATCGGGATCCCGCGCAGCGCGCCGCCGAAGATGCTCATGCGCCAGGAGTCGGACGGGATCGCAGCCAGGTTCGGGTACTTCTTGACCTTGTCACCCGCCAGGTAGGGGCCGAGGTCCAGGAACTTGGCGGTGACCGCGCTCGAGATCTTGCCGACGAGTTCCCAGCTCGGCACGACCACCATGTCGGGTATGGAGCTGGAGGCGAGAACGGCGCCGAGCTTCTCACCGTAGGTGTTGCCGTCCTGGTTCTGCCAGGTGATCTTGGTGCCCGCCGCGGCGTCGAGCGCCGTGTAGTAGGCGCACCCGGGCTTCGGCGGGGTGCCCCAGAGCGGCGCCATGATCTCGATGGGAGCGCCGGTGCCGAGCCTTGCCGGGACCGAGGAGGCGAGGGTCGTGAGATCGACCTTGCTGGTGTAGCCCGCTGACGAGCCGTTCTTCGACGGAATGTCCGGCTTGGCGACCGTGCTGGCGACATAGGCCGGGAGCAGCTTGTCCGCGGCCTTGCCCGAGGTGGCGCCCTCTCGCGACCCGTCGCTCCCCGAATCGCTGCAGGCGGCGAGGAGCGGCATTCCCCCGGCCACCGCTGCGGTGGCGACCGCCGTGGAGGCGAGGAAGCTTCTCCGGCTCAGTCCGGAGGAGGCGGCATTCGGCGTCATTGCGTCAACCCTTCGTGGCGCACCTGGACACCCGGCGGTGGGCCGTCGGCTGCGGTGTCGTGACTGGAACTGGCTGAGCTGAAAGCGGACATCCGACCACTGCGACTCGATGCGCAGTCGAAGCGCTTCGATGTTGCAGTGAGGTTAAGTGAACACCCAAGGGCGCACAAGAGCCGCTTCCAAGATTCCTCCGAGGGGCGGGATGTGACTGTTGGTCATTTCCTGTAACACCGTGGTTGCTGCGACGGCGCTGCTCTCGTGACGCTCGCCCTGGCGACCTGATGAGCATCGAAGCGCTTCACGGCACTCGCCGCTCCACCCCGACGGGGATCCCACGTGTCCGCACACGCGCCGCACACCCGTCGCCGCCGACGGCCTGAAGGTTGCCGTTGGGGGGGTGTGCGAGGTCGTCGTCGAGCGCTCGAACTCGACGGCCGGTCCGGCAGGTTCGCGACATTCGCGCACCGATGGTCCGCCGCGCCGAAGGATCCCGCCTCCGTGCGTCTCGGCGGCGAAGTGCAGTGCGTGCCGGCACTCGATCACGCGGGCCCGCGCGGCCGGGGGGCTACGCGGCCTGCCGCCACTGCCGGCAACAACGGCTCTCTGGTGGCTCATGGCCGCAGCGGTGGCTCATGGCCGCAGCCCTCGGTGAATCATCGAAGCGCTTCACTTGGAGCGCAAGGCAGTGAGGGCCTCCTGACGAAGCAAGAGGCCTGCAGCAAGGGGACTTTCCTTCTTGCGAGGCATTGACATCGTGTCTTAGGTGGTGACAGCGTCGAAGCGCTTCACCACTGACGTGTCTCAGCTCGTGAGGGGTCCCTCCCGTGGGTTCTGCTTCCCAGCCCGCCGTGCGTCGGTGGCCGTTCCTCGGTCCCGCGATCCCCTGGGACCGGCGCGTCGACCACCTGGTGCAACGCCTCACTCCCGACGAGCGGATCGCTCTGCTTCACCCGTGCGCGCCGACCGTCGAGCGCCCGGAGGACGCCTCCTTCCGCACCTGGACGGACCGACCGCACCGCCGGCCGACCACCTCGCCGCCGTCGCGGATGCCGGCGCGGCCGGGGTGGACGCCCACCCGAACGCCCAAGGACAGCCACCACTGGTACCGGGGCCTGATCACCGCGCACCGCGCGCGGACGGAGGAAACCACCCGATGAAGTTCACCGACGGCTACTGGCTGATGCGTCCCGGAGTGACCGCGCGCTACGCCACCGAGGTCGCGGACGTCCGGGCCGACGAGCACCGGGTAACCCTCTACGCGCCGGTGAAGCACGTGCGCGGCCGCGGCGGCATGCTCAACAGCGCGCTGCTGACGATCGAGTGCTGGTCGCCGGCCGAAGGCGTGATCGGAGTACGCGCCACCCACCATGCCGGCTCGGTGAACCGGGGGCCGGAGTTCGCACTGCCCGGCGCGCAACCGGATGGGGGAAAGGTGCGCCGGGACGGCGCGGTGGTCGAGCTCGGTGCGGGTGAGCTGTCGCTGCGAGTGGACACCTCCCAGCCGTGGCGCCTCGAGTTCTCCGCCGGCGGCCGGGTGCTGACCTCCGTGGGCGAGCGCGGCATCGGCTTCGTCACCGACGCCGACGGCCGCCACCACATGCTGGGCCGGCTCGCCCTGGGCGTCGGCGAGCTGGTCTACGGCCTCGGGGAACGCTTCACCCCGTTCGTCAAGAACGGTCAGTCCGTGGACATCTGGCAGGCGGACGGCGGCACCAGCAGCGAACAGGCCTACAAGAACGTCCCCTTCCACCTGACGAACCGCGGCTACGGGGTCTTCGTCAACCACCCCGGCAAGGTGAGTTACGAGGTCGGCTCCGAGGCGGTCGGCCAGGTCCAGTTCAGTGTCGAAGACCAGTCGCTGGAGTTCTTCGTCGTCCACGGACCGACCCCGAAGCAGGTCCTCGAGCGTTACACGGCCCTCTCCGGCCGGCCCGCGCTGCCGCCGGCCTGGGCGCTCGGTCTGTGGCTGACCACCTCCTTCACCACCGACTACGACGAGGCCACCGTCAACCGCTTCGTGGGCGGCATGGCCGCACGCGGCATTCCTCTCAGCGTGTTCCACTTCGACTGCTTCTGGATGCGCGGCTACCAGTGGTGCGACTTCGACTGGGACTCCGACACCTTCCCCGACCCGGCCGGCATGCTCACCCGCCTCAAGGAGCAGGGGCTGCGGATCTCCGCCTGGATCAACCCCTACATCGCGCAGAAGTCGGCGCTGTTCGAGGAGGGCATGCGCGAGGGCCACCTGGTGCGGCGCCCGGACGGCAGCGTGTGGCAGTGGGACCTGTGGCAGCCCGGCATGGCCCTGGTGGACTTCACCAACCCCGCCGCCCGCGACTGGTACACCGACAAGCTCCGCACCCTCCTCGACATGGGCGTGGACTGCTTCAAGACCGACTTCGGCGAGCGCATCCCCACCGACGTCGTCTGGCACGACGGCTCCGACCCCGAACGGATGCACAACTACTACACGCACCTCTACAACCAGGCCGTCTTCGAGCTGCTGCGCGAGGTGCGCGGCGAGGGCGAGGCACTGCTGTTCGCCCGCTCCGCCACCGCCGGCGGGCAGCAGTACCCGGTGCACTGGGGAGGCGACTGCGAGTCCCACTTCAACGCCATGGCCGAGTCACTGCGCGGCGGGCTCTCCCTCGGCCTGTCCGGCTTCGGCTTCTGGAGCCACGACATCGGCGGCTTCGAGGGCACCCCGACCCCCACCGTCTTCAAGCGCTGGGTGCAGTTCGGGCTGCTCTCCTCGCACAGCCGCCTGCACGGCAGCAAGTCCTACCGCGTCCCCTGGGACTACGGCGACGAGGCCGTCGACGTCACCCGCGAGTTCACCCTGCTCAAGCACCGCCTCGCGCCCTACCTCCAGCGCGCCGCGCAGCAGGCGCACGCCACCGGCGTCCCGGTGATGCGCGCGATGGTGCTGGAGTTCCCCGACGACCCGGCCGCGGCCACGCTCGACCGGCAGTACATGCTCGGCGACGACCTGCTCGTCGCCCCCGTCTTCAGCGACGACGGCACGGTCGACTACTACGTACCCGAGGGCACCTGGACCCACGTGCTGACCGGCGCCCAGGTCACCGGCCCCCGCTGGGTCCGCGAGCAGCACGACTTCCACACCCTGCCGCTGCTCGCCCGCCCCGACTCCGTCATCCCGCTCGCCGCGGACGACCAACGGCCCGTCTCCGCCTGGGCGGACGGTGTCGAACTGCGGGTGCACGCGTTCGCCGACGGCGCCGAGCGCACCGTCGTGATCCCGCGCTCCGACGGCCCCGGCGAGACCGCCCGCTTCCACCTGCGCCGCACCGGCGACCGGATCCAGGTGACCACCGACAGCCCGCACCCCTGGCAGCTGCGCATCGGCGGCCCCGACGGCACCCTGCTCACCTGGCCGGCCGACACCGCCGAGGCCGACCTGCCGTACCCGGTCTGAACCGCCCGCCGCGGTGGGGCCTCGGCCGGGCCCCGCCCTGGGCGCGTTTCCTCGCCGACGCGTCGATGCCCGCCAACCGAGACCTCGCCGCACCGCTTCCGCGGGTCGACGCCCGTGCGCCTGCGCTGCGAACAGGGCCCGGTCACCGACCGGCCCGACTCCATCGGGGCCACGGTCTCTTCATCGTCGACCGCCTCTCCTTTGACCGGGGAACCCGGCCCGGGGACGGCGGCAAGACCGTCTGGGCCGACCTCCCGCTTTCCTCCTGACGGTCACGGGCCCTGGGCAAGAGCACCGGCACCCGTCGGACGGCCGAGCAGCGACTCCACCTGTTCCACCACCTCGTCCACCGTGATCCGCAGGAGCCGGGCGTCGGGCCGCCGGCCGTGGGCGTCCCCCGGCCGCAGCGGGTCCTCGCCGGCCCCCGGCCGCCACAGGACGCGGTGCCGGGTCCCCTGCGGGGGTCCCCAGAGGCGCGGCGCGACCGGGCCGAACAGAACGACGGACGGAGTTCCGAGTGCGGTGGCCAGGTGGGCCAGCCCCGTGTCCCCGACGACGACGCAGCGTGCGTCGGCCACCAGGGCGCACAGCTGGGGGAAGGGGACGTCCCGTGCTCCTCCCAGCACGGCTGTCGGCGGGAGCCCGGCGTCGGCCGCCAGCCGACGGCCCAGCCGTCGCTCCCCTGCCCCCGCCGTGACGACCACGCGGTGCCCCGCGCGGTCCAGGGCCCGCGCCACGGCCGCGAACCGCTCCACGGGCCAGCGGCGGGCTCCCGAGTCGGCGCCGGGGTGGATGACGACGGCACCGGGAGCGGGCGACGGGCACGCGGGGCGGGGGATGCCGAGATCGGCGGGGTCGGCATCGATCCCGTACCAGCGCAGCAGTCGGCACCAGCGGTCGCGTTCGTGCTCGTCCGGCCGCCATTCGGGCCCGGCGATGCCCGGCGTCCGGGCGTGCCGGAAGGCCAGGAGCCGCCCCGGCCGCAGACGCTGGAGGAGCAGGTGGCTCGGCGGTCCGTTGCCGTGCAGGTCCACGGCGACGTCGGGGGGCGGGCCCGTCCAGCCGAGTCCGGTGGGCACCGCCCGGCCGGGGGCGACGGTGGGCAGCAGCCGGTCGACCAGGCCCGTCGCCTTGACGGCGGTCGTCAGACGGCCGGGGGCGGCCAGCACGATCTCGCCCTCCGGGACGCTCCGGCGCAGCGCCCGCAGACACGGCACCGCGGTCAGCAGGTCACCGAGCCCCAGGGCCCGCAGCACCAGCACCCGGGGCCCGCCGCGGGGCGCGCCCGTGGGCGTGGTCCCGGCGGAGTCGGTCTCCGGGCTCACGGCCAGGACGGTTCCCTGCGCGGTACCACGACCAGCTCCCCGAGGGCGCTGCCGCTCGGCACGGAAAGGGCGTACAGCACGGTGTCGGCGACGATCTCCGGGCTCTGGAGCAGGGAGACGTCGGCGTCGGGGAACCGCTCCAGGATGAAGGCGGTCTCCATGCCGCCCGCGATGATCCCCGTCACCCCGATGCCCTCGCAGTCGCGCTGGGCCTCCTTGAAGAGGGTGTGGGTGAAGGCGCGGAGTCCCGACTTGCTCGCCGCGTAGGGGCCGGCTTCCGTCCAGGTCCGGTTGGCCGCGGTGGAGAGGATGTTCACGATGTGCCCGCCGCCCTGGCTCACCATGCGGCGATACGCCTCCAGGCACAGGTACATCGGGCCGAGCAGATTGGTGCTCACGACGCGATTGACCTCGTCCGCGGTGAGGTGCTCGGCCGATTTCGAAACGTCCACGGCGGCGTTGTTGACGAGGATGTCCACGCGCCGGCCGGCCTCGTCCACGTCCCGGAACACGTCGGCGACCGCGCCGGGGTCACAGACGTCGAGGAGCACGGGACGGGCGCTGAGACCCTGGGCGGTGAGCTCCTCGCACCGTTCCTTCGCCAGGTCCTGCCGTACGTCTGCCACGAGGACCGAGGCTCCGGCCGTGGCCAGGCGGCGGCAGACGGCCGCCCCCAGGCCGCGGCCCCCGCCGGTGACCAGCGCCTGTTTGCCGCTCAGGTCCGTGTACGCCGCGCCGCTCATCCGCATGCCTTCCGTCGGGGGGCTCCGGCCGGTCCGGAGTCCTGTCGCCCGGGTCGGCCGCTTCACCGTCACTGTCACCACGGGTGGGCCGCACGGCACGCCGGGTTAGACCACAAGGCCGCAATCGGTGTGACGGGGACCGCAGGCTGAGGTGCCGGCGGCACGGCGGCCGATGGTGTGAGCAAGCCCACGGGGTGGCGTGGATGCCGGGCGCGCCAAGGGTTGCCGGCCGGTGCGCCGGGCGGCGGAGGAACCGGTCACGGCGAGGCCCCCGCGCGGTCTGCCAGCATGGTCCGGGACCGTTTCCCCCTCTGTCGAGCGCCGGTGCGCAGCGGCGGTGTGCTCTCCCGGTCTCCCTCCGTTCCGCCGTCTTCCGTGCTCCAGGGTCTTCGCCTGTGTCTCGCTCCGTGTCCTCCGCCGTGCCCGCCGCCGCGTCGCGGTCGCCGTGGCGATCCCTCCGCTACCGCAGCATGCGCTGGTGGGCCGTCGCCAACTTCGTGTCCAACGCCGGTACGTGGATGCAGCTGACGGTCCAGAACCTGCTCGTACTGCAGATCACCGGTTCGGCCGCGGCGACCGGTCTGTCCGTGTCCGTGCAGGCCGCGCCCGGGCTGCTGTTCGGCCTCATGGGCGGCACCGTGGTCGACCGGTGGCCCCGGAAGCTGACCGCCGCCGTGGGCCAGGCGCTGCTGGGGGCCGTGGCCCTGGTGACGGCGGTCCTGGTGGCCATGGATGGGCTCGACCTGCCGGTGCTGCTGGTCCTGGCCGCCGTGACCGGGCTGATCGCCACGGTCGACGGGCCCGCCTGCGCGCTGCTGGGCAACGATCTCGTCCGTACGGAGGACGTGCCCTCCGCGATCGGGGTGGGCTCGCTCGTCCACAGCGCGGGCCGGCTGGTGGGCGCCGCGCTCGCCGGTGTCGCCGTGGGTCTCCTCGGCACGTCGGCGGCCTACGCCGCGAACGGCCTGTCGTTCCTGTTCGTGGCCTGTGTGATCCCGTTCCTCAGGGCGGCGCGCACGTCCGGGCCCGAGGCGCCGGGCGGCGGGGCGGACACGCCGTCCGAGCGGACGGAGGAAGCGGCCCTGACCGCCCGTGAGGGCCTGGCGTTCTTCATGCGGCGTCCCCGGCTGGTCGCGCTCGCCGGCCTCAACGGCATCAGCGCACTGTTCGGCCGCAACTACTCGCTGACGCTGGTGGTGTTGGTCACCGGGCCGCTCGCGGGGACCGCGGAATCGTTCAGCAAGGTGTCCACCGTCCTCGCCGTCGGCGGCATCGTCGGCGCCGTCCTCGGGGCGCGGCTGCGCAGGCCCGGCGTCCGGCTGGTGGGTGTTCTGACGGTCGCCGGCGCACTGCTCCAGGTGCTGGCCGGCCTCTCCCCCTCGCTGGCCCTGCTGCTGGTCCTGGTCCTGCCGATGGCGGTGGCGGAGTCCGTCTCGGACACCGCCCAGTCCACGGTCCTCCAGACGGATCCCCCGGCCCGGATGCGGGGCCGGGTCCTCGGGGCCTGGTCCAGCATCCGCACCGTGTGGGGGCTGGCGGCGCCGCCCGCGCTGGGCCTGATGATGGAGCTGGCGGGCGTACGTGCCGCTCTCGTGGGCGGCGGGTTGATCGTGACCGCGGCGGTGGCGGCGGGCTACTTCCTGCGCGGCCGCGGGCCGCGTCGGATCACGCCCGCGCGGGTGGCGGACGCTGCCGTGCCCGCCCGCGCCGGCCTGGAGACCGCCGCCTGAGCCTCCGCCGAGGCCGTCGGTCGGTTCGTCACGGATGGTCGGGGCGCTGCTCCGGCGGCTTGGAGCCGCCCGTCCGCGACCGGTCCTCCTTTCCGCCGCCCGATCCCGCCTTGCGGGAGGGGCGCGGCTCGGCGGCCTTCAGGTGCCTGCTCTCCTGTGGGGTGGCTGCGCCCTTTCCGCTGCGGCGCGCTTCCGGTTCCTGGGCGTCACCCATGGTCTCCTGCCCCTTTCGGTGTGTGCTGCTTCAGTGGCGGTCCAGTGGTCCCCACCGGCCCCGCCGGCGTTCGCCCTCCCGGGCGAGGCTCGGTCCTGGTCCCTGCCGGGCCGCTACCCGCTCGCTCCCGCGCCACTCCTGCCGCCGGCCTTGCGCGCCGACGCCCCGTCGGTCGCGCCGGGGCCGCGCATCGCGGACGGCTTCCCGGGCAGTCGCCGGACATGAATCCGACACCCGACCACACCCGGTCCTACTGGATGGAGACGGCCGAGTTGCCGTCCTTCGCTCCGCTGACCACCGACGCCGAGGCGGACGCGGCCGTCATCGGCGGGGGCATCGCAGGGCTCAGCGCGGCCTGGGAACTCGCCCGCGCCGGTCTGAGCGTGGCACTGCTGGAGGCCGATCGGCTCGCCGCAGGCGTGACGGGCCACACCACCGGCAAGATCACCGCCCTGCACACCACCGTCTACGACACGCTGAGCACCCGGCACGGGGAGGACGCGGCCCGTCTCTACGCGGCGTCGCAGAGCGCGGCGCTGCGGTACATCGTGGAGACGGCCGCGGGCCTCGGCATCGACTGTGACCTGGAGCGCCGGCCGGCCCTCACCTATTGCGAAGAACCCGACGGGGTCGACGCGCTGCGCGCCGAGGCCGAGGCGGCCCGGGCGGCGGGGCTCGACGCGTCGTTCGTCACCGAGACCGGCCTGCCGTACCCGGTCGCGGGCGCCGTCCGGGTCGAGGACCAGGCCCAGTTCCATCCCCTCGCGTACCTGCGGGGAGTCGTGGAGGACCTCGTCGTACGTGGCGGCCGCGTCCACGAGAACACGCGCGTCACCGGGGTGGACGGGGGCGATCCGTGCCGCGTGACGACCTCCTCCGGCTGCACCGTCCGTGCCCGTCACGTGGTCGTGGCCACCCACCACCCGGTCTTCGACCACGCCGTCCTCGCCACACGGCTCACCCAGCACCGCGACCTGGTGATCGCGGGCCCGCTCCCCGCCGGCCGGGATCCTCAGGGCATGTACATCACCAGGGAGGGCGGCAAGCGGTCCGTCCGCACGACGCCCCTCGGCGACGGCGACCGCCGGCTGCTGATCGTCACGGGAGAGGCCTTCACACCCGGCACACGCGCTGACACGGAGGCCGGGTACGACCGTCTGCGGTCGTGGGCGCAGGAGCGCTTCCCCGGATTCGAGGTGAGCCACCGGTGGGCGGCGCAGGACAACTCCTCCGTCGACGGCCTGCCCCTTGTCGGCCGGATGCGTGGTGGCGGCGAGAACGTCTACGTCGCCACCGGGTTCGCCGGGTGGGGCATGACCGGCGGGGTCATGGCCGGACGGCTGATCGCCTCCCTCGTCACGGAGGCCCGGGAGCCGTGGGCGGATCTGTACGCCCCCGGCCGCTCGGGTGCCGTCCTCGGGTCGCCGTCCACGTTCCTGAAGGCGCAGTGGGACACCGCCAAGCACTTCGTCAAGGACCGCCTGGACGCCCTGGGCAACGGTACGCACGGTCCCGTCGGGGCGCTGGCTCCGGGCGAGGGCACTGTGGTCCGGGCGGGAGGCGGGCCCTGCGCCGTCCACCGTGACGACCGGGGAGAGCTGCACGCCGTGTCGGCCGTCTGCACCCACATGGGCTGCCTGGTCGCCTTCAACAATGCCGAGCGCACCTGGGAGTGCCCCTGCCACGGCTCACGCTTCGGCGTCGACGGCGAGGTCCTCCAGGGCCCGGCCCTGCGCCCGCTGGAACGGCGGGATCCGCCGGACCTCTGACCCGGACGGACGCCGCCCGGCCCGGGTCACCCCTCGACGCCGGTCGAGCTGTGGGGGGCGCCGACGGGCTTGGACTCCGGTGAGCCGCGCTGGCGCAGGTAGACGGAGAGGATGACCATGGCGGCGACCGCGAGGAGCTCGGACTGCCAGTTCTGCAGGGTGCGGTTCCAGAAGTCGGGCAGCGCGAGGTAGTCGCCCCAGCCGACCGGGTCCTGGAGCCGGCGCAGCTGCTGCTCGTCGTACGCCGCCATGCCGTCGATCGACTGGGCGAACCAGGACCCGATGAACAGGCTGCCCATGACGAGCCCCAGGGAACGGGAGTACACCCGCTGGCGCCAGTCCTTGGTACCGGCCCAGCGGGGCGACGCGCTCCCGGCGTGGTCGCCCATGCGCTGCTCCTGCTCGGATTCCGTACCGATCTTGTGGAGTTCCTTGGACTCGGGGGAACCGCGTTGGACGAGCCAGACCGTGCCGAAGATGTAGAGGAAGAACTGGAGGAACTCCGACTGCCAGTTCTCGGTGACGTCGACGGCGAAGTCGGAGGTGGTCACGTACTCGCCCAGACCGATCCGCTGGAGCCCGTCCACGGTGAGCTGCTCGTTGAAGTCGGCGAGCCCGGCGAGTGCCTGCCCGAGGAGTACCAGCAGGAACGCCGAGCCGAAGGCCAGGGTGAGGCTGTTGTCCCGCCAGAAACCGCCGCGCCGTCGCGCCGCGCGCTCCTCGCCTCCCTTCCCGCTCACCAGTGCATCGCTCCGATCGCGATGAAGTAGCCGAGCCCGCCCACCACCACGACAAGGCAGGTCACGAACAGGAAGCGCATCCTCAGCCGCCCTTCAGCACGCATTGGTAGGGCCGCTCGCCCTGCGGGGAGCAGCCGGCCGCGACCACCCGCCAGCCGGCGTCGAACCGCGACAGGAACAGCGTGTCGCCGTCCAGGCGCAGCAGGGCCTGCCTTCCGTAGACCTCGGTGGCCCGCACCGCGCCCGCTTTCGGGAGGTCCTCCCCGCCCAGGGCCTCGGCGCAGGCCTTGCCCTCGTCCTGCTCGAGCTGTTCCAGCGTCGCCGGGGCCAGCAGTCGGCAGGCCGCCTCGTCGTCGCCCGCGGCCAGGGCCCGCTCGAAGCCCTCCCCCGCGGTCCGCGCTCCGTCCACCCGTGCGGCGGGCGCGCCGCACCCGGCTGCCAGCACGGCGGCCGCGCACACCCAGAGCGCGCGCCGGGCCCGCACCCGGACCGCGCTCACCGGGGACGCCTCGCTCCGTACGGCTCGGGTCACCCTCGTTCTCCTGACGTCTGGCTCACGCAACGGCACCTCACCTATGCCCCGTGTCGGTGCCCGCATCAGCCTCGGCGTACCCTCACCACCCGACCGGCCGACCGCGCCGTACGGGAAGCGGCGCGGCATGACGGCGCTCACCGAACTGTGCCGGATCCTCGGGCGCATCCATGACGACGGGGGCCGGGTCACCCTCCACGGCTTCTACGGGCCGGTGCGCGACCCGTGGCCCTCGGAGCGGGCCCGGTGCGCCGCGCTCGGACCGGTCGGTCCGCTGTCGTGGACGCGTGAGACCGGGATCTTCGGCGGTCCGGGCGAGGAGGGCCGCGGCGTCCTGGAACGCGTCTGGCACCGGCCCTCCGCCGAGGTGAGCGGGACTGCGGGCGGCGAGCCCGGCGAGCCCGCCCGCGGTGTCACGCTGCCGCACCGGCTCAAGGAGCCCGGCGTGCGCCGGCGGCCGCGCGCGCCGCGCGGTCGGCGAGGCTGGTGGTGGAGCGGCCGTCGAGGTACGGCAGGACGACGGTCTGGCCGCCCCAGCGGCGCAGCAGTCCGGCTTCCGGCAGGGCCTCGGCCGAGTAGTCGCCGCCCTTCACCCACACGTCGGGCCGCAGCGCATCGAGCAGGGTCAGGGGCATGTCCTCCTCGAAGGGCACGACGGCGTCGACGCTGCCCAGCGCCGCCAGCACCTTGATGCGGTCCTCCAGGGGGGTGAGCGGGCGGCCCGGTCCCTTCAGACGCCGCAGCGAGGCGTCCGAGTTCACGCAGACGACGAGGCAGTCGCCGATGCGCCGCGCGCTGTCGAGCAGGCCCACGTGGCCGGCGTGCAGGAGGTCGAAGCAGCCGCCGGTGGCGACCACGGTGCCCCCGGCGGCCCGTACGCTCCGGGCGAGCGCGAAGGCGTCCGCGGCGACCGGGGGCAGGGGCCGGCTCCGCCCCCGGCCGCGCCACAGGTCCGGGTCGGAGGCGCCGCCCGCGGCGACGAACGCGGCGGCGCCGGCCACCGCCCGCTGTACCGCTTCCTCGGGCAGCGCGCCCTGGGCGAAGGCGACGGCCGCGAGGGCCGCGAAGCAGTCCCCGGCGCCGCACGGGTCCCCCGTGGCCGGGTAGGGCACGGGCACGAGCATCGGTGCCGGGGACTTCGGACGGGTCAGCAACGCGCCGCGGTCGCCCAGGGTCACGACGACCGAGACGGCGTTCCAGCGCTCCGCCAGCTCGGCTCCACGGCGGGCGTGCTCCGCCAGCGCGTGCCCGTCACCAGGGGAAAGCGCGGCGGCCTCGGCCGCGTTCGGCGTCACCAGCCTGGCGCCGCGCACCGGCGGACCGCCGCGCGGGTGCGGGTCCCAGACCACGGGGGCGTGCCGGGCCGCGTCCGCGAGCAGCGGTCGCAGGGCGTCGGCGGTGCCCCTGCCGTAGTCGGCGACGAGGACGGCCGATGCCCCGGCGAGTACGTCGGGGACGTCCGGAGGGACCGGGCCGACCGTGCCGCCGCCCCGGTCGATCCGGACCAGGGGGCCGCTTCCGGCCAGGACCCGGGTCTTGACCGGAAGCGTTCCGTCGAGCGGGAGTTCCACCAGCCGGACCCGCCCGCGCAGTGCCTCGCGGACCGTGTCGCTGGCTTCGTCGGTGCCGAGGGCGGTCACCAGCACCACGTCACAGCCCGTCCGGGCGGCCACGGCGGCGGCCAGTCCGGCGCCTCCGGGGCGGGCGAGGTCGGCGGTCACGTCGACGACGGGCACGGGGGCGTCGGGCGCCAACCGGTCCACGACGCCCCGGACGTCCCGGTCGAGAAGGACGTCACCGACGACGACCAGCGGCCCGGGGCCGGTCACGGGGTCCTCCCGAGGACGGACGCCTCGGACCGGGGCGTCTTCCCGTCGGCGCGCCGGGCGCCGGCGGGCGTGGCGGCAAGCGCCGCGTCGAAGGATTCGCAGAGCAGATGCACCGCCACCAGGTGCGTCTCCTGCACGGTCGCGGTGGTGGACGCGTCGATGCACAGGGCCTGGTCGGCGGCCTCCGCGAGCGGATTCGGGGAGGCGCCGGTCAGGGCCCAGACCTCCACTCCGGCCGCGCGGGCCGTCATCGCGGCGGAGAGCAGGTTGGTGCTGCGACCGGAGGTGGACAGCAGGAGCAGGACGTCTCCGTCGCGGCCGTGCGCCGCGACCTGCCGCGCGAAGACGTGCTCGAACCCGTAGTCGTTGCCGATGGCCGTCATGCTGGACGTCTCGGCGTGCAGGGCGATGGCCGAGTAGGCTGCGCGCTCCTCGCGGTAGCGTCCCACCAGTTCGGCGGTCAGGTGCTGGGCCTGCGCCGCGCTTCCGCCGTTCCCGGCGGCGAGCAGTCGCCCGCCGGCAGGCAGTACCGCGGCGAGCCGCTCGCCCCAGTGGGCGAGCTGGTCGAGGCCCTGGGCGCGGAGGCGTTGCAGCGCGTTCTGGAGCGACTGGCAGTGTCGGTGTGCCGCCGCGTGCGCGGGTTTCTGGCTCATGACGTCGGGCCGGCCGCTCTGGCGAGCGGACCGCGCCCCACCTCCTTCGTGTTTCGGCACTGCGCGGGACGGGCCGCGGGTCGGGTGGGGCCGGACGGGCGGCGGAGGCCGTCCGTGGCGGGGCGGGCGCGCGTCGGCGGGCTCACGTCGCCCCGGCGGCGGTGAGGTGCAGGGCGAGCGCCGAGCGGTAGGCCCGTTCGGTGGCGGCGGCGACGAGTTCCCAGCCGTACCGGCTGGTCACCCGCAGCCGCCCGGCAGCGCCGTACGCCTGGCGCAGGCCGGGATCGGCCAGCAGCCCGGCCACGGCGTCCGCCAGTGCGCGGGGGTCGCCGGGTGGCACCAGCCGTCCGGTCTCCCGGTCGGCCACGGTGTCCAGCTGGCCTCCGACGGCGCTGGCCACGACGGGCCGGCCGCACGCCATGGCCTCCAGGGGGACGATGCCGAACGGCTCGTAGTCCGCCGGGCACAGGACGACGTCGGCACTGCGCAACAGGGCGGGTACGTCGGTGCACGGGACCGCGCCGAGGAAGCGCACGCGGTCGGCGACCCCGGCGGTCCGGGCGAGCTCGCGCAGGCGGCGCGCTTCCGGATCGCCGTCGAGGAGACCGGGCTCGGGGCCGCCCGCGATCACGAGCTCCGCCCCGGGCAGGTGGGCGAGCGCGGCGACGGAGACGGCCACGCCCTTGCGCGGCACCAGCCGGCCGATCTGGAGCAGCCGGTGGCGGTGGGTCGTCCCGCGTCCGGCGACCGTCCCGTCCGGGCGGAACCTCTCGGTGTCCACTCCGCACGGGACGACGTCGGCTTTGCCCGCGGGGACGCCCATCAGTTCGAGCTCGGCGACCTCGTCGCGGCAGGTGGCCACCACGCGGTCGCACCCCAGGCCGATCTCGCGTTCCAGTCCGATGCGCGACGGCGGGCTCGTGTCGGCGCCGCCCTGGTGCCTCTTCTTGACCGTGCCGAGCGCGTGGTACGTGTGAAGCATCGGCAGCCACAGCTCGCGCGCGGCGGTGAGGGAGGCGAGCCCCGACATCCAGTAGTGCGAATGGACCAGGTCCGGGCGTCGTCCGTGCTGCCATTGGAGGAGGAGGTAGCAGGCGAACTCCCGCATGTGCGGCAGCAGTTCGTCCTTGGGCAGGTGTTCGGCCGGTCCGGCGGGGACGTGGTGCACCATGACGCCGGGGCGCAGAGCGGTGCGTTCGGGCAGGTCGGGGGCGTCGCGCCGGGTGTAGACCGTCACCCGGTGGCCGCGGTCGGCCAGGGCCCCGGCCAGGCAGGCCACGTGCACGTTCTGTCCGCCGGCGTCGACTCCGCCCAGGGTCGCGAGCGGGCTCGCGTGCTCGGACACCAGCGCGAGGGACAGCGGTCGCCGGGCGCGGCGGGAGGGACCGGCCGACCGCAGTCGGGACGAGGTCATGACCGTACCTCCGTCAGCAGGCGCTCCCAGTCGGCCAGGAAGCGTTTGAGGCCGTAGCGTCCGAGGGCGGACTGGCGGGCGCGCCTGCCGTCCTCGGCGGCGGCTGCCGGCTCGTCGAGGTAGTGGCGGGCGGCACGGGCCAGGACGTCGGGCCGGGTGGACAGGACGCCGGTGCCGGGCGGGACCGCCTCCACGGCCTCCGTGGTGGCCAGCGCCACGACCGGCATGCCCAGGTGCATGGCCTCGAGCAGGGACAGCCCGAGGGACGTCCAGCGCACGGGGTGGAGGTAGAGGCGGCGCTCCGCCATGGCGGCGTGCAGGTCCTGCTGGGGCAGTTCGTAGGTGCGGCACCGGTCGGGGGGCAGGTCCAGGTGCTCGGCGAGTCCTTCGGTCCGCATGCCGAAGACGTCGAGCGGCGCGGACCGGGCCAGGGCCGGCAGCAGGTCCGTGCCGGTGTGGCGGCCCCGGCGGACGGGCTCGTTGACGACGACGGCGGCGCGGGGCAGCGCGCCCGTGTAGCGGTGTCCCGGGTCGACGATCCCGTGCTCGACGACTTCGGTGCGCGTCGTGCCGTTGTCCCAGAACAGCCGGTTGAAGTGCGTGACATGGACCAGCGTCAGGTCGGCGCACGGGTGGCGGGTGTTCGGCACGTCGCCGTCCGGCGCGTTGTGTTCCAGGTACACGGCGGGCACGTCGCGGCCCGGGCGGCGCCGGAGCCAGCGTTCGGCGAGTGCCGCCTCGTGGGGCCGTTGCAGGACGACGAGGTCCACCGGGGTCCCGGCCAGTTCGGCGGGGGTGACCTCGCGGACCGAGTCCGGCCAGGCGAAGGTCCGCGCGCGGCCCAGTCCGTCGGGTCCGCGATCCGGCGTGACGGGGACGAGATAGGTGTGCGGGCCCTGGACGAACGCGGTGGTCCACGAACCGTGGACGTGCCACAGCAGGATGTTCATGCGCTTGCTCCTCGGTGTCTCGCGTCGGTGCCCGCTGCGGGGACCGGGTCCCCGGTCGGGGGCGCGGCCCCGAGGAGCCCGGCCACGGCCGCCAGCACCTCGTCGTCGCCGATGCCGTCAAGACAGGGGTGCCCGGACACCGGGCAGTCGCGGGCCCGGCTGGCGGCGCAGGCCTCGCCCTGATCGCCGAGCAGGGCGTGGGGGACGTGGTACGGACGCCACCGCTCGGCCGGGACCACGGGAGCGAAGACGCAGACCACCGGGGTGCCCACGGCGCACGCCAGGTGCATCGGACCCGTGTTGCCGGTCACGACGACCCCGGCGCCCGCGAGGACGCCCGCCAGTTCGTGCAGGTCGGTCGTGGCGCCGCCCAGGTCGAGGCTGTGGCGGCCCGCCACCTCGGCGGTCAGTTCCCTCTCCGCCCGGCTGCCGGTGACGACCACCCGGTGCCCCGCCCCGTGCAGGGCCGCCGCGACCCGGGCCGCCCGGCCCGCGCTCCACCTGCGTGAGGCGACCGCGGCCCCCGGGTGCAGCACCACGTACGGTTCGGGGCCCGTGAGCCGGGTCGAGTCGGGGAACGGGGTGATCGCCAGCGAGCCGTCGTCCCCGGCGGGCAGGCGGTAGCCGAAGGCGCGGACGAGGTCGAGCGCGGCTTCGGCCTCGTGCCGGCCGGGCAGCCGACGGTGTCTGAGGTCCAGCAGGGAGCCGGGGTACTCCTCGCAGTCCGCGGCGACGCGTTCCACACCCGCGAGGGCGAGCAGCAGGGCGGCCGGCAGCGGGCTCTGGTGGTAGGACACCAGGATCACGCCCCGGTCGAAGCGGCGGGCGGCCAAGGCGTCCACCAGCAGTCCGCATTCCTCGCGGGAGGTCCGGGTCGGTTCCAGGCCGACCCAGGGGGCGGCGTAGACCAGTACCTCGTCCACGCCCGGCAGGAGCCGGGCCGCCGGGACGCCCTGGGGGCCGCACAGCAGCGTGGTGTGGGAGGACCCGGCCGCCACCGCGCGGACCGCGGGCCCGGCCAGCAGGACGTCCCCGGCGCTGTCGAGGCGTACGACGAGACTGCGCGGGGCGCTCATCGTGGCGGTCCGCTCGCACGCAGCGGCCCGTGGGACGCCAGGATCAGGCGGACGGCCCCGAGGAGGTCGGGCGCCGTGTCCGCGGCGGCGGCGATCTCGTCGGGCCGCGTCACGGGCGTCGGTACGAGGACGCCCCACGCTCCGGCTGCCTCGGCGGCCCGCACGTCGGCACCGATGTCGCCGACGACGACGCTGCGGCCGGGGTCCGCGCCGAGCCGTTCGCAGGCGGCCAGGACCAGGCCGGGCGCGGGCTTGCGGCAGCCGCAGCCCGAGTCGGGGCCGTGCGGACACACCGCCCACACGTCGAACGGCCCGAACAGGGCGTCGATGGTCCGGCGTACGGCTTCCACCTGGCTGGGCGTCAGCAGCCCGCGGCCGACGCCGGACTGGTTGCTGACGACGCCGACGGGAACGCCCCGGTCGCGCAGGGCCGATATCGCGGCGCGGGCGGACGGCATGGGGGTCACGCGGTCGGGGTCTCCGTTGTAGGGGACGTCGACGACGAGGGTGCCGTCGCGGTCGAAGAGGACCGCTTCCGGCAGCCGGTCGGCGGCGCGGGGCCCGCCGCGGGGCCGGGCCGCGCGGGGGCCGTCCCACACCCAAGGGCCGTCCGAGGGCCACGCTCCGGCATCGGGGCGTCGTCCTGTGTGCGGGGACCTCATGTCTGCACCCGTTCGTGCGGCGTCTGCCACGGGTCCGCCGCGTCTCCTCGCGGCGGGCGCGCCGGCCCGAGCGGGCGGGCGGTCCGGTGGGCCGCCTGGCCCCTGAGCCAGTGCCAGGTGGCGACGGGTGGGATGAGCGCGCTGGTCACCACCATGGTGGTGGTCTCCGTACGGGTCCTCGGCCCGGGCGCGATCCGCGCCACGGCGAACTCCGCGGTGCCGGCCAGCCAGCCGGCCGCGCACACGGCGGCGGCTCGGGACCTGCCGGACAGGGCGCAACCGACGGCGGCGACGGCCGCGGCGGTGACGGCCACGTGCCGGCGCAGGCGGCCGCGCGGGGCGGCGGCCCGTCCCCACCAGTCGGAGCCGTGCAAGCGGTTCATCAGCACGTCGTCGGCGTTGCCCGCCTGCACGCGGACGGACACCCAGCGGTCGGCGGGCCGTACCGGGTGAGTGGTGCGCCGGCTGCCGGTGGCCAGGGTCCAGCCGCCGTCGAGGAGTCTCAGGGCCAAATCGGCGTCTTCCCGGAAGGCCCGCGGGAAGCGTTCGTCGAACCCGTCGGCCGCCTCCAGGGCCTCGCGCCGGAAAGCCATGTCGGCGGTGATCCAGCGGGCGGTCGACAGGCCGGCGGTGGTGCGCTCCCAGTCCGTGGGCCGGCGCTCCGAGGGCAGCGGCACGTCGATGCGAGCGGTGACGGCCGCCGCGTCGGGGGCCGCCGTGGCCAGGTCCCGCGCCAGGTCGCGGCCCCAGGTGGGACCGGGCACCACGTCGTCGTCCAGGAAGACGATCCACGGCACCCGCCCGGCCACCCGGGCCCCGAGGTTGCGGGCGGCCGCGGGCCCCCGACAGCCGCCGGCCACGACCGTGGTCACCGGGAGCAGGGCACGCGGGACGCCCAGGGCGGCGGGTTCCGGGGCGGTTTCCGGGCGGTCGTGGACCAGGACGACCGCCGTCGGGCCGCTGCCCTGCGCCGTGGCGGCGGCGAGGGCTTCGAGGCAGACGCCCAGGCTGGGTCTGCCGAGGGTGGGGACCACCACGGCGTACCTCTCGGTCTCCGGCTCGTGCGTCATCGCGTCACGTCCTCTCCGTTGCCGAACAGCGGGCTCCGCCGGACGGCGTACGGCCCGATGGCGAGCAGGTCCACGGGGGACGAGCCGAAGCACTCCAGCGCGTCCCGGGGGTCGTCCACCATGGGCCGGCCGGCGGTGTTCAGGCTGGTGTTGACGACCACGGGCAGGCCCGTGCGCCGTTCGAACTCGGTGAGCATGCGAGCGACCAGCGGTTCCCGCTCCGCGTCGACGGTCTGGATGCGGGCCGTGCCGTCGACGTGCACGACCGCCGGGATCCGCTCGCGCCAGTCGGGGGCCACGTCGTGGACGAAGAGCATGTACGGGCTGGGCATCGGTCCGTCGAAGATCTCGGGCGCCCGGTCCGCGAGCACCATCGGGGCCACGGGCCTGAACTGCTCGCGGCCCTTGACGTCGTTGAGCCGTTCCAGGTTTCCCGCGTGGCCGGGGTGCGCCAGCAGGGAGCGGTGGCCCAGGGCGCGCGGCCCGTACTCGGAACGTCCCTGGAACCAGGCGACGATGGCGTTGTCGGTGAGCGCCTCGGCGACGGCGACCGCGATGTCCGGCGGCCGTTCGAAGGGGACGCCGGCCGTCTTCAGCCAGGCGCCGATCTCCGCGTCGGACCAGTCGCGCCCCAGGTCGGCGCCGGCCATCGGCTCCGGATCGTCCCCCGCTCCGGCGGCGAGGAGCAGCGCCGCGCCGAGGGCCGTTCCGGCGTCACCGGCCGCGGGTTGCACCCAGACGCGGGAGAAGGGGCCCTCGCGGGCGATGCGGGAGTTGGCGACGCAGTTGAGGGCGACGCCGCCGGCCAGGGTGAGGACGTCGTGGCGGGTCCGGCCGTGCAGCCAGCGCACGAGGTCGAGGAGCGTCTCCTCCAGTACGGCCTGTGCGCTCGCCGCGACGTCGGCGTGGGCGGCGGTCCACGGCTCGTCGGCGCCGCGCGGGGGGGCACAACTCGTGCCAGGGCACACCGGTCGCGTGGAAGCCGCCCTCGCCGGTCGGGTACACGTACCGCCTGAGTTCGGCCAGCATGCGCGGGGTGCCGTGGGAGGCCAGGGCCATCACCTTGAACTCGTCGGATGACCTCAGGAAGCCGAGGTGGGCGGTGAGTTCCTCGTACACCAGGCCCAGGGAGTGCGGGAGGTCCTGCGCGTACAGCGGCTCCAGCCGGCTGCCGGTCCGCCGCGCCGCCAGGTGGGAGCCGCGCTCGCCCCGGCCGTCGAGGACCAGTACGGCGCTGTCGTCCGCGCCGGCGGCGGCGAAGGCGCTCGAAGCGGCGTGGGCCATGTGGTGGGGAACGAAACGGACGAGGGCGGGGTCGAGGCCGGGAAGCGCCGCGGCCAGGAAGCCGGGCGCCTCACGGGCGTACGTCTGCCGCAGGTGGTCCCATGGGTCGTGCAGGCCCATGGCGTCGGCGGGGAGGGCGAGGGCCGGATCGTAGGAGTAGGCGACGGCGGCGTCGTCCCCCTGCCTCGAACAGCCCGCAGGGTCACCTCACCCTGCCCGAGTGCCCGGCGTGCCGCCCGTGCAGCGGGCATTCGGGTGGAAGCCCTGGGTAACCGAGCCACCGCGACGCGCCGGCTCGTACGGTGCCCGGGCGGGCGGAGGTCACGCGTCAGGTGCGCGCGCACGAGCCCGCACATCCCGCCCGCCCCGCGAGCCGTGCGGCTGCCGGGTATGGATGGCGACGGCGCGGGCAGAAGCCGTGGGTCGAGGCCCGAACCGGACGCGGGGGCCGCGGCCGAAGCCTCGACCGGGGGCGAGGAGGTCTGACATGACTGCCGAATTCGGTGCACATGCCGGTCGCCGGACCGATGACGCCGGGCAGGATCCGGTCGTCGTCCACGTGTCCGGTGAGCTCGACATCCAGCACGCGGACAAACTCGAAGGCCTGCTCGCCGCGGCGCTCGCCAGCGCCGAGCCCTCCACGGCGATCATCGTCGACCTGAGCAACTCCTCCTTCTGTGACTCCTCCGGACTCAACGTCCTGATCCGGGCGCGGGAGGCCGGTCTGCGCACCGGTCACACCCTCAGCCTTGCCGCTCCCAACCACCAGATGCTGCGACTGCTCGACCTGACGGGCACGGCCCCGCTCTTCCCGGTCGGGCCCGCCGTGGCGGGTTGACCCGGCCGGCCGCCAGGCCGACAGGCAGGCAGACAGGCAGGCAATGGCGCGGTTACGCGCCGGGGGAACCGCGCGGCGGCCCGAGCCGGCCGCGCGTCCGTGCGGGTGACACGCCCTGTCCACCCGGGCGCCCCGTGGTCCGGTGGGGAACCGATCGGATCGGGCCGGAGCGGCCCCACCCCGAGCACGCACGGAGGCGACATGGGACACGGCGGAAACGTGATCGACGAGCTGATGGCCGACCACCGGGAGGTGGAGGAAATGTTCAGCCGTCTCCAGGGCATGACGGGCACCGGTCAGGAGCTCCGTGATCTCGTCGACGAGATCACGATCGAGCTGGTGCGGCACTCCGTCGCCGAGGAGCAGTACCTCTACCCTGCGGTACGCGAGTACGTCGCGGGCGGCGACCGGATGGCCGACAAGGAGCTCGAGGACCACGCCCGCGTCGAGCGCATCCTCAAACAGCTGGAGAAGACGGGCACCGACGACGCGCAGATGCGTCCGCTCACGCAGCAGCTCGTGGACGAGGTCAGCGCCCACGTCCAGGACGAGGAGAGCAACCTCTTCCCGATGCTCCAGCGGGCCTGCACCGCGCAGCAGCTGGACGATCTCGGTGACAAGATCCGCCGAGCCAAGGCGATGGCGCCCACCCGGCCCCACCCGGCCGCCCCGAGCAGCCCCACGGCCAGCAAGCTCCTCGCACCGGGCGCGGGCCTCGTGGACCGGGCGCGCGACTTCGTGACCGGCCGCGGCGGATCCTGACCCGTCCGGCGGCGGGCCCGCAGGCATGCTGCCGGGCCCGCCGCCCGGAAGAGGGTGACGTGCGTCATGCCGCACGTCCGCCCCTTCCGGCTACGCTGGCCGGCCACGAGCGGAGCGGCGCAGCTTCGCGCCGCAGCTCGCGGCCCCGGCACGGACCGGGGCGAGCACGCCTCCAGGAAGCCGCCGTGTCCGCCGATCTCACACCCGTCATAGCCGCCGGCACCCGCTGGCTGCTGACCGCCTTCCCACCCGCCCCGGGCGCGTTCAGCCGGGCCCTGGCCGAGGCCCAGGCCCGGCAGGCCGTCGCCCTTGCCGCCGCCCTGCGGTACCCGACCGCGCTCGACGCACAGCTTCTGCACCTGCTCGGTCCGGGCGGAAGCGACCGACTGGACTGGCTGGCCGGCGCCGGTCACGAAGGCGACGCCGATGCCGGCTGGCGCACCTGGGTGGACGAGACCGTGGTCAGCTGGGCGGCCTGCCTCCTCGCCTCCCCCGCCCTCGCCGTCGACGCCCATCACCTCGTCGACCGCGGCCGGGCCGGCGAGCTCACCCGCCTCACCCGCCCCGGCGCCCAGGAACAGGACGCCGCGCCTCTGCTGCGCCACCCCGACCTGCTCGAACCCGTCGCCGCCCTTCACCGGGAACCGCTGCTGGACCTGCTCGACAGCGAGGGGGCCTCCGTGCAGTAGGGCGTCCCTCCCCCACCGCAGACACCCCGGCGGGTCCACTGCCGCCGCGCAGAGGCCGGGCCCCGCGGCGGTAGCCGGGAGCGAGGCGGCTCGGACGGGCCGGCACGACCGGCCTCGACCGGGTCCGTCCACGGCGTCGTACGGGACGGTCCTCACGCGGCGGGCGGCGGAACGGGCTTGCCGAGGGCTTCCGCGAGCGCGGCGTCGATCCGGTTCGCCGGTGCGTCGCGGCGCGCGGCGGCGATCCGGTTCGCCGGTGCGTCGCGGCGCGCGGCGGCGACCGGGCGGGCTGCGGGGGTGGGTTCGGCTGGCATGGCACGGAACGTACCCGGGCGGCACCGCCGGTGGTGTTGCCGCGGTACTGCGCCACCTGACACCTTGGGCGAACGGCTCTGACCTGGGGTTTCACGGACGATGCGACAAGATCCGCCACATGGGTGTCCACACCGTGGACGATCGTGGGCCGACCATGCGGCCGGCGGGACCGGGCGGGCCCGCTCGTGTGTGGCTGCGTTCAGCCGGCCGGTCGGCCGTAGGCCTGCTGTCCGATGATCGGGTGCGGTCGCCTTCGGTCGCTCGGCAAATCGTTCCAGGAGCCTCGTCAGGGCTGCCGCGCGGCCTGCGCCATGCTCCCGGTGCGGACGCGCACGTCGATCGACCCCTGAACCGGGGTCACCGGAACCCGTGGCGAGTCGCGTCGAAGCGGCTATCGATCGTCAAGCCCGTGGGGGAGGTCCGTAGGATGCGTTCGTGGCGGAGTTTGATGAGGTCAAGGCGACGTTCTGGGGCGAGGGACTGGATGGGGTTCAGCCACCCTTGACCGACGCAGTCGTTGAGGAAGCCGAGCGTCAGCTCGGTGTCCGCCTGCCGGCTTCGTTGCTGCAGATCCTTCGGATCCAGAACGGCGGTGTGGTGGCGGATGCGTGGAACGCGTTCCCGACCGATGTGCCGACGTCGTGGAGCGAGAGTCATGTGCCGTTTGACGAGATGATGGGCATCGGTCGTCACGACGACCAGTTGTCGTTGCTGGACACGGCCTACCTGGTCGAGGAGTGGGGCCTCCCTTCATCTGTCGTTCTGCTGTCCGGTGACGGCCACTGCTGGATCGCTCTCGACTACCGGGCATGCGGGAAGCGCGGGGAGCCGTCCGTGACGTGGTTCGACGTGGAAACCGGCACGGAGCTCCCGCTGGCGACGGACTTCACGGAGTTCGTCGAGCGGCTGACTGCGGCCGCGTCGCTCGATGACGACGAGGCGGACGGCAGCCGGTAGGGCTGAAGGGCCTGGTAGCGCCGGGCGGGCGGCGAAGTGCCGTCGTGACCGCGCAGGCCGGGTCTCCGAGAGATCACCGGCCGGGTCCGGGCGAGGACGTCGATCAGCACGCCGGTGGGCAGCCCCCGAAGCCTGTCCCGCAGGGCGGAGGGTGCGGTGACCCTCGGAGAGCGGATCTGGTTGACGGTTTGCGTGCGGGCCTCGACCACGCTCTTGCGGACCACGCGTCGCCCCGGCGGCCGACGATTCGACAGACGGACAGCCGGAACGTCGGTCGGACCCGAAGTCGGCCCCCGAACGACGCCGGGAACATCCTCACTGTCAGACCCCTGCGCAAGGATCACGGACATGACGACTTCCGCACCTGCCCTTTCGCTGACCGACCGTCCCGCCTACGACCGTGCGGTCGAGCAGGCCCTCGCCGCGAGCGCGGCGTACTACGGTGACGGGAGCACCACGCTCGACGACGCGTCCTACGACGCCCTCGCCCGCGGCATCGCCGCCTACGAGCAGGCTCACCCCGGCCACGTGCGGGCCGACTCCCCCACCGGGAAGGTCGGCGGCGGCGTCGCCCCGGTGGGGGACGTGGCGCACACCGTCGCCATGCTCTCCCTCGACAACGTCTTCGCCGACGAGGGTCTGGTGAAGTGGGACGCGTCCCTGGCCCGCAGGATCGACCACCCCGTCGAGGGCGGTTACGCGGTGGAGCCGAAGCTGGACGGTGCCGCGATGGCGGCGCGCTACCGCGACGGGCGTCTGGTGCAGCTCGTCGGTCGGGGGAACGGCACGCACGGTGAGGACCTCAGCCACGCGATCGGCTCGATCGTCGGCCTGCCGGCCGAGGTGCCCGGCGGGGCGACCGTGGAGATCCGCGGTGAGGTCCTGCTGACCCGGGACCAGTTCGAGAAGGCGAACGAGATCCGTGCCGCGCACAACGCGAAGGTCTTCTCCAACCCGCGCAACGGTACGGCCGGAACGCTGCGCGCCAAGGACCGGCCGTACACCATCGAAACCACCTTCTTCGCCTACGGGGCGGTGGATCTGGACGGCGCCGGCTTCCTCACCGGCACCGGTCACGAGGCCGTCATGGAGCAGGTCGCGGCCCTGGGCGTGCAGACCACCGCCGCCACCGACATCGGGTTGCGCGTGTACGCCACGCTGGCCGAGGCGCAGGCCCGCGTCGAGGAGATACAGCGGCTGCGGCCCGAACTGCCGTTCGGGATCGACGGGGTGGTCATCAAGGCCGACGACCACGCCGAGCAGCGGGCCGCCGGATCGGGCACGCGTCACCCGCACTGGGCCATCGCCTACAAGCTGCCGCCCGTGGAGGCGCGCACCAGGCTCCTCGCGGTCGAATGGAACGTGGGCCGCACCGGGCACATCGCCCCGCGGGCCGTGCTGGAGCCGGTGGAGGTCGACGGCAGCACCGTCACCTACGCGACGCTGCACAACCCGGCCTTCATCCGGAACACCGGTCTGAAGGTGGGCGACACCGTCCTGCTCTACAAGGCGGGCGACATCATCCCGCGCGTCGAAGCGCCCGTGGTGGCGCTGCGTACGGGTGAGGAAACCGAGATCGTGCTGCCGGAGACGTGCCCGGGATGCGGCGGCGACATCGACAAGTCCGGTGAGCGCTGGGAGTGCGCGGGCGGAGCGAGCGGAGGCTGCGGCAAGCTGCCGTCCTTGAAGTACGCCGTGGGCCGCGACCAGCTCGACATCGACGGTCTGGGCGTGACGTATCTGGAGGCTCTCGTCGAGGCCGGTCTGGTCGACGACGTCGCCGACCTGTTCTTCCTCACCCGGGAGCAGCTCGCCGGGGCGACCGGCAGCGACAAGCGCGCCGACTCGCTCGTGCTCCAGCTCGCCAAGGCCAAGGAGCAGCCGCTGAACAGGGTGTTCTGCGCGTTGGGTGTGGTGCGGACCGGCCGGACGCTGTCGCGGGAGATCGCCCGTCACTTCGGCACGATGGACGCCGTCCGGGCCGCCACGCCGGACGAGCTGGCGGAGGTCAAGAAGCTCCCCGGCGCGAACGCGCCGAAGATCGCGGCTCACATCGCCGCCCTGGGCCCGGTCATCGACAAGCTGGTCGAGGCGGGCGTGAACATGGTCGAGCCCGCCGCCGGCGACGCCGGCACGGACGCGGCAGGCGGGCCGCTGGCCGGCGAGGCGGTCGTCGTCACGGGCGGCATGCACGGGCCGCTGGCCGGGCGCAACCGCAACGAGATGAACGAGCTCATCGAGCGTGCGGGCGGCACCGCGTCCGGCAGCGTGTCGAAGAAGACGACCATTCTGGTCGCGGGCGAGGGCGCCGGGTCGAAGCTCGCCAAGGCCGAACAGCTCGGCACGAGGGTACTCACCGAGGACGAGTTCGCCGTGCTGGTCGCCGACTACCTGGCCTGACCGACGCCCGCTCCGCGGGTGGCGCGGATCCACGTACGGCCGCCCGCCTGCGCGCCGAGCTCCCCGCCGGGTGGCGCGGAGTCGTTCAGCGGAGCCAGGCGCGGGTGAGTGCCCGGACGGCGGAAACGCCCAGGGTCGGCGCGCGCGGTGCCGGTCCGGACGCGGCGAGCAGGGCGGGGACGTCCAGGCCGAGGTCGGAGACCATGGGGCCGGCCGGCCCGGGAATCCGTGCGCCCGAGCGCCGTCCCGACGTCCTCCCCGTCCCGCGCCACCCCCTCACGGGCGAGCCGTGGCGCCCGCCCGGCGACGAGGGGGCCGTGGTGCCGCTGGACAGCGGGGTGTGGGCGTACCTCGCCCACCCCGGCGAGACCTCGCCGGTGCCCGCGACCGGTGTCCTTGCCGGAGGGCGTCCTGCGCGACGGCCATCCTCTGCCGCCGCGCCCCTGGTGTCCGCTGACGCCCCACCGCCACGCCTTCGAGGACACGCTGGTCGGGCTGCCCGCCCATACGCACGCCCCGGCTGCGCAGGTACCACGACGCGTACCGCCGGGCCGCCCTCGCGGGCCGCCCGGCTCACCGCTCAGGCCCGTGACGTGCACCCGGCCCCGCCCGGCTTCGACATGCGGTTCACCACACGCGGGTGAACCATGGAGAGAGGTCGTGCGTGCGGCAGCCGCAGACGGGGGGAAGTCAAGGCAGCTGTTCCGGCTCCGACTTCCAGAGGTGGCGAGCGTGGACGTCTTCGATGCCGTCGTCGTCGGGTCGGGCTTCGGCGGGGCCGTGACGGCGTATCGCCTGGCCGACGCCGGCCTCAGCGTCTGCGTCCTCGAAAGGGGGAAGCCGTTCCCGCCCGGGTCCTTTCCCCGCAGCCCCCACGAGACGGCCAAGAACTTCTGGGACCCGGATTCCCGGTTGTACGGGATGTACGACATGTGGAGCTTCTCCGGGATGGACGCGCTCGTGTCCAGTGGGCTGGGCGGAGGGTCGCTGATCTACGCGAACGTGCTGATCCGCAAGCCGGAGAGCTGGTTCGTGCACGAGTCCTTCGACGGCGGCTACGAGAACTGGCCCGTCACCCGGGAGGACCTCGATCCGCACTACCAGTCCGTCGAGACCATGCTGGGCGCACGGAAGTACCCCTTCGACGTGGAGCCCTACCGGAGCACGCCCAAGACCCTCGCCATGCGCCAGGCGGCCGAGCGGCTGGGTCTTCCGTGGGAACTTCCGCTGCTGGCCGTCTCCTTCGGGGACCCCCCGGTGCCCGGCGCCCCGCTCGCGGGCGGCGAGGACAACCTGCACCACAGCCCGCGCTACGCGTGCAGGCTCGTCGGCGAGTGCGACCTGGGCTGCAACCTCGGCAGCAAGAACAGTCTGGACTTCACCTACCTCAGCGCCGCGCAGCGGCTCGGGGCGGACATCCGGACCCTCTGCGAGGTCCGCTCGTTCGAACCGGTCCGGGAGGGCTTCCGGGTCTCGTACATCGAGCACCTCGCCGGCGGGGACGAGGATCCGTCGGCCCCTGCCGTACGGCGGACCGTCAGTGCCGGACGGCTGGTCCTCTCCGCCGGCACGCTCGGCACGACCTATCTGCTGTTGCGGAACCGCAGCGCCTTCCCCGCGCTCAGCCCGGCGCTGGGTACGCACTTCTCCGGGAACGGGGACTTCCTCGGGCTGGTGCTCAAGGCCCGGGACAGACGTCAGGACCGGCCCGGGGAAACGGTGCCGCGCCTCATGGAGCCCAGTTTCGGACCGGTCATCACGAGTGCGATGCGCGTGGACCGCAAGGGAAGCGGCGAGGGGGACCGCGGGTTCTACATCGAGGACGCCGGCTACCCGGAGTTCCTCAACTGGCTCGTCGAGCACAACGTCCTCACGATGTCCGAACGGGTCGCGAGATTCCTGCTCCGGCGAGGCTGGTCGCAGCTGACCGGGACCGCACGCAGCCGGGTGGGACGGCAGCTCGGTGACGCCATGGGCAAGGGCCTGTTCACCGCGACGTCCCTGCCGCTGCTCGGCATGGGGAGGGACGTCCCCAACGGCCGGCTGTTCCTCCGGGACGGACATCTGGACCTCGACTGGAAACTGGCCGCGTCCGACCGGTACTTCGACCAGATGAACGCGACCATGGAGCGCGTGTCCCGCAGTCTCGGCGGACGCTACGCGGCGAATCCGCTGTGGCTGCTCAACCGCCTCATCACCGTGCATCCCGTGGGCGGCGCTCCGATGGGGCGCACCGCGCGGGAAGGCGTGGTGGACTCCTTCGGCCGCGTGTTCGGCTACCCGGGACTATCGATCGCGGACGCATCGGTGCTGCCCGGCCCCGTCGGCCCGAACCCCTCGCTCACCATCGCCGCGCTGGCCGACCGGTCGGCGGACCGCATCATCGAGGACCACCGGAAGAAATCCGAGAGCCACTCATGACGACCGGACAGGGCACCACGCCCCGCAGCGGATCCCCGCGCAGATCCCTCCTCCTCGCCGGCGGCGGGCTGAAGGTGGCCTACCAGGCCGGCGTCCTCCAGGTCCTTCTCGACGAGGCCGAGTTGACGTTCGACCACGCCGACGGCGCCAGTGGAGGCGTGTTCAACCTCGCGATGTACTGCCAGGGCATGACCGGGCGCGAGATCGCGGACAACTGGCGCACGCTCTCTCCGCTGAAGGGCGTCACCCCGAACTGGCGCGAGCTGCCGAAGGGACCCTACGCCCGGTCCCTCTTCACGCTGGACGGCTACCGGCGTCACGTCTTCCCGGCCTGGGGGCTGGACTGGGAGCGGATCCGGGCGACCGACCGTGAAGCCACCTTCAGCCTCTACAACTTCAGCGCCAACGAACTGGAGCCGGTGACCGCCGACCGCATGGACGAGGACCGGTTCTGCGCCGGGGTGGCGCTGCCGATGTGGTTTCCTCCGGTCGTCATCGACGGGCAGACGTACATCGACCCGGTCTACCTGACCGACGCGAACGTCGAGGAGGCGATCCGGCGCGGCTGCGACGAACTGTGGATCATCTGGACGGTCAGCCGGAGGCATCGCTGGCGCGACGGTTTCGTGGCCAACTACTTCCACGTCATCGAGACGACGGCCAACGGCAGGCTGCAGGACTGGCTGCGCCGGATCGAGGCCAGCAACGCCGCCATCCGCGACGGGGAGGAGGGCGAGTTCGGGCGCCCGATCGAGGTCCGGCTGCTGAGCGGCGAGGTGCCCCTGAACTACCTCGTCAACTTCAGCCGGGACCGTTTCGCCCAGGCCGTGGAGCTCGGAGTCCGGCATGCACGCCGCTGGTGCACGGACCAGGGGATCCCCTGGAAGGCTGATGAACCCCCGGACCGTCCCGACGACCCGACCCGCCTGCGCTTCACCGAACGCATGGTCGGCCGTGTCGTCTTCGGCGAGGACGACGCCCGGACGGCGGCCTCGTCGGCGGGAGGAAGCGCGGCGGACATCGCCCTGCACGTGACCGTCGACGTCCGGGGAATGGACCGCTTCCTCTCCGGTCCGGAGCACGAGGCGGAGCTGCGCGGGGAGATCCTCTGCCAGGAGCTGGGCGGTCGCCTTCCGGTCGAGCACGGCACCTTCCAGCTGTTCGTGGAGCACTCCGACCCGCAGCACCTGCGGATGCGCTACCGCCTGTTCTTCAGCGACCGGGCCGGCCACCCGCTGACGCTCAGCGGGTACAAGGACGTCAGCGAGGACTCCCGTCGGGGGATCTGGAAGGACACGTCCGTCCTCTACACTCACGTCCTCCGCGGCCACGTCGACGCCGACGAGGAGTCCGGAGCCGAGCCGGTGGCGGCGGGCACCGTGAACATCCGCCCCACCGACTTCCTGAAGCAACTCACCACCTTCCGGGTCGAGGCGCCGACGCTGCCCGGCAGGGTGACCACCCTGGGACGGTTCGGCCGGTTCTTCCTCGGCAAGCTGTGGGACGTGTACGCGCAGAACGTCCTGCCCTGGTCCCCGCTGTGACCGATGAGGAGCCGACGTGGACTTCCATGAGCTGCGCAGACACGCGGAGGTGCTCCGGTTCACCCCTCAGGAGCCGGTGCGCTGGCTCGCCCCGAAGGAGCTGGCGCGTACGGCGGTCAAGGTCTGCCTGGCCGCCGTCTTCGCCGACTACTCGGACAAGCGGGAGATCCAGGGCGCGCTGGAAGCCGGTCTCCTGCGCGCGCCGCTGGCGGATCCCGACGCCGAGGAGATGTGGATCGACTTCGTCGCGGACATCGGGGACGGGTTCGAGGCGACGGCCTCGGTGGCATCCGCCCTGGGGCAGGACCGACTCGCCGTCGACGGCCCCGGCTCGCTCCCCCGTGGCTCGCTGCTCGTCCTCGGCGGGGACCAGGCGTACCCGGTGGCGTCGGCGACCGCGTACGAGGACCGGATGAAAGGGCCCTACCGCGCGGCGCTCCCGTCGGCGGAGGACGAGCCGCTCATGGTCGCGCTGCCGGGCAACCACGACTGGTACGACGGGCTCACCGCGTTCCTGCGGATGTTCACCCAGGAGAGCGTGATCGGCGGCTGGCAGACCCGGCAGACCCGGAGCTACTTCGCCGTGGAACTGCCGCAGCGCTGGTGGCTGGTCGGCCTCGACAGCCAGCTCGGCACCTACTTCGACGATCCGCAGCGGCGCTACTTCGAGACCCACCTCTCGCCGCGGCTGCGTCCGGGTGACAGCGTGATCGTCTGCTCGGCCGAGCCCACGTGGGTGCGGAGCGACGAGAAGCCCGACGCCTTCAACTCCCTGCACTGGTTCGACCGCAACATCGTGCGGCACCGCTTCGACCGGAAGACCCGGACGCGCGAGGAGACGGGCGCCTCGATCCGCCTGTGGCTGACCGGCGACAAGCACCACTACGCCCGCTACGCGGAGCGGCTGCCCGACGACGGGTCCGGGGCCGACGACGCCCTCCCCCCGGACCCCCGGCGGCGCCAGATGGTGACGTGCGGCCTGGGCGGGGCGTACGTGTCGTCCACGCACCGGCTCCCGAAGGCCCTGCCCCTGCCGCCGGCCACCTCGCGCATGCGGCGGAAGGACGGCCCGCCGACGGTGTTCGCCCTCGCCCGGCACACGTACCCGGACGCGGCGGCGTCCCGCTCGCTCACCCGCGCGATCGCCGAGCCCTGGTCGCGCCATTGGCTGCCGCGGCGCAACCCCGGATTCGCCGTCCTGGCCGGGGCCGTGCAGATGGTCCTCGTCCTGATCGCGAGCGGCGCGTTCGCGCTGGCCGAAGGCCGGCACAACCCCGTCGGGGCCCTGCGGAACGCCGGCGCCGACGACCAGCTCGGCCTGCTCTGCACGAGTGCCGCCCTCTTCGTCCTGCCCTTCGTCATCGGCTGGTGGCGGGGGCTGCTGCGCGAACGGCGGCCCAGGGCGCCGTCCGGTCCGGTCGTGGCCGTGCTGTTCCAGGCGGCGGTCGCCGCCGCGGCCCTGGCCGTCACCGTCGCCGTCGCCCGGTCGGTGCCGTCCTCCTGGAACGGCTTCGCGTTCCTGGCGATCCTGCTGGTCGTCGCCGCCGTGCTGGGCGCGTCCCTGGGCTCCCAGCTCTTCGCCCTGTGGGTGCTGTGGACGAACCGGGGCCTGGTCGCCGAATGGCAGATGTCCGGGCAGTCCATCGACGACCACAAGGGCTTCCTCCGGATGCACCTCGCACGGGACGGCACGCTCACCCTCTACCCGCTGGCGCTCGACTCGACCTGCCGGAACTGGGAGTTCGACGACGTCGCGGACGGGGAGGGCGGCGTGTGGAAGCGTCCCGTGCCCGAGCCTGCGCCGACCGTGCGGCTCATCGAGGAGCCCGTCGTGATCGCGCGGCACGGCCAGGGCTGACCGCGAGGAGGCGCCCCGGCACGCCGGCGGCTGCCGTCTGCCCCGCGCCCACGGTCGCTTCCGCCCCGTCGACGCCGTTCGGCATGGCGACGCGTACCAGGACGACCGCCGTGGCCGTCAGGATCGCGAACACCAGCCCGGACACCCCGGCGGCCCACGGCGTCGCGAGGCGTTTGTGCATCCGCTCCATGGTCTCCCGCTTCCTGCCTGCGCTTCCTTCGTCCAGACACCCGTGGTCGCGGGACGCGCGCCACCGGAATCACCCCAGGGGCAGCCCTCGGTGCGCCCTACAGGCCGGCTCGCGCACCTCGGGGCCGCCGGGGGTCCGGCCGGTCAGCCCGGCCCGGGGGTGTCCGAGGCGAGGATCAGGAGGGTGACGTCGTCCTGGATCCTGGGGGCGAAGCGGCTCAGGTCGGCCCAGATCTCGTCGGGCAGCTCGTCCAGGCCGGCACCGGTCATCCCGGCCAGGCGCTCCGTGAAGGGGTAGAAGGCGCCGGAGGCGTCGCGTGCCTCCAGGACACCGTCCGACGCCAGGAGCAGCCGGTCCCCGGGCAGCAGCGGCACGGTGGCGACGGTTCCGGGCATGACGTCGGCGAGGCCAAGACCCAGGGGCGGGCCGGGGTCGAGTTCCAGGGTGCTCACGGTTCCGCCGCGCAGCAGGACCGGCGGCGGATGGCCGCAGGCCAGGACGCGGACCTCCCGCCCGTACGGCGCGAAGTCCAGGAGGACGGCCGTGGCGAAGAGCTCCGCGTGCTCCGTCCGCTCCGCGTCGACCACCAGCCTGCGGTCCAGCCGCGCCGCGATCGACCCGGCGTCCACGTCGTCCAGCACGGCCTCGCGGAACGCCCCCATGACGGAGGCGACGGTCGCGACGGCCGACAGACCGTGCCCCTGTACGTCGCCGAGGACCGCCCGCACCCCGTGGGGGCCGGGCCGGACGTCGAAGAAGTCGCCTCCCACCAGCGTGCCGCGCTCGGCGGCGCGGTACAGGCTCGCGCAGCGCACGGGCCCGACCCGCCGCCGTACGTCCGGGACGATGGCCCGCTGGGCCGTCTCGGCGACGGTGCGTTCCAGGTCGAGCTGCTCGTCCCGTCGCCCGCGGACGAAGGAGACGAAGACGCTCAGGGTCGCGACGAAGGCGAGGGTGAAGAGGTCGGTGTTGCCGGGCTGGTTCAGGTGGAAGACGGGAACGGTCAGCAGGCCGATCGTGCCGGCACCGAGGAAGGCCGTGGCCCATGGTCCGTGGGCCAGGACAGCCAGCGGAGGCACCGCGCCGAGCAGGAAGCCGATGTCCGGCGGAACGGACCCGGTGAGGGAGACCGCTCCGACCCCGACGAGCAGCAGCACGGGCAGGGTCCGCACCCAGCGCGGCGGCGGGGCCCCGCGCAGCCAGCTTCGCTGGTCGGCGCCGGTCGCCGCCTTCCTTGGCCTCACCACACCCTCAGGCTCCTATGCCTGAGGGCGCCGCGCACTCCACCGCAGCGGCCCGGCGTCTTCCCGAGGCTCAGAGAAGGGCACCTGACCTGGGCTTTCGCCCGGCGGATGTCCTGTGGCCGCTCTTCCGGTTCCGGAACCTCACGCGGATCGTCGGGCACCTCCGGCAAGGACACGTAGAGTGTCGTCGGGCGCGGTGTGATCATGAGGAGTACGTGTGACCGCGGTCAGTCTTGAGCACTCTGCCGTCCCCGCCGACACCGGCGAGGTGACCCTTCTGATAGCCCGTCGGGTCGACCCCGGGTACGAGGCCGACTTCGAGCTGTGGGCGAAGGGCATCCTGGAGAGCGCGGCGGCCTTCCCCGGCCACCTGGGATACGGCCTCTTCCGGTCCTCCGGCGGCGACGCCCCCTGGTTCCTCGTCCACCGCTTCCGCGACGCGGAGGCGTGCCGGACCTGGCAGGAGTCGCCCGAGCGGGCTGCCTGGTTCGCCGACTGCCAGGGACACCACCACACCGAGATCGCCCGGCGGAGGCTGACCGGCATGGAAACCTGGTTCGCCAAGCCGGGCTCCACCCGGCCCGCGCCGCCCCGCTGGAAGATGGCGATCAGCGCGACCCTGGCCATCTATCCGATCTCCGTGCTGGGCAGCCTCTTCCTGGTCCCCCACCTGACCGCGCTCCCGCTCCTCCTCAGCAGCGCGGTCATCGCCTGCGTCTTCAACGTCCTCATGACGTACATGGCGATGCCCGCGGTCAGCAGGATCCTGCGCGGCTGGCTCACGCCGTAGCGTCCCCGTCGCGTGCGGGACGGCGACGGCATGCGGCGGAGCCGCCGCACCCGGCTCGGCGGGCAGGTGCGGCGGCTCCTCGTGCGCGGGCGCCCTACGGTACGACCAGGGCCCAGCCCGATCGCGCCATGGTGGCGGCCGCTCCGAAGGACACCGGGTCGTCGGCCACTCCCGCGCCGCCGGTCGCCACGTCCTCGGCGAGGGTGGCGACGACGAGCGCGCCGGCGCCGATGAGGAGCGCGGCTCCGCCCGCCCACCTCGCCGCCGTCTGCCAGCGCGAGCGTTGTTGTGGTGCGGGTGCGGTCACCGGGACCGGGACCGTCTGCGGTTGGCGCTGGGTGGCGGAGTAGGTGATGACGCCCTTCCCGGGGTGCTTCGTCGACGACTCGACCTGGAGCGTCGTGTTGGGCTGGGTCGCGGACGGGGCCGTCATCGGAAGGATGTCGAAGCCGGCCGTGACCCGGCGCATGTCGCCCTGGGCCCTGAGCTGCGCCGTGATGCCGGCGACGTACCACTGCACGTCGCCGACGCCGGAGTCCTCGGCCCGGCCGCCCTTGTTCTTGGCGTCCCAGACGTAGACCGTGGTGTCCGTCCAGAGCAGCAGGTCGGCCCTGCCGCCGGTCGCGATGACCCTGTTCCGCGGGTCTCCGCCGCCCTTGACGGACTGGAGGTCCATGGAGACCTGCCAGGTGCCGCCGGGCTTCGCGGCGCCCATCGCCTGGAGCTGGGCCGCGGCCATCACGATCGCCTGGTCGTGGTGGACCGTGTACTTCTCCTGCAGGTGCCTGCCGAGGTTGAACGGCTCGCCGGGTTCGCGGCCGTCCGCGTCGGTGTAGCGGAGCGGGTTCTGGTAGCCGTAGCCGTACAGTTGCAGGTTGGACGGCTGGTGGACGCCCTCGTTGGACCCGCCGTCCAGGAACTCGCCGAGCGCGGGATCGGTGGACTCCCACATGCCGCCGCGCGGGTCGTAGTAGCGGGCGCCGTGGTAGGTGTAGCCGGTCTCCTGGTCGAGTTCCTTGCCGGTGAAGCCGTACGGGTCCTTCTCGCCCGGGTGTTCGTCGACCCAGGTCTCTCCGGACGGGAAGTAGTCCAGGTGCTCGGCGAGCCGGCCGGAGCCGTCCGTGCCGAAGTTCGCCGACCCCAGGTGGTCGCCGTGGAAGAAGAACTGGTCCTTCTCGTAGGCGTTGCCCGGTTTCGAGGTCTTGGTGGCGACGCGGACGCCGCCCGCGTACACGTGCTTGAACTCGGTCTGGTTGCGGGCCGTGTAGAACTGGTTCGGGTAGAGGGTGGTCTGGGCGCCGTCCTTGACGATCCGGGTGCCCTGGTCGTCGTAGGTGAAGCGGACCGACGGGGGCTTGCCGGGCTGGTTGCAGGAGGACGGGTCCTGGGCCTGGTCCTGGTTCTTGGACGTGTCGTGGACGCAGGCGAGGCGGTTCTCCTCGTCCCAGACCTGCTGGCGGCGCGGGCTGCCGGGCGCGGACGACACGCTGTCGACGAGGTTGCCGTCGGCGTCGTAGGTGAGGGTCTGCCGGCCCATGACGGACGGGGCGTGCGGACGGTCGGCACTGTACGTGTAGCCGTGCTCGTACGTCGTGTTCTTCTGGACCTGCTCGTGGCCGCCGCCCACGACGATGCCGTGGTGCTGGTCCTTGGCGGTGATGTTGCCGATCGTGTCGTACGACGTGGAGTAGGTGTACCGGTCGGTCTTGTTCGCCGTGAACCGGAAGGAGCCGGTGGCGCCGGTCAGCCGGTTCAGGTTGTCGTAGGTGTAGGTCTGCTCCGTGGGGCCGCCCAGCTTCGGGGTGTCGGCCGGGAGCGGGGTGTCGTTCTTCTGGCCGGTGAGGTTGCCGTTGGCGTCGTACGCGTAGGCGAGGTTCTGGAAGGCGGATCCGGTCGGCAGGGTGGACGTGAGCGTGGCCAGGCGGCGGTCCTCGGCGCCGTAGGTGAAGGTGGTGCCGGTGCCGTTGCCGAGTTCCAGTGCGGCGCGGTCGCCGAACTTGTCGTACGTGATCGACCGGACGTACGCGTAGTCGAACCCGTTCTTGGATCCGGCGGCGGCGCTGACCTGGCCGCCGCTGTCGTAGGTGTAGGACAGCCGCTCGCCGTCGGGGTAGGTCAGGGACAGCATGCGGTTGAAGCTGTCGTAGCGGTAGGCGGTGGTGAAGGTACGGATGTGCGGGCCGGGGCCCGGGAGGGTGCGGGTCTCCTCGGTGACCTCGCCGAGCGGCCCGTACTTCCGTGTCACCTCTCCGCCGGCGTCCTCGATCTTCGTCACCCGGCCGGCGGCGTTGTGCTCCGCACCCGGTGCGCCGTAGGTGTAGCGGACGTCGTTGTCGGTGAAGACCGGGTGGCTGATCGCGGTCACGCGGTCGAATTCGTAGGTGTAGGTGATGGCCTGGTTCCTGGCGGCCAGGTTGGCGGTCTGCTGGCGGATCACGTTGCCGGCCGGGTCGTAGCCGGTGACGGTGCGCCCGGCGTCCGGCGAGTCGACGACGGTGCGGCGGCCCAGGTGGTCGTAGGCGGAGGTGGTGACGTTGCCGTGGTCGTCGACGACCTTGAGGACCTTGCCCAGCGGGTCGTAGGCGTAGCTGGTCCAGATCGGCGCGTCACCGGCCTTGGCGCCGGGTTCGCGGATGGCCGTCTGCTGTTCCCGCACGTCGCTGTAGGCGGTGGTGCGGTTGCCCTTGGCGTCGGTGGACACGGTCGCGAACTGCGTGGTGCCCGCGCGGTCCTCACCGAAGCCGTACGCCACCGACGTGGACGTGCCGTCCGGCAGCGCGGTGCGCAGCGTGCGGTCGAGCACGTCGTAGGTGAGGGTGGTGGGACGGACGGTGTCGAACGCGGTGGTGAAGACGGTGCCGGTGTCGCCCTTGGGCTCGGTGAGCGGGTAGTACTGCTCGACCGTGCGGCCCATCGCGTCGAAGACGAGACGGCCGGAGACCGTCATCACGTCCTTGCCGCCGACGGTGGCGTCCTTCTTCGTCTGGACGACGCGGCCCACTCCGTCGGTGAAGGTGACGGTGTCGATCGTGTCGTCCTTCACCGCCCCGGTGGCGTCCCGGTCCAGGTGGCGGGTGACCGCGTACGGGACGGGCGCGTCCGGGTGGTAGGCGAAGGCGATCGTGGGCCGTCCGGCGCCCTGGTCGTGCGGGCCGGTCACGGCGGTCAGCCGTCCCAGCGCGTCGTACTCCGACACGGTCTTCTGGCCGTTGATGTCCGTGGACTCGGTCTGCAGGCCGAAGCGCAGGTCGTACGCGGCGGTGGAGCGGTAGCCGTAGCTGTCCTCGATCGAGGTGGCGTGGGTGCCGGTCGGCTCGTCGTAGGTGTACGTGCGCTGGTAGCGCTGTCCCCGGTGGTTCTCGGGCGAGGTGATCGACCTGAGGGTGCCGTCGGGATTGTACGCCAGGTCGGTGACGGCTGCGGCGTCGCCCTCCAGGTGGGCGGTGTGCCGGGTGACGTCGCCGGTGGTGCAGTCGACCTCGGCGTCGCGCGAGCGCATGAGCCTTCCGCCGCCGCGGACCTCGACCGTCCGGCCGATGCCGACGATGTGGCTGTCGGTGCAGGCGGTGTAGACGGTCTTCGTCTCGACGTCGTCGGCGGCGCCGGGTTCACCGTAGTCGACCTTGCGCACCAGGTTGCCGAGGTCGTCGTAGCTCATCTCGGTGGACGTGGTCTTGCGCGGGGTGTCGCCGCCCTCGCCGTCGTACCAGCGGGCCTCGGTGCGCTCCAGCTGCGGGAAGACCGAGCCGGTGAACACCGGCCGCAGGGTGTAGGTGTTGCGGGTCTGGGTGAAGAGGGCGCCCTTGGCGTCGGTGACCGTCTCGCGCGTGAGCAGGCCGCGGGCGGCGTGGCTCCGGGTGTCGAACTCGCGGACGGTGTTCCGGTACGGCTTGCCGCCCTCGGTCTGCTGGGTGCTGGTGACGGTGCCGTAGCCGAGGAACTCGCGCTCCAGGCGGTCGTACTTCCCGTTCTCGTAGGAGAAGGAGAACGCCTGGGTGTCGGGCCCGTCGCCGGGCAGGTCGTCGTGGACCCGGGTGCCGGTGAGCAGCCAGCGGGACCCGGGCTGGTCGTAGGTGTTGCCGTCGCGCGAGTAGCTCAGGTCGATGCGCGAACCGAGCGGCCGCGTCACGTTCTTGAGCAGGTTGGTGCGGCCGGTGCGGTTGGCGGCGACGACCAGTTCGTCGTCCTTGCCGGAGGCCAGGTGGTCCGCGAGTCCGTCGCCGTCGATGTCGCGGATCATCTGCTCGGCCCGCGAGGCACCGGTGGACACGTTGACGCCCGGGTTGATGATCAGGCAGCCGACGACGAAGCAGATCGGGACGGTGAAGTAGACGCCGCCGCCGAGCTGGGCGTTGGAGTCGGCGTTGATGCCGTTCAGGGAGCCGTGGAAGGGGACGGGCTCGGCGAAGCCGGAGCCGGTGTTGAGCGCGACCCGCACCGGGTCGCCGGCGAAGACGCGGTCGACGCGGCCGTCACCGTTGAGGTCGGCGAGGGAGCTCTTCGTCGAGGACGACTGCTGCTGGAAGGAGGCGCCGCCGCCGAAGCCGTAGAAGTCGGTGTTGAAGCCGATGTTCAGGCCGGCGGTGGAGCCGTGGCCCTCGTTGATCTTCCCGCCGGGCCAGGGTTCGGGCGCGGCGAAGCGGTAGCCGAGGTTGAGGGCGACGCGGCCGTCCTCGTACGCCCGGTCGGGCAGGCTGTCGCCGTTGATGTCGATCAGGTCGTACGAGGCGTCGGCGCGGTTGCCGCCCAGGTTGCCGCCGATGCCGAGCGGGGGCATGTCGTTGCCGGCGGAGGAGGTGTCCGCCGTGCCCCAGCCGGGCGGGGCGGCCTGGCCCCGGCCCGTGGCGATGGTGCGGGCCGCGCTGCCCGCGCTGGCGTTGCCGCTGCGCGTGTCGGAGGCGCGCACCGCCCCGCCGGGCACGGAGCCGCGGGTGGCGCCGAGGACGCCGGTCGGGTCGGTGTACTGGACGCCGCCCGCGCCGACGACGTCGGGGAAGCCGTCGCCGTTCAGGTCGAGGTAGTCGAGCTCGCCGCGGGCGGTGCCCAGGGCGACGCTGCCGCCCACGCTGCCGACGCCGCCGCCGACCGAGCCGGTCAGCGAGATCCCCTTCGAGTGGGAGATGCGGGGCACCGCGTGCGCGGAGGCCAGGGACGCGGCGGTGGGCAGGCCGATGCTCTGGCCTCCGAACCGTGAGCTGGAGGCGGTGGCGGCCGCTGCCCAGGTGTGCTCTCCGGAGCCCCAGCGGCCGTGCTCGGCGTCCGGGGCGAAGGGCACGGCGGTGGGCGGCGTGATCGTCGGGTCGTTCTCGAAGGCCTCGCGGTCCCGGGCCGGGTCGACGTCGGAGGGCAGGCCCTCCTTGATCTTCTCCTCGGTGAGGTCGTCCTGCTTCACCGGCTGCGTGGCGCGGTCGCGGTTGCCGTTGTAGCCGGCGTACGACCAGCCGCGGTACAGGCGGCCGAAGACGCCCTCGGCGGTGGGGGCCTGGACGGTGGCGGGCGCGAGCGGGCCGCCGTTCACGGCGACGTCGGCGCCCTGGATCTTCCCGGCCAGCTCGGGCGAGGCCGCGGTGATGTCGACGTAGAGGGCTTCGCCGGCCGGGGCCGTCACCTCGACGGACGGCTTGTCGCCGATGTCGAAGGCCCGCTTCGCGAGGAGGGCGCCGTGCTTCTTGACGGTGAGCACCAGCCGGCCCGTGGTGTTCTCGGCCGCCGTCACGTACGCGGTGACGGTGAAGGTGCCGCCGGGGGACGTGACGGGCTGCTGGACGCCGCCCGGTCCGGCGGGCACATAGGTGTCGATGTCGAACGGGGGCCGGAACTGGAGCGGCCGGGCGGCGTCGCCGGCCGCCGCGGTGACTCCCGCGGCCTCGGTGTAGCGGGCGAGCGGGGCCCATTTCAGGGCGGTGACGTCGACGGGTGAGTCGGAGAGGATCCGCCACTGGAGCTTCTGCCCCTTGGCGACCTGGACCGTGGTGCCGGCCGAGACGGTGCCGGTCTCGGCGGCTCCGATGGTCTTCTCGACCACCGGGGTGCCCGCCCTGAGGATCTGGACGGTGACGTCGTCGGTGGTCGCGGCGTTCTTCGTCACGTCGCCGGTCAGCTGGAGGGTGCCGTCGACCGGGGCCTCGACGGTGCCGGAGCGGCCCGCCAGGGTGAAGTCCTTCGAGGCGGTGTAGGAGTGCAGCGGCAGGCCGTTGGCGTCGGTGGCCTCGAAGCCGGTGTAGGTGACCGTGGGGTCCCAGGTGACGTCGTCGCCTGCGCCGTCGAAGACGGAGCCGACGCGGAAGTAGAGGCGGTCGCCGCGCTTGACCTCGATGGCGTCGACGCCCTGGGGTGTGTACGCGGTGTCGTCGCCGGCCTCGATGCGCCGGGACCACAGCTCGCTGCCCTCGTGCTGCACGGCGACGCGCACGCCGTCGGGCTGGGAGAACTCCGGCTGCTCGCCGGTCTTCCGGAGGGCGACGGTGCCGGTGACGCGGACGGTGCCGTCGTAGGGCGCCGTCCAGCGGCGCAGGGTGTCCACCAGCGGGGAGGAGTCGATGCGCCGCTCGCGCTCTGCCGTGTAGTCGGGCAGCAGTCCGTCGGCGTCGACCCGGCCGGCGCCGATCGGCACCGGGGTCTGCGAGGCGGGGCCGTATTCGACGGTGCCGTCGGTGTCCACGCGGCCGAAGCGCACGGCCGAGCCGTCGACGAGGTCGACGACGCCGTCGGAGTTGACGTCGCTGAAGTAGCGCCGGGTGGTGGAGACGGTGTCGACGTAGTCGAGCTGCGCCGCGACACCCAGGTAGCCCTCGATGCCGACGGTGAGGGAGTTGGCGGACTCGCTGAGGATGCCCGGCAGGTTGCGCAGCGGGGTGAGGGTGGAGGCGAACCGCGGCTCGCCGCCCGGCCGGGAGAGGTTCTTGCGGAAGACGAAGCCGCCGCCGTGCTTGAAGACCTTGTCCGGCAGGCTGTCGCCGTCGACGTCGGCCAGAGAGAGCAGCCCCTCGTCGCCGGACCTGCTGTAGCCGGCCTTGACGCCGACGGAGCCGTTCTTGGAGGGCTTGGCCCCGTAGCCGACGTACAGGTGGCCTCCGACGCTCGTGGAGGTGTTGCCGTGCAGGGCGCCCGCCTCGCCTGCCCCGGGCTTCACGGTGTCGACCGCTCCGTTGCGGACGTTGTCGTCGGGCGAGGTCCAGTCGACCTTGGCGAAGGCCTCGTAGGCGCCCTTGGCGTCGCGGATGTCGTCGAAGTACTCGAACCGGTGGCGGTTGAACTCCTTGCCGTCCGCGCCGAGCTGGGCGATGGACTTCAGGAGGGTCTTGTCGAAGGCGCCGGTGGTGTAGGCGAGTTCGTAGGAGCGGACGGGCTTGTCCTGGAAGCGGACGTCGATCCGGCGCAGCAGGTCGGCGGTGACCCGCTTGAACCCGCCGCGGGCGTCGATCGACACGTCGGGCCGCCGGCCCTCGCCCCGGTCCCGGTCGCGGACGAAGGTCACCGTGTAGGGCCCGTCGGTGTCCCCGTGGCCGGTGTACGCGATCTTCTGGACGTACAGGTCGCGGCCGGCGACGGTGCCGCCCGCCACGCCCGCGTCGCGGACCAGGGCATAGGAGTAGCGCACGGTGTTGCCGTGCGGGTCGCGAACCTCGCGCAGGGCCCAGGTGAAGATGTTGCCGGTGTCGTCGGCGAGGGTGGCGCCCTCGCCTCCGTACAGGTAGCGCACGCCGGACTTGTCGGTGACCTCCCAGCCGTACGTGGCCGGCGAGGTCCCGGTGCGCACGATGCGGGCGAAGCCGCCCTCGATCCGCGCGTGGAAGACCTTGTCGCCGGTGCTGCGGGGTCCGGGCGTACCGCGGTGTGCGAGGGGCGTCAGCTGGTCGCCGCCCATCAGGTACGTCTCGGTCTCGCGGGTGGCGTCGTAGCGCGGCACGCCCCAGCGGGTCTCGACGGAGATCGACGGGACGGACAGGTCCCAGCCGGTGCCGAGCCAGCTCTGGGCGGCCGACGAGGTGTACTCCACGGCCAGCGACGGTGCGAGGCCCGCTCGCCCGTCGGGGAGTTCGAGCGGGTACGAGAGCCGGGCGTCGCCCTGGTTGTTGGCGGCCGGGGCCGCCATCTGGTTCACGCCGGTGACCGGGGAGGCGGCCTGGATGTTCTTGATCTGGTTGGGGTCCGAGGAGACCTGTTCGGGACCCTCGGGAGCGGTGACGACGGCGTTCACCATGTCGGTGAAGTGGTCCGTGCGCGAGACGACGACCTGCTTGTCCTCGTCGACGGAGATCCGTTCGAGGGCCCGCCAGCAGCTGCCGGCCTCGTCGAAGTAGAAGGTGCGGACGTCGCCCGGGGTGTGCCCGGAGCTCTTCAGCACGTCGGGGTCGTACGGCAGGGAGACGGTGATGCCCGTCTCGAAGGTGTGAGGAGTGGGGGTGAAGCGGTAGCCCTCCGGCCCCTTGGTGACGTTCTCCATGCCGGCGCCGAGGCCCGGCAGGGAGGCCTCGTCCAGCGGTTCGATGCCGACCTCGGTGGGTTCGGACACCGCCTGGGGCGCGAGGGTCACCTCGGCGCCGTCACGTGCGACGCTCTTGGTCACCCCGGTGTCGGGGGTGACCCACGTCGTCGACGGCCGCGCGGCCGCGTTCTTGGTTCCGGCTTCCTTGCCCGGTACACAGCCCCCGAGCGCCGGCACGACGGCTGCCGACGGCACCGTGCGCGGCGAGTCGGTCAGCCCGCTGGCCGAGACCAGTGACACCGGCAGCGCCAGGGCCAGCAACAGCGCCGGCCCCCGGCTCCGGGCCCATGGGACCCGCCGAAGTCTGTACGCCCAGCGATCTCTCCGTACCCCACCGGTCATTCGGTCTCGCCCCCGACCCTTCACACGGCAAACGGCTTGCACCGCAACGGCCCACAAAGCAGCCACATCTTCCTCGCGACGCCGCACACGGCACAGCCACAAATGAGCCAGCATGTAAAGGAGTTGTGTGCGTCGGTGATTCACTCGTTCGCGTGGTTTGCGGGATCTCCAGGAGGGGAGCCGCTCGAGGGTGGAGTGATGCACCTGGCATGCACCTCGGTTCGGCGACTCGGGGCCCGCTCGCCGGCTGTCCGGAACGATCCGGTCTGCCCCGGGCCTACGCGTGCCCGTGCGCCTTCCGGACGGTCTCCTCGCGAAGCCTCGCGCGATCCGAGGTCACGACCCGGCCGTTCGGGCGGCTGCTGCCTGAGGACGCATCGGGAGATTCGGTCACGGGCCGGGTGTCGCAGGCACGGGATGTTTGACGTGCTCGCCGAGGGTGAGGCGTACGGGACGAAACCGTCCGACTCATCGACTGGGGAGCACATGGAGAGCCTTGTTCGGCTGGCGATCTGCGTCGGCGGCTCGGCGCTCGCGGCGTTCGTCGTCTGCCGCGCGGCGGACCTGCTGGCGCGGTTCGCCGACGCGCGGCACCCGGAGACCCCGCTGTGGGGCCTGCTGCGCCGCTGCCGCACGCCGCTGTACGTCGTCGTGCTGGCCGCACTGCTCAGATGGACCTACTCGGTGGCGGCGCCCGGACAGGAGCCGCTGGAAGAGCACGCGGAGGCGGTGAGCCACGTCCTGCTGCTGTGCCTGATCGGCGGCGGTGCCTGGCTGACGGTACGGACGGTCGCGGCCGTCGTCGAGTCCTCGTACGCGCGGTACGCCGGACGGTCACGCGACGCCGCTCGGCTCCGCCGCGTCCGTACCCAGGTCACGCTGATCATGCGCGTGGTGTCCGTCGCCGTCGGGGTGCTCGCCGCTGCCGCGGCCCTCGTCACCTTTCCCTCCTTCCGTACCCTCGGCACGTCGTTGCTCGCGTCGGCCGGCATCATCGGCATCGTGGCCGGCGTGGCGGCGCAGTCGACGCTGAGCAACCTCTTCGCCGGCTTCCAGATCGCGTTCGGCGACATGGTCCGCATCGGTGACACGGTCGTCGTGGACGGCGAATGGGGCGTCGTGGAGGAGGTGACCCTCACCTTCCTCACGGTCCGGACGTGGGACGAGCGACGCGTCACGCTGCCCGTCTCGTACTTCACCTCGCGGCCGTTCGAGAACTGGTCGCGCGGCGGCGCGGAGATGACGGGGTCGGTGTTCGTCCACTGCGACCACACGACACCGGTCGCGCTCGTACGGGCGCACCTGCGGGAGTTCCTCGCCACCTGCGACACATGGGACGGGCGGGGCTGGGACCTCGCCGTCACCGACACCTCGCCGACCGGCATCACCGTGCGGGCGATCGTGACCGCCAAGGACGCCGACGACCTGTGGACGACCCGTTGCGCGGTACGGGAGGAACTCGTCGGCTGGCTCGCGCGGGAGCACCCGGGTGCCCTTCCCAAGGTCGTCACCGCTCCCGCGGCCGACGCCTTCGACGAGCCGTGGGACCACGCCGGAGCGCCGCGCCCGCGACGCCCCCGGCGGCCTGCCCGGAACACCCCCCGGCCGCCGGAAACGCCTCCGGACTGAGGCGTTTTCCCCCCGCCGGCCGGGGGTCGGGGGTTCCGTCAGGCCTTCTGCTGCAGGGAACGGCGCGCGGGGTTCCCCTGTTCGGACGCCTTGGGATCCTTCTCGTCGGCCTTGGCCCGCACGCCCTCGGCGATGCGCTCGCCGACGGCCTTGTCGATGTTCTTCCAGTAGGCGAAGGCACGCTCCAGGACCGGTTCGGTGACGCCGTTCAGGAGGTGGCCCACGACGTTGTCGACGAGGCGGTCACGGGCCGCGTCGTCCAGGACCTCGCGCACGAGGGTGCCGGGCTGCCCCCAGTCGTCGTCCTCGGGATGCGAGACGTAGGCCGCCCGGGTGATCTCACCGTCCGCCGCCCAGCTGGGCGGCGTCCCGTAGCGGGCGGTGTCGGCGGCCGGGCCGCCCTTGGAGTTGGGGGCGTAGACCGGGTCGGTGGTCTTCCGGTAGGCCATCGCCCCGTCCTTCGAGTACGTGTGGACGTCGACGACGGGCGCGTTCACGGGGAGCTGCTGGTAGTTGGCTCCGATGCGGTGGCGGTGGGCGTCCGCGTACGAGAACAGGCGGGCCAGCAGCATCCGGTCGGGGCTCGGCCCGATGCCGGGAACGAGGTTGTTCGGCTGGAAGGCGGCCTGCTCGATCTCGGCGTGGTTGTCGGTGGGGTTGCGGTCGAGGGTCATGCGGCCGACCGGGATGAGCGGGTAGTCGCCGTGCGGCCACACCTTGGTGAGGTCGAAGGGGTTGAACCGGTAGCCGGCGGCCTGCTCGTACGGCATGACCTGCACGTACAGCGTCCAGCTCGGGAAGTCGCCGTCGCGGATGTGCTCGAAGAGGTCGCGCGTGTGGTAGTCCGTGTCGACGGCCGCCATCTGGTCGGCCTCGTGCTGGGTGAAGAACTCGATGCCCTGGTCGGTCTTGAAGTGGTACTTCACCCAGAACCGCTCACCGGAGGCGTTGATCCACATGTAGGTGTGGGACGTGTATCCGTTCATGTGGCGCCAGGAACGCGGGATGCCGCGGTCCCCCATCAGCCAGGTGACCTGATGGGCGGACTCCGGAGAGAGGGTCCAGAAGTCCCACTGCATGTCGTGGTCCCGCAGGTTGTTGTCCGCGCGCCGCTTCTGGGACCTGATGAAGTGCTGGAACTTCATGGGGTCCTTCACGAAGAACACCGGCGTGTTGTTGCCGACCATGTCGTAGTTGCCGTCGCTGGTGTAGAACTTCACCGCGAAACCGCGCGGGTCGCGCCAGGTGTCCGGGCTGCCCCGCTCGCCGGCGACGGTGGAGAAGCGCACGACCAGCTCGGTGCGGGTGCCCGGCTGGAACAGTGCCGCCTTGGTGTAGCCGCTGACGTCATGGGTGACCTCGAAGCGGCCGAACGCGCCGCTGCCCTTGGCATGCGGCTGCCGCTCGGGGATCCGTTCGCGGTTGAACTGCGCCATCTGCTCGATCAGGTAGGCGTCCTGCATCAGGACCGGGCCGCCCGGGCCGACGGTGAGCGAGTGTTCGTCGCTCTCCACCGGGGCACCGGAGTCGGTCGTGGTGGCGGGTCGGCTTTCGGTCATCGGTCGTGCTGCCTTTCCTCGGGCTGGACGGTGGTGCGGCCCTCGACCGGACGTGGCCTCGTACGACCGGCACGCAGCCTGTCCCAGCCTGGGCCCCCTCGGCCGAAGCCACCACCGGAGGCGGAACCGGACGCAGACGCGCGGAAGCCCGTGCCTCGATGTCCGGCGAGACCTTCCGGCGGCCGGACCGGGCACGAGGGGTGCCGGGGCGTGAGGAGGGCCGACGGAAAAGCGGGGAGGGCCCGGACTCGTCGAGTCCGGGCCCTCCCCGCATCGGCACTCAGATCATCGGACCGCCGAAGGGGCCGCCCAGTCCGTAGTAGGCACCCAGTTCGTGGCGGTAGGCGGGGTCGCCGAGGTGCTTCTCGCGGTGGAACTCGGGGGCGTCCTTGATCTGCTCCTTGGTGCGGTCGACGAAGACCTTCCGGTCGTCCACGTCGATCCGCACCACGGTGGCGGCCGGAAGGAGGACCTCCTTGCCGAAGATCCAGATCCCGGTGTCCACGACCAGATAGGCATCCCCGACCTCGTCGGAGTGCTTGTCCACCTTCCCGATGCGTCCGTCGATCGCCTCGACCTCATAGCCGGTCAGTTCGGTACCGGCCAGGTGACCCGCGGTCGACTTGTAGCTCCACACGTGCTCACTCACGCGAAAACAACTCCTCCGGTAGGCGAGGGCGGCCGGCGGATCGCCGCGGCCCTCCTTCTCCGTGTGTCTTTCGCGGCGGGGCGCGTTCCCCGCCTGGGCACCGCCTGCCCCGAGTCGAGCGAGCCAATCCCCGGCGTCCGGCGACCCGTGGGCCACGCACCGACGAGTCGGCGCGGAGGCCCAGCCGCCCCCGCGCCGCTGCTGGCCGCTCCGGCCCCGGCGGCGCCGGGCTCGGGCGCGGCGGCTCCGGGCTTGGTCGCGACAGCTCCCGGCTTGGCGTCGACGGCTTCGGGCTCGGGCGCGGCGGCTCCGGGCTTGGCGTCGGCGGCGCCGGGCTCGGTCGCGGCGGCGCCGGGCTCGGTGGCGGCGGAGCCGGGCTTGGCCGCCGAACCGCGGGGCAGACGGAACGCATGACTGTTCCCAAGACCAGCGTGCTGGTGCTCGACTCCACCGATCCGGATCCCCTGGCACGGTTCTACGCGACCCTGCTGGGCGCCACCATCGAGCCCGCGGGAGGCGACCACGACCTCCTGCTCGTCCGCGGCCCTTCCGGTGTGGTGCTCGGGATCCGTCGCGACCTCGGCCACGCGCCGCCGAGCTGGCCCCGCCCCGAGGACTCCCAGCAGGCACACCTCCAGATCCTCGTGGCCCCGAACGCCCTCGACGAGGCCGAGCGCGAGGCGGTCTCGCTCGGTGCCCGGCCGGTCGCGGCCGAGCGCGACGGGACCCGGACCGACCGCCGCACGGACCTTCGCCGCTACATGGACCCGGCCGGCCACTCCTTCGTCCTGACCACGATGCCCCCTGCCCAGGACACCGGCCTCCCCCGCACGTGACGACGCCCTCCTGGCCGGCGGCTCCGAGGCGGCGAGAGCGACCCCCTCCGTTCCGGGGCCGGCGCGTGAGTCGAGGCGCGCGCAGTCGCCTTCTGCCGGTAGCGTCGGAAGGGACGCAGGTCACACGGGTGACCCTGCTCTTTCCGACTTCGTGAGGCGCGTCCCATGACCCTGTCCATTCGCAACCAGCTCCCCGGCACGGTCACGGCCGTCACCGCCGGCGAGGCCATGGCCTCGGTGAAGGTGCGTCTGGCCGGCGGTCAGGACATCACCGCCGCGATCACCGTGGACGCCGTCAGGGACCTGGGCCTGGCGGAGGGCTCCGCCGTCAGGGCGCTGGTGAAGTCCACCGAAGTCGCCCTCGCCACAGGGCCGGTGGAGGGCCTGTCCATCCGCAACCGGCTCGCGGGCTCCGTCACCGAGGTCGCGACCGGTGCCGCCATGGGCTCGGTCAAGGTGTCCGTCGAGGGCGGCGAGCTGACGGCCGCGATCACGAAGGACGCCGTCGAGGACCTCGGCCTCGCCGAGGGCACGCCCGTCGTCGCCCTCATCAAGTCGACCGAGATCTCCCTCGCCTCCGCCTGAGCGTCCCCACGGGCGACCGACGGCCGTGTCGTCCGTCGCGGACGCGGCCCTCGTCGGCGTACGGGACGGGTACGCACCGCCGGCCCGCACGGGGGCCGGCCGCCGCCGAGCGACCGGTCCGCACCGGACCGACGGAAGTCCGGCACCCCTGCTGCTGCCCCGGACGTGAGGCCGCGGTCGCCGGGGCTCAGGACCAGAGCCGGCGCCGCTGCCATCCCGTGGTGTCCCGCTCGTAGCGCAGCCGGACGTGGACGCGGGTCGCGGCGGCCTGCCAGAACTCGATCACGTCCGGGACGACCGTGTAGAGCGTCCAGTCGGGATCGACGAGCCCCGGATCGGCCTTGACCCTCGCCAGGCTCGCTTCGAGGACACGTTCGCGTTCGTCCGGATCGGTGAGGTAGCGGCTCTGCCGGGCGAGCAGGGCCTCGGCACGGGCCGTCTCGCCGCGGGCGAGGAAGTCGGCCGCGCAACGGTCGGCGGGCTCCGGGCGGACCGCTCCCCGGACGCGGACCTGGCGGCCGAACTCCGGCCAGTAGAAGGTGAGCGCGGCACGCGGCGTTCCGGCGATCTGCATGCCCTTGGGGCTGGCGGCGTGCGCCGCGAACTGGAAGCCCGACGGGTCCGCGTTCTTGAGGATGAGGACGCGCGCGTCGGGGTCGCCGGACTCGTCGACGGTCGACAGGGTCATGGCGTGGGGGTCGGGGAGCCCGGCCTCGACGGCGGCGGTCAGCCACGCGAGGAACAGTTCGGAGGGCTCGGCGGGCGCCAGATCCGGCGCGAACTCGGGCAGGGGCCGGGCGAAGACCTCGATGCCGCGCAGCCAGTCGCGCACGGTGGACGTGTTCTTCTCCGTCATGGCGTTCTCACACTCTCCCCAAAGAGGGGTGTCGGGGCGGTCAGAGGTGCACGATCGTCGTCTCGGTCGCCTTCACGCTCGTCCAGACGGACACCCCGTCGGCGAGGCCGAGTTCGGCCGCGGCCTGCGGGGTGATCTCGGCGACGAGGTCGGGGGCCCGGTCGGGGGCGACCAGGACGCGGAGGCGGCTGCCGCTGGTGGTGATCTCCCGCACGGTGCCGTGCCAGACGTTGCGGGGGCTGCCTGCGGGTTTCTCCCGGTGCAGGGACACCGCCTCGGGGGCGACGATCGCGAGGGCCGGGGTGCCGGGCGGCGGCGGTTCGGCGGCGACGAGCGTGCCGCCTCCGTCGAGGGCGAGGCCTTCGGGGGTGGCGGTGCCGGGCCAGGCGTTGCGGCCGAGCATCCGGGCCACCCAGGGCGAGCGCGGGTGCCTGGTGACCTCGGCTGGCGTGTCGTCCTGGAGGGCGCGCCCGTCCTGGAGGACGAGGACCCGGTCGGCGAGCGAGACCGCTTCCACCGGGTCGTGGGTGACGATGAGGCAGACGCCGCCGAATCCGGCCAGGTGGGTGCGGAGGGTGTGGCGCACGTGGGCGCGGGTGGTCTGGTCGAGCGCGGCGAGCGGTTCGTCGAGGACCAGGAGCCGGGGCCGGGCGGCGAGCGCCCGGGCCAGCGCCACGCGCTGGGCCTGCCCGCCGGAGAGCTGCCCGGGACGGCGGTGGGCCAGGTGTCCGACGCCGAGGCGGTCGAGCCACGCCTTGGCCTCGCGCCGGGCCTCGGCGCGGCCGACGCCCTGGGCCCGGAGCCCGTACGCGGTGTTGGCGAGGGCCGTCAGATGGGGGAAGAGGGCGCCGTCCTGCGGGACCCAGGCGACGCGGCGGCGGTGCGGCGGCAGCGCGGTGACGTCGCTCTCGCCGAGGCGCAGTTCGGCGTGGGCGCGGGGGGTGAGTGCGAGGAGGGCGCGCAGGAGGGTGGTCTTTCCGGCGCCGTTGGGGCCGACGACGGCGATGGTGGTGCCGGGATCGGCGTCGAGGGTGAGCCGGGTGAAGCCGGTGACCTGGGCGTGCAGGGACCAGCGGTCGGCGGACGGGGCGGGTGGGGTGACATCGGCCGGCGGCTCCGCCGCAACCGGCTCCTCCGCCGGGGCGGTGTGCCGCTTCCGGTCGACCGGAGTGCCGGTCCAGCGACCGCGCAGGGCGACGAGCACGCCCATGGCGATGGCGAGCAGCAGGAGGGAGACGGAGGTGGCGGCCTCGGGTTCGTCCTGGAGCAGCAGGTAGACCTGGAGCGGCAGGGTCTGGGTGGTGCCGGGCAGGTTCCCCGCGAAGGTGATCGTGGCGCCGAACTCACCCAGGGCCCGCGCCCAGGTCAGTGCCGCCCCGGCGACGACGCCGGGCGCCACCATCGGCAGCGTGACGGTGAAGAACACCCGTACCGGCGAGGCGCCGAGCGAGGCCGCGGTCTCCTCGTAGCGCGGCCGGAGCCCGCCGAGCGCGCCCTCCAGACTGATGACGAGGAAGGGCATCGCGACGAACGTGGCCGCGAGGACGGCGCCGGAGGTGTGGAACGGCAGCGTGATGCCGAAGGTGTGCTCCAGCCAGGGGCCGAGCAGTCCGCGGCGGCCGAACGCGAGGAGCAGCGCGACACCGCCGACGGTCGGCGGCAGGACCATGGGCAGCAGCACCAGCGACCGGACGAACGCCTTGCCGGGGAAGGAGACCCGCGCCAGCAGCCAGGCCAGCGGGACGCCGAGCAGCAGCGACAGTCCGAGCGACCAGAAGGAGACCAGGAGCGACAGCTTCAGCGCCTCGACGGTCCCGGGCGAGCTCAGGTGGTCCATGAGCTCGCCCCACTCGGTCCGTACGAGGATGCCGATCAGGGGAAGCGCCAGGAAGGCCACGGCCGCCAGCGCGGGCACGGCCAGCGCGAGGGGCGGACGGAAGGTGCCGGAGCGGCTTGCGAAGACGCGTGCGCCTGCTCGTTTCATCGATGGTCCCGAGTGCGTGAGGGCATGAGGCGGAGGGGCTGTCCGGTCTTCGGTGCGGACAGCCCCTCACGAGGTGGACGGTCCCGGTCGGTTACGGCTTCTGGAAGCCGGCGTCCTGGAGGATCTTCTGGCCCTCGGCCGAGGACAGCCAGGCGACGAACGCGGCTGCGGCCTCGGCGTTCTCGGAGTCCTTGAGCGTGGCGGCCGGGTACGTGGCGATCGCGTTCTGGTCGTCGGGGATCTCGACGGCGTCGACCTTGTCCTTCGCGCTCTCGGCGTCGGTCTTGTAGACGAGGCCGGCGTCGGCCTCGCCCAGCTCGACCTTGCTGAGCACGGCACGCACGTTCGGCTCCTGCGAGACCGGCTTCACCGTGAGCTTCTGCTTGTCGAGGACCTGCTTGCTGTACTTGCCGGCGGGCACCTCGGGCGCGGCGAGGACGACCTTGAGCTTGGTGTCGGCCAGGTCCTTCAGTTCGTCGACCCTGAAGGGGTTGCCCTCGCCGGTGGCGATGACGAGCCGGTTCCTCGCGATGATCGCGGGAGTGCCGGTGTCGGCCTTCACCTTGTCCATGCTCTTGGTGTCGGCGGTCACCAGGACGTCGGCGGGCGAGCCCTGGGACACCTGGGCGACGAGCTCCTGCGAGCCGGCGAACGAGAAGGTGATCTTCGTGCCCGGGTGGGACTTCTCGTACGCGGCACCGGCGGTCTTGAACACGTCGGTCAGCGAGGCGGCGGCGAGCACCGTCAGGTCCGCCCGGGGCACGGCGCTCGCGGAACCGGAGGCCGGGGAACCGCCGGTGTCCTTCCTGCCGTCGTCGTCCGACGAGCAGGCCGCGAGCGGAACGAGCAGGGCGGCGGTGAGCACGGCGGCAGCGGTGCGACGTCTGGTGAGGGTGCGGGGCATGGGCGTCGGAACTCCTCGACGGGGAACGGAAGGTGCATGGTGCGGCCGGCCGCACCGACGGCCGAGGTGGTTCGTCACTGCGTGAGGGGTGTCAGGTGCGGTCGATGTGCACGCTGGTCGACTTCACGCGGGCGGTGGCCTGCATGCCGACTTCCAGTCCCAGCTCCTCCACGGCCTCCCGGGTGAGGAGGGAGACCAGCCGGTGCGGCCCGGCCTGGATGGTGACCTGGGCCGCGACGTCGCCGAGCTTGATCGCCGTGACGATCCCGGGGAACGCGTTCCGCGCCGACGTGTACGACGCGTCTTCGTCATCGCCCTGCGCGATCTCCACGGAGAACGCCGCGAGCGACTTCCCGTCGATCACGCGCCGCCCGCTCTCGTCGCGGTGGGTGGCGACCCGGCCCGCGTCCGCCCAGCGCCGTGCCGTGTCGGGGCTGACGCCCAGGAGACGCGCGGCCTGCCCGATGGTGTAGGACTGCATATGCGACACCGTAGGCCGCGTTCGATCTCATCTGCAACAAAGTCGTGGGACTCTCCATCGCGGATGAGAGGCGGCCCGTAGGAACCCACGATGAGCACCGCCCGACGGTCACGGCGAGCACCTCGGCCTGTCCCTGTTCCCGTCCCTTACGGAGGCCGGCGACGGTGAGCGTGACGGGGTGGGCCACGCCTCCCGAGAGGGTCTGTCCCGCCTCGACGACCGCGTGGACCTGCGCGCCGCGCTCCTCTGCCGCCGACGCGGGGCCGGACGGGGCGCAGCCTTCCCGGCCTTGCCGCCTACCGGTTCCCGCTGAGCGAGATGAGGGAGACGAGTTCCCACGCGGTGTGGGCGGCGGCGAGTCCGGTGATGCCGGCGTGGTCGTAGGCGGGGGCGACCTCCACGACGTCGCAGCCGACGATGTCCAGACCCCGCAGGCCGCGGAGCGTCCGGAAGAGCTCACGGGTCGTCAGCCCGGCGACCTCGGGAGTGCCGGTGGCCGGGGCGTGCGCCGGGTCGAGGACGTCGATGTCGACGGAGACGTAGACCGGGCGCGTGCCCAGCCTGCGCCGGATCTGCGCGACGATGTCGCCGACCTTCCGGTCCTCGAAGGCCTCGCTGTCGATGATCTCGAACCCGGCTGCCCGGTCGTCGTCCAGTTCGCTCGGATCGTAGATGCCGCCGCGCGTTCCGACGTGCTGGCAGTGGTCGAGGTCGATGACGCCTTCCTCGGCCGCGCGCCTGAAGGGCGACCCGTGCCACACGTCGGCACCGTGACAGGTGTCCCAGGTGTCCAGGTGGGCGTCGAAGTGCAGGACCGCCAGCGGGCCGTGGGCCGCGGCCGCCGCCCGCATGAGCGGCAGCGCGACGGTGTGGTCACCGCCGAGGGCGACGACGCGGGTGCCCTGTTCCACCAGACGCCGGGCCGCGCCTTCGATCGCCGCGACCGCACGCGGGATGTCGTACGGGCCGACCGGGACGTCGCCGGCGTCGACGACCTGCTGCGAGCCGAACGGAAAGACGTCGAGGAACTGGTGGTACGGGTGCAGCTGCCGCGAGTTCTCCCGTATGTGCGCAGGGCCGAACCGGGCTCCGGGCCGGAAGCTGGTCCCGCTGTCGAAGGGTATGCCGAGGACGGCTACGTCGGCGTGGGTGACCTCTTCGATCCGCGGGAGCAGAGCGAAGGTCGCTATGCCGCCGTAGCGAGGCATCTCGGGCTCGTTGCGCTGGCCGATCGGTGTGGCGTCTCCCATGCGGGTCGCACTCCTTTCACAGCGGGGCGGGCTCTCATCCGGCGATGCACACACGGGCCGCGGCCGGCGGAAGACCGCCGGAGCCGAGTCGGGTGACCCCGGCGACAGGGGCGGCTCACGCGTGCGGGAACAGCGTGGCCCACGGACATCGGCGGGGGAAGCCGGCCCGTCCGGTGCCGGGGGGCCGCATGGGGTGACACGCCCGGCACCGCCACGGGACCGCGCCCACGCGCATCAGCGCGGGAAGACGACCGTCAGCAGGCGGAAGAGTTCGGCGCGCTCGTCGTCGGAGAGCTTGTCCAGGCCGGTCTGCGTCTGCTCCATCCGCTCGCGGATCGTGTCGATCGCCTCCTGCCCCGTCTCCGTGAGGGCGACGTTCTTCACGCGGCGGTCGGTGGCGCTGACCTCGCGGTGGACCAGGTCGCGCTTCTCGAGCCGGTCGATGATCCCGGTCATGTTCGACGCGTCACAGGCGAGGGTGCCCGCCAGCGAGCGCATCGAGGCCGGCGCGCGTCGCAGCACCGTGAGGGTCTTCGCCTGGCTGGAGGTGAGCCCCATGTCGGTGGCGGCAGCCGTGAAGTCGGCGTAGTGCGTGCTGACCGAATGCGCGAGCAGCTCCATGAGCTGCGCCTTGGTCGGGATGGGTGCCATGCGTCAAGAGTACCCCAAAGCTTGAGTGCCTCAACCTTTGACATCTACCGACATCGCATTGTTTGATGCTCTCAAGCATCGAGCACTTCAATGGTTTACCTCCTCGATCTTCGGTGCTTTCGCCCTTCGGGCCACCACACCCCTCCCCCGGAAACCGGAAGAAGACCGTGAAGTCCTCCCTTGCCACCGCGCCGGAGCGCCCCGCCGGCAGCCTCAGCCTCGTCCTGGTGCTGGGCCTCGCCGCCATGGTCGTGTCGATGATGCAGACCCTGGTCATCCCGATCCTCGGCATCATCCAGAACGACCTCGGCGCCACCACGGCCCAGGTCAGCTGGGTCACCACCGCCACGCTGCTCTCGGCCGCGGTCTTCACGCCCCTCCTGGGCCGCCTCGGCGACCAGCACGGCACGAAGCCGACCCTGCTCGGCGTTCTGGTGGTGATGGTCGCCGGATCGGTGCTCGCCGCGACCACGAGTTCGCTGCTGTGGCTCGTCGTGGCCCGCGTGATGCAGGGCGCCGCCACCGCGATCTTCCCGCTCGCCCTCTCCGTGCTGCGCCAGGAGGTCGCCCCCGCGCGGCTGCCCGGCGCCATGGCCCTGGTCAGCGGGACCCTCGGGTTCGGCAGCGGCCTCGCCCTGGTGAGCGCCGGGCTGCTGACCCAGGGCGCCGCCCCCGACTACCACCTGGTCTTCTGGCTGGCCGCCGCACTCGCCGTCGCCGCCCTGATCGCGGTCGCGGTCGTCGTCCCCGCCCCCCGGGCCCGGACGGGCGGGCGCACCGACTGGCTCGGTGCCGCCGGTCTCGCCCTGCTGCTCGTGCTGATCCTGCTGCCCATCTCGCAGGGCCACACCTGGGGCTGGACCTCGGCCCGCACGCTCGCCCTGTTCGCCGGCGCCGCCGTCACGGCGGCCCTGTGGGTCGTCGTCGAACGCAAGGTCCGCAACCCCTTGGTCGACATGAAGATGTTCGTCCACCGGCCGGTGCTGTTCACCAACGTCGCCGGACTGCTCGTCGGATTCGCCATGTTCGCGCAGTTCATCGGCGTCTCCTTCCTGGTCCAGACGCCCGCCGAGATCGCCGGCTACGGCTTCGGCGCCTCCGTCCTGCGCGCCTCCGTCCTCTACCTGCTGCCCTCCGCCCTCGTCTCGCTCGTGGCCGCCCAGTTCGGAGGCGTGCTGGTGCGCCGCATCGGTGCGCGCCTCACCCTCGCCGCGGGTGCCGTCTTCGGCGTCGTCGGGTTCGCCTGGCTGACCTTCGCCCACGACACCACCGCGTCGGTGATCCTGGCCGGCATGGTCGTCGGTGTCGCCGTCAGCTTCGGCTACGCCGCGATGCCCGCCCTGATCGTGGCCGGTGTTCCGCACCACCAGACCGGCATCGCCAATGGCATCAACTCCATCTCCCGCTCCACCGGCAGTGCCATCGGCAGCGCGGTCGTCACCTCGCTGCTCGCCTCCCACACGCTCGACAACCTGCCCGCCGGGGTTCCCGCACTGCCCGCCGAGAGCCAGTACACCCTGAGCTTCGCCCTGGCCGGCATGGCGTTCGTCCTGGTCATCGGCGTGGCCATGGTCGGCCTGGCCATCCGCCGCGGGTCGCCCTCCCCGGCCACCTCGAAGCCCGCCCCGTCGACCGACGGCGAACCGTCGCCCGCCCGCACGGCCGCCACGGTCTGACCGCACCACCTGCGCGGCGTACCCGGCCGGTCCGCGCCGTCGGGCTCCGTCGCCCTCCGGGGCGTGCATCATCGAAGGTGGGGGGACCATCGGCACCATCGACGAGGAGTGGCGATGAGGCTGTCGTTCCTTGAGCCCCTGTACGCGGAGCCCGGCCCGTACGTCTCCGTGTACCTGGACACCTCCCGGAACACGGAGCATCCCGAGCGGGCGATCGCGCTGCGCTGGCGGCGGCTGCGCGAGAGCCTGTCCCGTCAGGGCGCGGACCGGGGGCTGCTGACCGTACTGGAGGAAGCGGTCGGCAGCGACACCGAGGTGCCCGGCGTCCACGGGCAGACCCTCTTCGCCGCTCACGGCACGCTCGTCCTGAACGGGGAGCTGCCCTGGCCGCCCGAGCACGACTCGGCGCGTTACAGCACCCTGCCGGAAGCGATGCCCCTCGTCACCCAGCACGTTCCGGAGATCCCGTACATGGCCGTCGTCGTCCACTACGGCGGCCTGCCCACCGCCGAAACCCACGGCTGGGTGACGCTGGAGGCGGAGACCGGCACCTGGCCCGCGTCCACGGTCACGCCGGGTGAGCGGCTGCACCGCAGGGTCCCGGTGGCGACCTGGCACCGCACCGCCCTCGGCCTCGGCCACCGGCTGGACGAGCGGGCGCGGCGCGCGCATGCCGACGCCGTCGTGGTCGGCGGCGACGAGTGGGCGTGCAACGTGCTGGTCCGCCGCCTGCCGCACGCCCTTCGGGACAAGGTCGTGCGGGTGGGCGGCCCGACTCCCACCGACACCGGACGTGCCCTGCTGGAGCCCCAGCTCGACGGTGTCTTCCGCGGCCGCATGGCCGTGCACGACCGGGAGCTCGTGAACGTCTTCATCGGCCGGCGTGCCCTGGCCGGACCCGTGGCGGAGGGGCTGGCCGCCACGGTGGCGGCCCTCCAGCGCGGGCAGGTGGCGGCACTGCTGCTGAACCGCCCGCCCGAGTCCTCGCTCCGGCTCTGGGTGGGCTCGCGGCCCACCCAGCTCGCCCTCAGCGAGGCGGAGCTGACGTCCTTCGGCGTGCCGGCCCCGCGGGAGGAGCGCGCGGACGAGGCCCTCGTCAGGGCCCTCGTCGGCACTGGTGCGGAACTGGTCGTCGTACCGGAGGGCGAGCTGATGCTGGAGGAGGGCGTGGGCGCTCTGCTGCGCTACGCCGACGCCGGGACCGCGTCCTGACGCCAGGTCGCTGCGCCGGCCCTTCCTTCCCTTCCCTCTCTTCTTTTCCCTCCCCTGCTCCCCCGGCCCCGCATCCCTTCCCTGCCTCTCCGGCCCTGTCCTGCCCGACGTGCCGACGGCGGACGGAGACGCCGTCGCCGGCCGTGACGCGCTCAGCGCTGATAGGTGCCGACCAGGGTGCCCGAGGCCAGCTCCCTGCCTTCCAGGGCGCGGTGCACCTCCTCGACGCCCGGGCGTTCGCGCAGCGGCAGCGGCTCGGACAGGGCGTACAGGCGGAAGAAGTAGCGGTGCTCCCCGTGCCCCGGAGGGGGCATCGGCCCTCCCCAGCCGACGCGCCCGAATCCGTTGGGCCACTCCCGTCCGCCCTGGGGCGTCCGGCCCTCCCCGACCCCCCTGCTCGCCGGGTCGATGCCGGTCACCAGCCAGTGCAGGAAGGTCGTCCCCGGCGCGTCCGGGTCCTCGCACAGGAGGACCAGCTCCGTGGCCTCGCGGGGCACCCCGGACCAGGCCAGGGGCGGCGAGGTGTCCTCGCCTTCCCCGCTGTGGCGGCGGGGGATCGCCGTTCCGTCGTGGAACGCGGTGCTGCTGAGTTCGATTCCGCTCATGCGCGCCGCCATACCCGCGGGCGACGGCGCCGGCACCGGTCCGGGCCCCGAACCCCTCGTACGGCCGAGCCGAGCCGGCCCGGCCCGCCCCGGGGAGCGTGCTGCGCGGATCGGCGTGCTCGATAGCGTGGTCGTCTGCTGCATGGAGGGTCCATGCGTCCGGGCGGCCCGTGCGAGGGCTCCCGGTGGAGAGTGGCGAGGCTGCAATGAGCGAACGGACGAAGCCCGAGGTCGTCGTGCCGGAGGGGGACGCTCCGACCGAGCTGACCGTCCGGGACCTCGTCGTCGGGGACGGCGCCGAGGCGAAGCCGGGCATGGTGCTGAGGGTTCACTACGTCGGGGTGACCTTCGAGTCCGGCAGGGAGTTCGACGCCTCCTGGGACCGGGGCGAGCCGTTCAAGTTCGCCCTGGGCGGTGGCAGGGTCATCAAGGGCTGGGACCGCGGGGTGAAGGGGATGAGGGTCGGCGGCCGGCGCGAGATCATCGTTCCCCCGCGCCTCGGGTACGGGAAGCAGTCGCCGTCGCCGTTGATCCCGCCGGGTTCGACCCTGGTCTTCGTCGTGGACCTGCTCGACTCGTACTCCGGCACGGCCGGGTGGAGCAACGCACGGTGACGCCGGCGTCCGTGCGGCTCAGGACCGCCCGACGGGCCGTGGTTCGCCCCCCTGTCCCCCGGCCGTGACCAGTCCGGTCTCGTAGGCCGTCACCACGGCCTGGACGCGGTCGCGGAGCCCGAGTTTGGCGAGGATGCGACCGACGTGGGTCTTCACGGTCGTCTCCGACAGGTGGAGACGCCCGGCGAGTTCGGCGTTGCTGAGTCCCCGGGCCAGCAGCCGCAGGACCTCGAGTTCGCGGGCCGTCAGCACGGCCAGGTCCCGATGTGTGCCGGCGGCTTCGGCGGGCGGGGCGGTCCGGGCGTGGCGCTCGACGAGGCGGCGGGTGATGGTGGGGGCGAGGAGCGCGTCGCCGGTGCGGACCAGCCGGACGGCGGCCACGAGGTGCTCGGGGGTGACGTCTTTGAGGAGGAAGCCGCTGGCCCCGGCGGACAGGGCCTCGTAGACCAGTTCGTCGAGGTCGAACGTGGTCAGGATGAGCACGCGCGGCGGGTCCCCCTCGGCATCGGCGAAGATGCGCCGGGTTGCCTCCAGGCCGTCCGTCTCGGGCATGCGGATGTCCATCAGGACCACGTCGGGCCGGGTGCGCCGGACGGCGTCGACCGCCTCGGCGCCGTCGGCCGCCTCGGCGACCACGTCGATGCCGTTGGCCGTGAGGATCATCCGGAAGCCGGCGCGGACGAGCGCCTGATCGTCCGCGATCACGGCGCGCAGAGGGTCGGTCATGCCGGCTCCAGGGGTACGAGTGCGGTGACACGGTAGCCGCCGGTGAGGCGTCGCCCGGTGTGCAGGGTGCCGTCGTAGACCGCGAGCCGCTCCCGCAGCCCGATCAGTCCGCGCCCGTTCCCGGTCGCCGCGGCGGCGGCGGGGCTGCCTCCGGTGTCGGTGACCTCCACGCGCAGGCGGTCGGCACCGTAGTCGACGGTCACGACGGCGCTCGCACCGCTCGCGTGTTTCACGGTGTTCGTCAGCGCTTCCTGTACGACGCGGTAGGCGGCGAGCCCGATGCCGGAGGGCACGTCGCGCGGGGTGCCGGTCGTGGTCAGGGCGACGGGAGTACCGGTCTGCCGCACGCGGGCGACCAGGGCTTCCAGTCGGTCGAGGCCGGGCTGCGGGGTCAGGTCCGCGGTGGCCGGGGCCGCGTCGCCCTCGGCGTTCATGGTGAGCAGGCCCATCGTGTGCCGCAGTTCGGACATCGCCGTCCGGCCGCTCGCCTCGATGGCGAGGAGGGCCTCGCGGGTCTGCTCGGGGGCGACGTCCAGGACCGTGCGTGCGGCACCGGCCTGGATCACCATCATGCTGACGTTGTGGGTCACGACGTCATGCAGTTCACGGGCGATGCGGGCCCGCTCCCGCTCGGCGGCGCGGCGGAGTTCCTCGGCCTGCTCGCGTTCGAGTGCGGCGGCCTGTTCCTGGCTCTCGGCCGTACGCACTTTCCACGTGCGCATCCCGTTCGCCGCCAGCACGAGCGGCACCAGGACCATGAGCGGAACGTACTTGGTGGGGACCGAGGACGAGACCGTCAGCACCTCCAGGCTGGTGATCGAGCCGTTCGCCAGCAGCAACGCCGGAAGGCTCATCAGCGTGGCCGCCCGGTAGGGGCTGTAGGCGGCCGCGGTGTAGGCCGCGATGACGCTGGCGTAAAAGGTGATCCGCTGCGTGTCGTACGGCGTCATCGCGGTCGCCGCCGTCACGGTCCACAGCACGGCCAGGGGATATCTCCGGCGCAGTACCAGGGGCGCCCAGGCAAGGGCCGTCAGGGCGACCACGGTCGCCGCGATCCCCGTCTCCGAACCGAGCGCCTCCGAACCGAGCACGAGCGGGGCGATCCCGTCCCGGGCGCCGCGCACCCGCCCCGGCCCCTGCTCGAGGGCGTAGGGCAGCACGACGGCGAACAGTCCCAGCGCGAGGACCGCGTCGAACACGAGGCTGTGCCGGGTGGGGCGCGGCAGCGGGCCGGTCGGGCGTTTCAGCAGCCCTGTGCCGTCGCGCAGCCGGTCTGCCACTGACGTGCTCTTCATCGCGCCATTGTCACCGACGCCGTCCGCCGGCACACCCGTCTCGGGTGGCACCCGGTGTACGCCTCTCGTCTACGCCCCGAGGAGGACCCGGGGCGGCGTCGTCACGACGGGGGACGGGAAATGGCCCGGCCCGACGACGCGCGCGGACCGGGCGGGCGCCTAACTTCCGACGGGCCAGACGTACGGACCGAAGGAGAGCCATGTCCACCCCGGTGATCGAACTGCGTGATGTGCACCGCAGGTACGACGGTTCGTCCGAGGGCCCGCCGGCCCTGCAGGACGTGTCGCTGACCGTGCGCCCCGGGGAGGCCGTCGCCGTCCTGGGGCCCTCCGGCAGCGGCAAGTCCACTCTTCTCAATCTGATCGCGGGGCTCGACCGGCCCGATGCCGGCACGGTCACGGTGGACGGCGTACGCGTCGACGAGCTGGGCGAGGCGGCCTCGGCGCGCTACCGGCGGTCCAAGGTCGGCATGGTGTTCCAGTTCTTCCACCTGCTGGACGACCTGACGGTCACCGACAACGTCCTCCTTCCCGCGCAACTGGCCGGAACGGCACGCGGCGAGGCCGCTCGGCGCGCGGCGGAGCTGCTCGAGGCACTCGGCATCGACCGGCACGCCCGCGCCTACCCGGGCCGGCTGTCCGGCGGCGAGCGCCAGCGCGTCGCGGTGGCACGGGCGCTGATGAACCGACCGCCGCTCCTCCTCGCCGACGAACCGACCGGTGCCCTGGACACGGCCGCGGGCGAGGACGTCAGCCGTCTGCTCGCCGATCTGAACGCCGACGGCCAGACCATCGTCGTCGTCACCCACGACATCGCCCTGGCCCGGTCCTGCACGAGTCGCACGGTCGAGCTCCTCGACGGGCGGATCGTCGACGACCGCGTCACCGGTGGCATCGGGGGCGGCCTGGCCGCGGAGGGTGTCCGATGAGCGCGCTGAGCCGGGTCGTGCGCTCGGGAACGGGACGCCGCCGTGTGCAGACGTGGGCGGTCGGCCTGGCCGTGATGATGGCGGTGACCTCGTCCGTCCTCGGGGGTTCCCTGCTGGCGGTCTCCGGCGCGCCGTTCGACGACGCCTTCGCACGGCAGCGCGGCGCGCATCTGTCCGTGCACTTCGACGCGGGCACGGCGACGGCCGCCCAGGTGCGGGCGACCGCCGACGGCGACGGGATCACCGCGGCGTCGGGTCCGTTCCCGACCGTCACCGTCACCCCCGGCACCGACGAGGGCGACGAGCTACCGCCGCTGACGCTCGCCGGGCGCTCCGGGCCCGAGGGCGCGGTCGACGAACTCACGTTGCTGGGCGGCCGGTGGGCCGCCCGGCCCGGCGAGATCGTGCTGTCGGTCGACAGCCGGGTCATGCCGATCATGGGCCTGCGCCTCCACGTGCCCGGTTCCCCCGGCGACCAGGAGCTCGAGGTGGTCGGCCTGGCCCGGTCGGTCACCAGCAGTGCCGACGCCTGGGTGGCCCCCGCCCAGATCGACGCGCTCAGGCCGGCCGGAAGCTCCGCGGGGTACGAGATGCTCTACCGTCTCGACCGTGCGGCGACCGCCGGCGAGGTCGCGGCCGGGCGCGACACCGTGACGGCGGCGGTACCTCCGGCGGCGGTCACCGGGACGCGGTCCTGGCTCACCGTCAAGGACACGGCCGACCGGGAGACCGCGCTGTTCGTGCCCTTCCTCGTCGCTTTCGGTGTGCTCGGTCTCGTCATGTCGGTCCTCGTCGTCGGCCACGTGGTCGCCGGCACGGTCGGCTCCGCGGTGCGGCGGATCGGCATCCTCAAGGCCGTCGGCTTCACCCCGGCCCAGGTCGTACGGGCGTACGTGGGCCAGGCGCTGATCCCGGCCGTGACCGGTACGGCGGTGGGCGTCGCGACGGGCCACCTCCTCGCCGTGCCGGTGCTGTCGGAGGCGGCGGACGCGTACGGCACGAGCGGTCTGGCCGTGCCCCTCTGGCTCGACGCCGCGGTGGTCGGCGGTGTCCTGGCCCTCGTGACGCTCACCGCGGCAGCGGCTGCCTGGCGGGGCGGCCGGCTGCGAACCGTCGACGCGCTGGCCGTCGGTCGTGTCCCGTCCCCCGGTCGCGGCCGGCGGGCCGCCCGGCTCGGCGCCCGGCTGCCGCTGCCGCGGCCGGTGAGCCTCGGCCTCGCCTTCCCCTTCGCCCGCCCCGCACGCGCGGCAGCCATGTGCGTGGCCGTGGCGTTCGGCGCGACCGCCGTCACCTTCGCCGTCGGCCTCGGTTCCTCGCTCGGCGAGGTGCTGACCGCGCGGGAACACAACGCCGCGGACGTCACCGTCGGCGTCCCCGCGCCCGACGCCCCGCCCGTTCAGGAGGAGGAGCGGCCGGGCGCGGCGGAGGCCGGCAGGATCGCCGCCGCTATCGGCGCCCAGCCCGGCACGCGTGCGCACTACGCCATCTCCGAGACGCGGGCGACGGTCCCCGGCACGGCCGGGCCGATCGACGTCTTCGCCTTCACCGGCGACGCTTCCTGGGGCGGGTACGAGATGGTCTCGGGCCGCTGGATCGCGAGGCCGGGCGAGGCGGTGGTGCCGACGCCCTTCCTGGCCGCGACCGGAACACGGGTCGGGGACACCGTCAGGCTGAACCACCACGGCGCTTCGGTGACCGTACGGATCGTGGGCGAGGTCTTCGACACCCGCAACGAGGGCAGGCGGATCTTCACGGACCGGGCGACGCTCGGCACCGCGGGGCCGGACCTGCCGGCCGCGTCGCACCACATCGCGGTAAAGCCCGGCACGGACGTGTCGGCGTACGTGGAGAAGCTGAACGCCGAACTGCGGCCGGTGGGCGTGTCCGCCGCGCCCGGCCGGGCGGACGGCGACAGCGACCAGGTGGTCGTGCTGAACTCGCTGACGGCGGTCCTCACACTGATGCTGGTCGCCGTCGCCGCCCTGGGCGTGCTCAATGGCGTCGTCCTGGACACCCGCGAACGGGTCCGTGACCTCGGCATCCACAAGGCCGTGGGCATGGTCCCCCGGCAGACCGTCGTCATGGTCGTCACCTCGGTCGTCGCGACCGGGCTCGTCGGGGGTGCCCTCGGCGTTCCGCTCGGGGTGGCCCTGCACTCCCGGATCACGCCCGCCATGGGCGAAGGAGCCGGCCTGCGCCTTCCCGACGCCGTCCTCGGCGTCTACAGCACACCCGAACTGCTCCTGCTCGGCCTCGGCGGGCTGCTCATCGCCGTCCTCGGCGCCCTCGCGCCCGCCGGCTGGGCCGCCCGGGCCAGAACCGCGACGGCCCTGCGCACCGAGTGACGCCCCTTGCGGCGCCATCCACGCCTCCCGGTGGCAGAGCCGCCCCTCCGGCCCCGGCCCGACGCAGTCACGCCGTCGGCACGGTGGCCGTCACGCCGTCGGCACGGTGATCTCCCGCTTGAGGATCTTGCCGCTGGGGCCCAGCGGGAGCTTGTCCACCAGCCACACCTGACGCGGGTACTTGTAGGCCGCCACCCGGTCCTTGACGTGCTGCCGCAGCTCGTCGGTGGTGGCCTGCGCGGTGGGGCGGAGGACGACCACGGCCGCGACCTCCTCGCCGAGGTCGGCGTGCGGGACGCCCACCACGGCGGCGAGGGCGACGGCCGGGTGCTCATGGAGGACCTCCTCGATCTCGCGCGGGTAGACGTTGTAGCCGCCGCGGATGATCATGTCCTTCTTGCGGTCGACGATGTAGAGGTAGCCGTCCTCGTCCGCCCGGGCGAGGTCGCCGCTGCGGAGCCAGCCGTCGGGAATGGCGGCCGCCGTGTCCTCCGGGCGGTTCCAGTACCCCTTCATCACGTTCGGCCCCCGGACGGCCAGTTCGCCGATCTCGCCGGGGGCCACGTCCTTCCCGTCGCCGTCCAGGAGACGTACCTCCACGTCGCGGATGGGAGTGCCGATCGAGCCGGCCTTGCGCGGCCGGTCGGGGTGGTTGAAGGTGACCACCGGGCTGGTCTCGGACATGCCGAAGCCCTCCAGCACCGGACAGCCGAAGCGCCGCTCGAAGCCGTGCAGGATCTCGACCGGCAGCGAGGCGCCGCCGGAGATGCACATCCGCAGCGTCGACACGTCCGCCTCCGAGGGGTGCTGGAGCAGCGCCGCGTACATGGTCGGTACGCCCTCGAAGAAGGTGGCGCGCTCACGGGCGATGGCGTCGAGGACGGCTCCCGGGTCGAAACGGGGGATCATCACGAGCGAGGCGCCGCTGCGGACGGCCGCGCTCATGGTGCAGATCTGCCCGAAGATGTGGAACAGCGGCAGGCAGCCCACCACCACGTCCTCCGGCGTCATCCCCTGGATCCGGACGCTGTTGACCTCGGTGTTGTGCCGCAGGCCGGCGTGGGAGAGGACGGCGCCCTTGGGGCGGCCGGTCGTGCCGGAGGTGTACAGCAGGACGGCCATGTCCTCGCCGTCGGTGTCGGCGACCTCGCGGAGCGGTTCGTACCCGGCGAGGGTCTCGGCGAACGCGGCGGGTTCGACGGCCGTGTGCGCCACACCCGCGGCGGCGGCCCCCTGGGCGCCCTCGCCCGGCGCCTGGTGCCACTCGAAGAGCCGCACCGCGCCGGAGTCGGTGAGGTGGAACTCCGTCTCCCTGGTCTTCAGGAGCGGGTTCATCGGGACCACGACCGCGCCGGCGCGCAGGATTCCGTAGTACAGGACGACGAACTCGGGCACGTTCGGCAGCATCAGGGCGACCCGGTCGCCCGGTCGCACGCCTTCGGACCGGAGCAGGGCCGCGGCGCGTGCGGAGCGTTCGTCCAGCTCCGCGTACGTGATGACCTGCTCTCCCAGGCGCAGCGCGGGGCGCTCGGGCTGTCGCCCGGCCGTTTCCACGAGGAACCCTGCCAGATTGGCCATGACCCGCCTCCGTTACACGGAACGTCGAATGTTTACATCGCCGACATCTTGCAGCCGTCCGTGGCCGTTACCTATGGGCGGCAGGACAGCGCGTGCGGTCCTGGATTGTTCCTGGGGACAATCCAGTGGCGCTAGGCTGCGGAAATGGACCTCTCGGGTGTGGCGGCAGCGCTCCAGGCCAGACTTCCGGAGCTGGGCGAGCGGATGGCGCTGCGCATCCGCTCGGACGTCGCGGCCTACCAGGACGAGTCGCTGATCCCTCTGGACTCGCTGCGCCGCTCCTGCGCCGCCAACGCGGGCCTCATCCTCGCCCACGTCCGCCACGGGGGCACGCCGGACGCGAGTTCGGCCCGCGAGACCGGGCGGCTCCGCGCCGAACAGGGAGTCCCGCTGGCGGACACGCTGCACGCGTACCGGATCGGCTCGGAACTGCTGTGGTCGGAGATCCTCGCCGAGGCACGCACGCGCCCCGAGGTCACCGACGATCTGCTGGTGTCGCAGTCCACGAAGTTCTGGGCGTTGTCCGGGCTGTACGCCGAGTCCGTGGCGGTGGCCTACCGGGAGACGGCGGCAGAGCTGACCTCGCGGGGGCAGGCACGGCGCTCGGCCCTGGTGGAGGCGCTGTTCACCGGCATCGTCACCGACCGCACGCTGTGGGAGGCCGCCCGCGAACTGGGACTGCCGGAGCACGGCCCGTACGCGGTCGCCGTCGCGGAGGCGGGCTCCCCGGGCGAGGACCCGTTGGCGGGGACCGAGGGGGCGCTGCTTCAGGCGAAGCTGCCTTCCGCCTGGCGGCTCTTGCCGGACCAGCAGCTCGCTCTGATCGCCCTGCCCACCGAGACGGCGGAGCGGGCGTGCCTGCGCGTCCTGCGCGGGACCCGCGCGCGCGTGGGTTTCAGTCCGAGCTTCCGGTCCCTGCGGGACACCCCGCGGGCGCTGCGCTTCGCGCGGCTGGCCCTGGCCGGGCTGGCGGGCACCGGTCCGGGCGTGGCCCGCTTCGACGACGACCCGCTGGCCATGGTCGTGTCGGCGGCTCCGGCCGAGGCCGCCCACCTGGCGGAGGTGGTGCTCCGGCCGGTGCTCGATCTGCCGGCCGCGGAACGGTCCCGCCTGGTCCGGACCCTCGAGCACTGGTTCGCCGCGGCCGGCTCGGCCGCCGCCGCGGCCCAGAGCCTCTTCGTCCACCCCAACACCGTCCGCTACCGCCTGCGGCGCGTCGAGGAACTGACGGGCCGGTCCCTCTCCGATCCGCGGGCGACGGCGGACATCGGGGCGGCGCTCCTGGCCGTCCGGCACCCGGGGGCGGGGGCCGCCCCCGAGGAGCAGGTCGGCCGGTCGCTCTGAAGGGCGCTCACCCCGGGAGCGGCGGCGAGAGGCCCGCCGGCCACCCCGGAACCCGCTCCCGCACCCGTCGCTTACGATGTATGCACCATTCACATAGGGCACGATGCAAGCGCTGCGAACGCGGCACGAGGCAAGCGCTGCGAACGCGAGGGAGTGCGACTGTGTCGCAGACCGGCAGGTACCACCACGGCGACCTGCGGGCCGCCTGCCTGCGCGCCGCACGAGAGCTGCTCGAGGAGGACGGCAGCGCCGGTCTCTCGCTGCGCGCGGTCGCCCGCCGGGCCGGCGTGTCGGCGACGGCCCCGTACCGTCACTACGCGGACCGCGACGCCCTGGTCTCGGCGGTCGCCGCCGAGGGGTACCGCGAGCTCGCCGAGCAGCTGACCGTGGTCCGCCCCGCACCCTCGACCCCCGACGACCTGGCCGCGGTCGCGGTCGTCTACGTGCGGTTCGCGCTCGACCACCCGGCCCTGTTCCGGGCGATGTTCGCCGAGCCCTGCGACCCGACCAGCGAGGAACGGGTCGCCGCGGCCGCCGTCATCACCGAGTACGTGCACGGCATCGTCCGCGACGCCTTCCCGGAGGCGGACGACGCGGGCGCGCTGGCGACCACCGTCTGGGCCCTCGTCCACGGTCTCGCGTTCCTGCACCTGGACGGCAAGCTGGACAGTTCCACCCCCGAGGCGGTCGCACAGCAGGTCGGCGCCTCCGTGCACGCGCTCTTCGGCATGTCCCCCGCGCAGCCCCGGGCGGCGGCACCGACGGACGGGTGACCGTCCGGACCAGCGGCACGCGGGCCGGCCGTCCCGCCCCGGGACCTGCCGACCGCCCCCCTACATCGCGTACTGGCGGCACTCGCCGGTGAAGACGACCGCGAGTTCGGCCTCGAGTGATCGGCGCATGAGCTGGAACCTCCGCTCGACACCGCGGTGTGGCACACCGGCGCCACACCCGGCTACTCCGCCGTGCTCTTCCTCCTGCCGGAGAGCAACCTCGCCCTGGTCCTCCAGCAGAACCTCCACGGCCTCCTCCACGACGGGGCCGTGACGCAGGCCGGATTCGGCGCCGCCCGGATACTCGCCGGCGGCACCGCCCCCACCGACGCGCCCTCCGCGGCGGTCTACCACGCCACCATCTGGGGGCTCACCGTCCTGGCCCTCGGCCTCCTGCTCCAGGCCTTCCACTCCGTCCGGCTGCTGCGCCGCCCCGCGCCGCTCCGGACCACCCCGACCGCCCTGTGGTCCCTGGCCGGCACCCTGCCCGCCGTCCTCCTGACCACGGCCCTCGCCCTCGTCGGCCCCAGGGCCCTGTGGATGTGGACGCCCGACGCGTTCGCCGCCCTCTGCGGGGCGACCGTCGCCGGCGCCGCCGTCACCGCACTCCGGGTCGCCCTCGCGTGCACCCGCGGGCAGCGGAACGCCCCGGACGGAGGCCGCCGGGGCGAGCCCGGCCCGGCAGGCGGGGCCCACCACCGTCCATGACGGCCGGCGTGGTCCGCGACCGGTCCGATCCGCGGCCGGGTGCCCTACCTTCTCCTCCATGTCACCTCCGCTGCTGCACCGGCGCTGCCCCGAACTGGCCGACTCGCTGCCCTTCCTCCGGCTGGGCGGGGCCCCCACGCCGGTGCGGCGGCTGCCGGGACTGGCCGAGCGCGCCGAGCTGTGGGTCAAGGACGAGAGCGGATACGGCGACGGCGGCTGGGGCGGCAACAAGGTCCGCAAGCTGGAGTGGCTGCTGCCGGAGGCCCGTCGGCGCGGCGCCAGGACCATCCTCACGGTCGGCGGCCTCGGCACCAACTGGGGCCTCGCCGCCGCCCGGTACGCGCGCGAGGCGGGGCTCGCGGTGGCCGTCGGCCTGATCGACCACCCGGTCGACGAGCACGTGCGGGCCCAGTTGGACCGGCTCCGCGCCTCCGGCGCGACCCTGCACTTCCTGCACAGCAAGACGAGGCTGGTCCTGGCCGCACCCTGGCTCTTCGTCCGGCACGCCCACGGCCGCACCCTCCCGTACTACCTCCCGGCGGGCGGCTCTTCGCCGCTCGGCACGCTCGGCGCCGTCGAGATCGCCCTGGAGCTGGGCGCCCAGGTCGCGGCCGGGGAGCTACCGGAGCCGACGTGGCTGGTCACCGCCGTGGGCTCCGGCGGTACCGCCGCAGGACTGGCCCTCGGACTGGGGCTCGCCGGGCTGCGCACCCGCGTCCTCGGCATCGTGGTCAACGACACCCTGCGGCTGGACTCCGCCGCCGTCCTCGGACTGGCCCGCCGCTCCACGGCCCTGCTCCGGAGCCGGGGCGCCGATCCGGACCTCACCGGGCCCGCCCCCGACGCGATCCGCACCGAGACGGCCTGGCTGGGGGACGGTTACGCGCGCCCCACCACCGCCGGCGACCGGGCCCTCGCCCGCGCCCGGGCCCGGTCCGGCCTGATCCTGGAGCGCACCTACACCGCCAAGGCGCTCGCGGCCCTCCTCGACCTGGACGCGGCGGGCCGCCTCGACGACGGCCCGGTGGTCTTCCTCCAGACCCACGGACCGCGATGACGCGGCAGCTGACCGAGGAGGGGCGTGGTTGCGCCCGCCGTCAGCCGAGGAGGACTCCCGGGTTGAGGACGTGGTGCGGGTCGAGGGCGTGCTTGGCGGCTCGCAGCGCCAGCGCGAAGGGCTCCGGGCGTTGGCGGTCGTACGCGGGGCGGTGGTCGCGGCCGACCGCGTGGTGATGGGTGACGGTGGCGCGGTGGCGGTGCAGGACGTCGCTCGCGGCGGCCTTGATGTCGTCCCAGACCTGGACCTCGTCGCCGGGGCGGCCGGCCACGGCCACGGTGAAGTAGGGGGCGGCGCCGTCGGGGTACACGTGGGTCAGGCGGCAGTTGACGGTCGCCGGGTGCCCGGTGGCCTTCAGGGCGGCGGCGCCGACCTCGGCGCGTACGGCGTCGATGAGCGCGGGGATCCGGTCCCAGGTGGCGGCGGTCTCGAAGGTGTCGACGACCGCACCCATGCGGGCCAGACCGTCACGTAGGTAGGGCATGCGGAGGAACGCCGAGCGCCATGAGCCGACGGCCGCGTCGGCTCCCGCGCCGCGGTCGGCCGTCGGCGCCTCGCCGCGGTCGGCCGTCGGCGCCTCGCCGCGGCCGCCGTGCGCGCGGGCCAGGTCAAGGGCGGTCTCCAGGCGGGCGTCCACGCGGGTCGTGGCGGATTCGAAGCCCAGGACGAGGACCGTCGAGCCGTCGTGCGAGGCACCGGACAACAGTGCCTCGCCGGGGTCGAGCAGCCGGCAGTTGGCCGGGGCGAGGTCGGACTGGGCGATGGCCCGCACCGCGTCCAGTGCGCGGTGGAAGTCGGCGAAGGCCACGGATGCCGCGGCTTTGTGCCGGGGACGTTCCTGCAGGCGCATCCATGCCTCGGTGATGACGCCGAGCGAGCCTTCGGAGCCGAGGAACAGCCGGTCGGGCGACGGCCCCGCGCCGGACGCCGGGAGCCGCCACGAGGCGCCGGTCCCGGCGGGGGTGACCACGCGCAGGGACTGCACGAAGTCGTCGATGTGCGTGTGGACGGTGGCGTAGTGGCCGCCGGCGCGGGTGGCGAGCCAGCCGCCGAGGGTGGAGAACTCGAAGCTCTGCGGGAAGTGACGCAGGGTCAGCCCGCGCGGCCGAAGCTGCCCTTCCAGTACGGGTCCGAGGGCGCCGGCCTGGATCAGGGCGGAGCGGCCGGTGGTGTCGATCTCCAGAACCCGGTCCATCGCGGTCAGGTCGAGGGACAGCACGGCGCGGTGGGCGTCGCCGCGGTACTCCACTCCGCCGACGACGGAGGAACCGCCGCCGAAGGGGATGACGGCCACGGCGTTCTCGCCCGCCCAGTCGAGCAGGTCGGCCACGTCCTGGTCGCCGCCCGGCCGGGCGACCAGGTCGGGGATGCGGCCGGGCCGGCCCCGCAGCGCGCGGATGACGTCGCGGTAGGCCTTTCCCATGGCGTGGGCGGCACGCTCTTCGGGATCGGCCGTGACCAGGTGCGCCAGGGAGGCCGGAGGCGTCGCGGCCGGGCCGCCGATGGAGAGGTCGGCGACCCGGGGCAGCGGCAGCGGACGGGCCAGGGTGCCCGGCAGGAGCGCGCCCAGCGCCACGCACTCGGCGTCGTCGGGGTGGGCGTCGGCGTATCCCCAGCCCCACCAGGAGCGGGGCCGGGCGGTGCGAGGGTCGGTCGCGGTGGCAGGCATACGGATGCTCCCGGCGGGATCCAGTGAATTTACCCAACGGTAAATTACCCTAGGGTAAGATGGTGGGCATGACAACGCCTCCCGGCAGGGCGGGCACCAAGGGTGTCCCGAGGGCCGAACGCGAACGACAGATCCTGGCCGCCGCCACCGAGGAGTTCGGCCGGAACGGCTACGAGGCGACCACAGTGGCGGCCGTCGCCGCGCGCGTCGGTGTCACCAAGCCGCTGCTGCACCAGTACTTCGGCGGGAAGCCGGACCTCTACCTCGCCTGCCTGGACCCCGTCGGCGAACGGCTGCTGGGGGCCGTCCGCTCGGCGATGGCCGAACGCTCCACCGGGGCACCCCCGGCCCCCCTGCGGGTGATGGACGCCCTGTTCCACGCGCTGGACGGACAGCGCGAGGCCTGGTTCGTCCTCTACGATCCGACCCTGCCGCCGGACAGCGACGTCGCCCACCGCGCGGCGCACTACCGCGAAGCCATCGACGACCTCGCGGCGACGGGCGCCGCCGGCCTCCTGCACACGGCCGGATCCGGCGACCCGCTCGACGCCGACGCCCTGAAGTACGCGTGGCGCGGCCTCTGCACGGCCCTGGTCCGCTGGTGGATCGGCCACCCCGACCAGTCCCCCGACGCCATGACACGACGCTGCGCACGGATCTTCGCCGCCGCTCGCTCCCTGGGCACCGTCGACGGCGGGGAGATCTGAGGGACGGCCGGCCCCGACTTCAGCGGAACCCGCCGCCCGCTCACCGGGGGCACGGCACTCGACCGCAACAGCATGACCGCCGGACGCCGGTAAGGACGCGCGGCCGGATCCCCGCGGAGGCCTCGCCCGGGATCCGGCAGGGCGAGGCTTGCCAGGACGGATATGTTTACGTAAACATGTGCGTCGAGACCACGCCTCGCCCCCGTCCCCTCCCGAGCACAGGAGCACCACGCTCATGCCCGTTCTCCAGACAGACCAGGCCGGATTCCTGCTCGACGGCCAACCCTTCCGGCTCCTGTCCGGCGGGCTGCACTACTTCCGCGTCCACCCCGGGCAGTGGGCCGACCGGCTGCGCAAGGCCCGGCTCATGGGCCTCAACACCGTGGAGACGTACGTCCCGTGGAACCTCCACCAGCCGCGCCCCGACCGCTTCGTCATGGACGGGGGCCTCGACCTGCCGCGGTTCGTCGAACTGGCCGCCGCCGAGGGGCTGCACGTGCTACTGCGCCCCGGCCCGTACATCTGCGCCGAGTGGGAGGGCGGCGGTCTGCCCTCCTGGCTGCTCGCCGAGCCCGGCATCCGGCTGCGCTCCCGCGACCCGCGCTTCCTCGCGGCCGTGGACGACTACTTCGACCGCCTGCTCACCCCGCTCCTGCCCCACCTCGCCCCGCGCGGCGGGCCGGTCCTGGCCTTGCAGGTGGAGAACGAGTACGGCGCGTTCGGCGACGACACCGCGTACATGGAGCACATCGCCGACTCCCTGCGGCGCTGTGGCGTCGACGTCCCCCTCTTCACCTGCGACCAGCCCGTCGACCTGGAGCGCGGCGCCCTCCCCGGCGTCCTCGCCACCGCCAACTTCGGCAGCCGCTCCGCCGAACACCTCGCCGAGCTGCGCGCGAAGCGCCCGGAAGGGCCGCTGATGACCTCGGAGTTCTGGATCGGCTGGTTCGACCGCTGGGGTGCCCGCCACGTGGTCCGCGATCCCGACGAGGCGGCGCGCGAGCTCGACGAACTGCTCGCGACCGGCGCCTCGGTCAACTTCTACATGTTCCACGGCGGCACCAACTTCGGCTTCACCAACGGCGCCAACGACAAGCACACCTACCGGCCCACCGTCACCTCGTACGACTACGACTCGCCGCTCGACGAGGCCGGCGACCCGACCGCGAAGTACACCGCCTTCCGCGAGGTCATCGCCAAGTACGCGCCGGTGCCGGACGAGCCCGTGCCGGCGCCCGGCCCCAAGCTGGCCGTGCCGGCCGTCCGGCTCACCGAGAGCGCGGCGCTGCTCGACCATGCCGCGGGGCTCGCACCCGGCACCGAGTCCCTCCGCCCCCTCACCATGGAGGAACTGGAGCAGGACTTCGGGTTCGTCCTCTACGAGACCGTGCTCCCCGTGGTGGGTCCGGCGCTCCTCGAGGTCGAGCGCGTGCGCGACCGTGCGCAGGTCTTCGTCGACGGGCAGCCCGTGGGCGTCCTGGAGCGGGAGAACCACGAGCACGCGCTGGCCTTCCAGGCGCCCCGGGCCGGCGCGACGCTGCGGATCCTGGTCGAGAACCAGGGCCGGGTGAACTACGGGCAGGGCATCCACGACCGCAAGGGACTGCTGGGGAAGGTTCTTCTGGACGGCTCCGAGCTCGTCGGCTGGACCAGCCGTCCGCTCCCGCTCACCGCACTGGACGGCATCCCCTTCACCACCACCGCGCGGTCCCCTCTCGGACCGACCTTCCACCGCGGCACGTTCGAGCTCGCCGGGCCGGCCGACACCTTCCTGCACCTCGACGGCTGGACCAAGGGCAACGCGTGGGTCAACGGCTTCCCGCTCGGCCGCTACTGGTCCCGGGGCCCGCAGCAGTCGCTGTACGTACCGGCACCGGTGCTGCGCGCCGGGACGAACGAGGTCGTGGTGCTCGAACTCCATGCCGCGCACCGGGCCCACACCGTCGACTTCCGCGAGGCGGCCGACCTCGGTCCCACGGAGGAGTGAGGGACACCTCCTGACGGATCAGGTGACGCCTCGGGGGCCGGGCAGCGACCACGTGGTCGCTGCCCGGCCCCTACGCGCCCGCCGCTCGTCAGCCGAAGCGCAGCTGCTGGTTGGCGCCTCCGTTGCAGGCGTACTGCCGGACGAGCACGCCGTCCGCGCTCGAACCGCCCTCCACGTCCAGGCACTTGCCGCTGTGCCGGGCCATCAGCGTGACGTGTCCGCCGTCGGTGGGCAGCACCGCCCACTCCTGGTTCCGGCCGCCGTTGCAGGCGTACTGGAAGACCTGGGCGCCGTCGGCGGCCGAGGCCCCGCTGACGTCGAGGCACTTGCCGCTGTGCCGCGCGACCACGTTCACGTATCCGGTGGCCGTCGGCCGGAGCGCCCACTGCTGGTTGGCGCCGCCGTTGCAGGCGTACTGCACGACGGTCGCGCCGTCGGCGGCCGACACGCCGGTCACGTCGAGGCACTTGCCGCTGTGCCGGAAGACCGGGGACTTCCAGGCGTCGGGCGCGGTGTTCCGGAAGGTCCAGGACTGGTTGGTCCCGGCGGTCGGCCGGTAGACGCCCACGGCGGCGCCGTCGGCCGTCGACTCGCCGGCGACGTCCAGGAGGAGGCCGGAAGCGCTGTTGACCAGGGTCGCGTGCCCGTCGCCGCCGGTCGAGCGCATCCACTGCTGGTCGGTACCGGTGCCGGGGGCGGCGAAGCCGAGGGCGCCGGCCGTGACGGTGAGGGCCTTTCCGGTCTTGACGCTGGTCACGCGATAGGCGGCCGTGCTGCGCCAGTCGCTTGCGTCGGCCTTGGTGAAGGTCCACTGCTGCGCGGGGTCGGCGGGGTTGGAGGTCCGCTGCACCAGAGTCTCCTTGCCGCCCGCGGTCGCGACGGCGAAGGCCTTGCCACTGTTGTCGTTGAGCAGCTGCCGGGGCGCTCCAGTGGGTGCTCCGGTGGCATCGGGGTTCACCCCCGTGACGCCCGGCAGCACGAAGGTCGTGACGGAACCGGCGCCGACGGTGGCCCGCAGGGTCTTCCCGGACACGGCGAGGTCCGTGCCGCGCGCGACGTTCCGCGTGGCGTCGGTCGTGTAGCGCTCGACGGTGCCGCCGGCGACCTGGAAGCCGCCCAGGTCGAGGGTGAGGTCGCGGGCGGTGCCGGCACGGTTGACGTGTACGAGGACGAGACCCTGGCCGCCGGGGCGGATCGCCGCGAGGGTGTCGGGGTCGTCCGTGGCGATCACGTGGGCGCCGGGCCGCACGAACCGCGAGTACTGGGCCATGGTCCAGTACTTCTTGTTCTTGCGCAGGGGTTCGGTGGCGGCGTCCGCCGGGGTGAAGTCGGTCTGGATCAGGCCCCAGTTGGAGTTCTCGTGCGCCGGGGTCATGTTCTCGTAGTCCTCGACCGCCTGCCAGAGCACCCAGGCGCTGGGCTCCAGCTGCCGGATGTCGGTGGTGATCCTGTCCGCGAGGTCGAGACCCGGCCGCATGTCGGTGAAGCTCTGGCCGACGCTGCCGCCGACGTCGTTCTCCGACATCCAGAGGGGCGTGTTCTCCCCCTTGGCGACGTCCCGGACGCCGGTGCGCCCGTCCGTGTTGTACGTGTGGACGTTGATCCGCCCGACGGCGTCCCGGACGGCCGACGGGAACTGCTGCCACTGCCGGCGCGCGGCGTCCGGGCCGAAGTCGTCCATGGCGGAGATCCTGGTGGACCTGCCGTCGGCGTCCAGGGCGGCACGCAGCGCGCTGACGATCCTGGCCGTGGAGGCGGGGTCCCAGTGGGAGCCCTCCTGTCGCCCGCCGGCCTTCCAGTAGGTCGCGGTGGGCTCGTTGACCGGGGAGAGCGAGGTGAAGGTGACGCCGGAGCCCTGCTCGGCCCGGCGCAGGGAGCCGGCGAGGTAGGCGGCGAAGCGCTCGTACTGGTCGGAGCGGAGGTTGTCCGAGGAGCCGTCGACGGAGCCGGAGACCAGACCGCTGTTGGTCATGAAGTACGGGGCCGAGTTCGAGAACGCCTCGAAGGTGGTCGCACCGCGCGCCTTGGCGGCCGTCAGCCACCAGCGCTGGTTGGCATCGGCCTGGTCGTTCCAGTGGGCCGGGTTGCCGGGGTCCCACCAGTCGGGGCTCTCCGCGCCGGGCCGGTTCCAGTAGCCGGGCACGGCGCCGCCGGGTCGCATGTACGGCGTGGTCTCGGGGCTGTCGCCGCCGCCGATGTTGTAACGGGCGATGGTGAAGCCCAGGCCGTCGGAGCCGTAGAGGGCGTCGGCGAGTGCGGTGCGCTGGGCGTCGGGCCAGCCGCCGGTCACGTTGGCGAACCAGACGAGGGCGGTGCCCCAGCCCTCGAAGGCCGGCTGCTGGTAGCCCGGGTCGGGGCGGACGGTGCGCGCCTCGGGCGAGGCCGTCGTCACCGCGGCGGCCGGGGCGGCCGGGGCCAGGGCGACCGCGGGGAGGGCGGGGACGAGCAGCGCGGCGGCGGCGAGGTCGCGCAGCCGCCCGCGGCGGCGCGGCCCGGAGGGTGTCCGGGCGGGTGGGGTCGACACGTACTGCTCCCTGGTGGGTGCGGGTGGAGGCACGGGCCCTGGGACGGAGGACCCGAGCCGGTCGGAGGTCGTACCGTGCGACGCCGGAAGCCGTCCACGCGCCGCGGCCGAAGGCGGCCGCCGTGTTCCCGCCGAGGTGTCGTGTGACGCTGCCACCCCGCCATGTTCGCGTTAACACGGGCGGTTCGGAGGAGAGTCTGGAAGGGGTGAATCAAGCATGTCAAGCCGCCGGGCGAGACTCGGGCACCGTTTGACCCCGTTTCATGTTTGCGTCAACATTCACCGAGTACGGTTGCCCGCACGCGCGGTCGGCCCTTGTTCCCGAGGACTCGTTCTCCTGAGGACCCGTCTCCGAGGACGGGTTCTCCCGACGAAAGGCGCGTGGATGGCGACGCAGAAACGCACACGGTCGCCCCGCTCCCGAGCGGTCCGGCAGTGGCCCTCCATGGCCGAGGTCGCCACCCTGGCCGGCGTCTCCTCGCAGACCGTGTCCCGGGTGGCGAACAACAAGGACAACGTGGACTCCGCCACCCGCGCCAAAGTGCTCTCCGCCATGCAGGAGCTGGGCTACCGCCCCAACACGGCGGCACGTGCCCTGGTCACCGGCCGGTTCGGTGCCCTCGGCGTCGTCAGCTTCGACGTGGGCTGGCACGGCAACGCCCGTACGCTCGCCGCCATCGCCGACGCGGCCCGCGAGGCCGACTTCTCCGTGAACTTCATGGGTGTGCGCGCCCAGACCGAGGCCGCCGTCCGACGCGCCTTCCGGCATCTGATGCTGCAGTCCGTGGACGGCATCGTCCTCATCGAGTCGCAGATGCTGGACACGCCCTCGCTCCAGCTGCCGCCCGCCATGCCCGTCGTCGTCGCCGACGGCGACACCGGCCACCGCTACCCCCACGTCGACTTCGACCAGGCCCACGGCGCGCACAGCGTGGTCGCCCACCTGCTCGGCCTCGGCCACCGCACCGTCTGGCATCTTGCGGGACCACCGGACTCGTTCGCGGCCGGGCGCAGGGCGGAGGCCTGGCGCCGTACGCTCACCGACGCCGGCGCGCCCGTGCCGCCGCTGGTCCACGGGGACTGGTCGGCCGAGTCGGGCTACCGGGCCGGTCTCGGCCTCGCCCGCCGCCCCGAGGTCACCGCCGTCTTCGCGGCCAACGACCAGATGGCACTCGGTCTCATGCGCGCCCTGCACGAGTCCGGCCGGGACATCCCGGGCGACATCAGCGTGGCGGGCTTCGACGACATCGCCGAGGCCGCGTACCTCCATCCCCCGCTCACCACGGTCCACCAGGACTTCGAAGTGGTCGGCCGGCACTGCGTCGCCCTGCTGCTCGACCAGATCGAGGGGCGCACGGGCGGGCCGACGACGAGGGCGGTGGAACCCGTCCTCGTCGTCCGCTCCAGCACGGCACCACCGCGCCCGGGCGCCGCTTCCTGAGACCGGCGCGACCGCGCGCCGTTCACTGGGGCCGGCGCGCCCCGGCGCCGCTCACCGGTACGGGGCAACCTGGCGGGCTTCCCGTGCCCGGGCGGCCCGGCGCCACTCACTGATACGGGGCGACCCGGCGCCGCCCACTGGTACGGGGCAACCCGGCGCGACTCACCGGTACGGCGCGCCCCGGCGCCGCCCACCGGTACGGGGCAACCTGGCGGGCTTCCCGGGCCCGGGCGGCCCGGCGCCGCCCACTGTGCCCGGCGCGCCCCGGCGCCCGGGCACCTCCGCCCGCCCCTCACCGGTACCGGGGCGGCGCAGGGCCGGCGCTCGCGACGACGGGCTCCGTCCTCAGCGGGGCTGACCGTCCTCGCGCGGCGCCGCCGTGCTGGCCCGCTCCACCAGGCTCGTCGGCACCAGCCGCACGCCCGTCACCGTCTCGCCGCGCAGCTCCCTGAGGGCGGCGTCGACGCAGAGCTCCCCGACCTGGCCGAAGTCCTGACGGACCGTCGTCAGGGGCGGGATGAAGGACGACGCCTCGGCGATGTCGTCGAAGCCGACGACGCTGACGTCCTGGGGAACCCGGACGCCCCGCTCGTGGAAGGCCCGCAGCACGCCGAGGGCCATCTGGTCGTTGGCGACGAAGACCGCGGTGCAGCCGTCCTCCTCCGCGAGCGCCAGCCCCGCCTCGTACCCGGACTCGGGCGTCCAGTCGCCCCGCAGCAGCGCGGGCACCCTCCGCCCCTCCTCGCGCAGCGCCGCCTCCCAGGCCTCGGCACGGCGCCCCGCGGCGAAGGACTCCTCGGGACCTGCCAGGTGCCACACCGTCTCGTGCCCGAGGTCGAGCAGGTACCGCACGGCACTGCGCGCGCCCTGCCGCTGGTCGGTGTCGACGACGGGGAAGCGCCCGGTCGCGTCGGAGTCCACCACGACCACCTTGACGTGCGGCGGAAGCCTCAGCGCGGCCGTGTCGAGGAGGCGCACCTCCATGATGAGGACCACGGCGTCCACGGCGAGTTCGTCGAGCCGTGTGAAGGCCCCGCGCACGTTGTCCTGGGTCGGGGCGTCGAGCGGGATGAGGGTGACCGCGTACCCGGCGCGGGAGGCGGACCCCGCGATGGCCTCCAGGGTGCGCACGTTGCCGGTGCTCGACAGCCCCATCGTGATGACGCCGATGGCGCGGAACTCACCGCGCTTGAGGGCCCGGGCGGCGCTGTTGGGCCGGTAGCCGAGCTCCTTCATGGCGTCGAGGACCTTCTGGCGGGTGCCCTCGACGACGGCCGGGTCGCCGTTGGAGACACGGGAGACGGTCTGCGAGGAGACCCCCGCGAGCTGCGCCACGTCCGCCATGGAGACGCGCCGTGGCCGTCCTCTCACTCCTCGTCGGCCTCCGGACCGGTCCGCCGCCTGCCGACCGGTCGCGTCCTGCTCCGCCACCCGAATCCCTCTCATGTGACTGCCGTTCCGTGCTTGACGCTCCCGGACGGGAGTGCCACCATCACGCTACCGATGATTACGTAAACATTTCTTGTCGGCCAGCCCCTGCCGGGCCGTTCTCCGGCCCTCGGGCTCTCGTTTCTCGCTCGCCTCCGGACCGCTCGGTCACCGACGCTAGGACCCACTCCATGACGACCCTGTCGACGCGCGCCGCGGCCGCACCGCCGCCCCGGTCACGACCACGCCTCCGGCTGCGCAAGGAGGGCCTCGTGGGCTGGGGCTTCGCCGGCCCGTTCGTCGCGGTCTTCGGTCTCGTCTTCCTCGCTCCGATCGGGTACGCGCTGTACCTGAGCCTGTTCAAGGACCGGCTCATCGGCGGCACCTCCTTCGTGGGTCTCGACAACTACGGCGAGGCGCTGACCGACGCCCGCTTCTGGGAGGGGCTGACCCGGGTCGGCCTCTTCCTCCTGGTCCAGGTGCCCATCATGCTGGGCATCGCGCTCCTCGTCGCGCTCGCCGTCGACAGCGGCCGGCTCTACGGCAGGTCCTTCTTCCGGGTGTCGGTCTTCCTCCCGTACGCGGTGCCCGCCGTCGTCGCCAGCCTCATCTGGGGCTTCATGTACGGCACGCGGTTCGGCCTGGTCGGCAACATCGACGACGCTTTCGGCATCACCCTGCCCGACCCGCTCTCTCCCTCCCTGGTCCTCGCCTCCATCGGCAACATCGTGACCTGGGAGTTCGTCGGCTACAACATGCTGATCTTCTACTCGGCGCTCAAGGTCGTGCCCCGCTCGCTCTACGAGGCCGCCGCCATCGACGGTGCCGGCGAGTGGCGCGTCGTGGCCTCGATCAAGCTGCCGGCGATCCGCAGCTCACTGGTCATCGCCACGATCTTCTCGATCATCGGCAGCTTCCAGCTCTTCAACGAGCCCAGCATCCTGCAGAAGCTCGCACCCAACGCGATCACCAGCGACTTCACCCCCAACGTCTACACCTACTCGCTGTCCTTCTCGGGACAGCAGCACAACTACGCGGCGACCGTCGCCATCCTGATGGGCGTCGTCACCGCGATCATCGCCTACGCGGTCCAGCTGCGCGGCATGCGGAAGGGCTGAGCCATGACCACCTCCCTCACCGAGCCGACGTCCGGATCCACCGCGCGGTCCGCCGCCCCGGCGCCCGCCGCCGCGGCGAAGCGCCGCCGGCGCCCCCACACCCCGCTCAACCCCCGCCCGAGCATCCCGCTGACCCTCGTCACCGGACTCGTCCTCGTCTACACCCTGCTCCCCCTGGCCTGGCTGGTCGTCAACGCCACCAAGGACCAGAAGGGACTGCTCGACTCCTTCGGACTCTGGTTCGCCGACGACTTCAACCTGTGGGACAACGTCTCCCGCACACTCACCTACGACGACGGCGTCTTCGTCCGCTGGCTGCTCAACACCCTGCTGTACGTGGCCGTCGGCGCGGGCGGCGCCACGGTCCTGGCCGTCCTGGGCGGCTACGCCCTCGCCACGTACGACTTCCCCGGCCGCAAGGCCGTCTTCGCGGTCGTCATCGGAGCGGTGGCCGTCCCCGGCACGGCGCTCGCCGTGCCCACCTTCCTGATGTTCAGCAAGATGGGCCTGACGAACACCCCCTGGGCCGTCATCGTCCCGTCGCTCATCTCCCCCTTCGGGCTCTACCTGATGTGGGTGTTCGCCGCCGAAGCGGTGCCGAGGGAACTCCTGGAGGCCGCGCGCATCGACGGCTCCGGCGAGCTGCGCACCTTCCGCACCATCGCGCTGCCGCTGCTGACGCCCGGCGCGGTCACGGTGCTGCTCTTCTCGATGGTCGCGACCTGGAACAACTACTTCCTGCCGCTGATCATGATCAAGGACCCCGACTGGTACCCGCTCACCCTCGGGCTCGACGCCTGGAACGCCCAGGCCCAGACCGCCGGCGGCGAGGCCGTCTTCGACCTCATCATCACCGGCTCCCTGCTCACGATCGTCCCGATCGTGGCGGTCTTCCTGCTGCTCCAGCGGTACTGGCAGTCCGGCCTGGCCGCGGGGAGCGTCAAGGAATGACCGCACCCGTCCGACCCTCCTGAACCCTCCTCCTCACGGTTCGTCCCACGCACGTCACCCTCATCACCCTCCAGGAGCACATCCCATGCGAAGCCACACCACCCGCAGACTCCTCGGCGCGCTCGCCGCGGTCTCCGCCCTCACGCTGACGGCCACCGCCTGCGGTTCCGACGCCGCGGACGGCGGCTCCGGCGCGACCGGCCCGAAGGACGTCGCGGCCGCGCTGGAGAAGGGCGGCAAGGTGACCGTGTGGGCGTGGGAGCCCACGCTCGAGAAGGTGGTGGAGGACTTCGAGAAGAAGTACCCCGAGGTCGACGTCGAGCTGGTGAACGCGGGCACCAGCGACAAGCAGTACACCGCCCTGCAGAACGCGATAGCGGCCGGCTCGGGCGCCCCCGACGTGGCCCAGGTCGAGTACTACGCCCTCGGCCAGTTCACCATCGGCAAGTCCGTCGAGGACCTCGCTCCGTACGGTGCGCAGAAGCACGCCACCAGCTTCACGCCCGGCCCCTGGAACGCCGTCCACCAGGACACGTCCGTCTACGCCCTGCCGATGGACTCCGGCCCGATGGCGTTCTTCTACAACAAGAAGGTCTTCGACAAGCACGGCGTCAAGGTCCCCACGACCTGGGACGAGTACGTGGAGGCCGCCCGCACCCTCCACAAGGCCGACCCGAAGGTCTTCATCACCAACGACACCGGCGACGCCGGTGCCACCACCAGCCTGATCTGGCAGGCCGGCGGCCACCCGTACAAGACCGACGGCACGAACGTCACCATCGACTTCGGCGACGAGGGCACCAGGACCTACACCGCCACCTGGCAGAAGCTCCTCGACGAGAAGCTGGTCGCGCCCATCAGCTCCTGGAGCGACGCCTGGTACAAGGGCCTCGCCGACGGCTCCATCGCCACGCTGTCCACCGGCGCCTGGATGCCGGCCAACTTCACCTCCGGCGTCGCGACCGCCTCCGGCGACTGGCGCGTCGCCCCGCTGCCGCAGTGGAAGGCCGGCGCCAAGGCCGGCGCCGAGAACGGCGGCAGCTCGCTCGCCGTCCCGAAGGCCGCCAAGAACAAGGAACTCGCCTACGCCTTCGCCGAGTTCGCCACGACCGGCGCGGGCGCGAGCTCCCGTGTGGCGGCCGGCGCCTTCCCCGCGACCCGCGCCGACCTGGAGTCCAAGGCCTTCCTCGACACCGAGTTCCCCTACTTCGGTGGCCAGAAGGCCAACCGGATCTTCGCCGAGGCCGCGCAGAACGTCGGCGCCGACTGGTCCTACCTGCCGTACCAGGTGTACGCCAACTCGATCTTCAACGACACCGTCGGCAAGGCCTACGTCTCCCCGACCACGCTCTCCGACGGCCTCAAGGCCTGGCAGGAGGCGAGCGTGAAGTACGGCAACGACCAGGGCTTCACCGTCAACAAGTAGCGCGGACGGCCCCGTTCGTGGACGACAGCGGATAGGATCCACCGTGACATCGCGTGCCGGTCACCGGCTGGGTGAGGCATGGAGGTGTCAGGAGATGCCTTCGGAGGCATTCCTTGTCAGTCGAGTTGAACCACACCATCATCCATGCCCGGGACAACCGGGAGTCCGCCCGGTTCTTCGCGGACCTGCTGGATCTCGAGATCACCGCGGAGTGGGGCCCGTTCGTCGCGGTCGCCCTCGGCAACGGCGTCACGCTGGACTTCGCCACCATCCCCGCGGAGCACATCGCCATGCAGCACTACGCCTTCCTCGTCTCCGAGGAGGAGTTCGACGCGGCGTACGCGAGGATCACGGAGCGCGGCATCGAGCACTACGCCGACCCGCACCGGCAACAGCCCGGCGCGATCAACCACAACGACGGCGGCCGCGGAGTGTACTTCATGGACCCGGCGGGCCATGCCATGGAACTGATCACCGTGCCGTACGGCGGCTGGACCTCGTAGCCACGGGCACCGAGGGCCGCACCCCACTGCGGGGTGCGGCCCTCGGTCGCGGTCGCTGCCGGCATCCCTTCCGGCGGGCCGCCCCGGGACCGGCGAGTGCGGGCGGACCGACGTCCCCGTCCTGGAGTCACCGGCCCGGCGGACACCGGAGCCCTGGCGGCGACGGTCGCCGCCCAGCCGGCCCGGGCACGTCGCCGCACGGTAGGACGTCGCCCCTGGCAGCGGCCCCGGGAGCGCGGAACGCGGCAGCGCCACCGCTTCCTGCGATGCGCGGAGGCGGACGCAGCGTAACGTCATAGGTGTGGATGTCACCGCGGCCAGCCTCGTGACCCGCGCGGCAAGCGAGCTCTGCCTGAGAACGGACCGGCTGGCTCACGAAGTGGAGCAGCGTCTGCGCCGGGACGTTCCCGAACTCTGGGCACATCCGGACGTCATGACCTCGGAGAACGTCGCCGAGCACGTGTCCACGGCACTCCGCGCCCTGCGGCGGGGCGTCGAAGCGGGTGAGATCCCGCCGCCGACCGCCGATCTCGAGCGCGCCCGGCGGCTCGCCCGCCTCGGGGCGCCCGTCAGCGCGATGCTGCGGGCCTTCCGGCTCGGGCACGGGGTCGTCCTCGACCGGATGCTCGAGGAGATGCCCCGGCTGACGAGCGATGCCGAGCTGATCGCGGCCGCGTCCCGCGAGCTGATCGCGATGGCGACGACGTACGTGGACCGCGCGTCGGAGCTGGGCGTCACGGCCTTCCAGGAGGAACGCGACCGTCGCACGCAGTGGCGGCTGTCCATGGTGAGCGAATCGAGCGTGCGCATCGGGACCACGCTGGACATCGCGCGCACCGCCCAGGAACTGGCGGAGGTGGCCGGCGGGCAGTTCGCCGACACCGTCACCGTGGACCTCCTCGAGGCCGCGCTCCACGGAGACGGCGACCGGCCGCCCGGCCCGCTCGAGCTGCGCCGGGTCGCCCGGCACGCGGCAGAGGGCGACCGAGGGGAGTCGACGATCCGGCCGGACGAGCTCCACGCCTATCGGGACGGCTCGCCGCCGACGGATGCCCTCACCACCGGGCAGCCGTCCCGGCACCACCTTTCCGGCTCCGGGTCCTCGGCCGGTCCGACGGCACCGGGCGGTTCCGCCTCGGCTGCCGGTGAAGTGCGGAACCACTCCCTGCTGGTGATACCGCTCCGTGCCCGGGGGACGACCCTGGGTGTCGCCCAGTTCTTCCGTGACCGCACCCCCGAGCCGTACGACGACGAGGACCTGCTCCTCGCGCAGGAGATCGCCGCCAGGGCGGCGGTGGCCATCGACAACGCCCGCCGCTACACGCACGCCCGCGCCACGGCACTCACCCTGCAGCACAGCCTGCTCCCGCGGCGGGCGGCGCGGCAGTCCGCCGTGGAGGTCGCCTCCCGATACCTCCCGGCCGGGGCCGCGGTCGGCGTGGGAGGCGACTGGTACGACGTGATCCCGCTGTCCGGAGCCCGGGTGGCCCTCGTCGTGGGCGACGTGGTCGGCCACGGGATCCATGCCGCCGCCACCATGGGGCGGCTGCGGACCGCGGTGCGCACGCTGGCCGACATCGACCTGCCGCCCGACGAACTCCTCACGCACCTGGACGACGTCGTCGTCCGTCTGTCCGCCGAGGCCTCCACCGACCTGGACACCGGCGCCGGCGCCGGCCCCGGCGACGACATCGGCGCGACCTGCCTGTACGCGGTGTACGACCCCGTCTCGGGCAGCTGCGCCATGGCGCGCGCGGGACACGTCCTGCCCTGCGTCGTGACCCCGGACGGGACCGTCGACCTGCTCGACCTGCCGTTCGGCCCGCCGCTGGGCCTGGGCGGCCTGCCGTTCGAGGCCGCGGACTTCGACCTGCCCGAAGGAAGCGTGGTCGCCCTCTACACCGACGGCCTGGTCGAAGCCCGGAACCACGAGATCGACACGGGCCTCACCCTGCTGAGGCAGGCCCTCGGCCGGCCCTCCCCCTCTCTGGAGGACACCTGCGACAGGGTGCTGGAAACCCTGCTGCCCGACCGCCCGGACGACGACGTCGCGCTGCTCCTGGCCCGCACGCGCACCCTCGGGGCCTCGCAGGTCGCCACCTGGGACGTGGAAGCGGATCCCGCGTCGGTCTCCGGCGCCCGGTCGAACGTCTCCCGGCAGCTGGGCAGATGGGGCCTGGAGCAGCTCGAGTTCACCGCCGAACTGGTGGTCAGCGAGCTGGTCACCAACGCCATCCGCTACGGCCGGCCCCCCATCCGGTTGCGCCTGATCCACGACCACGGCCTCAGCTGCGAGGTGTCCGACGGCAGCAGCACCACCCCGCACCTGCGCCGGGCCCGCGCCTTCGAGGAAGGCGGCCGCGGCCTGCTCCTCGTGGCCCAGCTCGCCGAACGGTGGGGCACGCGGCACGCCCGGAACGGCAAGACGGTCTGGGCCGAGCTCAGCGAATCCGCCGACGTCCCGGACTTCGTCTCCCTCTAGGTTCTGTCGTCAAACTCCCGTCGTCGCCCGGAGGGCAGGCGGGAGTCCGACGACAGGGACTAGGCCTTTGCCGCCGCGGACCCGGCCGAGGTCCGGAAGAGGCGGCCTGGCGGCCCCCGGTCCACCGGTCCCGCCGTCGCCGCGCCGGCGGCACCATCGCCCGCCTGCCCGCGGCCGTTCGCGTACCGGCGCCGGCCGGGGGACCGCGGCGGCGGTGTCAGTGCGCCGAAGTATTCTTCCCGGCACCGCACACCGACGGGGAGGACCCACAGAAGTGACCGGCACGTCAGCGTTCCCGCTGCCCTTCCAAGCATCCCGTTCCGCATCGTTCGCGACGCCCCGCACGCTGCGGGAGCTCGAGATGATGCAGTGCAGCGCCCAGCTGCGGGCTAAGCCGCAGTGGTTCGACAAGAGGAACGACGCGGCCGTCGTCGCCAAGTGGACGCGGGAGGCGCTCGCCCAGGGCCTCACGGAAGCGCAGGTGCGCTACGTGCTGGACGAGCTCGCGCACTACGCGGCCCTGCGTGACGCGCGCACCGGCATCGAGGTGTCCGCGGTCGACGGCGTGTGGCATTCGGACACCCTGATCGACGACGAGCTGACCTCGCGGCTGCGCGAAGCCGTTCAGGTTCTGGAGGACGTTCCCGAAGCGGACAAGGACTGGCATCCCGGGTCCGACGGTCAGGTCCTGGACCTGGTGCATCCCTCGCTGTTCTGCCTGGTGCGCGAGGCGAGCGGGGCCCCGGAGCGGGCGTGGGAGAACCCGACGGGCCCCTACTCGCGGCACGAGTTCTCGGAGCGGTTCCAGTGGTTGCCCACGGACGTCGAGGTGGGTGACGACGGTGCCGTCTCCTTCCTCTCGTACGTCAACAACGTCCACCCCGAGACGCACGGTGAACTGGCCGCCGTCCTGCCGGAGTTGTTCGCGCGCATGCTCCCGCTGTGGGAGAACGTGCTCACCGATCTGCGTCATCCGCGGCCGCTGCGGATCGAGGCCGATCCCTACGGGTGGTACGACTCGGAGCCCGAGTATCCGGACAAGGCGTCCTTCAGCGACTACGCGGCCTACCAGGAAGCCCGCAGTGCCTACGACGAAGCCCTGGACGAATGGTGGGAGACCCGCCGCCCGGTCGTCCCCGACGCCCCGGCCTTCACGGCTCCCTCGGTGCCCGGCGCCCGCGACCGGGTCGACCTGCACGGCCGCCGCCTGCAGGTCATCGTCAAGCTCGCCACGATCCACCTGACCCCGGACAAGCCCGAGTACGCGGGCGGCTCCTGGCACGTGGAGGGGATGCTGAACGAGCGGATCGTCTCGACCGGCATCTACTACTGGGACAGCGAGAACATCACGGAGAGCCGGCTGAGCTTCCGGGCGGCCCTCGACGACCCGCACTACGAGCAGAACGACGACACCGGGCTGCGTGAGGTGTACGGGCTGGAGGACGCGGACGCCCTGAACCAGGTGCTCGGCTCGGCGTCGACCCCGGCGGGCCGCTGCCTGGCGTTCCCCAACGTCCTGCAGCACCGCGTCGGCTCGTTCCGCCTCGCGGACCCGAGCCGCCCGGGGCACCGCAAGATCCTCGCGTTCTTCCTGGTCGACCCGTCGGAACGGATCGTCTCGACCTCCGATGTGGCACCGCAGCAGCCCTGGTCCGACACCTCGACGATGACGCTCGAAGAGGCCAGGGACTATCGCGAACAGCTCATGAAGGAACGCAAGTTCTTCGTCGACGAGCACAACGAGCAGCTCTACGAACGCGAGTTCTCCCTCTGCGAGCACTGATCCCTGTTCGCCCCTGGGATCCGCCGGGCCGGGCCACCAGGCCTGGCCCGGCGGTCGGCCTCATACAGGGCCGACGCCGGCCGATGATGCAGCACGCCATCGGGGCCGGCGCACGGCAGCGCTCGTGACCCGGCCAGGTCAGAAGAGCGCGCGGTAGCAGAGGGCGGCAACGGCGCTCGGCTCGGTGATGGGCCGGCCCGGTCGGTTGTGGGGCACGGTGTTGCCGGCCAGGGCCGTGAGACCGAGGCGGGGGTAGTCGACCTGGACCCCGCCGTGGCGGTCCCACGTCACGTCGTCCTCGAGCCGCCCCAGTTCGGCCATGGCGCGGCCGCGTAGCTCGGGCCGCAGGTGCAGCGGCCCGACCCGGCCCAGCGCCGTGGTCAGCAGGGTGACGTCGCAGTCCGCCGTGTCCAGGTGGAGCAACACCTCGTCGTCACCCTCGTAGTAGCCGTAGGACGAGAACGAAGGGACGAGGAGCCGGCCGGACAGGGTGCGGGCGACGCCCGTCATCGAGACGTGGAGCCGGGACAGGAGCGGGCCCGTGGCGGCCGGGGTCGGCTTGCGGACCCGGCGGCGCCCTTCCACGGGAGTGCGGGGCCCGGCGTCCGGGACGCGGGCGTGCGTGCGACGTTCGCGCGCCTCGTCGGCGAGCCTGTCGCGGAAGCCCGTGTCCCACAGGTCGTCCAGATGCGCGTGGCCGAGCGTCCGGAAGGACCGCCGATCGGCAGCTGTCGGTACGAAGGGCAGGAGGTCCGTGGCATCGAGCGGGACGATCTCGGGTGCTAGCTGGGACATCGGCCGTCCTCTCGGGGCTGGCTACAGCAACGACGTGAAGTGCAGGGCAGCGACCGCACCCAGGGTCGTCAGCGGGCGCCCCGGCCGGTGGTGGGGTACAGACCGCCCGCGCAGGGCGAGGACGCCACGCCGCGGGTAGGCCGTACGGCATCCGCTGTCGGCGTCCCAGGAGGGACCGGTCTGCAGCCGGTCCAGTTCCGCCTGGGTCCGGCCGGCCAGCTCGGGGTGGATGTGGAGGGGGCCGACACCACCCGACACGGTGCCCAGGATCGCCAGGTCGGACTTCTCGACGTCGACGTGCAGCCAGATCGCGTCGTCGCTCGGGTAGAAGTTGTACCAGCCGTAAGACGGTACGAGCAGCCGGCCGGTCAGGGCCCTTGCCAGGGGCACCAGGGCGAAGTGCAGCCTCGTCAGCAGCGGCGCGTCGGACGCGGTCGCCTGGATCAGTCCGCCGGCCCGGCGCGCGGTCGCTTCCGCGGCCGGGAAGAGCGCCGCCGCTTCCCCGGCGAGCGCCTCAGCGGTCGCACTGTCCCAGAGTCCGCCGAACGTCGCGCATCCCTGCCGCGCGAGGCTGTCCCGATGGCGGTGTTCCACGGTCGGCAGGCCGACGGTGAACTCGTGCGGGACCGGCGGGGTCCCTCCGCGCCCGCCGGCCGCGGCCGGGCCGAGGAGCATGCCTACTCTGCTCCGGCGGCGCGGATGACCGGCTTGTCCATCATCACCATCTGGTTCGGGTGCGGCCGCGCAGCCACGTTCGGCCATGCCACGTTCGGCGTGAAGTGCGTCCACTCGCTGTCGGCGGGCAGCGTGATGGCGCCGCGGAAGGAAAACCGCTCGGACCCGCCGGAGGCGCCGGAGGCCAGCAGTTGGTCGACGCGGTCGTGTGCCGCCTTCTCGATCCGCGACACCTCGATGACCTCTCTGGGCAGGACGTAGTAGTAACCGTCGGTGTCGGTCAGGACCACGGCGTCGCCCTTGGTCTCGCTCATCAGCTCACCACTCTCCGGTCGGAACGTCTCGGGCTTCCCAGCATCACACACCGTGAGAATCGCACTACGTTCCGACGTTACGCCCGGACGGCTGACGTGTTCCGGCTCCACCGGTCGCCGGCGTGCTGCCCGGGGTCCCGGCGCCGGCGTGGCCGCCGCCGGCCGGGATCCGGGATCCGTCGGCAACCACATCGGCCGCCGGGGTCACTTCGCGGCGGGAGCCCTCGTGGGATCCGTCGCGGCCGGTGAGTCCTGCCGGTAGAAGATGTCGATGTCGACCTCCTCGCCCCCGACGATCAGGGTGTCCCACGCCCCGCTCTCCAGCAGGGTGCGCAGGGTGGAGGACGCGAGTGTCTCCAGGTGGTTCCGGAGGGTCGCGTCGTCGGGCATGCCCGGAAGGCGTGGTGCCAGACGGTCCCGGATCCCGCGCAGCCGGTCCATGAGCGCGTCGGTGTCCGCCTTCCGGTCCAGGTCCTTTCCTTCCGACTCCTCGATGCTCTGGGCGATCTTCTCCTTGATCGCGCGGCTGACGCCGTTCTCGTCGGTGGTGATCATCGTGTTCCAGGCCCGGCTCTTGTGCCGGTACTGGAGCATGGACATGGCCGCCTCGTGGCGCGCGAAGTCGGCGTCGCGGAACGCCCTGCCGGTCCACGCTCCGTTCAGGGACCGGGCCAGCGAAATCGCCGAGCCGAGTCCGCTGTTGAGACCGCGGCCGGGCCAGAAGTGGATGGCGTTGGCCGCGTCGCCGAGCAGGAAGCCGTACGTCCCCGGACCGGTCGACGTGGCCGGGCGCAGCCGTGTGGTGAACCTGGGCCGCTGCACCATGTCGAGCCGGAAGGCCGTGACGGCGCTCAGGTCCCTCTCGGCGACGCCGAACAGGGCGAGCCCCTCCAGCACCCGCTTCCACAGGGCCGAGCCCCTGACCATGGCGGGCAGGAAGAGGGTGCTGTGCGTCGAGCACTGGAAGTCGCCGTGGTCGTCCCGCCCCATGACGCACGGGCGGGAGGCGATGCATTCCTCGAAGACGTGGCGGACGGGATCGATGCCGACGACTTCCGCGGCTTCCGCGTCGGTGAGCCTCATGTTCAGGAATCCCTGACCACGAAGGGCGTTGAGGAGGAAGCGGTTCTGGGCCACGGTCAGCAGAACCGTCATGGGGTCCGTCAGGGTCGACTTGACCCGCAGGCCCAGAACGACGTCCTGAACGTGCTGACCGCGCAGCGAGTAGATGGACTTGTCGGCGTTCCCGAACCTGTCGATGAAATGCTCGCGCGTTCGGGAGCGGCCGCCCTCGCAGACGGCGAGCACGTGGTCGCGGACGTCTCCCTTTTCGTACTCGGCGGGGTCGAACACGGCGGGAACCAGCCGGATCCGCTCCGGCTTCTCGTTGGCCAGTTCGAGGAGGGTGTCCTCGATGTAGGCGATCCGGAGGTTCCTCGGCTTGTGACCGCGGAGGGAGTCGGGGCCGACCGGCCACATTTCGGTGTACGCGTCGCCGCGGAAGAGCCGCGCCTGCACCTCGTCGGGCAGGTTCAGGTACTGGCGGCTCTGTACGGTGACGACCTGCTGCCGCCGGACGTTGCCCTGTCCTTCGCTCTTCCAGACGACCTTCGACCCGTCCTGGACCCACCGGCCGTCGTAGACGGTGACGGCCACGCGCGGCCCCATGAGGTGTTCGAGGAGCAGCGCGAAACTCAGGCCGACGGGGCCGCCGCCCGTCACGGTCACGTTCAGCACGGACCCCTCTGCCAGGGTCGCCGCGGAGGGAGTGAGCGGAGCCAGCACGGAGAGGTCGAGGATGGTCTCCATCGTGTCGGCGGCCTCGAAGCGGAACGTCTCGGTGCCGATCTCGATGAGGTCTCCGGGCTGCAGTTCGTGTGAGGTCACACGGCTCCCGTTGACACGCGTTCCATTACTGCTGCCGCTGTCGTAGAGCACGAATCCGTGGCCTTCGCGGCGCACTTCGGCGTGAAATCGTGAGACGTTTCCCACGGTTATCACCACGCTGTTGTCGCCGTTGCGGCCCAGGGTTAGCGGTGTGGCGCCGATCGGGAACTGCTGTCCTGCCAGTGAACCTTGATGGCCGACGAGCCGAGGAGGCATGGGTCACCCAATTCCATGAGTCACGGATCCGATGACGACGATGCGGAACCGGTCGCCAGGCAACAGCCCCCTTGCCTCACACACCGCGAGTCGACCGGCACGCAGGGCAATCTTATGGCGGCCGCGAGTCCGCTGAGAAGCCATCCGGACTGACCGATCATCACTCGGTGGCCATTCCGTGAAGATGTAACAGCGGAGGTCAGACCGGGGCTGCCGGGGTCGAACGCGGCAGTTGTGGATCGTGGTCCGGATGGTGTGGCGGGCGGCCGCGGGTGCCGTGCCCGTGAGCGCCTCGCTCCGGCCGCCTTCTCCCTCCTCGGCCCGCCGTGCGGGCTCAGCCCGCGTCGAGCGCGTTGGGCAGGCCGAGTCGGTAGCGCAGCCGGTCGTGACGCTTGAGCCCCTCCGTCTCGGGGGCCCTGAAGAGCGTGTGCACCGTGCAGCGCGCGGCGGTCGAGCCGGTCCGGTCGAGCAGTGCGTTCACGGCCTGGCGGGCGGAGGCGTTGGCACCCTCCATCGTCGCCAGGTCGATGTCGACGGCCACGTAGTCGCCGGCCAGGAACAGGTTGGGGATCCTGGTGGCGGCCTGCGGCCGGTTGTGGAAGGTGCCGACCGGATGGACGAGGAGCCGGTCCTCGTTGGTCGGATTCGGGGTGCCGAGGCCGTCGACGCCCGGGTCGAGGAACCAGGAATGCAGCGTGCTGTCCTTCAGCACCGTGCGGCCGGTGTCGTTGAACGCGGCCTTCAGCTGCGCCCACACCTCGCGGGCGACTTCCGTGCGCGTGCACTGCTTGGCCGTCTTGCCGTAGAGGATGCCGGGCTGGTCCCACTCCGAGATGTCCACCGAGAGGCAGTCGACGGCCGCCCCGTCGCCGTAGTCGGCGGGGAAGTCGCGGGACGGCCAGTGCCGCGCCTGCTGGATCGCCGTCAACGACCACGGCGAGTCGATGCAGTTGGCGTGGCCGGCGAGCAGTGGCGCGTGCTCGGTCAGATAGAACTGGATGCCCGTCATCCAGTCCGTCTCCAGCCTGTCGCACCGCGCCAGCTGCGGATCCGCCGCCCGCAGCGCCGCGCCCCAGGTCCGCCGGGCGTGCTCCACCGGGATCGCGGAGAGGTAGTGGTCGGCGGTCACCTGGCGGCGGACGCCCTGCGGGTCCTCGACGGCAGCCGCCCCGACCCGGCCGGTTCCGGAGTCGTAGGACAGCTCGCGCAGGGTCCAGCCGATGCGGAACTCCACGCCGAGGCCGGTCAGGTGGGCCACCCAGGGGTCGATCCAGGCCTCGTTGGTGGGCAGGTTCAGGATCCGGTCGAGGGGTCCGTCCGCGCCGCGTCCCAGGGCGTTGAACACGAAGGCCTCCAGGAGGGTGGCGACCGTGCGGGTGCTGGCCTCCTCGGCCTTCGTCGCGACGATGTTGCGGGTCAGCCCGACGGCCAGGATGCGCTGGTAGTCGTAGCTCATCCGCGCGGCCCGCAGGAACTCCCACCAGGGCGTCCGCTCCCACTCCTCGTTGCGCCGCTCGTCGCAGCTGGTCAGGAAGACGAGGAAGCGGTTGACGAAGTACGCCGTCTCGTGGAGCGGGATGGAGCGGGCGGTGTCGAGGAGGGCGGTCAGGGCGCGGCGTATCTCGTCGAGGGTGAGCTCGGCGGGCCGGTGGCCCGGCCAGGGCAGCGGGATGCGCAGGTCTTCGCGGCCGGTGCGGGCGAAGGACATCTCCGCCGGGGCGACGAGGTTGTCCCAGACGCCGTTGGCGTTCCCGGGGAAGGGAATGCGCCGCATGGTGTCGGGGAGGTTGTGGTAGATGCCGGGGATGAACCGGAAGCCGTGCTCGGCGGGGAGCGGGCGCCGGCTGCCGCGCGCGCTGTCCGGTACGTCCATGGAGCGGGCCTTGCCGCCCAGCGCCCGGCGCTCGTAGACGGTCACGCGGAAGCCGCGCTCGGCCAGTTCGTGGGCGGCGGTCAGGCCCGCGACGCCACCGCCGAACACGGCCGCGGTCTGTGCCCCGGCCGGCTCCGCGGCGACGGCCGGTGCGGTGCCGAGGGCGACTCCCCCGGCGGCGACCGCTCCGGTCACGGCGGCCGCGCCCGCGACGAAGGTGCGTCGTGAGTTGCCCATGCGGTTCATTGCCCCAACCCCTTTACCGGCGGTAACCCGACGTCCGGCGCAGGAGCATAGGGCCGCCACCCGAGTCCCGGAAGGCACGCGCGGGCCCCAATCGCACATGGCGCGATCCCGCCCCTCCCGGCTCGCCCACGGGACCCGCGGGGGGGCGCCGCCGCGCCCGGACTCGCCGGCCCTTCCGCGTCGCGCGGCGTCCGCCACCCCCTCCGGACGCCGGCGCGGCCGTGCGCCCCCGGGTCCGGATAATGGCTCGCGGCAGGGTGCCGCGGTGGCCGCGGCACGACCCGACCGAGGGACGAAGGATCGATGGTGCTCGAAGACGGCCGACGGGTGAAGCTGGTGACGGACCTCAGGCTGGCCGGGTCGGTGGAACCGACCGGAGGATCACCGGAGACGGCAGGTCCGGCCGCCGGCTTCCTGTCGCTGGCAGCCGGCACGGAGGGCACGGTCGAGCGGGTGGACGAGCACGCGCGGGAAGAGGGTCCGGACGTCCGCGAGTACGTGCGGCTCACGTCCCTCCTCGACGATTTCGGCTCCCAGATGCCTCCGGAGAGCAGGAAGCGGCTCGAAGGGCAGATCGCCTCCCTGGAGCCCGCGTGGCTCGCCCACCGGAAGGCCCGGCGGCGGGTGACGGTCCGGGTCCGCCTCGACAACGGATTCGTCCTCGACGGAGCGGACGCGGCGTTCTTCACCACCTGCTGAGCTCGGCGGTCTCGCTACCGTGGCGCCCAGCCGCTCTCCTCCGGAGGTAACGATGACCGACCACCACCACGACTACTGGGACTACCCGGCGGACCAGGACATCGCCCGGTACGGGGAGTTCCGGCTCACCCTCGTCCAGCCGCCCTTCCCCGCGGCGGCGGAGGCGCTGCCCGCCCACGACGCCCTGCGCGCCCGGGAGTTCGCGGGCACGCTGCTCGCCGTCGAGGACGTGCTCGCCGAGGTCGAGCGGATCGACGCCGTCGACCGTCCGGACTTCGCCACGCGCGCCGACCTCGACCTGGTCTCGGTCGGCTGCTGGGGCACCGTGACCGAGGTCAACGACCCCGCGATCGCGTGCACCGAGGGGGACTACGTCCTCCTGGAGCAGGCCGACGCGCTCGCCGCGCGCTTTCCCGGGGCCGTGATCGTCGGGTCCGCGACCGTCGACCACCCCACCACGTACGGGACCCATGTCATCCACCACCCCAGTGGCGTACGGCTGTTCGGGGCCGGGTGGAGCGGGGAAGGGGACTGGCTGCAGGACGGCAGCCCGCACGCGGTCGCCGAGGCCTTCGGCATCGGGGCCGACGCGCTCGCACGCGAGGGAGTCGACCTCGACGCCGGGCCCGGATCCCTCTTCTGGCAGGGACTCGCCCGCCTCGCGCTCCTCGGCGTCACCCCGATGCACCGCGAGGGCCGCGTCCTGTCCGTGTTCCGGGTGCGGCACACGGAGAAGGCCACCGGGGACCTCGAGGACACCTGGCTCGGCGGGCTCGACGATTTCTGACCGTTACGGTCGCAAAACCCTCACGCCTCGTCACGAACATGCCCGCGCAACCCCGGGACCCCGGAAGCCACCGCCCCTAGAGTGGCCAACGAGCGGCCAACCCAGACCAGTTGACCTCGGAGCCCGTGACGCCGCCCATCTCTCCTGCACACCACGGGGTCCCAGGGGGAGAAGTCAGTGAGCCTTCACATACAGCAACCCGCGCGCCGTCGGCGTGCGTGGGGGCGACTCGCGGCGGCCTTCGCCGCCGCGGCGGCCCTCACCCTGACCGGCCTGCCGGGCCTCGAGCAGGCGCATGCCGCGAAGCCGCCGAACGTCAAGCCGGTCCGGTGCGACGAGAAGTACCTCGGGAGGAAGTTCCCGACGACGCCGCCCGATTCCGGGCCGCCGGCCGATCTGACGTACGACGCCTGGCCGAACGACGAGAACTACACGTACGACAACCCCGCCAAGGCGTTTGACGGGGTCCTGCCGCCCACCGACGCGCAGCGCGACAAGGCCGGCAAGGACTACCGCAAGTGGCAGCGCGCGTACGCGAAGTCGCAGAACCCGGCCGACAAGGTCATGGAGATCTACGCCCGCTACAACGCGCAGTACGACAAGGGCTACAAGGACTTCACACGCTTCCTCGACGTGAAGTACGTGGGCAACCACGGCAACCCGCGCAGGGGCGAGGCGTTCGAGGCCCGCATGGTCCGGAAGTACAACATGGTCGGGCCCGACTGGTGGTGCCAGGACGTCATCTCGTACATCGACGAGAACGGCGAGAAGCGCTGGCGCGTCGTCGACGTCCACAACCGCCGTACCGAGTTCAAGATCGAGACCAAGTCCAACGGCAGGGCCGAGCCCGACCAGGTCAAGGCCGACCGTCAGATCGCCAAGCAGTACCCGAAGTCGACGTTCCGGTACATCACCGGAGCCGCGACCGAGAAGTCGACGAAGGACGGCATCAAGCAGTTCGACGACGACCTGAAGAAGGAGCGCGGCACCAACCGCACCCAGGCCGGGGTCACCGAGCGGCGCTCGAACGCCATCGAGCGCACGCAGAAGCCGACCGTCTACACGAAGTACGACAAGCGCTTCAACCCCGACCCGCTCAAGGGCGGCCGGGGTCCGATCATCGACCAGGCCCTGCGGTCCGGGAAGACCGTCGAGGAGGCCCGCCGCCTCCAGGCGATGTACAACCAGAACAACGGCGGCGGCTACTTCAACCGCGGACCCGGCGGCATCGACTTCTCCACCCTGGAGATCAACTACGTCGGAACACCGGTCAAGGGCAAGGGCCTCGACTACTCGATGAAGGCCGACTACGTCCAGGACCCGGACACCAACCCCGGCTACGGCGGTGACGCCAAGCTCCAGCTCGCCTCGGACGCCTTCTTCACCTGGCTGGCCCTCACGCCGGACAGGTTCTGGGTCAACCTCAACCCGATCCGTCCCGACGTGATCATGGACAAGGAGTTCGCCAAGACCGACGCCGGGCGCATCCTCCTGGAAGCCGACCTGACCCTCAAGCACGACTACGCGGACGCGATGAACCCCGACAAGTACGAGCGCGGGGAACGCTTCTGGCGCGCGGCACCGCGGACGCCGGAGGGCATGCCGTGCCTCCCGGTCATCCGGCAGTGGATCACGCCGAAGCCGGCGAAGGTCCGCGAGCAGGACGGCGGCATCTACATCCTCGACGCGCCGCTCAAGGTCAACATGGAGGTCCCCACCGGGCCCGACGTGCCGGCCGGCGGCTGCAAGCTCACCGAGGCGCAGACCAGGCAGGCCGAGGCGCTGATCCTCTCGGTGATCCAGCCGGAGCTGGAGCGCCGGGTCAACGACGAGCCGTCCTACGCCGACCTGCGCCGCGTGTACTCCTCGCGGGTGGCCGCCGAGTACATCCGCCGCCAGGACGCCGCCGGTCCGACCGACTTCCGGAAGATCATCAACAGCAACGACGTGTCGCGCTGGCCCCTCCGGGACGAGAACAGGGACTGGGACAAGAAGACCGTCTACGACAAGTACGTCCACTCCTTCAGGAACGGGGACTACAAGTTCGAGCGGGTCTACGACGGCAAGGTGTGGATCCTGTCGATGGGCGGCGTCGACTTCTCCAAGGCGCCGAAGCGGAACATCTCCCGCACCCAGTTCGACACCGAGCACCGCGGACTCGACAGGACGACCAGGTCGTCCGTCCAGACCGAGGTGACCTACCAGGGCGGCAACGCCGCCTTCCTCGGCGGGTCCACGGCCGACCGGCCCACCATCCCGCAGGACCCCGGGCCGACGCCGACCCCGACCGGCCCGGACGACCCGAAGCCCACCGGCACCCCGTCGACCCCGGCGCCCGGGCCGTCCACCACCGGCGGTGATCAGACCCCGCCGGCCCATGACCCGGACGGCGACCTCGCCGACACCGGCTCCGGCACGCCGCTGGGGCTGATCGCCGGCGTCGCCGCGGCGGTGCTCGCCGCGGGCGGTGCGCTGGTGTGGTGGATGCGCAGGCGCGGGGCGCGACCGGGTCGGTAGTCGGGAGGCCGTGAACCGTCCCGTTCCGGGCCCGGCTCCCACCCGCGTCAATCGGGTGGGAGCCGGGCCCGCACCCGTGCGGGGGTGGCGCGGCCCGTCGAGCCGCGGCCTCCGCGGAGACGGGCCGAGGAGCACCTACAGTACTTCTCGGTGACCGAAGAGTGACCACACGTGCGGACGCCGCCCTTCTCACCTCGCCGGAGTCACCATGGTCCCGCCCACGCACTCGTCCCGACCGCGTCGCCCCCGTCGTTTCGGGGCGTCGCTGCTTCCGGTGCTGGTTCCTCTCGCGGTCCTGATCGTGGTGGCGGTGGCCGTGGGGTCGTGGCTGCAGTTCACCGAGCGGGAGGCGAACGACACGGTCCACACGGTCGGTTCCCGGGCCGCGGACCGGGTGGACGTGGAGGCAACCGTCCAGAGCGTCGACGCCGCGTCCAGAGAGCTCGTCCTGCGGGTCCACGTCGTGCCGCGCGGGGCCCTCGGCGAGGAGGAGGGCACCTCCCCGGTGGCCGATCTCAGCCTCCAGACCTCCGTGGCGACCCTCAGCGACCTGGCGTTCCCGGCGCACGAGCGGATCGCGCCCAAGGACGTGCAGGTCGCGATGACGGGTGGGTCGATCGGCGACTACCCGTTCGACGCCTACAGGACCGACCTCGAGTTCTGGGCGGTGCTGGGCGGCGAGGAGGTGCCGGTGCGGATGCTCTTCTCCAACAACGCCACGCTCTTCTCGGTCTCCGCGACACGGCCGGTCCCGGGGCAGGAGGCCGTCCTGGAACTGGAGCTGGCGCGGTCGGGCAGTCTGCTCGTCTTCGCGGTGTTCATGATGGCCGCGATGTGGGCGCTGGCGGCGTCCGTGCTCATCGGGACCTGGTTCCTGACGACCCGTGGCGAGGCCCTGGTGTGGCCCGCCCTCGCCTGGATGGCCGCCACGTTGTTCGCTCTCGCGGCGTTCCGCAACACCGCCCCCGGCACACCTCCGATCGGCTGTGTCCTCGACTGGTTCGCCTTCCTGTGGGCCGAGGCCGTCATCGCCCTGTGCCTGATCACCGTGGTCGTCACCGGCGCCCGCAACGCCCTGCGTTCGGAGGCCGCCGACCTCGCCCGTTAGCGGCGCCGGGGACGTACGCGGCCGGCCGCACGGGGCCCGGCCCGCGCCTCCGGGTGGAGGACGCGGGCCGGGCCGGGACGGTGCCGGAGCAGGTCGGCTCCTACGGTGCGATCTCGAACTGCGGCGGTCGGAGGCCGGCGAGGCATCCGGTGTCCGGCGCGGTCGGGCTGGCGAAGAAGGAGCGGGTGATCGACTGCGCGCACGGCGAGTCGGCGAACACCACGTGAGCCACGTAGGGGACCGTGACGGCGGTGGACCGGCTCAGCGTACGGGCGGCGTACGGCCCGCTGCTCGGGGCGGTCTGGGCGTCGAAGCCACCGGACAGGACGAGCGTCGGGATGTCGCTGCGCGTCACGTCGCGGATCGAGCGCGGCGCCGGGGGGATGTCCCAGGCGCGGCAGTCCGCGTGCATCCAGCTGAGCAGCGGAGCGTTGGCCAGCACCGAGCGGGGGAACGTCGGGAACAGCCGCCGTCCCGCCCGGATCACGTCGGCCTCGCTCTCGAAGGGTGTCCACTCGCTGCAGAAGATGCCGAAGACGAGACCGTGGGAGACCCGTCCGATGGCCTGCGGGCTGAGCTTCCCGCCCGCGTACTGCTCGGCGATCCGCTGCGGGTTGCCGTGGGCCAGTTCGTCGATGGAGCGGGGCACTCCCGCCGCGAGATGGCTGGCGAAGGTCAGCCAGTTCACCAGGAGTCCGCCGTCCAGCACGACCTTCACCGGCTCGGGGTGGCCCGGCACCGTGACGGTGGTGGTGACCGGTCGGGCCTCGAGCTCGACCACGAGGCGCTCGAAGGTGTCCTTGAGGTTCGGGTAGCGGGTGTTGCAGGCGGGCTGCTGCGCACAGGCCTCGAAGATGCCGTCGAAGCCCTCTCGTGCGGCCTTCCAGGTGACGGCCCCTCCGGCCAGGGACGGTGGCAGGACGCCGTCGATGCCGACCGACCGGATGCCCTCCGGGTGCAGGCGCATGTACTGCAGTGCCAGGTCGGTGCCGTAGGAGATGCCGAACACGTTCCACTGCCGGATGCCGAGCGCCTTGCGCAGGGCGTCGTAGTCGGCGGAGCTCTCGGTGCCGTTGTAGGCCGTGAGGTCGACCCCGCGGCTCGCCAGCCGGTCGTGGCACTTCTTCGTCTCCGCGACGTGGAGGCGGCCGGTGGACTGCGCGCCGAAGACGAGGCCTAGGGAGTCCGCGGCGAACTCGTCGACGTTCCGGCAGGTGAGCTCCGGGTCGGCCGAGTACGTCCCGCGCTGGGACATGAAGATCACGTCGCGGTCGCGGTTCAGACCGCCGGCGAGGGCCATCGGGATCTCGGAGACCGCGTCGTCGCCGGGTCCGCCGGCGAGCCACACGATCGGGTCGGGCGCCGGACGGCTGGTGGCCGCGGGGACGATCGCGACCGCGAGGGTGATCTTGCGCTTCGGGTGCCCGTTCCGCTCCTTCTGATCCCTCTGATCCCTCTGATCCCTCAGCTCCTGCTGCCCCTGGTGATCCTTGTGGTCCTTGTGATCCTTGTGCCGGTGCCGCTTCTCGGGCACGGTGAGCGTTCCGCAGCGGGCGCTCTCCAGGGCGGGGATCGGGTCCGCCGTCCTCGGGCAGGGACCCGGCTCGAAGCGGGCGCCGCCCGCCGTCCGGGCGACCGTGCCGATCGGCGCTCCGGCGCCGGACTCGGCCTGTGCGGGCGTCGCGCCGAGGCCGGCGACGAGGACACCGGCCGTGGCCCCGGCCAGGGTGGCCGCGAGCCGGCGCGACGCGCGCCGGTGGCGGGGTGGGCAGTGGGACGTCATGTTCCCTCCGGGTCAGGGGTGATGGTGAACGGTGCCGGTGCGAGTCCTGCCACGCAGCCGGTGTCGGGCGCGGTCGGTCGCGCCAGGAACGAGCCGAGGACGCTCTGCGCGCAGGCCGACTGGGGGACGACGAAGTGGCCGATCCCGGGGATCTGCACGGCGGTCGACCGGGGCAGGGTGCGTCCCGCGTACGGTCCCCAGCTCGCTCCCGTCTTCGCGTCGAACGTTCCGGTGATGATCAGCGTCGGGACCTCGCTGTGGGTGGCCACCCGCTGGACCGGGGTGCGGTCCGGGACGTTCCAGACGCGGCACAGGTCGTGCTCGAAGGGAAGCTGCGGTGCGTGGGCCAGGACCGTGTCCGGCCACCCCGGGAACGCCCGGCGCCCCGCCTCCAGGACGTCGGACTTCGAGAAGCCCGGCGTCCACTCGCTGCACACCACCGAATGGGTCAGCCCGTAGGCCTGGGCGACGACGGGCGTCGCCGCGCCGGCGGCCTGTGCCCGCGCGAAGCGCTCCGGGTTGCCCCGGGCTAGTTCGTCGATGGCCGCGGGGACCTCGACGGCCGGCAGGGCGCCACCGTTGGTGACCAGCAGGTTCACCAGCGCGCCACCGTCGAGGACGACCTTGACGGCGTTGCCTCCGCCCGGCGGCCGCACCGTCACTGTGAGGGGGTTCGCCTCGAGGCGGTGGACCTGCTCCGACAGCTTGCGCGAGAGGTCCGGGTAGCGGTTCTCGCAGGCGGGCTGCGCCTCGCACGCCGCGAAGATCGTGTTGATCCCCTCCTGGGCGCTGTCCCAGGCCCATGGCAGGCTCACGGTCTGCGGAGGCACGACCGAGTCGATCGTCACCGAGCGGATCCCGTGGGGGTGCCGGCGCAGATGGGTGAGGGCCAGGTCGGTGCCATAGGAGTAGCCGTAGACGTTCCACTTCCTGATGCCCAGCGCCTTGCGCAGGGCGGCGAAGTCGGCGGCGTTCTCCGTGGTGTTGTAGGCACGCAGGTCGATGCCCTCGGCGGTGAGACGGTCCCGGCACTCCTTCGCGGCCCGCACCAGGAGCCGTCCGGTCGAGGGCGCGTCGTAGCGCAGCCCGACGGCCTTCGCGTTGAACCGGTCGATCTCCGGGCAGGCGAGGTAGGGCTGCGAATAGGGCCCGCCGCGCTGGGTCATGACGATCAGGTCGCGTTCCTGGTTCACGCGGGAGGCGATCAGGAAGGGAATGGCGCCGATCGCGTCGCCTCCGGGGCCTCCTTCCATGAACACCACCGGCTCCTTGGCCGGCTTCTTCGACGCGGCCGGGATGACGGCGACGGCCAGCCGGATGGTCCGCCCGCCGCGGTGGGTGCGGTTCTCCGGCACCTCCAGGACCCCGCACCGCCCGGGGATCGGCTCGGGCGCGTCCGGGCAGGGGCCGGGCACGAACCGCCCCGCGAGCCCCGGACGCGGCCCGGCGACGGGCGGTGACGCCGCGCTCGGCGTCGGGGCGACGGCCCCGAGGAGAGCGAGGCCTGCCGCGGCGAGCGCCGCCTTGCTGCGCACGCGTCGGCGCCCGGCGTACCGGTGCTCCCCCCGTTTCCGTACGAACCTGCCGCTCCCCCGAACGGACGACAGACAGCCCGTTCTGATGCCCTGTTCCGTCATGTGATCCCGTCTCTCGCTCTCTCGCACGAGGTTGGCCTTCCCGGCCGTCCCGGCCGGGAAGGTGCCGTCCTGCTCCGCGCCGCATGGTTTCGGGCGGGCGGGGGGCAAGCGTCAGCCTGCGTGCGTGGCGGGAGGGCCACCACCGGTGAGCTCCACTCGGAGCAGCCCGTCGCTCCGCGCTCGGTACGTGCCGGGGGGCCGCCGTGGGGGGACGGTGGCGCGGGGACCGCCGCGTTCGATCCGGAGGTGCTGCCCGAGGGTCCCGGCGGGCGGTGCGCGGACTTCGGCGGGCCGGAGGTGCTCACGCTCGGCGAGGCCGTCGCGTCGTGGGGGCGGATCCGCGGCACGCGGCGCGGCCGCTGCGTGTCCCCGTACCGTCCTCGGTCGAGCGGACGGCCCCGGGACCTCACGTGCCCCGACGGCGAGCGGGGCACCCTCACCTGGGCCGAGTCCCTGCGCACCCGTCCGCCGGGGTGAGGTCCGGTTCCGTCCCGGGGTCCTCCAATCCGTCAATGTTCCTTTCCGAAGTCGTTTTGGACACCGTGGAGGGTTCTACGCGCGTCGGAATCCGTCGCCGCATATCGGAAAACACCAAAAGGAAAAGCCCCTGTTGGAGCTACGACCACAAAAGCCCGGCAGGGGGCGCAATTACGGCCACCGCCAGTGGAGAATTTCGGACGCACTGTCCAAAAAGATCAAGAGGAAAGATCCGTGCGACCGAGACTCTTCGGCATGACCGCCTCCGTGGCCGCGTTCGGACTGCTGGGCTCCCTCGTCACCGCCTGCGGCTCGCTGTCCGGGAGCGACGGGACGACGCTGCGCCTGGTGGCCCCCGAGTACGGCGACAGCCCGGCGACCAGCTCCAAGGCCTACTGGGACAAGCTGACCGCCGCCTACACCGCCGCCCACCCCGGCAGGAGGGTCCAGGTGACCCTCTACCCGTGGGCCGACGTCGACCGCGAAGTGACCCGCATGGTCGAGGAGGACGACGCCCCCGACGTGGCCCTGATGGGCGCGTACTCCGACTTCGCCGCGCAGGGCCGGCTCTACCCCGCCGGCGAGGTGCTGTCGATCAGGACGGAGGCGAACTTCCTTCCGCCGCTCGCGGAGGCGGGCTCGGTGGACAACACCCTCTACGGCCTGCCCTTCGTCGCCAGCAGCCGGCTGCTCTTCTACAACCAGGAACTCTTCGACGAGGCCGGCGCGGAGCCGCCCAAGACCTGGTCGGACCTGAAGGACGCGGCCGAGGCGCTGAAGGCGGAGGACGTGCTCTACCCGTACGCCCTGCCGCTCGGCCCCGAGGAGGCACACGCCGAGGCCCTGATCTGGGAGCTGAGCAACGGCGGCGGATACACCGACAGCAACGGCCGGTACAACATCGCCTCCGAGCGGAACACGCAGACGTTCCACTGGATCAGGGAGAACCTCGTCGCACCCGGCCTGACCGGCCCGGTCCCGCCGGCCGAGCTCAACCGGCAGGACGCCTTCGCCGCCTTCCTGAGCGGCGACGTCGGCATGGTCAACGGCTATCCGTCGCTCCTCCACCAGGCGAGGGCGAAGGGCATGAAGGTGGGCACGCTGCGGATGCCGGTGTCGGACACCCTGCCCGAGGGGAAGACCCCGCCGGCGGCGGGCGTCGCCGACTGGATGATGGCCTTCAGGCACGAGGGCAACCGCGAACTGGTGGGCTCCTTCCTGAACTTCGTCTACGAGGACAAGAACCTCAACGAGTTCGCCAGGCGCTACCAGCTGCTGCCCTCGACGGTGACCGCGACCCAGGCCTCCCAGGGCACGGCCGCGGACCCCGGCACCGAGCAGTTCCTGACCGCGTTGCGCACCGCCGAGCTCTACCCGGTCAACGAACCCTCGTGGCTGCAGGTCAGCAACACCATCAAGCGGAACATCGGCAAGGCCGTCGAGCCGTCCGCCGACCCGAAGGCCGTGCTGGAACACATCGCCCAGCAGGCCCGGGACGCCGCCCAGGAGAGGTAGCGTTTTTCCTTCCCGCATCTTGACGGGACCGCCCTGAGGTGCGCCATGGTGGTGGGAGCGCTCCCAACCTCTGCCCCCCACCCGAGGAAGGCCCCCTTCACGTGCCTCCTGTCGTCGCCATCCGCCGGCTGTCACGCCGTGCGGCCGCCGTGCTCACCGGATTCGCCCTGGCCGCCGGCAGCCTGACCGTCGGCGCGTTCACCGCGGACCCCGCCCGCGCCGCGAGTTCGGGCGCCCTCGCGGCGCCCGCCGACTTTCCCGTCCGGGTCAACCAGCTCGGCTACCTGCCCGACGGCCCGAAGCGGGCCACCGTGGTCAGCTCCGCGACCACGCCGCTCGCCTGGCAGCTGCTCGACGCCTCCGGCGCGCAGGTCGCGTCGGGCAGCACCGCCGTGCGCGGCGCCGATCGGGCGTCCGGACAGTCCACGCACCTGGTGGACTTCGGCTCCTACACCGGCACGGGCACGGGTTTCACCCTGGTGGCCGGCGGTCGCTCGAGTCACCCCTTCGACATCTCCGCCTCGTTGTACGACGGCCTGCGGGCCGACAGCATGTCGTTCTTCCACCAGCAGCGCAGCGGCATCGCGATCGACGCGGCCCTGACGGGCAGCGCGTACGCCCGCCCCGCCGGGCACCTGGGCGTGGCGCCGAACAAGGGCGACACCAGCGTGCCCTGCCAGGCCGGGGTGTGCGACTACCGGGCGGACGTCCGCGGCGGCTGGTACGACGCGGGCGACCAGGGCAAGTACGTGGTCAACGGCGGCATCGCGACCTGGCAGGTCGTCAACTCCTTCGAGAGGGCCCGGCGTTCCGGCGGTGAGGCCGCGCTCGGCGATTCGACGCTGCGGGTTCCGGAACGCGGCAACGGGATGCCGGACGTGCTCGACGAGGCCCGCTGGGAGCTGGAGTTCCTGATGCGGATGCAGGTGCCGGCGGGCCGGCCGTCGGCCGGCATGGCCTTCCACAAGGTGCACGACTCCGCGTGGACGGCGCTGCCGACGCGGCCCGAGCTCGACGACGAGCAGCGGGAGCTGCACCGCCCCTCCACCGCCGCCACGCTGAACCTGGCGGCAACGGCCGCGCAGTGCGCCCGGGTGTACGCCCCGTACGACGCGGCCTTCGCGGCCCGTTGCCTGGAAGCGGCCCGCACCGCCTGGACGGCCGCCCAGGCCAACCCGGGCGTGCTCGCCCCGGCGACCGACAACACCGGCGGCGGCGCGTACGAGGACGCCGACGTCTCGGACGAGTTCTACTGGGCGGCGGCCGAACTCCTCGCCACCACCGGCGAGGCCCGGTACCGGGACGCCGTGACCTCCTCCCCCCATCACGGCAGGCCCGCCGACGGGTTCTGGTGGGGCGGCACGGCGACGCTCGGCCGGATCACCCTCGCCACGGTCCCCGGCGTGGCCCTGCCCGCCGAGGACCGGGCCCGGATGCGCGGCCTGCTGACCGCCGCGGCCGACGACCACCTCTCCACCATGGCCGGCCAGGGCTACGCGGTGCCGATCCCGGCCACCGGCTACGGGTGGGGCTCCAACAGCGCCGTCGCCAACAACGCGATCATGCTGGCCGTCGCGTACGAGCTGACGGGCGCGCAGCGCTACCGGGCGGGCGCCCTGGAGTCCCTGGACTATCTGCTGGGCCGCAACGCCCTGGACCACTCGTACGTCACCGGCTACGGCGAGCGGGCCGCCCAGAACCAGCACCACCGGTTCTGGGCGCACCAGAACGACGCCTCGCTGCCGCACCCGCCGGCCGGTTCCTTCGCCGGCGGGCCGAACGCGGGTCTCGAGGACCCGGTGGCCAAGGAACAGCTCCCGGGCTGCGCGCCGGCGGCCTGCTACGTGGACGACATCGGCTCGTACTCCACGAACGAGGTGGCGATCAACTGGAACGCCCCGCTGGCGTGGCTGGCGGCCTTCGCGGCGGAGCGGCGCGGCGCGTCGGCCGCGCCCGCCGTGCAGGTGGCTCCGACTGCCGTGACGGTCGCGGAGGGCGGCTCGGCGACGGTGGGCGTGCGGCTCTCGGCCGCGCCGTCGCAGAGCGTCACGGTGACGGTGGCCCGGGCCTCCGGCGACCCCGACCTGTCCGTCACGGCGGGCGCGACGCTGGTGTTCACACCGTCCGACTGGGCGACGGCCCGGCAGGTGTCGGTGGCCTCGGCGCAGGACGCGGACGCGGTGGCGGGCAGCGCCGCCTTCACCGTCGGCGGGACCGGTGTGCAGCCGGGGACGTTCACGGCGACCGAGGCGGACGACGACGCGGAGCCGCCGTCGGCGTCCTGCGCGGTCGTGTACCGGGTGGACGATTCCTGGGGCAACGGCTTCACGGCGACGGTCACCGTGAAGAACACCGGGACCTCGGCGATCTCGGGCTGGACGCTCGGCTGGGGTTTCGCGGGCGATCAGCGGATCGGCAACGCCTGGAACGCGACGGTGAGCCAGTCGGGCGGCACGGTGTCCGCCCGGGACGCCGGCTGGAACGGCACCCTGGCGCCCGGCGCCGGGGCGAGCTTCGGGTTCCAGGCGACGTACTCGGGGACGAACGCGACACCGGCGCGGTTCACGCTGAACGGCGCGGTGTGCAGCTGAGTCCCGCGAACGGCGCGCCCTGAGACCACGGGCCCGCCCGCACCGCCGGCCACGGGCCCGCCCTCGGTGCGAGGGCGGGCCCGTGGAGGCATGGAATTCGCCCCCAGCCGCCCCAGGAAGCCCGGCGAGCCGGGGCCGTCCTCATGGCCGGCCCGCCTTCGGCGGCGGCGGGAGGGTGTCGAGTCCGGGGGACGGTTCCGGCCAGACCAGGAGGACCGGGCAGGGCGCGTGGTCGACGACGAAGCGGGCGGCCGGGCCGAGACTGTGGGGGCCGAGGTGGGTGCGATCGCCGTCGCGGGCGAGGACGAGCAGGTCGGCGTCCTCGGTGGCGGCGACGACCTCGCGTTCGACGCGTCCGGTCCGTTCGACGGTGGTGCCGGGGCGTCCGAGGCGTTCCGCGGCGGACCGCAGGAGCCGTTCGGCCGACGCCGTGGCGAGGCTCTCCACGCGGGTGCCGGGGTCGCGCTCCGGGTGGCCGCGCCCGAGCAGTCCGGCGAACGCGCCGTGTGCCGCGCCCGGTACTTCGGTCGGTGTGACGTGGAGCAGGACGATCTCGGCGTCCTCCGGCGTGTGGGCGCGAGCGGCGTCCACACAGGCGGGCCAGGTGCCCTCCACGATCCAGACGACCACGGCCATGGGTCAGCCTCCTCCGATGACGGCCAGCGAGGCCCACAGCGCGACCACCGCGACACCGAGGCTCGCCGGTACGGTGTAGACCCCGAGCCGGGTGAACTCCTTCAGATCCACCTCGGTGTCGTGTGAGTGCACGATACGCCGCCAGAGCAGGGTGGCCAGGGAACCGGCGTAGGTGAGGTTGGGGCCGATGTTGACGCCCAGCAGCACCGCGAGGACGGCGCCCGGGCCGGAGGGCACGGCCAGCGGCAGGAGCACCAGCACCGCGGGCAGGTTGTTGATGAGGTTGGCCAGGAGCGCGGCGAGCGCGGCGAGCGCGAGCAGCACCGGCAGGGAGTCACCGGCCGGGACCACGTGCCCCAGGGCCTCGTCGAGGCCGTTGTCCACCACGGCCCTGACGACGATGCCCAGGGACAGGACGAAGGCGAGGAACGGGACCGACGCCGACCGCAGCAGGGCCACGGGAGTCACGCGGCGCCGGAGCAGGGCGCGTACGGCGAGCACGAGCGCCCCCGCGAAGGCGATCCAGGCCGGGTCGATGCCGACCGCGGAGGACACGGCGAAACCCACCAGGGTGCAGCCGACCGTGACCAGCGCGAACAGCGGCAGCTCGGGCGCCTCGGTGGTCGGCGGGGCGTACGACCCGGCGTCCAGGTCGGTGGCGAAGAAGCGGCGGAAGACGAGGTACTCGACCGCGATCGCGGCCAGCCACGGCAGCGCCATCAGGGCCGCGAACCGTGGGAAGGTCAGCCCGCTGACCGTGAAGGCCAGCAGGTTGGTCAGGTTGGACACCGGCAGCAGCAGGGACGCGGTGTTGGACAGGTGCGTGCAGGCGTACACGTGGGGCTTGGGGCGCACGCCGAGCCGCGCGGCGGTGGCGAACACCACCGGGGTGAGCAGCACGACCGTGGCGTCCAGGCTCAGTACGGCCGTGATCGCGGACGCCGCCAGGAACACCTGGGTGAGCAGCCGGCGCGGGCGGCCCGCGGCCCGGCGTGCCATCCACGCGCCGCAGGCCCGGAACAGGCCCTCGTCGTCGCACAGCTGAGCCAGGACCAGCACGGCGGCCAGGAAGCCGACCACGGGGCCGAGCCGTTCGGCCTCGGCCAGCGCGTCGTCCGTGGAGACCGCGCCGGTGACCATCACCAGGCCTGCCGCCGGGACCGCGACGACGGCCTCCGACCAGCCGAAGGGTCTGACGACCGCACAGGCCAGCACCAGTGCGAGCAGCACTACGGACAACGCCTCGGCGAGCGGGGTGTTCAGGGCGGGTCCTTCCACGTGACGACCGATTTGCGGCTTGTGAAACCCGGCAGACCCTATCCCAGATGCCTCGCCCTCATCGGACAGGCCTCGCCGGTCCGACGGCGAGGGGGCGGGCACCGTCCGCGGCCACGTGACCGCGGGTGATCCCCCGCACACACCGGCCGGTACGTGCGCGTCCGCGTGCTAGCGTCCGCCCGCGTGACCTCCGCCCTCGACGCCACCGCCTCCCGTCCGGACGCGGCAGCCTCCTGCCCGTACGCACGGCCGGCTCCCCCGGTCCCCTCGTCGGTACCGGGGGCGGACCGGCCGGACCCGCTCGGGCTGCTCGACCTGTTCGACGAGGGTTTCGTCCGCGATCCCCATCCGTGGCTGGACCGCCTGCGGTCCGAAGCGCCGGTCCACCGCGACGACGCCACGGGGCTGTGGCTGGTCAGCCGGTACGAGGACATCCGCCGGGTGCTGCTCGATCCGGACGCCTTCCGGCCGGACAACGCCCAGCACGCGGTGACGCCCCTGGGCGTTCCGGTGCTCCGGCTGCTCGCGCGCGCGGGCTTCAGGCTGCGCCCCGCACTCGCCAACAACGCGTCCGGGAGCCACGCGGGCCTGCGGCGCGTCGTCATGCGCTTCTTCAACGCCCAGCGGGTGGCGGCGGCGGTCCCGGTGATCGAGCGGATCGCCGACGAGCTGCTCGACACGGTGCGGGCGGAGCTCGACGCCGCGGGCGGGAGCGACCTCTTCTCCGCGTTCGCGCACACGCTGCCCTGCCGGGTGATGATGGAACTCCTCGGCATCGAGGGGCTCGACACCGCCACCCTGGTGCGGTGGAGCGACGCCTCGCTCGAGCTGTTCTGGGGACGGCCCTCCGTGGAGCGTCAGCTCGAACTGGCGGTGCTCGTCGGGGAGTTCCACCAGTGGCTGACGGAACTCGTGACCGACCCGGCGGCCCCCGCGGACAGCTTCGTCGGGGCGCTCGCCCGCCACCGGCTGCCCGACGGCACCCTGCTGGACCCGAAGACGGCGGTCGGCGCGTGCTTCTTCGTCTTCATCGCCGGGCAGTCCACGACGGGACAGCTCATCTCCACCGTCCTGCGCCGTGCGCTCGCCGAGCCCGGGGTGTGGCCCCGCCCCGCCCACGACGAGGGCTTCGCCGGGGCGTGGGTCGAGGAAGTGCTGCGGCGCGAGCCGCCGGTCACCTCGTGGCGCCGGGTCACCGCCCGGCCGCTGGAGCTGGGGGGCGTGGAACTCCCCGCCGGTGCCGAGCTGCTGCTGATGCTCATGGGCAGCGGCTCGGACCCGGACGTCTTCGAGGCCCCCGGGGAGATGATTCCCGGCCGCGCGAACATCCGCCACCACCTCGCCTTCGGCGTGGGGCGCCACCGCTGCCCGGGCGCGGCCCTGGCGCGTACGGAGGCGGCGGTGGCGCTCCGCGCGGCCGCCCGCCGCCTGCCCGCCGTCCGGCTCGCACCCGATGCGGCGGAGGCACCCACGCTCGGTCTGCTGTCCTTCCGCGCCCCGCTGCGGGTCCCGGTCGTCGAGCGGGCACCGGTGGGGTGATCAGCGGGGCGGAACGGCGATCACCGCGTCCGGTCGAGCACGTACGTGAAGAGCCCGTCCAGTTGCCGTGCGGCCGTAGGCGTGAGTGAGGCGTCGCGCAGCGCGCGGCGGGCGGTGTCGAGGTGCCGGCACGCCTCGTCGAGGGCCGCGGCCCGTCCGCCCGCGTCCTCGACGAGCGCCGCGACGTGGGCGGCGGCCTCGCGGTCGAGGGGCCGGGGCGAGTCCAGCACTGCCGCGAGTTCGTGTGCGGCCCTGCCTCCGCGGGCCAGTGCGGCGAGCACCGGGTAGGTCTTCTTGCCCCTGCGCAGGTCGGCGTGGACGGGTTTGCCGGTCACGGCGGGGTCGCCCCAGATGCCGAGGACGTCGTCCACCGCCTGGAAGGCGAGGCCCAGGTGCCGGCCTGCCCGGTCGAGCGTGGTCACGGTGTGGTCGAGGGCGCCACCGAGGACCGCGCCGAGCGCGAGGGCGCAGCCCAGGAGGGCGCCCGTCTTGTGTTCGGCCATGGACCGGTACTGCTCCGGACCGACGGCGCCGGGGCCGTGCCAGGGACGGTCCTCGAAGCGCAGGTCCTGCGCCTGGCCGGCCACGAGGGCGTTCAGCGTCCGGCAGAGGCACCGCACCGCGGCCGCCGAGTGCCGGCCCGGGGTCTCGGCCAGCGTGGTCACGGCCTGGGCGAGGAGCGCGTCGCCGGCGAGGACCGCCGGGCCCGTCCCGTAGGCCTTCCACACCGCCGGGCGCTGCCGGCGCAGGGCGTCGCCGTCCATGATGTCGTCGTGGAGGAGCGAGAAGGTGTGCACGAGTTCGACGGCCACGGCGCCGGGGACGGCGTCCGCGCCGTCCGCCCCGACGCCCTCGGCCCCGAGCACGGCGAGCGCCTGGCGCACTCCCTTGCCCTCGGACGCGCCGGGATCCGGTGTGCCGGCCGGGCCGGTCCAGCCCAGTGCGTACGCCGCCATCTCACCGGTCCACGGGTGCAGGAGGCCCACCGCCTCCACCAGCGCGGGCCGTACCAGGGTGCGGCAGCGCTCCAGGGCGCGGTGCGGCGTGCCGTCGTGACCACGACCGTGCTCTAAGCCGTGGTCACGGCCGTGTTCGTGACCGTGGTCGTGGGCGGGACGCGCCGTGGCCACCACCGCGGCGCCCGGCGGGCACGTCGGCGTGAGGGGTGTCGGAACGGCGCTCACCGCAGGCCCTCCACGTCGGCGGCCCGAAGGGCCTCCGCACCGACCGACGGCAGCACCGGCCTCGTCTCGCCCGGGTCGTGGCCGCCGTGGTCCGGCAGTGGTCCGACCCCGAGTTCGGCCGCGGCCTTGTCCACCATGTCCCGGGCGTGGCGCAGCCCGATGCGGTCCAGCGTGGAGCGCAGTTCGGCGAGTTCCGCGGCGGTGTGCGCGGCGTCGCCGCCGAGGTGGGCGGAGGCCTTGACGAGGCCCAGTCGCGACAGGGCCGTCCCGCGCGGCTCGTCCATCTCGCGGAACTCCTCGAGCGCCCGCGCGTACAGCTCACGGGCCTGCTCGTACCGGCCCGCCCGGTACAGCACGTTGCCGCGCATCTTGTGGTTGTAGGCGAGCGCGCTGGACAGCCGTATCTCCCGGCAGGCCACCTCGGCCTGGGACAGCAGGGACAGGGCGCGCTCGACGTCCCCGTCACGCACGGAGACCACGTCCGCGATGCCGCGCAGCGCCCAGGCCCACCCGCGCCGGTCCTCGGCGCGGGACGCCGTCTCGGCCGCCTCCTCGAACAGGGCCAGGGCCTGGTCGTACTCGCCCGTGTTGCGGTGCATCTGCGCGATGCCCTCCAGCGCCCACACCGTGTGCCGGGCCTCGCCGCGGCGGCGGGCCTCGGCGAGGAGCTGCTCGTGCAGCCTCCGCACCGCCGCGTAGTCGCCCTGGATGCGCCCGGTCTCGGCGAGTCCGGCCAGCGAGTAGCCGCGCACGACGACGTCACCGCCCCGCTCGCCCGTCTCGGCCGCCAGCCGCAGCAGCCGGTACGCCAGCCGGAACGCACCGCGCTGCCGGGCCAGCGTGCCGCCGCTCCACAGGGCCCACGCCATGGCCCCCTCGTGACCGGCCGAACGCGCCGCCCGGTAGCTCGACTTCCACGCCCGGTCGGCCTCTTCCGTGCGGCCGAGCCTGCGGCACGCCTCCGCCACGGCCAGGCCGCAGCGCGCCTCCTCGCGCCGGTCACCGGCCCGCTCCGCCGCCCGGAGTTCCTCGATGCCCCGGGCCAGCACCTCGGGCAGGGAGGCGTTCACCGACAGCGACTCGAGAGCCCCCTGGTACTCCGGCGCCGACGCCTTCACCCGACTCGTTTCCCGCACCTGACCTGCCATCACACTCCTCCTCGGGTCGACTCGTCGATCGAGTCGACACGCGGAGCAAGACGGCACCCGAGGGCCGGGGTTCCCTCCGGGCCGAGAAGTCCGTCTCCGTATGGGCACAGGGTCATCCTCAAGTGCTACGCGGCCGTCGGCGTCTCCTCAGCGGGATGTACGCCGGGTCCCCGGCCCGGCTGGTCCGGTCCGGCGCGCCACGTCACGCCGGCTCGGCGCGTCAGGCTCGGCGCGTCCGGCTCGGCGGGAAGCCGCGCGGGCTCAGCGGGGCGTGAGGCTCGAACGGCGGACGACCAGTTCCGGCTGGAGCACGAGGTGCTCGTGGCGGTGGTCCTCGGCCTGGTCGCCGGTCTCCTCCAGGAGCAGTTCGGCGGCCCGCGCGCCCAGGGTGACGGCCGGCTGTCGCACGGACGTCAGGGGCACGGTGGCGGCCGCCGCGAACTCGATGTCGTCGTAACCGACGATCGCCATGTCGTCCGGAACCCGCACGCCGGCCGTGTAGAGGGCCTGGAGGACGCCGAGGGCCAGCAGGTCGTTGGCGCAGAAGACGGCGGTGGGGCGGTCGGGGAGGCCGAGCAGGCGGGAGCCCGCGTCACGTCCGGAGGCGACGTCGAGGCGCTCGACCGAGATCTCCCGGAGGGCCGAGGCGGGCAGTCCGGCCTCGGCGAGCGCGAGCAGGGCTCCCTCGCGCCGGTCGCGCACCTGCTGGAGGTGGGAGGGCCCGCTGACGTACGCGAAGGTGCGGTGGCCCGTCGCGGTCAGGTGACGGATCGCCAGGGAGCCGCCCACGACGTCGTCCACGGAGACCGAACAGCCGGCGCCCGTGCCCGCGCCGTCGCCGGCCCCGTCGCCCTCCGGCCCGTCCTCTCCGGCGACGCGGTCCACGAGGACGTACGGGATGCCGTGGCGGCGGAACTCGCGCAGGTTCGCCCCGCTCGGGTCGGCGGGGGTGACGAGGACGCCGCGGACGCGCTGCTCGGCGAAGAGCGCGAGGTAGTCGGCCTCGTCCTCGGCGTTCTGGTCGCTGTTGCAGACCATGACGCCCAGACCGGCCGCCCGCGCCGTGCGTTCGGCTCCCCGTGCGATGTCCACGAAGAACGGGTTGCCCATGTCGAGGACGAGCAGCGCCATGATCCGGCTGCGGCCGGCCCGCAGCTGCCGGGCGGACTCGCTGCGCACGTAGCCGAGGCGCTCGATGACCCCGCGCACGTGCTGGAGCGTCGCGGGCGAGACCCGGTCCGGCTGGTTGATCACGTTGGAGACGGTGCCGACCGAGACTCCCGCCTCGCGTGCCACGTCCTTGATGCCGACCGTCCGCGCGGTGCCCGCCATCCGTCCCACCTGGTCCGTCCCTGCCCGTCCCGCCCCGTCCGTACGAGGTCCCGGCGGCGATTTCATCCTATGCGGCGGCCCGCTCCGGGCGCCGTCCGCCCGTCGCCGTCAGTCGAGGTGGAAGACCTCGGCGAGCGGACGCATGGCGGCGTCGGGCGCCCGCCCGTCGAGTTCCTCGAAGAACTCCGCCATCTCGGCCTGCCAGCGTGCGTTGACCTCGGTGGACTCCATCGCGGCGCGCGAGCGCTCGAAGTCCTCGGTCTCCAGGTAGCCGACGAGGAGGCCGTCCTCCCGCAGGAAGAGGGAGTAGTTCCGCCAGCCGGCCTCCGCGAGGGCCGCGCGCATGTCGTCCCAGACGTGCTCGTGGCGCTCCCGGTACTCCTCGGCCCGGTCGGCCCGCACCTTCAGCAGGAAGCAGACCCGCCGTGTGTCCACCATCCGACCTCCTTGGCTGAAATGTTTCATTTCTTGGACACGACGCTAGGGCGCGGGCGTTTTCAAGGTCAAGAGTCTTGACGCCACCCTGGGCGCTGGCTAGCTTCCCCCCGTGCAGTGAATCGATTCATTCGACGAGCTCCGAGGTGGAGATGCCCGATATCACCGCGGTGAAGGCCGCGCTCGCCGCCCAGCGGATCGAAACGCCCTCCTGGGGCTACGGGAACTCCGGCACCCGGTTCAAGGTGTTCGCACAGCCGGGCGTGCCGCGCGACCCGTACGAGAAGCTGGACGACGCGGCCGAGGTGCACGCGTACACGGGCATCGCGCCGCGGGTCGCGCTGCACATCCCGTGGGACCGCGTCGACGACTACGCCGCCCTCTCCTCGTACGCCCGGGAGCGCGGTCTGGAGCTCGGCGCGATCAACTCCAACACCTTCCAGGACGACGCCTACCGGCTCGGCAGCGTCTGCCACCCGGATCCGGCGGTGCGGCGCCGGGCCGTGGACCATCTCCTCGACTGCGTCGACATCATGGACGCCACCGGCTCGGCGGACCTGAAGCTGTGGTTCGCCGACGGCACCAACTATCCCGGCCAGGACGACGTCGTGGCCCGCCAGGAGCGGCTGGCGGAGAGCCTGGCCGAGGTGTACGGGCGCCTCGGCCGGGGGCAGCGGATGCTCCTGGAGTACAAGCTCTTCGAACCCTCCTTCTACACGACCGACGTGCCCGACTGGGGCACCGCGTACGCGCACTGCCTCAGGCTCGGCCCCCGGGCCGGGGTGGTCGTGGACACCGGTCACCACGCGCCCGGCACCAACGTCGAGTTCATCGTCGCCCTGCTCCTGCGCGAACGGCGGCTCGGCGGCTTCGACTTCAACTCGCGCTTCTACGCCGACGACGACCTGATGGCCGGCGCCGCCGACCCGTTCCAGCTCTTCCGGATCATGTACGAGGTGGTCCGGGGCGGCGGCCTCGCGGACTCCGCGGGCATCGCCTTCATGCTCGACCAGTGCCACAACATCGAGGCGAAGGTCCCGGCCGTGATCCGCTCGGTGCTCAACGTGCAGGAAGCCACCGCCAAGGCCCTGCTCGTCGACCGCGGGGCGCTCGCGGCCGCTCAGCGGGACGGAGACGTCCTCGCCGCCAACGCGGTGCTCATGGACGCCTTCCACACCGACGTGCGCCCGATGCTGCGCGAACTGCGCGAGGAGCAGGGCCTCGATCCCGACCCGGTCGCCGCCTACCTCCGCTCCGGACGGCAGGAGCGGATCGCCGCCGAGCGGGTGGGCGGCGCGCAGGCCGGCTGGGGCGCGTAGCCCTCCCCGAACCCTCCGCCCCCTGACCCTCCGCCTCGTACCCCGAAGGAACGTCATGGCCTCCGCCACCCCTCCCGAAGTCGCCGCCCTCCTGGAACGCGCCCACCGCCTCGGCGCCGATCCCCGCACGACCAACTACGCGGGCGGCAACGCCTCCGCCAAGGGGGTCGTCACCGACCCCGTGACGGGCGAGGAGACGGCGCTCATGTGGGTCAAGGGTTCCGGCGGCGACCTGGGCACCCTCACCGAGGAAGGGCTCGCGGTCCTGCGCATCGACCGGCTGCGCGCGCTCGCCGCGGTCTACCCGGGCGTGGAGCGCGAGGACGAGATGGTCGCCGCCTTCGACCACTGTCTGTACGGCAGGGGCGGCGCCGCGCCCTCCATCGACACCGCGATGCACGGCCTGGTGGACGCCGCGCACGTCGACCACCTCCACCCGGACGCCGGCATCGCCCTGGCCTGCGCCGCCGACGGCGAGAAGCTGACGGCCGACTGCTTCGGCGACACCGTCGTGTGGGTGCCGTGGCGCCGCCCCGGCTTCCAGCTCGGCCTGGACGTCGCCGCCGTGCGGGCGGCGAACCCGGAGGCGATCGGGTGCGTCCTCGGCGGCCACGGGATCACCGCCTGGGGTCGGACCTCCGAGGAGTGCGAGCACAACGCGCTGCACATCATCCGCACCGCCGAGGCCTTCCTCGCCGAACGCGGCCGGCCGGAGCCCTTCGGACCGGTCGTCGCGGGGTACGAGCCGCTGCCGCCCGCCGACCGCCGGGAGCGCGCCGCCGCCCTCGCCCCGTACGTGAGGGCACTGGCCTCCCAGGACCACCCGCAGGTCGGGCACTTCACCGACACCGGCGTCGTCCTGGACTTCGTCTCCCGGGCCGAGCACCCGAGGCTCGCGGCGCTCGGCACCTCCTGCCCCGACCACTTCCTGCGGACCAAGGTGCGGCCGCTCGTCCTGGACGTGCCGGCGGACGCGCCCCTGCCGGAGGCCGTCGCCCGGCTGCGGGAGCTGCACGCCGCCTACCGGGAGGAGTACGCGGCCTACTACGCGCGGCACGCGACGCCCGGCTCGCCGCCGATGCGCGGCGCGGACCCGGCGATCGTGCTGGTGCCCGGGGTGGGCATGTTCTCCTTCGGCCGGGACAAGCAGACCGCTCGGGTCGCGGGCGAGTTCTACGTCAACGCGATCAACGTGATGCGCGGGGCGGAGGCGGTCTCCTCGTACGCGCCGATCGAGGAGGCGGAGAAGTTCCGGATCGAGTACTGGGACCTGGAGGAGGCGAAGCTCCGGCGGATGCCCGCGCCGAAGCCGCTCGCCACCCGCACCGCGCTGGTGACGGGCGCGGGCAGCGGGATCGGGCGGGCGATCGCGCACCGGCTGGCGGCCGAGGGCGCCTGCGTGGTCGTCGCCGATCTGGACGGCGGGAAGGCGGCCGCGGTGGCCGAGGAACTCGGGGGCCCCGACCGGGCGGTGGCGGTCACCGTGGACGTCACGTCGGAGGAGGCGATCGTCGCGGCGTTCCGGGACGCGCTGCTCGCCTTCGGCGGGGTGGACCTGGTCGTCAACAACGCGGGCATCTCGATCTCCAAGCCCCTCCTGGAGACCACGGCACGGGACTGGGACCTCCAGCACGACGTCATGGCGCGCGGTTCCTTCCTGGTCTCCCGTGAGGCGGCACGCGTGATGACCGCGCAGGACCTCGGCGGCGACATCGTGTACATCGCCTCGAAGAACGCGGTCTTCGCCGGTCCGGACAACATCGCCTACTCCGCGACGAAGGCCGACCAGGCCCACCAGGTCCGGCTGCTCGCCGCCGAACTGGGCGAGCACGGGATCCGGGTCAACGGCGTCAACCCGGACGGCGTGGTGCGCGGCTCGGGCATCTTCGCGGGCGGCTGGGGCGCGCAGCGGGCGGCCACGTACGGGGTCGCGGAGGAGGATCTGGGGGCGTTCTACGCGGGGCGGACCCTGCTCGGGCGGGAGGTGCTGCCGGAGCACGTGGCGGCCGCCGTGTTCGCCCTGACCGGCGGGGACCTCACGCACACCACCGGGCTGCTCGTGCCGGTCGACGCCGGCGTCGCGGCCGCGTTCCTGCGATGAGCGGGGCCGCGACCGCCCGCCGCGGGGGCGTGTTCGCCGCCGCCGACCTCGGCGCCACCACCGGGCGGGTGATGCTCGGCCGGGTCGGTCGCGGCGTGCTCGGTCTCGACGAGGTCCACCGCTTCCCCAACTCGCCGGTCCGGCTGCCGGACGGCGGTCTGCGCTGGAACGCCCTCGCCCTCTTCCAGGGGATCCTGGACGGGCTGCGGTCGGCGGCGCGGACGGGGGCGGTCGACTCGGTGGGCGTGGACGGCTGGGCGGTGGACTACGGACTCCTGGACGCGGACGGCGAGCTGCTCGGCGCCCCGTACCACTACCGCGACGGGCGGACCGACGGCGTCGCCGCAGGAGTGTGGGAGCGGGTCGGGGGCCCGGGCGAGCTGTTCCGGACCACGGGCCTCCAGCACCTGCCCTTCAACACCGTCTTCCAGCTGGCCGCGGCCGCCGGCTCCGCGCAATTCGCCGCCGCCCACCGCCTGCTGCTCATGCCGGATCTGATGGTCCGCTGGCTGACCGGTTCGGTCGGCGCCGAGGAGACGAACGCGTCCACGACGGGGCTCTTCGACGCCCGCGCGGGGACCTGGTCGCCGGACCTCCTCCGGCGGCTCGGGCTCGATCCGGGGCTGCTGCCGCCGTTGCGCGCGCCCGGCGACCCGGCGGGCCGGATCCTGCCGTACGTCTCCGCGTACACGGGCCTGGACGCCGCGACGCCGGTGACGACGGTCGCCTCCCACGACACCGCCTCGGCCGTCGCGGCCGTACCCGCCACGGCGCCGGACTTCGCGTACATCTCGTGCGGCACCTGGTCGCTGGCCGGTCTCGAGCTGTCCGCCCCGGTGCTGACGGAGGAGGCCAGGGCCGCCGGCTTCACCAACGAGCGGGGCGTCGACGGCACGATCCGGTTCCTGCGGAACACCATGGGCCTGTGGTTGTGGGAGGAGTGCCGCAGGACCTGGGCGGCCCAAGGGCGGCCGGCCGGGCACGAGGAACTGGTGGCCGAGGCCGCACGGGCCGAGCCGTTCGTCTCGTTCGTGGACACGGACGCGCCGGAGTTCCTCCCGCCCGGCGACGTGCCGGGCCGGATCCGGGCGTACTGCCGCCGCACCGGCCAGCCCGTGCCGGAGGACCGCGGCGCGGTGCTCCGGTGCGTCCTGCAGAGCCTGGCCCTCGCCCACCGTCGCACGCTGCGCGAGGCCGCCGCCCTGGCGGGCCGGGAGATCGGACGGATCCATCTGGTGGGCGGCGGGGCCCGGAACGGGCTGCTGTGCCAGCTCACGGCGGACGCGACCGGTCTGCCCGTCGTGGCGGGGCCCGTGGAGGCAGCCGCCCTGGGCAACGTCCTGGTCCAGGCCCGGGCGGCGCGGCTGATCGGCGGCCTGCCGTCGATGCGGGCACTCGTCGCGCGCACGCAGCCCCTGGAACACTACGCACCGGAAGGCGACGGCGCGGTCTGGGACCGGGCCGCCGCCCGGCTCGAACCGTCTCCGAGGAAGCACTGATGCGTGTCGCTCTTTTCGTCACCTGCCTCAACGACGCCGTCTTCCCGGCGACGGCGGTGGCCACCGTCCGGCTGCTCGAACGCCTGGGCGTACAAGTGGACTTCCCGGCAGCCCAGACCTGTTGCGGGCAACCGCAGTTCAACACCGGATACCGGGCGCTGACCGCTCCCCTCGTGCGGCGCACGGTGGGCGCCTTCGAGGGGTACGAGCACGTCGTCACACCGTCCGGTTCGTGCGCGGCCATGGTGCGGGCGCACTACGGGCGGTTCGGCCCGGACGCCGCGGAGCTGGGGCCGCGGACCCACGAGCTGACGGAGTTCCTGGTCGACGTGCTGGGCGTGACCGACGTCGGCGCGTACTTCCCGCACAAGGTCACCTACCACCCGTCCTGTCACGGACTGCGGCTGCTCGGGCTCGGTGACCGGCCGCGCCGGCTGCTCCGGGCGGTGAAGGGCCTGGAGCTCGTCGAACTGCCCGGAGCGGAGGAGTGCTGCGGCTTCGGAGGGACCTTCGCGGTCAAGAACCCGGACGTGTCGGCGGCGATGGGCGCCGACAAGGTGCGCAGCGCCGTATCGACCGGCGCCGAGGTGCTGTGCGGGGCCGACAGCTCCTGCCTGATGCACCTGGGCGGGATGCTGCGGCGGCAGGCTGTGCCCCTGCGGGAGCTGCACCTGGCGGAGATCCTCGCCAGCACGGAAGAAGAGCCCTGGCGAGAGGAGTCGGGACGATGAGCGGGGTCTTCGTCGGCATGCCGGCGTTCCCGGAGGCGGCGCGGTCGGCGGTGGGCGACGCGACCCTGCGGTCGAACCTGCGGCACGCGACCCACACGATCCGCGACAAGCGGGCGCGGGCCGTCGCCGAACTCGACGACTGGGCCGAACTGCGCGAGGCCGGACGGCGGATCAAGGACCACACCCTGCGCCACCTCGACCGCCACCTGCTGCGGCTGGAGGAGGCCGTGACGGCGGCAGGCGGCACGGTGCACTGGGCGGCGGACGCCGCCGAGGCCAACCGGATCGTCGCCGGCCTCGTCAAGGCGACCGGCGAGACGGAGGTCGTCAAGGTCAAGTCGATGGCCACCCAGGAGATCGGCCTCAACGAGGCCCTGGCGGCCGAGGGCGTCCACGCCTACGAGACCGACCTCGCCGAACTCATCGTGCAGCTCGGGGACGACCGGCCCTCGCACATCCTGGTGCCGGCGATCCACCGCAACCGGGGCGAGATCCGCGACATCTTCCGCTCGCGGATGGCGGCATGGGGCCGCCCCGCCCCGGACGACCTCACCGACGCGCCGGCCGAGCTCGCCGAGGCCGCCCGCCTCCACCTCCGCGAGAAGTTCCTGCGCGCCAAGGTCGGCATCTCGGGCGCCAACTTCATGGTCGCCGAGACCGGCACGCTCGTCGTCGTCGAGTCCGAGGGCAACGGGCGGATGTGCCTCACCCTCCCCGAGACGCTGATCTCGGTCGTCGGCATCGAGAAGGTCGTGCCCACCTGGCGGGACCTGGAGGTCTTCCTGCAGACCCTGCCCCGCTCCTCGACCGCCGAGCGGATGAACCCGTACACCTCCATGTGGACCGGCACGACCGACGACGACGGTCCGCGGACCTTCCACCTCGTCCTGCTCGACGCCGGCCGCACCGACGTCCTCGCCGACGAGGTCGGCCGCCAGGCGCTGCGCTGCATCCGCTGCTCCGCCTGCCTCAACGTCTGCCCCGTCTACGAGCGGGCCGGCGGCCACGCCTACGGCTCCGTGTACCCGGGACCGATCGGCGCGATCCTCACGCCCCAACTGCGCGGAACCGCGAGCGGGATCGACGCCTCGCTCCCCTATGCCTCCTCGCTCTGCGGAGCCTGTTACGAGGTCTGTCCCGTCGCCATCGACATCCCCGAGGTCCTCGTCCACCTCCGGGAACGGGTCGCCGAGCAGGGCGGACCCGGCCACCGTGTGGAACGGGCGGCGATGAAGGCGGCCGGCTGGGTCCTCGACCACCCGTCGGTGCTCGCCGCCGGCGAACGGCTCGCCGCCCGCACCCGTGCCGTCCACCCGAAGAACCCGCCGGGCGCACGCGCCTGGACCGAGACCCGCGACCTGCCCGAACTCCCCGCGGAACCGTTCCGCGACTGGTGGAGGAAGAACCGCACATGACCACCCCGTCCCCGTCGTCCCCGTCGTCCCCGTCGTCCCCGTCGTCCCCGTCGTCCCCGTCGTCCCCGTCGTCCCCGTCGTCCTCCTCGTCCCCGTCGTCCCCGTCGTCCTCCTCGTCCCCGTCGTCCCCGTCGTCGCCGTCGTCCTCCTCCCTCTCGTCGTCCCCTTCCCGCGAACGCGTCCTCGCCCGCATCCGTGCCGCCGTCGCCGGCGCCGGCTCCGAGGAGGCACCGGACGTTCCCCGCGACTACCTCGCGCGCCATGTGCCGGACGACCCCGCGGCCCTCCTCGACCTCCTCCACGAGAACCTCGCCGACTACCGCGCCCAGGTGCACCGGAGCACGGAAGACGGGCTCCCGGAGCTGATCGGCCGGGTGCTCGACCGGCACGGGGCCCGCAGCATCGCCGTACCCCCCGGTCTGCCCGAGCGGTGGCTGGCCGCCGCGGCGGGCGAGCGGCGCAGCGACGAGCCACGGCTCGGCCCGTACGAACTCGACGCCACCGACGCCGTCGTCACGGGCTGCGCGCTGGCGATCGCCGAGACGGGCACGATCGTCCTCGACGGCGGCCCCGGGCAGGGGCGACGGGCGCTCACCCTCGTGCCGGACCTCCACGTGTGCGTCGTACGGGCGCCGGAACAGGTGGTGGCCTCGGTGCCGCTCGCGCTGCCCCGCCTCGACCCGGCGCGGCCGCTCACCTGGATCTCGGGGCCCTCGGCGACGAGCGACATCGAACTGGACCGGGTCGAGGGCGTCCACGGCCCCCGCACCCTCGAAGTGATCCTCGTGACGGAACGGGCGTCCGACGACGAGGGAGAGGGATGAAGTCCTTGCATCCGATACGCACCCACGAACCCCTGCCCGTCGTCCTCGCGGGCGCGCGCGGCCACGGCCGCGGTCACCTCCTCAACATCCACCGGCTCGAAGGGCTCGGGCTCGTCCGCCTCGCCGGGGTGTGCGAACTGCGTCCGCTCGACGCGGCCGAGCTGGACGGCCTCGGAAGCCCCGTCCAGTCCGAGGACTTCGACGCGCTGCTGGCCGCCACCGGCGCCCGGATCGCCGTGCTCAGCACCCCGATCCAGACCCACGCCGACATGGCCCTGACCGCGGCCCGGCACGGCGCGCACGTCCTCCTGGAGAAGCCGCCCGTACCTTCGTACGCCGAGTTCCGCAGGCTGGTCGACGGGCTCGGCGCGGCCGGCGCGGCGTGCCAGATCGGTTTCCAGTCGCTCGGCTCGCACGCCGTGCCGGCGATCCGCCGGATGGTCGAGGAGGGCGTGATCGGCGAGCTCGTCGGGGTCGGCGCGGCCGGGGCGTGGGTCCGCGACGAGGCGTACTTCCGGCGCGCCCCGTGGGCGGGCCGCCGTCGGCTGAACGGCGCCGACGTCGTCGACGGGGCGCTCACCAACCCCCTCGCCCACGCGGTGGCGACCGCGCTCGCCCTCGCGGGCGCCGACCGCGGCGAGGACGTCGAGCACGTGGAGACGGAACTCCTGCGGGCGAACGCCGTCGAGTCCGACGACACCTCGGCCGTACGCGTCACGACCACGGCCGGCCCTCGGGTCACCGTGGCGGCGACGCTCTGCGCAGAGAGGCCGGCGGAGCCGTACGTCGTCGTGCACGGCACCCGCGGCCGCATCACCTTCTGGTACCTGCGGGACCGGGTCCTCGTGCGACGGGACGGGCAGGACCCGGTGGAGACCTCGTACGGGCGCACCGACCTGCTGGAGAACCTGGTCGCGCACGTCACCCGGGGCGAGCCGCTGTGGGTGCCGCCGGCCGCGACCGGAGCCTTCATGCGGGTCGTCGAGGCGGTGCGGACCGCCCCGGAGCCGCGCGGCCTTCCGGCGTCGCACTGGCACTTCGAGCCCGGGGAGAGCGCGCGGCGCAGGGTCGTGGACGGGATCGACGCCCTGGTCGACGCGAGCGCCGACACCCTGCGGCTGTACTCCGAACTCGGCGCCCCCTGGGCGCCGTCGCCCCGGGCGGAGGGCCGGTGACGTCCTCGGGCGGCGTCGCCGTCCTGCGCTGCGCCGGGCGGAGCGTCGCCCGCTACGTCACGCGCCCCGCGCTCGCCCCCGAGCAGGCGCCCCGCCCGTATCTGCACCCGGTGACCACCCTGGCCGGGCGGACCGTCACCGAGGCGCTGCCGGAGGACCACCCGCACCACCTCGGGGCCGGTGTCGCCGTGCCCGACGTCGCCGTGGCCGGTGCCGCCATGACCGGGGCCGCCGGTGACGGTCCGGCCGGGCACGACTTCTGGGGCGGGCCGTCCTTCGTCCGCGGCCGGGGTTACGTCGAGCTCGGCCGCCACGGCGTCCAGCGGCACGACGGCTTCAAGCTGTGCGACCCGGACGGCTTCGTGGCGGAGCTGAGCTGGACGGCGGACGGCGGGCGCTGGCTCCGCGAGTACCGGACGGTGGCGGTCACGTGCCTCTCCGGCTCGGCGTGGGCGCTCGACCTCACCTTCTCGCTCACCAACGTCTCGGGGCGCGGGCTGTCGATCGGCAGCCCCGCCACCAACGGCCGCCCGGGTGCCGCGTACGGCGGCTTCTTCTGGCGGGCGCCCAGGGAGGCGTCGGCCCCGGTGGCGTTCGGTCCGGCGGGCGAGGGCGAGGAGGCGCTCCACGGGGTCCGCGCCGACTGGGTGGCCCTCGGGGGCGCGGGCTGGACGCTGGTGTTCGCCGGGGCGACCGAGGAGACCCGGCGCGACCCGTGGTTCGTGCGGGCCGCCGAGTACCCGGCCGTCGGCTCGTCCCTCGCCCATGACGCCAGGCTTCCGGTGGCTGCCGGCGAGGGCGTCGTACGGCGGGTGGTCACCGTCGTCGCCGACGGCCGGCTCGGCCGGGACGAGGCGGCGGACCTCGTCCGCAGGGCCGTGACCGCGTGACGCCGGGCCTGCGGATTCCCGCGTCCCTTCCCGCGCACGACCGCACGACCGCACGACCTCCCGATCACACGACCGCACGGCCCCTTTTCCATCCCGAACGAGGAGAGTGACGATGCCCGTCCCTGAAGCCGGAGTCCCCCGGCCGCGCACCCTGTTCATCGCCGGGGACTCCACCGCCTCGCAGAAGTACGCCGACGCGGCCCCGGAGACCGGCTGGGGCATGGCGCTGCCCTTCTTCCTGGGCGGCGGCACGGAGGTCGCCAACCACGCGGTCAACGGACGCAGCACGAGGACCTTCCTCGACGAGGGCCGGTTCGACGCGATCCTGTCGGTGATCCGCCCCGGCGACCTGCTGCTCGTCCAGTTCGGCCACAACGACCAGTCCGACGACCCGAACCGGCAGACGGACCCCTGGAGCGTGTACCAGGACAACCTGCGGGTCTACGTGGAGGGCGCGAGGTCCCGGGGCGCCGTCCCGGTCCTCGCCACCTCCGTGGAGCGGCGCCAGTTCGACGCGTCCGGCACCGCGCTGCGCACGCTCGGCGCCTACCCGGAGGCGATGCGCGAGGTGGCGGAGGAGACGGGCGCGCCGCTGCTCGACATCGAGGCCGCGTCGCTGGCCCTGTGGCAGGAGCTCGGCCCGGAGACAACCAAGGAATACTTCCACTGGACCGCGACGGCGCGGGACAACACGCACTTCAACCCGCCGGGGGCGATCGCCGTGGCGCGGCTCGTCGCGAAGGCGCTGGCGGGCGCGGAGCTGCTCGCACCCGGCGAGGTGCGCCGTCTGGACGACGAGTTCCCCGCCGACCGGATCACCTGGCCGGAGGCCGGGGAAATCTGACACGGACGGCGGGTCACCGCGTCACACGAGCAGGTCGACGCAGTCGATCGAGGTGCCGGGGCTGAGGAAGCCGGTCCCGGCCGAGCCGCTGACGACGTTCAGCCGCAGCACGTTGTACTGGCTCGGGTCGGTCTTCCAGGCGCTCGCCGGGACGACGTAGGTGAAGGTGTGGTTGTTGCCGCGGTAGGAGCCGGTGGTGAGGGAGCGGGTCGACGGCTGGGCGGGCGGTGACGGGATCGCCGAGACCCAGTCGTTGACCGTGACCCGCGGCCGTCCGTTGAGGAAGGCCGTGGTGACCCCGATGCGCAGGGTGTGCGCGGCGGCGGCCTGGGCGGCGGTCAGCCTGAAGTAGACGAGGACGCCGTCGTTGACGTCCTTCCAGAGGTAGCAGGGGAAGGACGAGCGCACGTCCGTGCCGTCGAGGACGACGTTGCCGGTCCAGGGGGCCGCGCGGACGTCGGCGGGGTGGGCGTACGTCATGAGGGCGGCGTTCTTGGTTCCGGCCGGCGTGCCGTTCCAGTCGCCGATCCGCCAGATCGCGGGGGCGGTGCTCGGGTCGCCGGTCAGGGTGATCGTGTGGAGCGCGGTCGCCGTGCCCGCGGTGACCGTCACCGTGCCCGTGTGGACGGCGAGTTCGCCCTTGTGGACGGTGAGGGTGTACGTGCCGGGGAGCATGCCCCGGCAGGAGAAGGCTCCGGTGCCGGCGGCCGCGCGGGTCCAGTACTGGGCGTCGGCGTTGGCGAAGCCGACCGTGTACGGGTGGGCCGGGTCCATGCCGGCGAGTCCGACGCCCGCGACCCGGCCGCGACCCGCGGCTCCGACCCATCCCGCGATGCCCAGGCCGTCCACCCAGGAGGTGTCGTGGACGGCGGGGAACAGCGCGGGGTCCGGTGTGCCGCCGTCGGTGAACGCGAGGACGTACGGGCCCTGGAGGCCGAGGCGCATCGCCTCCGTCTGGGACTGGTTGTAGTGGAGGATCTCGTAGAGCCCGACGCCGAGTTCGTTGGAGTGGCGCAGCAGGGACCGGTAGAAGGGGCCGCCGGAGGCCTTCTCGTGGTTGGAGCGCACCATCCAGAGGCCGATGGTTCCGGTGGTGTACCCGATGTGGTCGTAGTCCATGACGCGCAGCCCCGAGTAGTGCTTGGAGCGGGTCCGGCCGTCGGCCCGCCGCCAGACGTCGCCGGCCTCGATGACGGTGTCCGCGCCCTCGACCCAGGAGTCGGGGCCCTCGTTGGGGAAGATGCCGGGCTTGAGGCGGACGATGTAGCGGGTGGCGGTGAAGGACGTGTCGGCCTTGTCGGTCCACAGGTACACGTTGTTCAGTCCGGCGCGGGCGGCGTAGTAGTGGCGGAGCGTGCCGTGGACGACGGTGACGAGGACGGTGGAGCCGGCCTGCCGCAGGGTGACGGTGGACGGGCCGAGGCCGGACTCGACGTGCGAGTGCTTGCCGCCGTACCCCTCGTACTCCTTGCCCTTGTAGAGGAGGGAGGTGAGGTCGCCGGTGGACTTGGAGACCTTGAAGACGAGACCGGCGCCGGTGTCGACGACGTACTGGGTGCCGTCGTCGCTCCAGCCGAAGGCGGCTGCCGCGGCGCGCGCGGGGCGGGGGCCGCCGGTGGCGGCCAGGGCGGTGCCGGCCGCTGCCGCGCCGAGCAGGGTGCGACGGCGGAGCGGGTGTGAGGGGGTGTCGTACGGGTTCACGGTGCGGCTCCTTCGAGGCTGTGGGGGTCGGTGTGCCCGTAGGTCGCCGCCGAGCGGCCAGGGGTTGCCGCCCGGATCGAAACGATTCAAGAACTGTCCACGCGGGACGAGAAGAGTCCAAGGGTCCACTGGCCGGCCGGGGTTGTGCGGGGACGGACGGCGCGATGGGATGGGAGCCGCCCGGAAGCGCTTGCCGCGAGCCGCCGGCGCCCCGCCCTCCACACAGAACCCCGCCCCTTCCCGTGCCCCACAGGAGGACCATGTCCACGCTGCCCTGGTACGAAGACGTCTCCCCCGGCCGCGGCACGCTTCCGCCCCGTGCCTGGTACGCCCGCTCCGACGCCGCCTCCCTCTCCCTGAACGGCGAGTGGGCGTTCCGCCTCTCGCCCGCCGCCGATGGCCACGACGACTCCTTCGCCGCCGCGGACTTCGACGCGAGCGGCTGGGACGGGATCACCGTGCCGGGCCACTGGGTCCTCCAGGGCAAGGACGGCGCGTACGGAGCACCGGCGTACACCAACGTCGTCTACCCCTTCCCCGTCGACCCGCCGCGCGTCCCCTCCGAGAACCCCACCGGCGACCATCTGCGCCGCTTCGACCTGCCCGGGGACTGGCCCGCGACGGGCGGAGCCGTCCTCCGCTTCGACGGCGTGGAGTCCTGCGCCCGGGTCTGGCTCAACGGAACGGAGCTCGGAGAGTTCAAGGGCTCCCGCCTGGCCCACGAGTTCGCCGTGGGCCGGCTGCTGCGCGCACGGGACAACGTGCTCGCGGTCCGCGTCCACCAGTGGTCCTCCGGCTCCTACCTGGAGGACCAGGACCAGTGGTGGCTGCCGGGGATCTTCCGGGACGTCACGCTCCTGCACCGGCCGGAGGGTGCGCCCGCCGACTTCTTCGTCCACGCCTCGTACGACCACGCCGGGGGCACGGGCGGCCTGCGCGTCGACTGCGACGTCCCCGGCCGGGTGACCGTGCCCGAGCTGGGTCTCGACCTCGCGACCGGCGGGACGGCGACGGTCCCGGTCGAGCCGTGGAGCGCCGAGGTCCCCCGTCTGTACGAGGGCGAGCTGACGGCCGGCGGGGAGCGGATCGCGCTGCGGATCGGGTTCCGCTCGGTGTACGTCGAGGACGGGGTCCTGAAGGCCAACGGCCGGCGCGTCCTCTTCCGGGGCGTCAACCGGCACGAGTTCCACCCGGAGCGCGGGCGGAGCCTGGACCTCGCGACGATGCGCGAGGACGTGGAACTGATGAAGCGTCACAACATCAACGCCGTCCGTACCTCGCACTATCCGCCGCATCCCGCCTTCCTCGACCTGTGCGACGAGTACGGCCTGTGGGTGGTCGACGAGGGCGACCTGGAGACCCACGGCTTCGAGGAACTGGCGTGGCGGGGCAACCCGGTGGACGACGCGCGCTGGACGCCGGCGCTGCACGACCGGGCGGCCCGGCTCGTCGAGCGGGACAAGAACCATCCCTCGGTGGTCCTGTGGTCGCTGGGCAACGAGTGCGGCACCGGTGCCGGACTGACCGCGATGGCACGGTGGATCCGCGAGCGGGACCCGTCCCGGCCCGTGCACTACGAGGGCGACCGCTCGTGCGCCGACACCGACGTCTACTCACGGATGTACCCGACGCACGCCGAGGTCGACGAGATCGGCCGGCGCGCCGACGAGGGCCCGGAGGCGCGCCGCGGACTGCCACTCGTCCTCTGCGAGTACGCGCACGCGATGGGCAACGGTCCGGGCGGACTCTCCGAGTACCAGCGGCTGTTCGAGACCCACGAGCGGTGTCAGGGCGGCTTCGTGTGGGAGTGGATCGACCATGGCCTGGTGCACCCGGAGTACGGGTACGGCTACGGCGGCGACTTCGGCGAGGAGCTCCACGACGGGAACTTCGTCTGTGACGGGCTGCTCTTCCCGGACCGTACGCCGTCCCCGGGCCTGCTGGAGTACAAGAAGGTGATCGAGCCGGTGCGGATCGCGGCCGGGGAGGAGCCGGGCACGGTCTCGGTCACCAACGGCCACGACGTCGCCGATCTCGCGCACCTCGCCTTCACCTGGTCGTTCCGGGCCGACGGCGAGGACCTCGCCGAGGGCCTCCTGGAGGTCCCCGCGCTGCCCGCCGGGCGGAGCGCGGCGGTCCGGCTGCCCGAGCCGCCCGCGCACCCGGCCGGGGCGGAGACCGTGTGGACCGTACGGGCGGTGCTCGCCCGCGCCACCGCGTGGGCGCCCGCCGGGCACGAGATCGCCTGGGGCCAGATCACGGCCGCGGCACCGGCGGCGGCGCCGCGGACGCCGGCCGGCGCGCGGCCGGCCAGGGCGGCGGACCGGATCACCCTCGGCCCCGGCGTGTTCGACGCCCGCACCGGCGAACCGCTGGCCTTCGGCGCCGTGGCCGTCACGGGCCTCCGGCTCGACGTGTGGCGCGCGCCGACGGACAACGACGAGGGCGCGCCCTGGCAGCCGGACGTCCGCTACGGCACGCTGTGGCGGACGCTGGGCCTGCACCGGATGCGGCACCGCACCGACGAGGTGCGCGTCGGGCCGGACTCCCTCACGGTGCGGTCGCGCGTCGCGCCCGCGGGCCGGGACCTCGGGCTCGCCGCCACGTACCGCTGGACCTCGGACGGCACCGCGCTCGGCCTCGACGTCGACGTCGTTCCGGAAGGCGAGTGGACGGTGCCGCTCCCCCGGCTCGGCGTCCGGCTCGGCCTGCCGGGCACCCTCGACCGGGTGGCCTGGTACGGGGGCGGGCCCGGGGAGGCCTACCCGGACACGCGGGCGGCCGCCCGGCTCGGGCGCTGGGAGTCGACGGTGGCCGGCCTCCAGACCCCGTACGTGCGTCCGCAGGAGAACGGGGCTCGGATCGACACCCGGTGGCTGGAACTGTCCGGCGGGACCGACGGCGTACGCGTCGCCGGCGACCCGGCGTTCTGGTTCACGGCCCGCCGCTGGACGACCGAACAGCTGGACGCGGCCGCCCACGGCACCGACCTCGTGCCGGGCGACGTCCTCTGGCTGCACCTGGACCACGCGCAGCACGGCATCGGCTCCCAGTCCTGCGGCCCGGGCGTGCTCCCGGTGCACCGGCTGTCCGCCGCTCCCGCCTCCTTCTCGTTCACGTTCACGTTCACGGCGAGCGGCGGGCAGAGCGCGTGACGGTCTCGGCCGGCCGTCCCGCCGCCGTCCGGCTCTTCGGCCGGCCGTTCCCGAGTCCACACCAGAATCCCCGGCCCCACGCACCGGGCGCCCGAACGGGTACGCGGCCGGGCGTCCGCCGCCGCCTGGCCGGCCCGTCCGCCCTTCAGCGGAACAGGGGTTCCGGGACGGTGCCCCGGGCCCGCAGCTCACCGGCGACGAGGGCCGCGTACTCCGTGGCGCCGCGCACCGAGGTGTGGGTGTTGTCCCGCTTCTCCGCCGTCAGGTAGAGCGCCTTGGAGGCCTCGGGCCCCAGCTCCTCGACCCGCGCCTTGGTGAGGGCGGTGAGGTCGACGAGCGGGGTCACGAGCTCGGCAGCGAGGGCGCGGATCTCGGCCGGGTGGTCGACGCCGAGGCCGTTGACGAGCAGGGCGACGCCGTTGTTCAGGGTGCCGTCGGTGTTGAACCAGCGCCGGACGACCGGGGTGACGAGGACCGGTTCGCCGCCCCGGGCCCGTACCCGCCCGACCAGGGTGGTGAGGTTGGCCCGGTAGGTGGCGGCGTCGGTCTGCTTGTCGTTGTGGGCGAGCTGGATCAGGACGAGGTCGCCGGGGCGGATCGCGGCCTCGACCCGGTCGAAGAGCGCCGGGTCGGCGAGGAAGGTGGTGGTGCTCTCGCCGGAGTCGGCGTGGTTGGCGACGGCGATCCCGCGCCGCAGGAGGGCGGGGAGCATCTGGCCCCAGCCGGTGTACGGCTCGCCGGGCTGGTCGCAGACGGTCGAGTCGCCGACGAGGAAAAGCTTCCGGGCGGCCGGCGCGGGGGTGATCCGCAGCGAGGCCACGCGCGGCGCGGTCCCGCCGAGCACCAGGTCGAGCCCGGGGCTTCCGACGGCCCCGGTGGGCTCGCCCTCGGGGTCGCGGACGTCGACGGTGAACGAGCGCCTGACCCGCTCCCCCGCCCCGGTGGCGGTCTCGGCGAGCAGGGCCCGCCGGGTCTCGCCGGAGACCGCGGTCGCCCCGGCGGTGTCGCCGCCGAGGGTCACGGTGACGTCGTACGTTCCGGGGGCGACGTCGAAGTGGCAGGCGAGCCCCTGGGCTGCCCTGGGGGCGCAGTGGTCGAGCCCCTGGCCGTAGGGCCCGTCGGCGGGGACGGCGGGTGCGGCGGCGAGCGCGGCGACCAGAGTCGCCGACGCGAGGACGAGAACGGTCCTTCTCATCATCTTCCTCCCGGTTCTCATCATCCTCCCGGAGGTCACTTCGGGAGCTGGTCGCCGACGAGGGCGAGGTTCTGGATGGCGGCGAGGCCGTACAGGGCGGTGGTGTTGGTGCTGATCCACAGGTGCTCGTAGCCGGGTTCGAGCGAGTCGGAGCCCTGGACGGGCGTCTTGTCCCAGACCATGGCGGCGGTGTAGCCGTCGCTCTTGTCGAACTTGGCCCAGGCACGCTGGGCGAGCCTGACGTCGTTCAACTGGGCGGCCGCGTAGGCGTCCTGGCGGGAGTGGCCCTGGAAGAGCAGGAGCGTGCCGAAGTTCTGGCCGTACCGGGCGGCCTGTTCGGCCTTGGTGGCGTTGAAGTAGCGGCAGTAGTCGAGCCAGGCCTCCTTGAACGCGGGCATGTCGACGAGGTCGATGAGCTCGGCGCACATCTCGACGAGCCCGAACATCGCGGAGAGGTGGGAGACACCGACGACGGCCTTGTCGGCGACGGCGAAGCGGCCGGTGTCCAGGTCGTACAGACCGGTGCCCTGGACGAAGCCGTTGGGCTGGGCGGCGATGGTCTCCATGGTGGACCGCAGCCGGGCCTCGGCCTTGGCGGCCTTGGGGCCGCCGCGCTCCCACTCGGTGAGCCAGGCGGCGGCGAGGCCGCTCCAGTCGGTGCCGAAGCCGACGGAGAGGGCGTGGCGGTCGGGGGTGTAGGGCTCGGTGCGGATCTTGCGGATGGGATCGAGCACGAGGAAGGTCTCGTCGGAGTCGACCAAGTCGTGCATGAGGTCGCCGACGCGCTCGTCGGCGGTGAGGAAGTAGTAGGGACGGCGGTAGACGGCCGTGGAGATGCGCTGCTGCTTCGCGCTGTCGGCGAAGTGCTGGACGCCGTGCCGGGTGCCGAGGCCCGCCCACGTGCCGAGGTGGTACACGTCGACCTCACCCGTGTGCCGGGTCATGGCCTCGGCGAACCGGAAGATGTCGGCCCGGCCGGAGCGCAGATAGGCGTACCAGAGCCAGAGATCGGGCGAGAGCTCGGAGTTGTCCCAGGCGTAGCCACCGACGTCGTACCGCCACTGGTGCCGGTCCTCGTCGTAGGTGTGCATGATGTCGCCGTAGTCCCAGAAGCCGTACCAGCGGCGCTGTTCGGCCTGGTCCCTGTAGTAGGCGAAGAGGTAGTCGAGGCGGTCCTCGATCTTCGCCCTGGCCGCGGTGGAACGGTCGACGGGGGCGAACAGCCCGCCGAACACCCGGGCACGGGCGAGGTCTTCCGGACTCGCGGCGAGCTGCGGCGGAGTCCGTACGGCGGCGGCCTGGGCGACGAGGACGCCGGCACCGGGCGTGCCCGCGTTGGCCCAGAACATCAGCTCGCTGGTACGGGCGATGCCGTACGGGGTGCCGAACCCGGGTTCGTGGTCCTCGTAGGTGATGTTCAGGCCTTCGAGCTGCTCGGCGTAGGTGTCCTGGCCCATGCCGTCGTGGTAGAAGCGCAGGTCCATGGGCTGCGCTTCGGGTGACCAGAGCCAGAGGGTGACCTCGGCCTCGTCACCGGCGGCGCCGCGGACGTCCAGCTGGGCGGGGTGCTTCTGCCAGAAGTCCCGCAGCCCGAACGAGAGTCCGCCGCTGACGCCCCCGACGTATCCGAAGCCGCTCGCGCGCCGGCCCCCGCCGGCGGGGATCCAGCCGTGGCCGGCCTTGGTGCGCTTGCGGATCGCGAACCCGTCCGCGGAGAGCTGGGCGAGGCTGTAGTCGCCCCAGGTGGGGACGTACTGCATCCGGCTGGTGACCCGCTGGTCCCAGGTGGCGGGGTCGGGCAGCTTCTCCCCTCTGACCTGGGCCTTGCGGACGGCGGCGCCGGGGTCACGGCGCAGCCCGGTGACGCCCTGCACGGCCTCGGTGAGGAACCCCGCGCCCTCACCCGCGAGACGAACGTGACGGTCGTAAGGGGCGTCGCGCATCGGCACGCCGAAGCGAACGCCGAGCCCGCGGATGAAGTCCTTGTTCTGGTCACCGTCGAAGGTGATGGTGTGGACCATGCGGAAGGACTCGGATCCAGCGTGGAAGTAGAGCCGCACGCAGAACGGCAGCCAGCTGCGGCTCCCCTTCCGGTGCTTCCCGTCGATCCGGACAACGGCCCGCACAGGACCGTCCTGTTCCACCACGGCACCCGAGATCTCGCCGTCGAACCGCTCCCACTTGGCGTTGCCCTGGTCGCCGTCGTCGATGTCGCTCTGCCGCAGCAGCACGAGCCGCCCGTCGGTGGCGATCTTCACACCACCACGGGTGACGGACTCGACGAGCTTCCCACCGTCCCGGGAGACCACCACGCGGACGACACCGGTATCGACGGTGATCCGCCGGTCGTTCGCGGAGACGGTGACGGACTCCGCAGCCGTGGCGGGGGTTCCGGGTGCGAGGCTGAAGCGCTCGATGCCGCCCGCGCCGGGCCCGACGGCGTGCGCGGTCCACTTGAGCGAACCGTCGGGCCAGCGCGCGGTCGTCCACGTCTGTACGGGCACGGGGTCGCCGTCGGCGGAGGTCAGGGTGAAGGCGGTGTCACCCGCGTGGACGCCCTTGGGCCAGGCGACGCCGAAGGTGGAGCCGGCGGCAGCCCCGAGCCCGCCGGGCTCCAGCCAGCCGATGGTGGCGGGCCGGCCCTCGGGAACGGCCTCGGGAACGGCCTCGGCGGCGGGAGCGGCCTGGGCATCGCGCCCGAGCACCCGGCTGAACTGCGCGGCGGCTCCGGCGACGGCGGCCGCCTTGAGAAGGGAACGACGAGGTAGGGCGGACATGAGCGAACCTTTCGACGAAAGACGAACGGAAGCGGGGGCCGCGTCGGGGACGTGAAGCGTGATTCGTGGCGCGGGAGAAGGGCGTTCGGCACGCGACGAGCCGGACCGCGCCGTGCGTCATGCGGTCCCGAACGCGGACCACGGAGCGACCCACGCGCCACCACGACGGGTCGAACCGGCGGCAGCCCTACACGGCGGCGGGCGGGGCCGTGCGCCGCTCGACCGCCAGAACGGCAGCGACGCATACACCAAGCGCCGGCACGGCCAACGGCGCCGAGAACCAGGCCGAGGCGCCGACGACGGCGAACCCGCAGACGACCAGGAGGGACCCGGCCGTATCCCGCAGGGTCCGGCGGCCGCCGGCCGCGAGCAGCCCGCCCCAGCGGGCTCCCGCCCGCCAGGCGCCACAGGCCCGCAGCAGGGCGACGGCGGCCCACAGCCCCGCGAGGACCCCGACGGCCCCGACGCCCCGCCCACCGGGCAGCCCCCCGCCCCGAACGACGGCGAGATCGGCCGCCAGCAGCCCGAGCCCGGCCCAGAGCCCGAGCCCCGCCGCCCAGCCGCCCGCGCGCAGCGCGGCCCGCAGGTCACCGGCGAAGAACCGGAGTCCCGCGGCCTCGCCGTCCGTCCAGCGCCTCAGGTGGCTCGCCCCGGCGGCCAGCGCCGCCGGCACGGTGACCAGCGGGAGCGCGGCGACCGCGATCCACACGCCCACGAGGAGGCACTCCGCGAAGATCCCGAAGCGCTCCAGGAATCGCCCCCACGCCGCGTCCGGGACGCGCGCCTGCTGACGCGAGGCGCTCATCCCTTGAGCCCCGAGGTGGCCATGCCGTCGATGAGGTAGCGCTGGAAGGCGAGGAAGAAGGCGACGACGGGCAGCAGCGCCACCAGGGACATGGCGATCATGCCGCCGTAGTTGGCGACGCCGTCCTGGTCGACGAACATCTTCAGCCCCAGCGAGACGGTGTACTTCTCGGGCTCGTTGAGGTAGATGAGGGGGCCGAGGAAGTCGTTCCACGCGTTGATGAACGTGAAGATCGCGCTGGTGATGAGCGCCGGCCGGCACAGCGGCAGCACGATCGACCAGTAGATCCGCGGATGGCCGCAGCCGTCGAGCCGGGCCGCCTCGTCCAGCTCCTTCGGCAGTCCGCGCATGAACTGGAGCATCAGGAAGACGAAGAAGGCGTCGGCGGCCAGGTACTTGCCGAGCAGCAACGGCGTGTAGGTGTTGATGAGTTCGAGCTTCTGGAACAGCACGTACTGCGGGATGAGGAGCACGTGGTACGGGAGCAGCAGCGTGCCGATCATCAGCGTGAAGAACAGACCGCGCCCGGCGAACCCGACCTTGGCGAAGGCGTAGGCGGCGAGCGAGCTGGAGGCGAGCACGCCGACCACCGAACCGACGGCGAGGAAAAGGGAGTTGCCGAAGAACGTCGAGACGGGGATGTCCGCGATCCCGTCCGCGAGCCGCCGGTAGTTGTCGGTGATGGGGTCGGCGGGGAACAGCTCCGGGCTGCCGACGATCTCGTCGTTGGGCTTGAAGGAGCCGCCCACGACCCACACCACGGGGTAGAGGACGACGGCGAGGACGGCGAGCGCCCCGGCGTGCCAGGCCGCGGAAGCCGCCTTGGGACTCATCGGGCGTCCTCCTCGTAGTGCACCCAGCGCCGCTGGGACCAGAACAGCACCGCCGTGACCAGTCCGACGGCGAGCAGCAGCATCCAGGCCATCGCCGAGGCCAGGCCCATGCGGCTGTTCTCGAAGCCCTGGATGTAGAGGTAGCAGGTGTAGACGAGGGTGCCGTCGGCCGGGCCGCAGGCGTTGCCCTGGCTGCCGATGATGTAGGCGGAGCCGAAGATCTGGAAGGAGTGGATGGTCTCCAGGAGCACGTTGAAGAAGAGCACCGGGGAGATCATCGGCAGGGTGATGTTCCAGAACCGCCGCCACGGTCCCGCGCCGTCGACCTGGGCGGCCTCGTACAGCTCCCGCGGCACCTGCTTGAGCCCGGCCAGGAAGATGACCATCGGGGCGCCGAACTGCCAGACGGTCAGCGCCACCAGGGCGTAGATGATGCGGCCGGGGTCGCCGATCCAGCCGCCGGGCGCGAGGCCGAGGGCCTGCTGCGCGCGGTCGACGGCGGCGCCGTCGGAGAACAGCGCCCGCCACACGATGGCGACGGAGACGCTGGCGCCGATGAGCGAGGGGGCGTAGAACGCGGCCCGGTAGAAGCCCTGGCCGCGCCGGCTCTGGTTGAGCAGCAGTGCCACGCCGAGGGCCGCGGCCAGCTTGAGCGGGGTGCCGACGACCACGTACCAGCTGGTCACCTTCACGGAGGTGCGCCAGCGGGGGTCGCCGAACATCTCGGTGAAGTTGTCGAGGCCGATCCACTTCGGGGCGTCGAAGAGGTTGTAGTCGGTGAAGGCGAAGTAGAGCGAGGCGACCATGGGTCCCGCGGTGAGCAGCAGGAAGCCCGTGATCCACGGGGAGAGGAACAGGTAGCCGGCGAGGTTCTCGCGGCGGGGCCGGGCCGCGCGGCGCGGCGCCGCCCGTCCGGGGGTGGGCGACGGCGCGGGTGCGGGGCCCGGCGGGCCCGGCGGGGACCCGGGTGCCGGGCCTGTCCGTACGGAGGTCACGGCGGCGTCCATCAGGCGGCGAGGGCCGTCTTCGCCTCGGTGAAGAACTGCTCCACCGCGTCCGCGACCGGCCGGGTGCCGAGGGACATCTCCTCGGAGAGCCGCAGGAAGGCGGCCTCGACGACGTCGGCGCCGGCCGGGTGCGGGGTGATCGGCTCCAGGACCCGCGACTCGACCAGCTGCTTCTCGTAGGCGGCGATCTGCCTGCCGACCGGGTCGGAGGGCACGTACGCCTCGTACTGGGCGACGGTCGAGGGGACTCCGCGGTCGTAGCCCATGATCTTCGCGACCTCGGGGTCGTGGACCATGAAGTCGATGAACCGGGCGACCTCCTTGGGGTGCTTGGTGCGCCTGGAGCCGCTGAGCATGAGGGAGCCGAGGTACTGGCCGGTCTTGTGGCCGTCGGTGGTGGGTATGGGGGCGAGCCCGTACTGGCTCTTCCCCTCGGAGCTGTAGCGGACGGAGAAGTTGTCCCAGGTGAACTCGCAGCCGGCGAGTCCGGCGGTGACGGCCGACTTGGGCTTGGCCTGGATGGTCTTCTTCGGGTCGGCGTAGAGGCCGGACCTGACGCGCTCGAACGCCTTGGTCCACCAGTCCGTCAGGTCGGTCTCGGTGAAGCCGAGTGCGGAGGTCGTGAAGAAGGCCTTGCCGTGCTGGCGGAGGTAGAGGTCGTAGAGGTACATGATCCCGTACGGGCCCGCGTCGCCGGCCCGGCCCTGACCGTCCTGGATCCTGGCGAGGGCCGCGTGGTACTCGTCCCAGGTCCAGCCGGGCTTCGGGTGCACGCCGGCCCGGGTGAACACGGTCTGGTCGACGACGAGGGCCATGGAGTTGCTGCCGACGGGGATGCCGAGCAGCTTGCCGTCGACCTCGCCGAACCTCTCGAGTCCGGCGCGGAACCCGTCGAGTCGGAGGTTCCCGGCCTCGACCTGCCCGCGCAGGTCGAGGAGGACGTTCTTCTTGTCGTACTTGCGCAGGAAGCCGATGGCGTTCTGGAAGACGTCCGGTGGGTTCCCGCCCGAGGCCTGGGTGTTGAACTTCTTCCAGAAGTCGGCGTAGGGCTGGAAGTCGGTCTTGATTTTGATCTTCGGGTACTTCTTCTCGAAGAGCGCGATCGACCGGTTGATCCGCTTGGCCCGGTCGTCGGAGCCCCACCAGGCGTACCGGAGGGTGACGGTGCCGCCCTCCGAGCCGGATCCGGTGCCGCAGCCCGCCGCGGTCAGGCCGAGGGCCGCCATGGATCCGCCCGCGACCTTCAGCAGACCCCGACGGTCAACAGTGCCTTGCGTACGCACAGTTCGTCCTCCCGCGCGTGATTAGAACGTTTCAGGAAAGCGCTTGCTGGGACAAAGTAGGGTCGTCGGCCAGCTCCGTCAACGCTTCGGACAGGATCTCCGGGATCTCTCGAAGCGCTGGACGAGGTCGCGGACGCCTAGCCACATGAAAGGATTCAACGACCTCCCGACGAGACGCCGGACGGTCTCGCCGGTCGGGCCGGTCGGGCGGGCGGCCGGTCAGGCCGGTCGGTCCAGCGGTCGGTCGGCCGGCCGGTCAGGCCTGTCGGTCAGGCGGCCGGTCGGGCGGCCGGTCGGTCACGCCAGCCGGATGACGTTCCAGGACATCGGCTCCAGTACGGCCCGCAGTCGGCCGTCGGCGACGCCCGCACCCTCGACCGCGTGCGGCACCACCCGGTCCGGTGCGTCGAGGGTGTTGCGGGCCTCGGGGTCCGCGTCGGCGAGCGCGGTGTGCTCCACCACGCGGCTCACGTCGAGCCCCCGCAGCGCGACTTCCAGGGGCAGTTCGGCGCGCTGGTCGCGGTTCACGGCGAAGACGGTCACGGTCCCGTCCTCGCCGCGCACGGCCGTGGCGTGCAGCAGCGGCACGTCCCCGTACTTCGGCGTCGGGTACGTCGGCGCGTCGACGCGCACGTCGAGGACCGTGCCGTGCCCGTGGCGCGCGGCCTGGGCGAAGGGATGGAAGACGGTCTGACGCCAGGCGGGACCGCCGGGCTCGGTCATGATCGGTGCGATCACGTTGACGAGCTGGGCGAGGCAGGCCACGGCGATCCGGTCGGCGTGGCGGAGCAGGGTGATCAGAAGGGTGCCGAGGACGACGGCGTCGGTCACCGTGTAGACGTCCTCCAGGAGGCGGGGCGCCTCCTGCCAGTCCTCCACCGGGTGCGGGTTGGGGCGGCGCTGGTACCAGACGTTCCACTCGTCGAAGGAAAGGGTGAGCCGCTTCGGGGACTTGAGCCGGGCCCCGACGTGGTCGCAGGTGGCGATCACCTCCCGGATGAAGGCCTCCATGTGGACGGCGGAGGCGAGGAAGGAGTCGCGGTCGCCGTCCTGTTCCTCGTAGTAGGCGTGCAGGGACACGTGGTCGACGACCTCGTACGTCTCCTCCAGGACGGTCGCCTCCCAGGCGGCGAACGTGGGCAGGTCGCGCGCCGAGCTGCCGCAGACGACGAGTTCGAGGCCGGGGTCGATCTGACGCAGGGCGCGGGCGGCCTGGGCGGCGAGCCGGCCGTACTCCGCCGCCGTCTTCTGACCCGTCTGCCAGGTGCCGTCCATCTCGTTGCCGAGGCACCAGAGGCGGATGCCGAAGGGGTTCGCGTCGCCGTGCGCGATGCGGCGGTCGGACAGTTCGGTGCCGCCCGGGTGGTTGGCGTACTCGACGAGGTCCATGGCCTCCTCGATGCCGCGGGTGCCGAGGTTGAGCGCCATCACCGGCTCGGCCCGCGGGCCGATCTTGCGCAGGAAGGCCATGAACTCGCTCAGGCCGAAGCGGTTGGTCTCGGTGGAGCGCCAGGCCGCGTCGAGCCGGCGCGGCCGCTGCTCGACCGGCCCGACGCCGTCCTCCCAGCGGTAGCCGGAGACGAAGTTGCCGCCGGGATAGCGCACGGCGGTGACGCCGAGTTCGCGGACCAGCTCCAGGACGTCGGTGCGCAGTCCGTCCTCGTCGGCGGCGGGATGGCCGGGCTCGTGGATGCCGGTGTAGACGCAGCGCCCGAGGTGCTCGACGAAGGAGCCGAAGAGGCGCGGATCGACGGGACCGACGGTGAAGTCGGGATCGAGGGTGAATCGGGCGGTGCGAGTGGCGCGTTCGGTGCGCTGAAGGCGCTCGGGGCGCTCAGTGGGCTCAGTGGGCCCGGTGCGCTCGGTGCGCTCGGCGGGCTCGGTGGGCTCGGCGTGGGGCACGCGACTCCCTTTCGTTCGAAATATCGACCAACAGCCGTATGTCCGAACGAAAACGTAGGAGTGGACTCTCGGGACGTCAATGGATCAACGGAAGTTGGTCCTGATCCGTCGGGTTCCGCAGGAGGCCGGAGGCTCCGGTGGCGGATGGCCGCGGCTGCGGGCCGATGCGGGGCCTGAGGCCGGGGCCGCGGCCTCAGGAGCCGGCGTTCCGCGGGCCCGGGGAGAGGGACAGGCCGTGGGCGGCGGCGTAGTCGGCGGGTCCGCCGCGGAGCACCACGAGACGGGTGTGACCGGCGCGTTCGAGGAGACTGGCGGCGGTCATGGCGCGCACGCCCCGGCTGCAGGCCACGACGACCCCGTCGGGGACGTCGGCGGCGACACGGCGGAGCCCGCCGAGTTCGACGTGGAGCGCCCCGGGGACGTGTCCGGCGGTGAACTCCGAGGCCTGGCGGACGTCGAGGTACGGGCGGCTGCCCGTCCGGTCGGCGGTGACGAAGGCGGTGGTGGTCTGCCCGTTGCCGTCGGCGAGCCAGGCCGGCATGCCTCCCGCCAGACGTCCGGCCAGCCGCTCGTACCCGATCTTGTACGCCTGCCAGACGAGCTCGCCCAAATCCTGGCCCTCGCCCGTGACGAAGGCGAGCGGCGCGGTGTCGGGCAGGAGCCACCCGAGCCACGTGGCGAACTGGCCGCGCAGCGGGTTGGAAAGGGAGCCGTGGACGTGGCCGGCGGCGTACTCGGCGGTGGGACGTACGTCGACGACGTGGCCGCCGTCGGCCATGAGGGCGCGGACCTGTTCGGCGGACAGCTCCGCCAGGAGCGGGGTCCCGGTCAGCACGGCGGGGCCGCGCCGGTTGACCTCGGCGAGCCGGTCGAAGTAGGCGGGGTACGTGCCGAGGCTCGCGAGCAGCTGCCGTACGAAGGTGTCCTCGTCGCGGGCGGCGAGCAGGGGGTTCGCCCGCCTCTCGGCGCCGATGGTGGAGGTGCGCTCGTCGCCGGGCGGGGCCGAGCAGAAGGAGCCGGCGCCGTGCGTGGGCCACACCGCGGTCCCGTCCGGCAGCTCGGCCAGTCTGCGGAGGGAGCGGTACTGGGCGCGGGCGAGTTCCTCGGTGCGGTCGGCGCCGAGGAGGTCGGTACGGGCGGCGGAGTTCACGATCAGCGAGCCGCCGGTGAAGACGCCGAGCTCCCGGCGGCCGTCGAGGAGCAGGAAGGACAGGTGCTCGTCGGTGTGCCCGGGCGTGGCGAGGGCGCGCAGCGTCAGCCCGCCGAGGTCGACCTCGTCGCCGTCGTCGAGCCCTCGGTGGGCGAAGGCGCGGCGACCGGCGGCGGAGGCGAGCACCGTGGCGCCGTGCTCGTGGCCGAGCTGGACGGCGCCGGACAGGAAGTCGGCGTGCAGGTGGGTGTCGGCGGCGTACGCGACGGCCAGTCCGCGCCGTTCGGCGGCGGCGTGGAGGGCGCGCAGGTCACGCGCGGCGTCGACGGCCAGCGCGCGTCCGTCGCCCAGGTCCAGGAGGTAGGCGCTGTTGCCGAGGCCTTGGTCGACCAGCGGGACCAGATGATCGTCGGCGAAGCCCATGGTGCCCTCCTTTCCGGGGCCGTGGAGGCCGCGGGGGCTTCAGTTCCAGCAATCCACAGATGCCGGGAGGAAGCAATCGGGGACGCTGCGAAGAGCGGGACCAGGACCGGCGCCGGGGCCGGGACCAAGGCCGCGCTCCACGACGCGTTCGCGGCGCGCGGCAAGGCGCCGGCCGGCGGTGGGCGCCCGGGAACCGCTCGACCCGCCCGCCCGGGGCGAGCGCGCCGTCGGCGCGCACACGAAGGCCGCAGGGCTCGACCTGGCCGGCGCCTCGGTCCCCTCCGGACACTGGCGCGGACCGGCTTCGTCGTCGCCCGGCGCGAGGGCGTCCGCATCCGCTTGCGGCTCGCCGCAGCGTGCTGGAAAGACGCCTCGCCGGCCTCCCCTGCGCACCGGAGGGTGCGCGTGTGGACCCCGCGACCGCTCGCACCCGCCTCCGGCCGATCGCACGTTCGGTACGCTCCGACGCGTGATCGACATCATCTTCGGGCCCGACGATCTGACGCGGATACGCTTCGCGCGCTCACCGCTCGAGGAGCTGGTGCACAGCGTGCCCGTGCTCGCCGGGACGCGCCGGCCGCTGGTGCACCGGCCGTGGCTGGAGTTCGCGGCGCCGCGGGTGACCGGGCTCGATCTGCGGGTGTTGCTGGCGCTGGCGCGGGGTCCGCGGATCGTGCCGGACTTCCTCGCTCCGCCGCCGGAGGCGCTGACCGGGAACTTCGGACACGAGCTGGCGGCGATCGCCGCCACGCCCGGCGAGGTCGTGCGCACCTCGCTCGACGAGCTGCGCACCGACGGCGAGCTGCCGGCCGTGCTCCGCCCCCTGTACGAGGATCCCGACCACGAACTGCCCCGTGTCGTCGACACCATGGCCGTCTACTGGCGGGCCGCCGTCGAGCCGGTCTGGCCCCGGCTGCGGGCCCTCGACGACGCCGACATCGCCCACCGGGCACAGCAGCTGACGACCGGCGGTCTCGCCAAGGTCTTCGACGACCTCCACCCCGAGGCGCGCTACGAGGTGGACCGGCTCCGCATCGACAAGCCGCTCCACTCCGCCCGGCGCGAGGCCGCCGGTGCGGGACTGCTGCTCGTGCCCTGTGTGTTCGCCTGGCCCCGCCTGCTCGTCCTGCACAACGAGCCGTACCAGCCGACGCTCACGTACTCGCCGCGCGGGATCGGCCGGCTGTGGACGGAGCAGTCGTCCGACGCGTCCGCCGAGCCGCTCGGCGACCTGATGGGGCGCAGCCGGGCCGCCCTGCTCACCCACCTCGACCTGCCGCTGTCGACCACCCAGCTCGCGGCCTACCTCGATCTCAGCGCGGCGGCGGTCTCGCAGCACCTCGCGGTGCTGCGCCGCTGCCGGCTGGTGACCTCGCGCCGCTCGGGCCGCTGGGTGCTGCACCAACGGACCAGTCTGGCCGAGGAGTTGCTGGGCACGGGCGTGGCGGGGACGGCGGTGACGGCGTCCCCGGAGCCGTAGACCGACTCCGGGGACGCCGTCACCCGTTCCCCCGTGCTCCCCCGTTTCCCCGTTCCCCCGTGCTCCCCCGTTCCCCCCGGCCTCTCCCCCGTGGGCTCGGTCAGGCGAAGTAGATGCCCTTGGGGTCGAAGGCCGACCAGCCGGAGCCGGCGTGGACCGCGCCGCCCCAGCTCGTGCCGCCGGTGCCCGAGCCGGTGTTCGGGTAGTACCTCAGGGCGTCGCCGTTCTTCTGCACGAGGTCGGCGCGGTTGTCGCCGGTGATGTCGGCGAACCAGATGCTCGACGGGTCGTGGCCCGACCACCCGCTGCCGGTGTAGTAGCTGGTGGCGCCCCACGGCCAACCGCCCGTGTGGCCGTTGGTGTTGGGGGCGACGAGGAAGGAGCCCTGGGACAGTTCGATGCGTTCGGCCCGCTGGTCGCCGTTGAGGTCGGCGAACCAGATGGAGCGCGGGTCGCGCCCGGAGTAGCCGTAGCCCATGGTCACCGCACCGGCCCAGCTCGCACCGTCGCCGAGGTTCCGGTAGTAGCGGAGCGCGTCGCCGGACTTCTGGACGAGGTCGGCCTGACCGTCACCCGTGATGTCGGCGAACCAGATGCTCGACGGGTCGTACCCGGACCACCCGCTGCCGGTCCGGAAGTCTCCGGTCCACGGGTTCGAGCCGAACGCGGCCCCGTTGTGGTACCAGACGCGGAAGCTGTCGCCGGACAGGTTGATCAGGTCCTTGCGGCCGTCGCCGTCGAGGTCGGCGAAGTACACGCTGCGGGCGTCGGCGCCGCTCCACCCGCTGCCGTTGACCGTGTTCTCGCCCCAGGGCCATCCCAGGTTCTGGCCACCGGTGTTCTTCCAGATCCGGAAGCCGTCCTCCTTCTTGATCAGTTCGGCGCGCTCGTCGCCGGTGAAGGAGGACCCGGTGAGGACCAGTGGCGCGGCAGCGGCCGGCGCGGTCGTCGCGGCGGTCCCCGTGAGGCCGAGCGCGAGCGCGGTGAGGCCGAGCACGAGACCCTTGAGGCGCCGGCCGGCGCGGCCGCGGGCGGTCCTCGCTCCGGTCCTCACGTCGGGCCCCGCTTCGGTCCGCACTGCGCAGGCGGTGTTCGTACGAGTCATGGCCGTCCCGTCGTCGGAAGGAATGATGTGGTCGGCTTCCCCGGCCGGGTGCCGTGAAGAGCTTCCGCCGCGCACGGCTCCGCCCACCACATTTTCGTCACCGCTTAAACGGAGGGCCGCCCGCTCCCTCAGCCGGAGTGGAGGACGCGGAACCGCTCGGGGCCGGCCGGGTCCCGGTCCACGACCTGGACCGGTGGCCACACCCACTGCCACACGCCGGTGCCGGGCGTACGGGAGAACCGGATCCGGCCGCGCGTCCCCTCGACCTCGGCCTGCGGCCAGGACTCCGCGAGGCGCGCCCGGTCCGGACCGTGGGAACGCAGCAGGTCGGCCAGGACCACGACGGTGTCGTAACCCTCGAACGCGACGAAGGACGGCGCCCCGGCCAGTCGCTCGCGCAGGGCCGTCTCGACTCGTGCGCCCAGCGGGCCGAGGCGCTCGGGCAGGTAGCGCAGGAACGGGACCGCGGCACCGTCGCCGCCCAGCGCGGCCGCCCAGTCGGCGAACTCCGGCTGTCCCGCCGGAGCGCCGATCAGCACCCCGGCGAGGCGCTCGTCGTGGCGGACGGACTTGACGATGGACACCGCCGGCTCCGGGAACCCGACCAGCAGCAGGAGGGCCGTCGCGCCGGCGGCGACGAGTTCGTCGCACAGGGCGGCCGGGTCGAGCGCGACCGCGTCGAGCTCGGTCACGGTGCCACCGCGTGCGGAGAGGTGGTCCCGGAGGATGCGGATGCCGGAAGCCCAGTAGACGCTGGGCTGGGTGGCGACGGCGATGCGCCGGTGGCCGGCGCCGAGGAGGAAGTCCGCGTAGAGCCGCCAGCCGTGCGACTGCGCCGGGGCGAGGCGGGCGACCCGGTCCGTCGGCTCCTCGGTGAGACCGTCGAGGACCGCCGACGAGCAGAGGAAGGGCAGGCCGAGCGCGTCGGCCCTCGCGGCAGCGGCGCGGGCGACGACGCTGTGGTACTCCCCCGCCACAGCCACGACGCCCAGACCGGCGAGTTCGTCCACGGCTGCCGCGGCCTTCCGCGGATCGGCCGCGGTGTCACGGACGACCAGCTCGATCGGCCGCCCGTCCATCCCGCCGGCCTCGTTGACCTCGCCGACGGCCAGCTCGAGACCCGCGAGCAGATGCCTGCCGGCCTCGACCCACCCCGGCGGCGACAGCGGGACGAGAGCACCGATCCGTACGGCTGGTTCCTCGGGGCGGTGTCCCGCTCCCGTTCGCGATACCGGCGTGTTCATGCGTGTGCGTCTCCCTGTGTCGACGATTCGGCTCCGGTCAGTCTCTCCTCCCATGGCGGCGGGACGTCGGGGCTTCTGACGAAGGCCGGGGCAGGCCGGCACGGGCGGGCACGGCGGACAGGCGGGCCGGGTGCGAACGGACACGGGCGGGCAGGCCGGGGCACGGGCGGGCACGGGCGATCGAACATACGATGGGCGGGAACCGGCGCGGGCGGCTCGCCGTGGCCGGGCGTCCGGAGCACGCAGGGCGGAGATACATGGCAGAGGGCACCGACGCGGCACGGACCGTCATCCTGACCGTGGACGACGATCCCGGAGTCTCCCGCGCCATCGCCCGTGACCTGCGGCGCCGCTACGGCGGCGGGTACCGGATCGTACGCGCCGAGTCCGGCGGGTCCGCGCTGGAGGCGCTGCGCGAGCTGAAGCTGCGGGGCGACCTGGTGGCCGTGATCCTCGCCGACTACCGCATGCCGCAGATGAACGGCGTCGAGTTCCTCGAACAGGCGCTCGGCGTGTACCCGGGTGCGCGGCGCGTGCTGCTGACCGCGTACGCCGACACCAACGCGGCCATCGACGCGATCAACGTCGTCGACCTCGACCACTACCTGCTCAAGCCGTGGGACCCGCCGGAGGAGAAGCTCTACCCGGTCGTGGACGACCTCCTCAGCGCCTGGCGGTCCAGCGACTACCGGCCGGTGCCCGCCACCAAGGTCGTCGGGCACCGCTGGTCGGCGCCCTCCTCGCGGGTGCGCGAGTTCCTGGCCCGCAACCAGGTGCCGTACCGCTGGTACTCCTCGGACGAGCCCGAGGGACGGCGGCTCCTTGCCGCGGCCGGGGCCGACGGCCGTCGGCTGCCGCTGGTGGTGACGCCGGACGGCACCGCGCTGACCGCGCCGGAACCGCCCGAACTGGCCGCGCGGGTGGGGCTCGCGACCACGCCGACGGCCGAGTTCTACGACCTGGTGGTGATCGGCGGCGGGCCGGCGGGTCTCGGCTCGGCGGTGTACGGGGCCTCGGAGGGGCTGCGCACCGTACTGGTCGAAAGGTCGGCGACCGGAGGACAGGCCGGCCAGAGCTCCCGGATCGAGAACTACCTCGGCTTCCCGGACGGCGTGTCCGGTGCGCAGCTCACCGAGCGCGCCCGCCGCCAGGCGACGCGTTTCGGCGCCGAGATCCTCACCGCACGCGAGGTCACGGGTCTCGAGGTGCAGGGGCCGGCACGCGTGGTGCGCTTCTCGGACGGCTCGGCCGTCGCGGCGCACAGCGTCATCCTCGCGACCGGTGTGTCGTACCGGCAGCTGGGAGCGCCGGGCTGCGAGGACCTGACCGGGCGCGGGGTGTACTACGGCTCCTCCCTCACCGAGGCCTCGTCCTGCGAGGGCCAGGACGTGTACGTCGTCGGCGGCGCGAACTCCGCCGGCCAGGCCGCGGTGTTCCTGGCGCGGGGCGCGAAGTCGGTGACGCTGCTGGTGCGCGGCGAGTCTCTGACGGCGTCGATGTCGCACTACCTGATCCAGCAGATCGAGGAGGCGCCGAACATCACCGTGCGGCCCCGGACCGTCGTCGAGGAGGCGCACGGTGCGGACCACCTGGAGCGGCTGACCCTCCGGGACGCGGTGACCGGTGCCTCCGAGGACGTCGACGCCCAGTGGCTGTTCGTCTTCATCGGCGCGGCCCCGCTGACCGACTGGCTGGAGGGAACGATCCTGCGGGACGAGGACGGCTTCATCCTGGCCGGTCCCGACCTGACACCGGACGGCGGGCCGCCGCCCGAGTGGGAGCTCGACCGGCCGCCGTACCACCTGGAGACCAGCGTTCCCGGCGTGTTCGTGGCGGGCGACGCGCGCGCCGAGTCGGCGAAGCGCGTGGCGTCCGCCGTAGGAGAGGGAGCCATGGCCGTGATGCTCGTCCACCGCTATCTGGAGCAGTCATGAGCGCCCAGCCGATGCCCTGCGACCCGCACGAGATCGGTTCGCTGTTCCTCTTCGAGAAGCTCTCCCCCGAGCAGCTGGGACGGCTGTGCGCCGAAGGACGCATGGAGCGCTTCGAACCCGGCCCGGTGTACACCGAGGGCGATCCGGCCACCTGCTTCTACGTGATGGTGGAGGGCACCGTCGTCCTGTACCGGCGGGTGGGCGGCGACGACGTGGAGGTCAGCCGGACCTCGCAGCGCGGTGTGTACGCGGGTGCCATGCAGGCGTATCTGGGCGACCGGGTCCCCCAGACGTACGTCAACACCATGCGGGTGACCGAGCCGACGCGGTTCTTCGTGCTGCCCGCGGAGTCGTTCGCGGACATCATGCGGGAGTGGTTCCCGATGGCGGCGCACCTGCTGGAGGGGCTCTTCTTCGGCTCCAAGAACACCCAGCGGGCCATCGGTCAGCGGGAACGCCTGCTCGCGCTGGGATCGCTGTCGGCCGGACTCACGCACGAGCTCAACAACCCGGCCGCGGCCGCCGTCCGCGCCACGGCGGCACTGCGGGAGCGAGTCGGCAAGATGCGGCACAAGCTCGCGTTCATCGCCCGCGGCCCGTACTCGCGGGAGGCGCTCGCCGAGCTCATCGAGATCCAGGAGCGAACCGCCGAGCGGGTCGCCAAGGCGCCGGTGCTGACGCCGTTGGAGGCGTCCGACCGGGAGGACGAGGTCGCCGACTGGCTGGAGGACCACGGGATCCCGGAGGGCTGGCGGCTCGCGCCCACGTTCGTCCAGGCCGGCCTCGACACGGACTGGCTGGAACACGTCGCGGCGACGGTGGCGGAGGACGTCCTGCCGGGGGCGATCGGCTGGCTCAACTACACCGTCGAGACAGAGCTGCTGATGGACGAGATCGACGACTCCACGACGCGGATCTCCCACCTGGTGGACGCGGCGAAGCAGTACGCGCAGCTCGACCGCGCCCCGCACCGTGACGTCGACGTGCACGAACTCCTCGACAGCACCCTGCTGATGCTGTCCGGGAAGATCGGTCCCCGGATCCGGGTGGTCAAGGACTACGACCGCTCGCTCCCGAACGTGCCCGCCTATCCCGCGGAGCTCAACCAGGTGTGGACCAACCTCATCGACAACGCGGTGGCCGCCATCGCCAGCACCGGCGACGAGGGCACCCTGACCGTCCGCACGGCCCGGGAGGGCGACCGGCTGCTCGTGGAGTTCCGCGACACGGGCCCCGGCGTGCCCGACGACATCCGGAGCCGCATCTTCGACCCGTTCTTCACGACGAAGCCGGTCGGTGAGGGCACGGGGCTCGGTCTCGACATCTCCTGGCGGATCGTGGTCAACAAGCACCACGGCAGCCTCCACGTCGAGTCCGTACCGGGTGACACCCGCTTCCAGGTGCTGCTGCCGCTCACTGCCCCGGAGGCGGAGGCCGGGACGGAGGCCGGGACGGAGACCGAGGAGGCCGGGACGGAGGCCGGGACGGAGGCCGGGAGAGCGGTCACGACCGCCGCCGAGGAACGCGTGTGAGGCAGTCAGTACGAGGAGCCGGTATGAGCAGGATCGAAGGCATCGACCCGGACGTGGCGCCCGGCGGCACCGGCTGCGCGGAGTGCGACGAGGTGGGCGGCTGGTGGTTCCACCTGCGGCGCTGCGCCCAGTGCGGCCACATCGGCTGCTGCGACTCGTCACCGGCGCAGCACGCCACCGCCCACTGGAGGGCCTCCGGGCATCCCCTGGTCCAGAGCTTCGAGCCGGGCGAGGAGTGGTTCTGGGACTACGCCACCGAAGTGATGTACGAGTCCGGCCCCGCGCTGGCCCCGCCGACCGGCCACCCGGCCGAGCAGCCGGCCCCGGGACCGGCCGGCCGCGTCCCGTACGACTGGCCGGACCTGCTCCACCGCTGACGGCCCCGGGCCTCGGAGACCTCCGGTCGCCGCCGCGGGTCGTTCCGGCCGGTGGGGTGCGGTCGCGCGAGTCGCGGGGGCCGGGTCCGTCTGAGACCGTTCTTACGGGGCAGTCGCCTCCATGGACCGGCGGCGAGAATACGGCCGAGGAGGCGGGTACCGCGCCCGGTGGCCCCGCTCGATGTCACGAGCGCCGGACGCGTGGTGCGCCCGGCTTGTCACTTGCACCCCAGGGTGGAGACATGCCCAGAAGCTCGCCCGTGGTCGCCCTCGACACACTGCTCTCCGGCAACAAGCGCTTCGTGTGCGGCGCCCCCGAACATCCCAACCAGGACGCCGCCCGGCGCTCCCAGCTCGGTCCCGGGCAGGCTCCGTTCGCCGTCATCCTCGGCTGCTCCGATTCACGGCTCGCCGCCGAGATCATCTTCGACCAGGGGCTCGGCGACCTGTTCGTCGTACGGACCGCCGGCCACGTCCTGGGCACGGAGGTGCTGGGCAGCGTCGAGTACGCGACCAGCGTGCTCGGGACGCGTCTGGTCGTCGTGCTCGGGCACGACTCCTGCGGCGCGATCGCCGCGGCCCGCGAGTCCGTCGACTACGGCCACTCGGCCGGAGGCTTCGTCCGCGACGTCGTGGAGCGGGTCACGTCGAGCCTGCTGTCCGCGCGTGCCGCGGGTCTCACCACCGACAACGACGTCCGGGACGAACACATCCGCCACACCGTCGACCTGCTGCTCGACCGGTCCCGGCTGCTGTCGCAGCAGGTCGATTCGGGCCGGATCGCCGTCGTCGGCCTCGGTTACGCCCTGGTGAGAGGCAGCACCCGGGTCGTGACCGCCCGGGGCATCGCGCCGGAGGTGCTCAACATGGACGACCAGGCCGACGACTGACGAGCCGAGAGAACGGGCCCGCCGACGCGGACTGCGGACGCGGCGCAGGCCAAGGGCAGAAGCAGGAGCCCGAGGCCAGGAGCCCGAGACCGGAAGCCGGAGGCCGGAAGCCGGAGGCCGGAAGCCGGAGGACAGGAGCCAAGGCCGGAAGCCGGAGGCCAGGAGTCTCAGGCCCAAGGCAGGTCCGAGGGTCGACGGACAGACGGCCGCCGGTCCAAGGGTCGACGGACGACCGGCCGCCGGTCCAGGGGTCGACGGACGACCGGCCGCCGGTCCAGGGGTCGACGGACGACCGGCCGCCGGTCCAGGGGTCGACGGGCGCCCGGCCGCCGGTCCGAGGGTCGACGGGCGCCCGGCCGCCGGCCCGAGGGTCGACGGACGACCGGCCGCCGGCCCGAGGGTCGACGGACGACCGGCCGCCGGTCCGAGGGTCGACGGGCGGCCGGCCGCCGGCCCGTCGGGTCCGGCGGGCGGCCACCGGTCTCGGTTCGGTCAGGCGACCGTCAGGACGATCTTGCCCGTGGTCCGGCCACGCTCGCCGATCTCGTGCGCCTTGGACGCCTCCGCGAGCGGCAGCACGGTCTCGACGACCGGCCTCAGCTCACCGCGTTCCACCAGGGCCGCCAGTTCGCGCAGGCCCAGGTGGTCGGGCTCGACCAGGACCCAGGCGGCCCGTACCCCGTCCCGGGCCTCGGGGACGTCGTCCGGGCCGGGCAGGGTGATGAGCCGGCCCCCGTCGCGGAGCACCTGCAGGGAACGCTCGGCCGTCTCCCCGCCCAGGCCGTCGAGGACGACGTCCACGTCCGACACGGCCTCCTCGAAGCGGGCCTCTCGGTAGTCGATCACCTCGTCCGCGCCGAGATCCCGTACCAGGTCGTGCTTGGCGGCGCTCGCCGTGCCGATGACGTACGCGCCGCGGGCCTTGGCGACCTGTACGGCGAAGTGGCCCACGCCTCCGGCCGCGGCGTGCACCAGCACCCGCTCACCGGGGCGGACGTCCGCGGCGTCGACGAGCGCCTGCCACGCGGTCAGGGCGGCGAGCGGCAGCGCCGCCGCCTCCACGTGCGTCAGGGACGCCGGCTTCGGGGCGAAGTGGCGGGCCGGTGCCACCACGTACTCGGCGTACCCGCCCGCCTGGCGCGGGAAGTGCGGCATCCCGAAGACCTCGTCGCCGGGGCGGAAGACCCCGACCCCGGGCCCCACGGCCTTCACGGTGCCGGACACGTCCCAGCCGACCACGGGAACCTCGCCCCACGTGATGAGCGCCCCGCTCGCGCGGGTCTTCCAGTCCACCGGGTTCACCCCGGCGGCGTGGACCCGGACCAGGACCTCGTTCAGTCCCGGCTCGGGGCGCTCCACCTCGCGCTCGACCAGGGTCTCCGGTCCGCCCCAGCGCTCCACGACCATCGCACGCATGCCGTCCGCCTCGTTTCCGTCTCTCGTGTCCGCGTGTCCGTCGTCGTTCGACCGGACCGCTCCACCATCGGGCACCCGTCCACGGCACGGTATTGGCCAGCTGGCCATGATGTGTCAGGATCTGGCCATGAGCGACACCGCGGACACGGCCGTACGGGACGAGCAGGACCAGCGGGACCAGTCAGACGAGCAGGACCAGCCGGCACAGCGGGTCGAGGAGGTGGAGCGGGCGGGCGGCCTCCGCAGCACACCGCACCGCGTCGCCGTGCTCGCGCTTCCCGGTGTGCCCCCCTTCGAGCTCGGCATCCCCTCGCGGGTCTTCGGCAGCGCCCTGGACGCCGAGGGCCGGCCGTTCTACGAGGTCACCGTCTGCACGGCCGACGGCGCGCCCGTCCTCAGCGACGCCGGTTTCACCGTGCAGCCCGCGGCCGGCCCGGAGGCGCTCGCCACGGCCGACACGGTGATCGTGCCGCCCACCCACGCCATGCCCGAGCTGGGCCGGGGAGGCCCGCTGCCGCCCGAGGTCCGCGCGGCCATCGCCGGGATCCGGCCGGGCACCCGGCTCGTGTCGATCTGCACCGGCTCGTACGTGCTTGCCGCCGCCGGGCTGCTCGACGGCCGGCCGGCCACCACGCACTGGAACCTGGCACCGGAGTTCCGCCGTGCCTTCCCCCGGGTCAAGGTCGACGAGGACGTGCTCTTCGTCGACGACGGTGACGTCCTGACCTCCGCGGGCGTGGCCGCGGGCGTCGACCTGTGCCTGCACATGATCCGGCGCGACCACGGTGCCGCGACCGCGAACCGCGCCGCCCGCATGTGCGTCGTACCGCCCTGGCGTGACGGGGGCCAGGCCCAGTTCATCGACCGGCCTGTACCGGAGCCCACCCTGGCCGGCACCGCCGCCACCCGCGCCTGGGCCCTCGAACACCTCACGGAACCGCTCACCCTCGCCCGGCTCGCCGAGCACGCCCGGATGAGCCTGCGCTCCTTCACCCGCCGGTTCCGCGACGAGGTCGGGATGACGCCCGTGCAGTGGCTCACCGCCCAGCGGCTCGAGCTCGCGAAGCAGCTGCTGGAGACGACCGACCTGTCGATCGACCTGGTGGCGCACCGGGCCGGGCTCGGCTCCGGGAACTCGCTGCGCGCCCACATGAGGACGGCGTTCGGCGTCTCCCCCGCCGCCTACCGCCGCGCCTTCGGCACCTCCGCCCCGCCGCCGCGTCCGACGGCCGCCGTCACAGGCGTGCGGGGGGCGTAGGGCGGGCCGGCGCGGGTAGCCGCCGGGGCGTGGCCGATCGATCGGCCCCCGTGCAGACGGTACGAGGAGGGCTCGGCACCATGGCCGGTGACGGTGAGTTCGAGCGCGACCGGAGCTACATCACGACGCGCGTCACGGCGGACGGGCGGGACGGCCGGCCCGTGGAGCCGGGGCGCTACCGGCTGGTCATCGCACGGGCCTGCCCGTGGGCGAACCGGGCCGCGATCGTGCGGCGGCTCATGGGCCTGGAGGACGTCCTGTCGATGGGCGTCGCCGGGCCGGTGCACGACGAGCGCAGCTGGTCCTTCCACCTGGACCCCGGCGGCAAGGACCCCGTCCTCGGCATCGAACGGCTCCAGGAGGCCTACTTCCGGCGCGAGCCCGGCTATCCGAAGGGCATCACCGTGCCCGCGATCGTCGACGTCCCCACCGGGGAGGTGGTGACCAACGACTTCGAGCGGATCACGCTCGACCTGGGCAGCCAGTGGACGGCCCACCAGCGGGAGGGCGCGCCGGACCTCTACCCGGAGGGGCGGCGCGAGGAGATCGACGAGATCGCCGACCAGGTGTACGAGGACGTCAACAACGGCGTGTACAAGTGCGGTTTCGCGAGCGGCCAGGCGGCGTACGACACGGCGTACCGGAGGCTGTGGGAGCGGCTCGACCGGCTGGAGGAGCGCCTCTCGGGGCGGCGCTATCTGGTCGGCGACACCATCACCGAGGCCGACGTCCGCCTCTTCCCGACCCTCGTGCGCTTCGACGCCGTCTACCACGGCCACTTCAAGTGCAACCGGCAGAAGCTGACCGAGCTGCCCGCCCTGTGGGGTTACGCGCGGGACCTCTTCCAGACGCCCGGCTTCGGCGACACGATCGACTTCGAGCAGATCAAGCAGCACTACTACGTCGTCCACCACGACATCAACCCGACCGGGATCGTGCCCCGCGGCCCCGCCACCGGGGAGTGGCTCTCGCCCCACGGCCGGGAGGCGCTGGGCGGACGCCCCTTCGGCGACGGCACGCCGCCCGGGCCACCGCCGCCGTCGGAGCGAGTGCCCCCGCCCGGCTGACCCGCCCTCCGCCCGGCCGCCCTCCGCCGGCCGGCTGCCCTCACCGACGACCGCTGGCGCGAGCTCCGCTCCCGGGAGGGGGCGGCGGCCTTTCGTGCCGCGGCGGAGGACCGCGAGCGGGCGGCACGCCTCCATACGGGCGTCGGAGCGCCGCGTTCGGCGTGTCGCCACGGTGATCGCGGGGCGCGGAAACGTATCTGTGCCTTCATGACCCACTGCATGGAACACCCGCTGTACGCACACCTGCGCGAGCGCTTCGGTGACGAAGCCGAGTGGCCGGAGGCGACCGGTCTGATCGCTCCCTACCTCCGGATCGTCGTCGAGGCCCTGGGACCCAGGGACGCCGTGACGTTCCTGACGGCGGTACGTGAGGCCCTCGACGAGGAGGCGGCCCGGGAAGGAACGATTCATCTCGGGTTCGGCGCGCACCTCTGGGCGAGACTCGAGGCCGTCTCCTGGGGCGGTTCACCGGCGAAGACCTCGGCGTGGGAGGCGGCCCTGACCATGCACCGCCTCGCCCGGCTCGCGCCGGAGCCGGGCCGGCCGGTGCTCCCGGCCCTCGTCGACACCGCCTTGTACGCCTGTGGCGGACTGCGCCTCGCGGCCGCGCGCTAGGAACGGCAGGCCGCGCGCCAGGAGCGGCGGGCCGGGGCCCGTCCGGCTCTGATCGGCCGACAGGTCCCGGGCTGCGCCCGGTGGTTCAGGGCGTGGTCCGCACCGGGAAGCTGGTCGGGTGTCCCTGCTCCTTCAGCCACGGCAGCACCTGCTTGAGCGCCGCGACGGTCTGGCTGCGGTCGCCGCCGCCGTCGTGGAAGAGGATGGTCGGTCCGTTGGGCAGCTCCTGCTTCACCGTGTTGACGATGGCGTTCGTCCCCGGCAGCTCGAAGTCCTTCGTGTCCACGTTCCAGCCGAGCGGCCGCATCCCGGCCTCCGCGGCGATGCGCCGGCTGTTCGGGGTGAACGCGCCGCCGGGGGCCCGGTAGTACTCCACCTTCGCTCCCCCGGCCGCGTCCTCGATCATCCGCTTCGCGTCGAGGATCTGCTGCTTCTGGTAACCGACGGGCTTCTTGTCCATGGTGGTGTCGTGGGACACGGTGTGGTCGCAGAGCCGGTGGCCCTCCGCCACGACCCGCTTGACCAGCTCGGGGAACTCCTTCGCCCGCGGACCGACCATGCAGAACACGGCCTTGACGTCGTTCTCCTTGAGGATGTCGAGCACCTTGGGCGTCCACCGGGGGTCGGGGCCGTCGTCGATGGTGATGTTCACCGACCTGCCGCCGGCCTCCGCTCCGTGCGCGATGCTCTGGGGCACCTTCACCGGCGGCACCTGTGCCGGCCCCTTGGCGTCCTCGCCCGGCACCCGCTGCTCCTGCCGCTTCCCCGCCGCCTGGGCCTCGGCCTCGGTGTCCGTCAGCGCGGCGGCCCCCCACGAGGCAAGACCGATCGCGACCGCCGACGCCACCACGGCTATGTGTGCGGTGTACTTGCCCTTCAGCCCCATGCGGTGCCCACTCCCAGCGTCTTCGTCCCGAACGGCTCCCGCAGGGGAGGACGGCAGAGACGGCGGGAAGGTTTCATCGATTTCCGGGAGAACGACACGGCCGGGCGCCCCGTGAGGGGTGCCCGGCCGTGTCGGCGGCGGCGAACCGGTCGGTCAGTAGGCGCCGAAGACGTTGTCGATGGAGCCGTAGCGGTCGGCGGCGTAGTTGCAGGCGGCCGTGATGTTGGCGACGGGGTCGTACGGGTCGTTGGCGGTGCCGGCGACGTGGTAGGCCCGGAACGTGGGGTCGATCACCTGGAGCAGGCCCTTGGACGGGGTGCCGGCGAGGGCGTTGGAGTCCCAGTTGTTGATGGCGCGGGGGTTGCCGGACGACTCGCGCATGATGTTGCGGTAGATGCCGTCGAAGCTACCGGGGATGCCCTCGCGGGCCATGATGTCGAGGGACTCGCGGATCCAGCCCTCGAGGTTGTCCGCGTACGTGTAGCCGGTGGAGCCCGCGGCCGCGGCCTTGGTGGCGGCGCTGGCGACGGCCTTGACCGCCGGGGCCGGGGCGGAGGCGGCCGAGCCCGTGGTGACGGAGGCGCGGGTGACGGAGGACCGGGTGGCGGTGGACGGGGCCGCCGGGCGGGGCGCGGTCCGGGTGGCGGCGACGGAGAGCTTCTGGCCGGGCCGGATGAGAGCCGGGTCCTTGCCGACGACCTTCCGGTTGTCCCGGTAGAGCTTCTTCCAGCCGCCCTTCACGCCGTACTTCCGGGCGATCTTCGAGAGCGAGTCCCCGGTGACGACGGAATACTTCACCGGAGCGGCCTTGGATGCCGCCTTCGGAGCCTTATCCGCGACCGCCTGGACGGCCGCGGAGAGCGCCGGCTTTGCCACTGTGACGGAGTTCGCGCCGTGTGGGGCGACGGCGGCCGCACCGGTGGCTCCGGCCAGCGGGAGCGCGAGCGCGGCGCTGCCGGTGAGGCTCACGGCGGCGATGCCGCGGGCGAGCGGGGCGTTCTTGGGGCGGCGGTGCTTGCCGTGTCCACGCATGGCGGGTTCCTCTCCTCCGCCTGCGAGGTGAGCTGTCGGGTTCGGGCAGGAGATGCCCGGCCGCGGCATGCGCGGCTTCACCCCGAGCCGTCCCCGGAGACCGGGACCGGCGGCAAACCTGGGTCCCCCGCTCCTGCCGGAAGTGTGGTGAGTGCGGTCGCCCGGACGGCGGCAGGATTCGGCGTTTCCGTCCGGTTGCGGGGTGACGCTATGCGAAAACAAATCCGGAAAACAAGGCAGGAATTCATCCCGGCAAATCGATCTACCCGGAATTCCCAAAGGATCATTCAGGCCGGCCACCGCCCTCGCGCCAACCCTTTTCCGGCATGCCGGATCTGACGCCACGGCAGCAGCGACGGGGACAGGCCGGGCGTGATTCAGATCACGCGCCCCGGCCGGGTCCTTTATGCGGGAGCGAAATACCCTGTTGCGGAATCGGATCAGCATTCCGGTATTGCAGTGGAATAACCGGACATCGTCCGGTTTGCCCTGCAATGCGGATCGGATCAGCCGCGGCCGTGCGGCGGCACCAGCCGCTCCGCGACCATGGAGGCCGGGTCGCCCATGAGGATCGTGTAGTGGTTGCAGTCCGGCACGAACTCGGCGGTCAGGCTCGGCGCCTGCGCGGTCCAGTGGTCGACGAGCGCGGGCGGCAGCATGGCGGGCGCCTCGCCGAGCAGCCCGAGCGGCGCGTGCAGCAGCAGCGTGGGCACCTTCAGACCGGCCAGGTCCGTGCCGAACGACGCGGCGCTGGTGAGGAGTTCCCGCCCGTCCTGCCGCACCGCCGCCTCCTGGGCGCGCGAGCGGCGGGCGCCCTCGGGGCCGGTGAGGTCGTAGCGGACGTACGCCTCGATGTCCTCGTTCCAGTGCGGCCCGAGCGCCGGGTGCGCGCGGAAGAAGTCGACGTAGGCCTCGTCGCTGTCGTACGTCATCGAGAGCCGGGCGAGCGCCGGGCCCAGACTGGCGCCGAGCACCGCGTCGGGGTCGGCGTCGGCGGGCAGCGGGAGCGGCAGGCCGCCGTCGACCAGCAGGAGGCGTGCGAAGAGGCCGGGCTCCCGGGCGGCGGCACGCAGCGCCACGTAGGCGCCCATGGACTGCCCTGTCAGGGCCACGGGTCCGCCGTCGCCCCAGGTCCGGGCCGCCGTCACGAGATCGGCGGCGTGCCGGTCGATGCCGTACGGGCCGGGGGCGGTCGAGCTGCCGCCGCGGCCTCGCAGGTCGACCGCGTACAGCGACCAGTCCGCCGGCAGGTGCCGGGCGACGGCCGCGAAGGACATCCCCGAGGCCGATATGCCGTGGGCGGCGACGGCGGTCCGCGGTCCGGTGCCGAAGCGCAGCACGCGGAGCGTCGCCCCGTCCACGGGGAGGTCGAGCGGTATCGGTTCGGGTGCCGGCCGCGGTCCGTCCGGACGGGTCATGGTCGCGTCTCCTCGTCTGCCTGGTGCTCGGTGTGTCCCGGCGTGAATCTGCTCGGTGTGGTGCCGCTCGGCGTGGCGCTGCTCGGCGTGGTGCTGCTCGGGTGCGTCGCTGCTCGGCCCGCCTGCGCAGGGCTTGCCCGTTCAGGGCTTGCCTACGTCGGGCTTGCCCGTTCAGGGCTTGCCTACGTCGGGCTTGCCCGTTCAGGGCTTGCCCGTACTCGTCCCGCTCTCGCACCCCGCCCGTTCGCCATGACGAACTCGGCTCCCACGGGCGGCTGTTGGGGCAGGTCGACCGTACCCCAACGGGGCGACGGGCCTCGGGCCGGTCAGAGCGCCGGTCCGCCCGGGACGACGAGCCCGCTCTCGTAGGCGACGACGACCGCCTGGGCACGGCTGTCGACGTTCAGCTTGCTCATCGTGCGGTTGAGGTGGGTCTTGACCGTCGCCTCGCCGATGTAGAGCTGCTCGGCGATCTCCGTGTTCGACAGGCCCCGGGCCGTGAGCCGCAGCACCTCGCACTCCCGGGCGGTGAGGACGTCCAGGTCCGCGACGGCGCCGGTGGCCGGCTCCGCCTGGTTCACGTACGCCTCGATCAGCCGGCGGGTCACGCTCGGCGCGAAGAGCATCTCGCCGCCCGCCACGGCGGTAACGGCCTCGATCAGCCGCTGGGGCCCGGTGTCCTTCAGCAGGAATCCGGAGGCTCCGGCGCGCAGTGCCGCGTACACGTACTCGTCGAGGTCGAAGGTGGTCAGGACGAGGATCCGCGGGGTGGGACCGTCGGAGCGGGCCAGGATGCGTTCGGTGGCCGTGGTGCCGTCCATGCCCGGCATGCGGATGTCCATGAGGACCACGTCGGGCCGCACGCGGGCCGCCTGGAGCACCGCGGACTCCCCGTCGGCGGCCTCGCCGACGACCTCGAGACCGGGCGCCGCCCGCAGCAGGGCGACGAGTCCGGCCCGGATCAGTTCCTGGTCGTCCACCACGAGCACCGTGATGCCGTCGGCGGCAGGGTCCGGCGTGGTTCCGGGCGCACTCCCGCCCGTCATGCCGGCGGGCTGCTGCCCTTCTCCCGGTGATCCGGGCGATCCGGGTGACCCGGGTGATCCAGGTGAGGTCCCTGCCGGTCGGTCGTCCTGGCCACGGGAAGTGTGAGGCACACGCGGAATCCCCCTTCGGCCCGAGGGCCGGCGTCCACTGTTCCGCCGTAGAGCCTCGCGCGTTCCCGCATGCCGATCAAGCCGTGTCCTGAGCGTGTCGGCACGTTGGCCGGATCCGGGCGGTGGCGCCGGCCGTCGTCGGTCACCGTGACGACGAGTTCGTCCGGCCGGTACGCGACGAGCACCGTGGCACGCGCCGGGCGGGCGTGCTTGATCACGTTGGTGAGTGCCTCCTGCACGACCCGGTACGCGCAGAGCTCCGTCCCCGGGGCCAGCGCGCGGGGCGCGCCCTCGGTGCGCAGGTCCACGGGCACGCCCGCGGCCCTGGTCCGCTCGGCCACCTCCGCGAGGCGGGCGAGTCCCGGCATCGGGGCGTACCACTCCCCGGCCCGCCCGTCGGCCTCCACGGTCTCGCCGGCCGCGGAGCGCAGCAGGGTCAGGATCCGCCGCAGCTCCCGCAGACCCTCCTGGCTGGTCTCGGAGATGGTGTCCAGGGCGGCGCGCGCGGTACCGGGTTCGGTCGCGAAGACATAGCCCGCCATGCCGGCCTGCACGCTGATCACCGACATGTGGTGGGCGACGACGTCGTGGAGTTCGCGCGCGACCCGCCGCTGTTCCTCGGCGACGGCACGCCTCGCCCTTTCCTCCTGTTCCGTGCGCAGCTGTGCGGTGAGTTCGGCGAGTTGCCGGTTCCTGCGGGCGAGGAGCCGGGCGCCGTTGCCGAAGACCCACAGGACGGCGGGCACCGCCACCGCCTGGATCACGGCGACGGCAAGGCCCAGTTCGGGGGCGCGCAGTCCGCTGTAGAGGACGACGACCGCGGTGAGCGCGGCGCCCGCCGCCGTCGTGCGGGGCGGACGCTGGACGGCGACGCTGTACAACGCGATGGCCGGGGCCCAGAAGTTCAGGGACGGCTGGTAGCCGGCGGCCAGGTAGCCGGCGAAGGCCAGACAGCTCGCCACCAGCGCGGCGACCGGCGCCACCCTGCGCAGGGCCAGCGGAAGACCGGTGAGCGCCGTCAGCAGGTACGCGGACAGGTCGAAGACCGGCCACCCTCGCGGGTGGTACTGGTGCCCGACCGCGGCCGACGCCGCCACCAGGCCGAGGGCCAGCGTCGCGTCGACCAGCAGGGGATTCACCTCGCGGAACCACGTCGCCCACTGGGCCCTGGTGTGCATCGCGCGATGGTACGGCGCGGGAAACGGGCGCGTCGTCATACCGGAGGTGCAGCGTGCGCCGGTGCGCACTGCCGCAGGGGTTTACCCCGCCGTTCAACTCTGCGGTTGACGCCCCGGGTCCGGCGGCCGGGAGATCGTACGGGTGCACCGTCCGCACCACCCTCCGCACCACCGACGGACCAGTCGCGATACCGACCACGCGCGATACCGACCACTCAGGGGGAACACATGAAGATCAGCAAGAGGACCGGCGTCATGCTGTCCACGGCCGCGCTCGTGCTCGGCCTCGGCAGCGCGGCCACGACGGCCCAGGCGGCCACCGGTTCGGCCTCGGCGGCCATGGCGTGCAGCACGGCGAACGCCACGACCCCGCGCACGGCGAGCGTCGACGGCATCCGCATCGAGCTGCGCTACAGCACCTCCAGCCGCTGTGCGTGGGGCCGGATCACCGGCGCGGACCCGGGCGACAAGGTGTGGGTGGACCGATCCGGCGACGGCGGCGGCAGCTGGACCGGCCCGCTGGGCATGACCACGGTCCAGTACGGCAGTGACACGCACACCCCGGCGTACAACGACGCCGGCTACGTCATGCGGGCCTGCGCGTGGAACGACTCCACGGGCAACATCCGCTGCACCGGCTGGTACTAGACAGCCACCGGGGACCCCGCACGGTCGCCCGCTCGTCGGCGGGCGGGCGGCCGTGCGGCGCGGGATCCGGCACCGGTCCTGTCACGGGGGTGACGGGGGAGGACCGGCGCCGGATCACTTCGCCGCGCGGTACGTCCCCAGGACGTGGTCATGGAATTCCCTGACCTGGTCGCGCTGTGCTTCCGGGCCTATGACGAGCACGAGGTGGTAGCGGCCCGAGAGGAGGATGGCCGCGTTGCGGACGAACAGCTCGCGTCCGCTGGCGTCCGCCCAGGTGAAGTTTCCGAGGGCTGAGCGCGTTCCGCCGACGTCCAGCTCGACCATTCCCGAGGCACTGGACCAGCTGGAGACACGCCACGGGGCCAACTCCGGCTCGTGGTCCTTCTGGTAGATGACGGGCTTGTCGGAGGAGCTCGCCGCCGCGTCGCGTCCGGGGACCACGACGAGTTCGAGGTCACCCTTGGTGTAGCGGTACTGGTCCCGGGCGTTGCGGGGAGCCGCCGTCCAGTCGGCCGGGACCTCCGCCTGGAATCCGCTCTCCTGGACCAGGCGGTAACCGCGGGACGGCTCCGGACCGGGTGACTTCGTGCTCGGCTTCGTGCTCGGCTTCGTCGAAGCGGGTGACGACGAGGTGGGCGCCCTGCCGTGCGAACCCGGGCCCGAGGCACCGGAGCGGCCGGACCCGTCGTTCCACTGCGTGAGAGCCCAGGCGCCGAGCGAGCCGAGCACGACGCAGACCGCCGCGGCGGCCAGGAGCCTGCGACGCACCGTCCGCCGTCGCGGACGGCCCGACCGCCGCCCGGCGTCCGGTACTTCGGTGCCCTGACCTGCGGTGGCCGGCACGTCGGCACTCGGTCCCGCAGTGGCCCGCACCTCGGCACTTGGCCCCCCAGCGGCCGGCGCATCGGCACTCGGTCCCGTGGTATCCGGCACGTCGGCACGCGGTCCCGCACCGGCCCGCACCTCGGCATTCGGCCCCCCCAGCGGCCGGCGCTTGCGCGGCGAGGTCCGCACCGGCCCGCACCTCGGCACCCAGCCCCCCAGCGGCCGGCGCTCGCGCGGCGGGGTCCGCACCGGGGGACCCGACCGCCTCCTCCGCCGCGCCCTCCTCCCCGGCCGGGTTCTCCGCTGCGGGCTCTGCCGCCGCGGGCGCCGGCGCCGCGGGCTTCTCCGCCGCGGCCCGCAGCGACTCCGCCACCTCGGCCGACGAGGGACGGTGGTCCGGGTTCTTGGCGAGCAGGGCGTGCACGACGGGTGCCAGGGTGTCGGCCAGCCGGGTCGGCGGGGTCTCGTCGACGACGACGGCCGTGACCGTCTCCTCCATCGAGTCGCGCTGGAACGGCGCCCAGCCCTCCACCATCTGGAACAGCAGGACGCCGAGCGACCACAGGTCGGAGGCGGGCCCGGGACGGCGGCCGCCCATGCGCTCCGGCGCCGTGTAGGCGAGGGAGCCGACGAACTCCCCGGTCTGCGTGAGCGGCTTCTCACCGGTGATGTACGCGATGCCGAAGTCGGTGAGCACGACACCACCGTCCTCGCGGAGGAGGACGTTGGCCGGCTTCACGTCGCGGTGCAGCACGTCCCGCTCGTGGGCCGCCGTCAGCGCCTCGACGACGCGCAGGGCGACGCGGGCCGCCTCTCTTTCGGGCAGGGCGCCCTCGCGGTCCAGCCGGTCGGCGAGGGATTCCCCGCGTACCCGCTCCATGACGATCCACGGGTGGCCGTCCTCGATGACGATGTCGTGCACCGTGACCACGCCCGGGTGGTTCACGCGCGCCGCGGCGCGCGCCTCGCGCAGCACCCGTTCGACACGCGCCGGATCATGCGCCGTGTGGGCCTCCTTGACGGCGACCTCGCGCCGGACGAGGAGGTCGTGTCCGGCCCACACCGTGCCCATGCCGCCCGAGCCGAGCCGTTCGTCGAGCCGGTAGCGGCCGCCGACCAACCGGCCCTCGGCCGCGGCCTCCTGGGCCTCGTCCCCCGTCACCATGCCAGCATCATGCCGTATCGCGGCAGGGTGGGAGCCGGGCTTCCGCCCTGCTCCCGGGCTCAGCTCCAGGGGAGCGACGCCCGCGTGTGCCAGTAGGCCGCGGCGGGCTCGGCCAGGACGGCGAGTTCGGCGAGCGCCTCCTGGCCGAGGCCGAGTGCGGCGGCGCCGAGGTTGGAGGCGAGCTGCTCCTCGGTCGCGGCTCCGGAGAGCACCAGGTCCGCCCACGGTCGCGCGGTCACCGCCGCCAGGGCGACGGCGTCGGCGGTGGCCCCCGTGCGGGCCGCGACGGCGCGCAGCGCCGCGGTGTCGGGGCCGGTGGCGTGACGGCCGGCGAGGCGGCCGTTGGCCATGGCCTCCTTGACGACGACGAGCCATCCCGCCGCGTGCGCCTCGGCGAGCGCCGGTTCCGCCGAGGGTTCGAGGAGGTTCCAGGTCGACTGCACGGCCGAGAACAGCCGCTGCCCGCCCACGCTCACCTCCAGCGCGGCGCGTACGGTCCCGCCCTGCGCCGGGCCGCTGGTGGACAGGCCCACCCGGACGCCCTCCGCCGCCAGTTCCGCGAGCCGGGCGTGCAGCGCCCGGTCGGTGAGCGCCGGGCTGTCCGGGGTGACCGAGTGGATCAGGTACACGTCGGGACGGCGGCCGAGGAGCGCCCGCGTCTCCTTGACCTGCCGGTCGAAGACCGCCACCGAGTGCTCCTTGACCTCGTGTGCGGCGACGCCGGAGATCCGCCAGTCGGCGGTGTACGTGTAGCCCCATTTGCTGCCGACGCGGACCTGTGCGGCCGCGTCGGGCCGGGCGGCCAGCCATTCGCCGAGGAACTCCTCCGCCCGGCCGTACGACCGGGCCGTGTCGAAGTAGCGCACCCCGGCGGCGTACGCGGCGTCCAGCAGGGCGTGGGTCCGTCGCCGCAGCGCGGCCACGCTCCGGTCGTCCGGCAGGTCCGACCCGCGGCCGAGGGTGATGTATCCGGGGCGCCCGACGGCGGCGGTCCCGAGGCCGAACCGCGCGAGCGTCGGGGGCAGGCGGAGCTCCGGACCCGTGGCGGACTCGGCGGACCCGGGTCCCGTCTTCGGCTCGGCGGACTCGGCGGGCATGGCGGTGTCCCTTTCGGTGGGTGGTCCGGGCGACGGCGGGGGCGCTCGCGCGTCCGCCGGTCCGACCTTAACCACACCCTCCTGACGCGATCGTGACGCCTCATCAGGCAACCCGCGTCCCTTCCTTCCCGTCCTCCGGGGGCGAGAGGGGCGCCCGGATCCTGACCGGGGGATCGAACGGGGGTTTCCGTGGTGCCCGTGTCCGAACGAGACCGATCGTGAGGAAGACCGCTTTGATACGTGTCACACGCGGCGTGACCACCGCCGTGACGCTCATGGCACTTGCCGCCGCAGCACCGGGACTCGCGCACGCGGCGCAGCCGTCGGCGGCAGCGCCGGCGACGACGTCCCCAGGGGAACGGGACGGGAGTCCGCGGCTGCCCGAGGGGTGGCGGATCGCCGGGGCCGGTGCGGAACGCCAGTTGGTGTGGACGGCCGACGAGGCCGTGCCCATGGGGGACGCCCGGGTCGAGTTCCGGCTCGGCGGACGGCTGCTCGGGTTTCCGGTGGCCCAGCCGGACGGCCGCTCCTTCCGGCTGTCGCTCGGCGACGCGCGCCCCGGCGGGCGGACGGAGCAGCGGATCGCCGACGGCGAGGAGCTCCGGGTGACGGCCGGCGGGCGGCGGCTCGACGCCGACGCGTCGGCGCTCTCGGCGCGCGTGCGCCCGTCCGCTCCCGCCGTACGGCCGGAGGAGCCGCTGCCCGCGAATCCGGTGGACCCGGGAGTGCCCGGCGGCCATCGCACCGTCAAGGGCGAGTACGCGCTGAAGTCGGTGCGCCTGCCCGGGTTCCCCGAGCCGGTCGAGATGCGCGCCGCGGTCGTGGCCCCGGACCCGGCCTCCGCGCCGGGCAGGCGCCCGGTGGCGCTGTTCCTGCACGGCCGCCACGGCACCTGCTACAAGCCCGGCACCGACGAGGAGACCGGCGACTGGCCGTGCCCGTCGGGGACGAAGCCGATTCCGAGCCACCAGGGGTACGAGCAGGCGCAGCGACTCCTGGCGTCCCAGGGGTACGTGACGCTGTCCGTCTCGGCCAACGGGATCAACGGGCAGGACTTCCGGGCCGAGGACGGCGGCGCGCAGGCCCGTTCCTCCCTCGTCCGGCTGCATCTGGCCCGGTGGGCGCAGTGGGCCGCGAACGGCAAGGACGCGCCCGCGGTCGTACGGAAGTCGGCCGCTGCGGATCTCTCGCGAGTGCTGCTCGTGGGTCATTCGCGGGGCGGCGAGGGCGTCAACCGGGCCGCGCTCGACAGTCTGTCCGCGCCGCCCGCCGACCAGGACGGCTACCGCGGCCCCGTGCGGTGGAAGATCCGCGGCAACGTCCTCATCGGGCCCACGATCTTCGGCCAGAACCCGGTGCCCGACGTGCCGTCCATGACGATCCTGCCGGGCTGCGACGGCGACGTGTCAGACCTCCAGGGCGAGATCTACCTCGACGGAACGCGGGGTGTCGGCCGTGGCGCGGCGCTGCACAGCGCGGTGTACATGGTCGGCGCCAACCACAACTTCTTCAACAGCGAGTGGACGCCGGGCCAGGCGAAGGCGCCCGCCGTGGACGACTTCTGGTCCGACGCGGAGACCCCGGACGCGGTCTGCTCCCCCGGCACGCGCACCCGGCTGACCGCACCGCAGCAGCAGACCGCGGGCGCCACCTACATCGCGGCGGCGGCCCGGCTGTTCGTCGGCGGGGACGACCGGGTGCGGCCGCTGCTCGACGGCTCCGGCCGGCGGGCGGCCTCGGCCGGTCCCGCCCGGGTGCTCACCCACGCCGTCGGTGCCGGTCGCACGCCCGCCTTCCTCCCCGGCCCGTCGGTGACGGTGTCCGGCGGCGGCCGGCTGTGCGCGCAGACCGATCCCGACGCCGCGCGCTCCTGCCTCTCGCCCGACGAGGGCGGCCGGTCCCCGCACTTCGCGTCCTGGGAGACCACGCCCGAACCGGGCCGGGACGCCGTCGCGATGGCGTGGACAGGCCCCGGCACGGCGACCGCCGTGCGTGCGGCGCGGCCGGTGTCCCTCGCGGGCGCCGAGTCCCTGGCACTGCGCGTGATCGTCCCGCCGAACAGCAGGGGAACCGAGCTCGACGTCACCGTGGGCGACGGCTCGGGACGCCGCGCGAAGCTCGGCCGGGTGCGCGTCGACGGCCTGCCGGGCACTGACCGGACCGCCTCGTACTGGGGGCGCGAGCTGCGCGTGCCGCTGACCGCCGCGGCCCGGGCCGGACTCGACCTGAAGCGGGTCTCCGTCCTCGAACTCACCCCGCGCAGCGCCTCCGGGCGTGCCTGGCTGGTGGACGCCTGGGGCTGGCGTCCCGGTACGCCCGCCGTGCGCCCGGCGCCGCTGCCGCGCGTCGACTTCGGGCGGCTGACGGTCGACGAGGGCGATTCCGGGGTGCGGACCCATCGCGTGCCGGTACGGGTCTCCGGACAGGGCAGCGGCCAGGTCCGGGTGTTCACGCCCGTGCCGGGCACGGACGGCTTCGCGTCGCGCGTCGTGACCGTGCGTCCGGGTCAGCGGACCATCGAGATCCCGGTGACGGTGCGGGGCAACACCCGCTTCGGCTGGGACGTGAACCAGGACGCGTTCGTGAAGGCGGTGAGCGGTGCCGTGGTCGGCTCGCACCGCGGCGGCGTGACGGCGCGGAACGACGACCCGATGCCGAAGGTGCGGCTGACGCCCGTCGCGGACGACGTGGCCGAGGGCGGGGCGCTCATTTGGCGGGTGACACTGTCCGAGGCCGCCGACGCCGACATCATGGGCGGTGCGGCGTTCCTGCCGGTGACCGGCGGCGCCGAGCTGTCCACGGCGGACCTCGACCCGGATTGGGTGAGGGACACCTACGGATCCGTTCCCGAGCCGGCCAGGCCGCTGTCGCGGCCGGAGTACGAGGACTCCTACGCGGCCTTCTCCGTTCCCGCCGGCGAGACGACCGCGGAGCTGCGGGTGCCCACCGTCAGGGACGGGGCCGCCGAGCCCGCCGAGTCGCTGCGGGCGCGGCCCTTCGCGTACGACGGAGACTGGGAGCGCGTCCCGGGCCCGGAGTTCACGGGCACGGTGCGGGACGCCTCGTAACACCCGTGGGGCCGGACCGGGGCGATCCGCGGTCTCATGGAGGGGCGGGCGCCGGTTCCCGGAAGGGGCCGGCGGCCGCCCCGCGGCGTTCGGTCACGGGTCCGGGTCCGGGCCGCGAGGCAACTCGACGGGCGCTTCCGGCGTCCTTCCGGACGACCGGCACACGACCGGCACTCTCGGATGGCGAACAGGACACGCGATGAGCGACAAGGCCCGGATTCTCTTCGACGCGCTCGACCTCGACCACGACGGCACGCTGACGCGCGTCGAGGTCATCGAGGCCCTGCGGGCCAAGGGCCCGACGCTGGTCGCGCGGGGAGTGATCCCCGCGTGGGGCGTGGGGGACGTCGACGCCGCCTCCGCCCTGTTCGACGAGGCCGACGCGAACGGCGACCAGGTCCTCACCCTCGAGGAGTTCACCGCGATCGTGGACCGTCGTTTCGGCTGGTGAGGTCGGCTGCCGGGGTCCCGCGCCCGGCCGACGTATCCTCGCCTTCCCGGCGCGGGACACGGGCGGCGGGCGAGGGACGGTGGCGGACGTGAAGGGGTCGGACCGGGTGGTGGACGGGAACGGCGGCGGTACGGGCTCGAGCGGGTCGGGCGGCGCGACAGCTTCCATGAGCGCGCGGGCGCGGGAGGCGGTGCTCCAGCGGATCGTCGACCGTCGGTACGCGCAGGGCGCGCGGCTGGTCGAGCGGGAGGTCGCCGAGGAGCTCGGCATGTCCCGCGTGCCGGTGCGCGAGGCGCTCCGGGCGCTGGTCGCCGAAGGGCTGCTCGAACTTCTGCCGCACAGCGGTGTCCGCGTCCGGCGGCTCGAGCGCGCCGATGTGGAGCACCTGTACGAGGTCTGGGAGCCGCTCGCGGCCCAGGCCTCCCGGCTCGCGGCACGGGCCGCCGCCGCGGGCGACACCGCGGGGCTCGCCGCCCTCGAGGTCGCGCTGCGGCAGGCGGAGGAGGCCGCTGCGGCGGACGAGGGCACGCGCGAGGTGGCCGCGCACACGGCGTTCCACGACGGGATCGTGGCGATGACCGGCAATCCGCTGCTCGCCCGCACGATGGAGCAGCTGAGCCGGCAGCTGCGGCTGCTGTTCGGGCTGCGCGCGGAGCCCGACCACATGCGGACGCAGCACGCGGAGATGTACCGGCACATCGCCGCCGGTGACGAGGAGGCCGCGGCGGCGAGCACGCTGCTGCACGTGCGGGACAGCAGGGCCGTGGCCCTGCGCTCCCTCTTCGGCACCGACTGACGCCGCGGGGTGCCCCCGGCGGTCACGCCGCCGTGGGACGCGGCGGCGCGTGGGCGGGCCGCACCGGGCCGACGACGCTGAGCGGGATGCCGAGGCTCTCGCAGAGTCTGCGGGCCCGGGAAAGGGCGCTCAGGGAGGCGGGGGACGGATCGTCGGTGGGGAGCTGCACGCGGACCAGCCGCGGGCGGTGCGAGAGCAGCAGGGCCTCGGTCTCCAGGACCGCCGCTCCCCTGCTGGCGACGTCCAGGTCGCGCAGGAGCGAGACGTGCAGAACCCCGTCCTCGAAAGCGTGGCCGATCAGCATGGCGGTCTCCTTCCGACGCTCCGCGAGTTCCTGCCGACGGCACGGGCCATGGCAGGCGGCTCACCGAGTATGGCGAGAAGCGTGCTGCATGCATCCTTTCGTGGGGCGTGTCCGCGGCATTCGCCGCCCCCACCACGGCGGTGGAGTGGAACAGGGCCCGCATGAGCCCCGGGCGCCTCGCCGGGCACGTAGGACAAGGCTAGGCAGACGCCTGTCGTGATCGCACCCGCACGTCGTGTGAAGGCCGTCGGTGCGGGCTCAAGTCCCCGGTCCGCCGTGGCCGTCGGGGTGCAGGTGGTAGAGCGCGAAGGCCCTGCCGATCACGGGCTGCGCGACGTTGCGGACCCGTACGCCGCCGGCCGTCATGCCGTGCTCGGTGCCGAGGTGGGCATGGCCGTGGACGGACAGGTCGGCGCCCGCCGAGTCGATGGCCTCGGCGAGCAGGTAGCTGCCGAGGAACGGGTAGATCTCCAGCGGCTCGCCCGCGAGCGTGTCCGGCACGGGCGAGAAGTGGGTCAGGGCGATGCGCAGGGCGCAGCCGCCCACGGCCAGGTCGCCGAGCGCGGCGGTCAGCCGCTCGGCGCTGAGCCGCGTGGTGCGGACGAAGGCCTTCATCTCGGGCTCCCCGAACTCGCCCGCGCTGCGGCCGACGAAACCGCCGCAGAACCCCTTGGCGCCGGCGACGCCCACCTTGTGGCCGGCGACGCTCAGCACGACGGCCTCTCCTTCCAGGACGGCGACGCCCGCGTCCCGCAGCACCCGCGTGACCTCGGCCTCCTCGCCCGAGTGGTAGTCGTGGTTGCCGAGGACGGCCACGACCGGGACCCCGAGCCCGCGCACCTCTCCCGCCACGACCTCGGCCTCCACCGCGGTGCCGTGCCGGGTCAGGTCGCCGGCGAGCAGCAGCAGGTCGGCGCAGTCGGGGAGGCCGGCGAAGGCCGTGCGCAGCAGACCCTCGCAGTCCTCGCCGAGGTGGATGTCGCCGACGGCCGCGACGCGGACGGCGGCGTCCGCCGCGGACGGGCCCGTGGCGACGCTCATGACAGTTCCTCCCATCGGTCCGGGGGGTCCGAGCAGGCGACTTCGAGGTCCACGCGGACGGTCAGCCCGGCCAGTTCGTCGCGCGCCAGCCGCAGGATCTCGTCCCGGTGGGTGGCGGTGGGCACGGTGCCGGTCAGCAGCACGGCGCTGCCCCGCTGTTCCACCTGGATCCCCAGTTCGGCCAGGTCGTCGCCGGCGAGCCGTTCGCGCAGCCGGGCGATGCGGTACTCGTCCTCGTGGGCGCCGGCGTGCTGCTCAGTCATCGTCGTTCCCTCCGGCGCCCGGCGCGGTCGTGCCCGGGATGACGTCGAGGAGTTCCAGCAGGTACAGGAAGGCGACCGCCATCGGCTTGTCGTGGGTCTCCGCGCGGACCCGGCCCCAGTCGACGCGTTCGCGCAGTCCGCGGGCCACCGGCAGCAGCGGACCGAAGTCGCAGTGGTGCTCGGACAGTGCCGCGAGCCGGCCCACCAGGAGGTCCGTCGGGTCGATCACCGGCATGTGCACCGAGTCCACGGGCAGGGTCCACGCCCGGTCGAGGAGTTCCCTGGTGACGGGCCGTCCGGCGAGGGAGAAGATGAGGTCGATCTCCTCTCCGCCGCTGCGGGCCTTCACCAGCCAGTCCTCGGGCGGCTCCACGATCCGGATGCCACGTCGGCGCAGCAGCCGGGTGACCGTCTCGGCGTCCTCGGCGCGCAGTGCGAAGTCGGTGTCGTGCTGGAGCCTGACCGGGATGCCGTGCGCGTACACCGCGACGCTTCCGACGAGGGCGAAGGGGCAGCCGGAGGTCTTCAGGACGGCGCCGACCTCCTTGGTCGCCTCCAGGATGGCCTGGGTGTGGTCGGCGGGCAGGGTGGGCGGGGGTTCGGCGCCGTGCACCGGGATGTCTTGGTCCTCGGGTGGCAGTCGCACGGCGGAGAGCGGGGGCCGCTCTTCGTCCCTCCTCGGGGCAGGGCCCGGCTGACCGGTGACCGGGTTTGTGGCCGGGCCGGTGGTGGGGCCGGTGGTCGGTCGGCGCGTCGGTTCCATGAGGTTCATGCCTCCTCCTCACGGTCCTCGCCCGGTGCCTCCGCGCGCGACCCGGTGCGGGCCGCGCGCGGCGGGTACGAGGGGTCGTCGGGCCGGGCGTCGCCCGGCACGTCGTCGAGTGGCGCGCGCAGGGCCGTGGTGCCGTTCTCCCAGGCGCGGGTGACGGAGGCGGCGAACACGTCCTCGAGGTGGACGGTGGCTTCCGCGCCGAAGGCCACGTCCGGGGCGAGGTCCGGTTCGTCGGCGAGCAGCCCGCCGACGACCTCGCGCCGCACCAGCTGTTCGTGGACGGCGTCGGCCTCCACGTGTTCGTCGTAGAAGCGCTGCGCGGCCTCGTCCGTGCCGATCCTGCGCATCGCGGCGGCGATCCGGGAGGCGGCGGGCGAGGAGCCGATCTCCAGGGCGGCGAAGTGGCCGACCAGGGCTCCCCGGCGGGCCCGGTGGAGGCCGAGCAGCGACATCAGGTTGGCGTTGGCGAGCGCGGGCGCCCCCACGACCGGCAGATAGTGGCCGTAGGCGGGGTCGAGCCCGAGGGCGCCCAGGAGGTCGGCGTAGAGGCGGGCGTGGATGTGCTCGGCCCGGCCGCAGCCGTACTCGTCGTACTGGATCGTGATCATCCCGGCCTTGGCGCGGCCCTGGAGGCGGGGCACCACCCACAGGTGCGGGTCGGCCTCCCGGAGCTGGTGCACGGAGCGCAGGACGGCGTGTTCCCGCAGGTGGTGCCAGGTGCCGTGACGGATCAGGTAGTGGGAGACGCCGTGCCCTTCGTGCGGTTCCGTCAGCATCGCCTCGAAGACCTCGTCGAGGTCACCCGGCGGCCCGCAGGCGGCGCGCAGCGCGTCCTCGAACCTGCGTTCGAGACGGGTGCGCAGCTCGAGCACGTCCGGGTCCCACTCCGCCTCGTCCGGAACGCCGGCGAAGCCCCGGTAGTGGAGCTCGTAGGCGAGGTGCAGGGCCAGCTGGAGGTCTTCCCCGTACGGGTCGGCGGCCTCGGTGACGCGGCGGCCGGGCAGCGGACCGGTCGCGCCGCGCAGCCGGGCGACCAGCGCCTCGGTCAGCTCGCCGCGCGGCGGGGGCAGCGGGGGGCCGCCGTCCGGGCCGGTGCGTGCGTCCGGCCCCCGCAGGAGTGTGGTGGTCATGTCGCGGCCTCCTCGTGCCGGGTACGAAGGACTGGCGGACGGCGGCGGTCACTCCCGCCGCCCGGTCCCGTCCCGGTCGCGCCGCATCCGGCGCCGGTGGCTGGTGTCGCAGAAGGGCTCCCTGAGGCTGCGACGGCACATGCAGAGCGCGACGACGGGCCGGTCGCTGCGCCGGACGGTTCCGTCGGGGAGCACGATCTCGACCGGGCCCTCGACGAGGAGCGGGCCGTCCGCGACGGGGGTGACCCGCACCGCGGCGGGCCGCCGGGGAGCGGTGTCCCCGTCCCCCGCACGTCGCGCACGTTGCTCGGCGGCACTTACGACAGCGCTCACGGCGCACCTCCGTTCGCTGGGGCGATGTTCTGGCGGATGCCCTGTTCCGCCGCCGGTATGCCCGGCACGCGTGCGGGCGGCAGGACGGGGTAGTCGCAGGCGTCCACGGACCGTGGAACCGACGGGACGAGGAGCACGGGGACGAGCCGGCCGGCGGACGGGCAGGCAGGCGGACGAGGAGACGAGGAGACGGTCATGAGCATGGTGCAGGAGACGATCAGGGTCACGGCGCCGCTGCACGACGTCTACGGGCAGTGGACCCAGTTCGAGGAGTTCCCGAGGTTCATGGACGGGGTCGAGGAGGTACGGCAGCTGGACGACCGGCACTGCCACTGGCGCACCCGCGTGGCGGGCGTGGCCCGGGAGTTCGACACGGAGATCGTCGACCAGCTGCCCGACGAACGCATCTCCTGGCGCACGGTGGGCGGCGACGTGAAGCAGAAGGGCGTCGTCACCTTCCAGCGCCTCGACGACACGCACACGAGGGTGAGCCTGGCCATGGACGTCGAGCCGCAGGGCATGGTCGAGAGGGCCGGTGACGCCCTCGGCTTCCTGGAGAGCCGGGTCCAGGGCGACCTGATGCGCTTCAAGAAGTTCATCGAGGAGCAGGACGGCGCGACCGGCAGCTGGCGCGGCCGGCTCCGGCCGGAGGACTCCACCGGCGAGGCCGCCGCGGCACCGTCGGCCGGCGAGCCGGCCCCGCCTCCCGAACGGCCCGGCCCCTACCCCGGCCCGCTCCCGGACGAGCCCGGCGGCGCGCCCCACATCTGACGCGGCCCGTTCGCCTCGCACGGCCAGCGTGCGCCCCGGACGGCCCGGTGCGCCCGGACGAACGCCCAGGGCGAGCCCGGTACGACGACGGTGAGCCGGTACGGCCCGGTGAGCCCCGTACGACGACGGTGAGCCCGTACCACCACGGTGAGCCCGTACGACCACGGTGAAGGGAGACGGACCATGTGCCCGTCCAACCCCGTCGGCGCCCCGCCGCGATCCGGCGCCGACCGCACGCTCGGCCTGCTCCTGAAGGGATACGGGTGGCTGCCCGGACTGCGCCGGGACGCTCCCGGCGACGGCCCGGTGGCGACCCGGCTGTTCGGGCGGCCGGTCCGGGTGCTGCGCGGCCCGGACGCGGTCGCCTACTTCTACGACGAGCAGCACGCGCGACGCGCCGGAGCACTGCCCGGGCCCGTCCTCGACACCCTCTTCGGCCGGGGCGCGGTGCACACCCTCGACGGTCCGCGACACCGGGCCCGCAAGTCGATGTTCCTGTCCCTGCTGACCGCTCCGGAGGCGGTCGAAGCGCTGGCCAGGGGCGCGGCGGCGGGCTTCCGGGAGCGGCTCGGCGAACAGGACGGCGCGGAGGTCTCGCTCTTCGACGAGGGCGCGCTTGTCCTCGCCCGCGCCGTCCGCGACTGGGCGGGGCTGCCCGGGTACGACTCCGCGGGCACCGCGCGCCTCGCCCGGGACTGCGTGGCGATGGTCGACGGTTTCGCCACGCCCGGGCCGCGGCATCTGCGCGCCCGCCGGGCGCGGGCGCGGCAGGAGGACCTGCTCGGCGCGGAGGTCGTACGGGTCCGGGCCGCGCCGGCACCGGCCGGTCCGCCGCGCACGCCCTTCGAGGCGGTGGTGGCGCACCGGGACGCCGACGGACTCCCGCTCACTCCGGCCACCGCCGCCGTGGAGCTGCTCAACATCGCCCGGCCCACGGTGGCGATCACCTGGTACCTGACCTTCGCCGCGCACGCGATGTGCCGGCGCCCCGCCGTACGGCGACGGCTCGCGGCCGACGAGCCCGTCGGGTTCGCCACCGCCTTCGCCCACGAGGTGCGCCGCTTCTACCCGTTCGTGCCGTTCGTGGGCGCGCTCGCGCCCGAGGGCCTGGTCCTGGACGGGGAGCGGGTGCCGGACGGCACGCTGCTGCTCCTCGACGTGTACGGGCGGAACCACGACCCCGCCCTCTGGGAGGAGCCGTACCGCTTCGTCCCCGACCGGTTCCTGGGCACGTCCCCGCACACCGACGCCCTGGTTCCGCAGGGCGGCGGCCCGCGCGACGGCCACCGCTGCCCCGGCGAGGACATCACCGTCGCCGTCCTCGCCGGACTGGCCCGTGAACTGGCCCGGACCGGCTTCACCGTCCCGGAGCAGGACCTGCGCATCCCGCTGAACCGGATCCCGCCCCGGCCGCGCGACGGCCTGCGGATCGTCGTCGGCTCCGAGCGTGATCCCGTGCTCGCGCGGGAGGTGTGCGGCCATGACTAGCCGCTCCGGTCCCGCGGCCGCCGTGGAGACACACGACGACGGGACGTACGACGACGAGCGGTACGACGCGACGCCGTTCCTGCCGCGGCGCGGCGGGCTGCCGGCGCACCGCCGGGCGGCGGCCGACTGCCGGGGCTGTCCCCTCCACCGGGACGCGAGCGGCACCGTCTTCGGGCGGGGCCCGGCGCACGCCCGGCTGATGCTGGTGGGCGAACAGCCCGGCGACCGCGAGGACCAGGAGGGCAGGGCCTTCGTGGGACCCGCTGGGCGGCTCCTCTCGCGGGCGCTGCGCGACGCGGGCATCGACGAGGACGACGTGTACCTCACGAACGCGGTCAAGCACTTCAAGTTCACCGAGGAAGAGACCCGCAAGCGCCGGATCCACAAGGCGCCCAGTCTGCGCGAGACGCTGGCCTGCCGGCCGTGGCTGCTCGCCGAGCTCAGGCTCGTCTCCCCGGAGCTGATCGTCACCCTCGGCGCCACCGCCGGCCGCTCGCTGCTCGGCCCGTCCTTCCGGGTGGGCACCGACCGGGGCGTGCCGCAGGCGCTGCCGGAGGCCGGCGAGGAGGCCGTCGACGCGGCCGGAGGGATCCGGGTGCTGCCGACCGTGCACCCGTCGGCGGTGCTCAGGTCGCGGGACCGGGAGGAGATGTACGCGGGCCTCGTCGCCGACCTGCGCGCGGCGGCCGAGGCCCTGTGACCCGCGAGGGTTCCGCGCCGCGGCGGCCCTGTGACCCGCGAGGGTTCCGCGCCGCGGCGCGGCGGCCGGGCGCCGCGTGCGGGCTCACCCGGCGGTCACCCGGGGCTCGGCCGGGGCCAGGCTCATATGACCCTCACCCGGGTTCATCCATGCCGGGGCCCACTCCGGTCCGGGGCTCATACGACCCTCGCCCGGGTTCATCCGGGCAGGCTCATCCGGCGGTTCGCCGCCTCCGCGGCCCGCCCGGAGCTCCGGCCCTCACCCGGCGGGCCGCTCCGGCGGCCGGGAGAGCGGGCTCGTGTCGATGCGGCGCAGCAGGGCCATGGGGTCCTCGCACACGAGCACCGCGCCCGCGTCCTCCAGTTCGGCGCGCGAGGTGCCGCCGGTCAGCAGCCCGATGCAGGGCAGGCCGGCGCGTCCGGCGGCCTCGACGTCCCACACGGTGTCGCCGACGAACACGGCGTCCTCGGGCTCGGCGCCCACCGCCCGCAGGGCGGCCTCCACGAGGTCGGGAGCGGGTTTGGTCGTGTCGACGTCGCCACCCGAGGTGACCGCGTCGATCACCTCGTCGGCGTCGAGCCGCCCGCGGACGGCGGCCACCTCCTCCTCGGAGGCCGAGCTGGCGAGCACCACCTGCCAGCCGCGCGCGGCCACGGCGCGCAGCAGCTCCGTGGCGCCCTCGAAGGGCCGGAGGTTGTCGTACCAGGCGGCGTAGAGGGCGCCGTGCGCGTCGGCGACGGCGCGGTCCTCCTCGCGCCGCCGGCGTGAACCGAGCACCTCGTCGAGGAGGCGGTCGGCGCCCATGCCGATCGCGCGGTGGATACGGGCCATGGGCACGTCGTGGCCATGCCGGCGCAGTGCCTGCCACCAGGCGAGGGTGTGCAGGTAGTTGGTGTCCATGAGGGTCCCGTCGACGTCGAACAAGGCGGCGCCCCGGGGCGCCCGTGCCCCACGCGTGGTCATCGTGTCCTCCTCAGGCCGCGCCCGCGGGCGACGACCGCCGGCGGGCGGCGGGTCCGGTCATGCCGCTTCGCGGTCGCGACTGCCCGGCATCGCCGCGGGCATGCGGGCCGCCGGGTCGCGGACCGCCCGGACCACCACCAGCACCTCGCTGGTCGTCCCGGGCGCGACCAGTCCTCGTCGCTCGAACCAGGCGGCCCGCTCCGTCATGACGGGCCCGAAGGGCTGGGTCCGCCGGGCGGCGACACCGGCCCGGAGGCCGGCCCGGCGCAGCGCTGCGAGGGTGGCGGGCACTCCGCTGAGCGAGGACTGGACGACGAGCAGCACGCCGCTGGGCGCCAGGACCGCGGGGACGGCGCGGCAGATCCGGTCGAGCAGGAGCCGCCCGTCGGGGCCGGCGTCCCAGGCGCGGCACGCGCCTCTGGCGGGTCCTTCCGGCGCGGCGGCGGGCACGTAGGGCGGGTTGACGGTGACGAGGCCGAAGCGCTCGCCGGTCACCGGTTCCGTGAGGTCGCCGCGCAGGACCCGGACCCGGCAGTGGTGGAGCCGGGCGTTGCACCGTGCCGCGGCGACGGCCGCGCCGGAGATGTCGGCCGCGGTCGCCTCGGCACCCCTGCGGGCCGCGGCGAGGGCGAGGATCCCGGTGCCGGTGCACAGGTCGAGCGAACGGACGCCCGGCTCGATCCGCTCGCGGGCGAGGCACTCCAGGAGGAGGGCGGTGTCGCCCTGCGGGGCGTAGACACCGGGCGGTCTGATCAGCCGCGTCGCGGCGTTCGTGGTCATTCCGCGCGAGTACCCGGCCGCGGCCCTGACACTCGGCCGGCGCGCGGTTCGGGCGCCCACGGTTACGGACGCCGACCGCGGGTACCCGCGCTCCGACCGGCCCTTGCGGGCCAGGGAGGTGGAGACATGGTGCACGCCACGATCGAGGTGGACGCCCCGCTGCGCGAGGTCTACGACCAGTGGACGCAGTTCGAGGAGTTCCCGCGCTTCATGGACGGCGTCGAGGAGGTCCGTCAGCTCGACGACCGGCACTGCCACTGGCGGACGGTGATCGCCGGAGTGACCCGGGAGTTCGACACGGAGATCGTCGACCAGCTGCCCGACGAGCGCATCTCGTGGCGCACGGTCGGCGGCGACGTGGGACAGAGGGGCGTCGTCACCTTCGTACGGGCCGACGACGGCCACACCCGCGTGGACCTGGCCATGGAGGTGGAGCCCCGGAGCCTGGCCGACAAGGCCGGAATGGCCGTCGGCGTGGTCGACAGCCGGGTCGAAGGGGACCTGCACCGCTTCAAGCAGTTCATCGAGGACCGCGACCGCGCGACCGGCGGCTGGCGCGGGCGGCTCCGCCCGGCGGACAGCGACTCCGCTACGGAGCTCTGACGCGGGACACGTGCCGCATGCCCTCGACCGGCCCGCGCGCGGCCGGTCCGAATCCACTCAGGAGACTCGTCATGATTCCCTTGCTCATCGTCCTGCTCGTGATCCTCGTGCTCTTCGGCACCGGCTTCGCCCTCGACGTGCTGTGGTGGCTCGCCCTCGCGCTGCTCGTGGTGTGGGTGCTGGGATTCTTCTTCCGCTCCGCGGACCGTCGCTGGTACCGCTGGTGACATCCGCTCGGCCAACGGCGCCGGCCTTCGGGCCGGCGCCCGGCCGTGTGGCCGTGTGGCCGTCGGTTCGACTCGACACGACGGAGCCGGGAGGTCACGGGGCCGGGCCGGACGACCTGACCGGCCGACCTGACCGGACGCCCCGAAGAAACGCCGACCTGAAGGAAGGCCGACGCGAGCGGCCCGGTCGTCAGGACCGGGCCGTCTGCTGCGCGAGCGCGTCCACCACGTCGCTGAGGAGGCCCTGGCGGCGGTATGCGGCGCGCTGCCGGGTCGCTCCGACGCCGTGGGCGCGGATGCCGTGCCACTGGCACAGCACCCGGGCCGTGTCGCCGGTGCGGTCGAGCTCGGGCCGCACCCGTTCGACGAGCCGGTCGACGAGCTCCGCGGCGGGTCGCTCGGCACCGGTGCACGGATCGAGGCCGTACCCGGAGAGCCCGTAACGGGCGGCCAGTTCGTGCGCGAGCAGCAGCCGGCGCAGCGGCGTCCGCTGCACCGGGCGGCCCGCCTGCTCCTCGGCCAGCAGGGTCGCGGCGAGGGCGCGGACGAGGGCCGCGACCATGACGACGGTGTCCACGTCGGCGTTGGAGTCGGCGACGCGGATCTCCAGGGTGGGCACGTGCTCCGACGGCCGGGCGTGCCAGTACACCATCCGCCGGTCGAGCAGGGTGCCGGTGCGCACCAGCTCGGCGACGTGCGCGAGGTAGCGGGGCTCGTCGAGGTCGGGCGCGGGCCCGACGGTGGGCCAGTTCGCGTACTCGACGGAGCGCCAGCTGGCGAAGCCCGTGTCCCGCCGCCGCGCGAAGGGCGAGTTGGCGGTGACGGACTGGAGCACCGGCAGCCACGGCGCCATGCGGCGGGAGAGGGCGAGCGCGAGCTCGCGGTCGAGGGTGCCGACGTGGATGTGGCAGCCGCAGACGAGGCCGTCGACGGTGTTGAAGCGGGAGGCGAACTGCCGGGCCATCCGCCGGTAGCGTTCGGTGTCGGTGATGGTCAGCGGTTGTGGGGGCGGCACCACCGGAGTGCCGGTGGCGATCGGCAGGCAGTGCTCCGCGCGGGCGGCGGTGCCCACGACCGACCGCAGCCCGACCAGCTCGTCCCGCAGGTCACGGCACGACGCGGTGGGCTGGGTCATCGTCTCGATCTGGGCGTTGAAGAACTCGTTCTGGACCTGGTCGCCCAGGACCCGGGCGGCGGACGTGATGACGTCCGGGGCCCGGTCGACGGGGGCGCGGCTCGCCAGGTCCACGAGGACGAATTCCTCCTCGACTCCCATGGTCAGGTGCTTCATGGCCGTCTCCTCGCTTCGGCCCGCGTCTACCCGGTGAGCGGCGTTCCACCCGCGTCCCTGGCCGCCAGGCGTGTTCTGCCGGGGCCGGGGCACTCGCCCGGTGGGGGTCGTGTGCCGGTGCCGGGGGCCTAGGAGCGTGATCATGATCAGGACGTCGGACCTCCTGTCCTTCCTGGAGGGCCTGGTCGTACTGCGTACGACACGGGGCGGGGCGCGGCCGTTCGAGGGGCGCACGGTGGTCGTGACGGGCGCGAGCGCGGGCGTGGGGCGGGCCACGGCGCGGGCTTTCGGCGCGGCCGGGGCCCGGGTGGCGTTGCTCGCCCGCGGCCGGGTGGGTCTGGAAGCGGCGGCCGAGGAGGTCGAGGGCGCCGGCGGCGAGGCCCTGGTGGTGCCGGTGGACGTGGCGGTCCCGTGGATGGTGGAGGAGGCCGCCGAGCTGGCGGAGAGCCGTCTGGGGCCGCTGGACGTGTGGGTGAACGGAGCGTTCACCTCCGTCTTCGCCCCGTTCCTGTCCGCTTCTCCCGACGAGTACGAGCGGGTCACGGAGGTGACCTATCTCGGCTGCGTCAACGGGACACGGGCGGCGTTGCGGCGCATGCTGCCGCGCGACTCGGGCGCCGTCGTCCAGATCGGCTCGGCCCTCGGCGAGGCGTCCGTGCCGCTCCAGGCGGCGTACTGCGGGGCGAAGCACGCGATCAACGGCTTCACGGCCTCGGTACGGCTCGAACTGCTGCACCGGCACAGCCGGGTGGCCGTCACGGTCGTGCAGCTGCCCGCCGTGAACACGCCGCAGTTCTCGTGGGCGCTGTCCAGGCTGCCGCACCGGCCGCGCCCGGTGGCGCCGGTTTTCCAGCCCGAGGTTGCGGCCCGGGCCGTGGTGCACGCCGCCCTGCACCCACGGCGCAAGGAGTACCGGGTCGGCGCGTCCACGGCGGCCGCGGTGCTGGCCCGCCGGGCGGTGCCCGGCCTCCCGGACCGTTACACGGCGCGTACCGGCTACGACTCCCAGCAGAGCGACCGGCCCGCCACGGCCGACGGTCCGCACAACCTCTGGATGCCTCTGGACGGCCCCGACGGGCGGGACCACGGCGCCCACGGCGACTTCGACGCGGAGTCCGCCGGGCGTTCCCCGTACACCGCCCTGGCGCGGCATCCGGTGACCGTCGCGTCCGCCGTGGGCGCGTCGGTGGTGGGCGCGTCCGCGCTCGCGGCCCGTGCCCTGCGGGCCGGCGCGACGAAAGGCGGTGACCGGCCGTGACCGGTTTCGAACTCCTTGACGTCTCCTTGCACACGGAGGAGCTGGGGCGGCTTGCGGTGCCGCGGAACGACCGCCCCGAGGAGGCCGAGCCGATCGCGCTCCCCGAGGGCACGGTGGTCAGTGTGGGTCTCACGTTCCGGCTGGGCCGGGAGATCGACGGGCTGGCCTTCGAGGAGTCCCTGGCCATGGACGGCAAGGTGCTCACGACGACGCGGACCGTCCTCGGCGGCTTCCGGACCGGCGGCCCGTACGAGATACGGCTCCCCCCGGAACGCCTGCCGGTGGGCCGGGCGCACTGCGGGGTGTACACGGTGACCGGCCGCTTCACGGACGGGGAGGGCCGGGAGCTGGCGGACGAGGGGTACCGGATGCGGCTGGAGCACCGGCCGGCGCCGCGCTCGGGCCCGCTGCACACGGCACCGCCGCACCCCGCGTCTCCTCGTCCCGGCTCGCCGCCTCCGGCGTCCCCGCGTCCCGCTCCGCCGTCGGGCACGGGCGACGCGGCCTCCGCCCCGGCCGCCCCGGGCCCGGCCGCCCCGGCGGCCTGAGCCGCGCCGCATCCGGACAGCCCTACGGCGGCCCGTCACGCGGCACGCGGACACGTCGGCCCGGGCTCGGCACCGCCACCCGCCCGGCGGATGCTGCGGACCGGTGATCGGCCCGGGCAGGTCGTGCGCCGCGCTCATCGTCCGCCGGGCCGGCGCGGCAGCAGTTCCTGGGCCTTGGCCTTGAGGCCCTGCATCACCACGTGGCCCCGGTGGCCGTCGCCGTGGGCGAGGGAGGCGAGGGTGGCCTCGATCTGCTCCCAGGTGGCGTGCGGAGGGATGGGCGGCACGGCCGGGTCGGTGCGGAAGTCCAGGACCGTGGGGCCGTCCGCGGACAGGGCCTGGCGCCAGGCGTCCTCGACGTCCTCCGGGCCGGTGACGCGGATGCCGTCCACGCCGAGGGAACCGGCGAACCCGGCGTAGGGCACGTCCGGGATGGACTGGGAGGGCCCGTAGAGCGGCGTGCCGCCCATGGCGCGCAGTTCCCGGCTGACCTGGTTGAGGTCCTGGTTGTTCCGGACGGCGACGACCAGCCGGGGGTCGGTCCATTCGTCGGCGCACTTGGCGACGGTCACCAGTTCCGCCATGCCGTTCATCTGCATGACGCGGTCGCGGCAGCACCCCGGTGCGGTAGGAGTCGGAGAAGCCGCGCTGTTCGGGCCCCGTCCGGCCGGTGTGGACCCGGTCGATGCCGGCGTCGGCGACGTGGAGGTGGTGTGGGGCGGGCGGCGGTCAGCCCTCGTCGGCGCGCGGCGCGGCAGGCGCGTCGTCGGCGAGGAGTCCGGTCCGCAGTTCGCCCAGGATGCGGGTGAGCAGGCGGGAGATGTGCATCTGCGAGAGGCCGAGTCGGGCGCCTATCTCGGCCTGGGTGAGGTCCTCACCGAAGCGCAGCGAGAGGATCGTGCGGTCCCGTGCGTCGAGGCGGGCGATGAGCGGCTTCAGGGAGGCGAAGTCCTCGATCAGCTCGTACGAGGGCTCGGAAGCGGCGAGCCGGCGCGAGCCGGTGCGCGGCGGGTCGCCCTCGTCGGCGACGGAGGCGTCCAGGGAGCGGGCGGTGTAGCCGCGGGCGGCGAGTTCGCCTTCGGCGACGCGCTCCTCGGTGACGTGCAGGTGGTCGGCCATCTCGGCGCGGGTGGGCCGGTGGCCGAGGCTCTGCTCCAGGGCGTCGGCGGCCTTGGCCATGTCGATGCGGAGCTCCTGGAGTCGCCGGGGCACCCGGACGGCCCAGGTGGTGTCCCGGAAGAAACGCTTCATCTCGCCGACGACGGTGGGGAGCGCGAACGCGGAGAACTCGATGCCGCGCTCCGGGTCGAAGCGGTCGATGGCCTTGATCAGGCCGATCGTGCCGACCTGGACGATGTCCTCGCGCTGCTCGGGCCGGTTCTTGAAGCGCCGGGCCGCGAACCGTACGAGGCTCAGGTTCAGCTCGACGAGGGTGTTGCGTACGTACGCGTGCTCGGGCGTTCCGGGCTCCAGTTCGCGCAGCCGGTCGAGGAGCGCGGTGGAGAGCGTCTGCGCGTCGTCGGTGGAGACCTGGGTGGGCCGGTCGATCTCGGGCAGTCCGTCCAGCGCGTCGCGGCGCACGGTGGCCGCCGGGGTGGGGCGGACGGGGCTGCGACGTGTCGGCGTCGCGTTCCTGGGCATGGGGCTCCTTCGACGGTGGCGATGGGCCTGCGCCTCGCGGGATGCGGGGCGGGGGTCCGTCGGTCGAGCATCTGAGGTAAGGATTCCCGTTCTGCTCCTGTTTGACACGAATTAATCAGATGGGCGAGGGCAGCGGCTCAGTGAAGGCCGTGAAGACCCGTGCACGCCCGGAGAGGAGCGGACCATGCCCCGCGGCTCGAGCGCCAAGCGCGAACGTCAGTACGAGCACATCAAGGAGAGTGCCCTGGACCGTGGCGAGAGCGAGAAGCGCGCGGAGGAGATCGCCGCCCGCACCGTGAACAAGGAACGCGCCCGCTCGGGCGAGTCCAGGACGGCGAGCAAGAGCTCCACCCAGGACATGTCGTCCTCGCGCCGCGGCGGGCTGCGCTCGCACAGCGGCTCCGGAGGACCGACGTACGACCAGCTGTACGCGGAGGCGCAACGCCGCAACGTCCACGGCCGGTCCTCGATGAACAAGGCCGAACTCAAGCGCTCCCTCGGAGGTAAGTGACCAGGCGACCCAGGGGCGCCGAAGGGATCATCGTGACGCTCGACGGAACGACCGTCCTCGTCCTCACCAGCAACTACGGGACGGAGCAGGACGAACTCATGCACCCGATGGCGGTCCTGCGGGAGGCCGGTGCCCGCGTCACGGTTGCCGCCCCGCGGGACGAACCCGTCCTGACCCTCATCTCCGACCGCCGGCCGGGAACCGTCGTCGAGCCGGACACGACCCTCGCCGAGGCCTCGCCCGACGCGTACGACGCCGTCGTGGTGCCCGGCGGCACCCTGAACGCCGACCGGCTGCGCACCAACCACCGGGCGCAGCGCCTGATCGCCGCCTTCGCCGAGGACGGCAGACCCGTGGCGGCGATCTGTCACGGTCCGTGGCTCCTCCTGGAGAGCGGGGTCGTCAAGGGCCGCGAGATCACCTCGTACCCGTCCCTGCGGACGGACCTGGAGAACGCCGGCGGTCACTGGCAGGACCGCGAGGTGGTGGTGGACACGGCCGGCGGCCATCCGCTGATCACCTCGCGCAGACCCGCCGACCTGGACGCCTTCTCGAAGGCGATCGTCCAGGCGCTGGAGGGCCGCACGGCCTGAATCCGCGCCCTGACGCCCCGCCCGACCGGACGCCCCGCCCGCCACCACGACGCCCATCCACCACCACGGGAGACCACCATGACCACCGCACGCGACATGATGACCCCGGACGCCACGTGCGTCCGGTGGGACGAGACGGTCGCCGAGGCCGCTCGCAAGCTGGTCGCGCTCGACGTGGGCGCGCTGCCGATCTGCGGCCCGGACGAGCGGCTCAAGGGCATGCTCACCGACCGCGACATCGTCCTGAAGGTCGTCGCCGAGGGCAAGGACCCCCGAGAAGTGCACGGCGGGAGAGCTCGCCCAGGACGAGATCGTCACCATCGGCGCGGACGCCTCCGCCGACGAGGTGCTCAACGTGATGAGCGAGCACCGGATCCGGCGTGTCCCCGTCATCGAGGGCCACGTCCTCGTCGGCATCATCGCCCAGGCCGACGTCGCCAGGACCCTGCCCGACCGTGCCGTCGGCGACCTGGTCGAGTCCCTCTCCGCCCATTCCTGAGCCCCGGCACGCGAACGCCCCCGGCAGCCGCGCACGGACGGCGCGGCTGCCGGGGGTCGTGGGTCACCGCTGGGGCGGCTGCTCCGGGGGCTGCGTCGGGTCCGAGCCCATCTGCCGCTTGAGCCTCTCCTGGGCCGTGTCGACCTGACTGCTGTACTTGCCCTGCGTCTTCCCGTCGACGTAGTCGCCGGCCTTGTCGACGCCCTGACCCGCCTTGTCCTCGTGGCCCTTGAGCATCTGCTTGAGCTTGTCCATCACGGACATCGCGGCCCTCCTAGAGTGGCCCCCCTGTCCCGTCCAGCATCCCGGACCGGGAGGCGGCCCGCATCCGCAGGGAGGTCCGGCGGGCGGTCCGGACGGGCGCGCCGTGAGGCGTACCCGGGATCAGACCTCGGGCGTACGGGCGGCCGGCCGGTTCCGCCCGTGGTCTGACGCAGGCAACGGGCCCGGCGCCGTACCGTCCTGGGCATGGTCAAACTGACTCGGGCGGCCGCGGCCGCCCTTCTCGCCTGCGCCGTCGCGTTACCCGCGACCGCCCTTCCCGCCACCGCGGCGACGCCCACGGCCGCCGCCCCGGCGGCCGCCGGCACCTCCGCGGCCGCCGCGCTCGAACTCCCCGCCCCCACCGGCAGGTCCGGCGTCGGCACCTCCGTACTGCACCTCGTCGACCGGTCGCGTACCGACCCGTGGGTGCCCGAGGCAGACGGCCGGGAACTGATGGTCACCCTCCACTACCCGGCGGCCCGCAAGGCGCACGGCCGGCCCGCCCCGTACGCGACCGAGCAGGAGGCGCGACTGCTCCTGCAGGGCGTCGGGGTGACGGATCCGGCGTCCGTGCGCGCGCTGGCCGGCATGGGCACTCACAGCGCGACGAACGCGCGTCCCGCGCCGGGCCGGCACCCGCTCGTCGTGCTGTCGCCGGGCTTCGGCGTGCCGCGCTTCACGCTCACCGCCATCGCCGTCGAACTCGCCTCGCGCGGCTACGTGGTCGCCTCCGTCGACCACGCCTACGAGACCTCGGGGACCGCCGTGCCGGACGGGCGGGTCCTCACCTGCGTGGCCTGCAAGGCCCTCGAGGAGGGGCGGGCGAAGGGCACTGACGTCACGGCCGCGCGTGCCGCGGACGTCCGCTTCGTCCTGGACCGGATCACCGGGCCGCACGCGGCCTGGCCGTACGCGCGGAGCATCGACCGCTCCCGGATCGGCATGGCCGGCCACTCGATCGGCGGGGCGAGCGCGGCGACCGCGATGCTCGCGGACCGGCGCATCGACGCCGGGGTGAACATGGACGGCTCGTTCTGGGACACCCTGCCGGCGGGCGGACTCGGCGACCGTCCCTTCCTGTTCCTGGGCACGGACGACGAGACGCACCGCCCCGGTGGCGAGGATGCCAGCTGGGACCGCACGTGGCAGGCCCTCGACGGCTGGAAGCGCTGGCTGACGGTGGCCGGTGCCGACCACTTCACGTTCTCGGACGCGCCGGTGATCCAGCGTCACTTCGGCCTGCCCGCCGGGCCGATCCCGGCCGACCGGGCGCTGACGGTGACCCGCGCCTATCTCGCCGCGTTCTTCGACGAGCACCTGAAGGGTGTTCCTCAGCCGCTCCTCACGGGTCCCAGCGCGGAGCACCCCGAGGTGCGGTTCAACCAGCCGTAGCCGGGCACGCCCGAGGCCGTGGGCGCGCCCGAGCACGTCTCAGGCGCGTCCCGCGGCCTTCTGGCTGCGCCGGGACAGGGAGTCCACGACCACGGCGGCGAGCAGCACCGCGCCGGTGATCATGAACTGGACGGCGTTGCTGACGCCCATGATGTTCATGCCCGACTGGATGGAGCCGATGACCAGCGCGCCGAGGAGCGCGGACCAGACCGAGCCGCGGCCGCCGAACAGGCTCGTGCCGCCGATGACCGCGGCGGCGATGACGTTCATCAGGAGGTTGCCGCCGCCGGAGGTCTGGCTCGCGGACTGGATCTGGCCGGCCAGGAAGATGCCGCCGACGGCCGCCATGGTGCCGGAGATGGCGAAGACGCTCATCCGCACGAAGGGCACGCTGATGCCGGCCCGGCGGGCGCCCTCGATGTTGCCGCCGACCGCGAAGATCTGCCGCCCGTAGCGGGTGCGGCGCAGCACGAAGTCGAGGACCACCAGAAGGATCAGGAAGATCAGCAGTGCCAGCGGCAGGCCCTGGTACTGGTTGAGGATGTAGGCGGCGACGAAGGCGATGGCCGCGATGACGACCGTCCGCAGCACGATCTCGCCGATCGGCCGGAACGGCACGTGGGCGGCCTGCCGGCGTCTGGCGTCCTGGAGCGAGGCGAACAGGAAGAGCCCGACGCCGACGCCGGCGGCGACGTAGGCGGTGGCCGGGCTGTGGAAGATGGTCGAGTACAGCTCGGAGACGATGCTCTCGCCGGGGATGTTCACCGTGCCGCTGCTGCCGAGCACCTGGAGCATGAGGCCGTTCCAGAAGAGGTTGCCGGCGAGGGTGACGACGAAGGCGGGCACGCCGACCTTGGCGAAGAAGAAGCCGTGGATGAGGCCGACCGCCGCTCCCCCGGCGATGGCGACCAGCAGCGCCAGCCATTCGTTCATGCCGTTGAGCACGTTGAGCACGGCGAAGACGGCAGCGCACAGGCCGCTCACGGAGCCGACGGAGAGGTCGATCTCGCCGAGCAGCAGCACGAAGACGATGCCGACGGCGATCATTCCGGTGCCGACGATCTGCTGGCTGAGGTCGGAGAGGTTCTGCGCGGACAGGAAGGTGCTGTCGAGGCTGCCGAAGACCGTCCAGATGATGACGATGGCGACGACGACGGGCAGCGAGCCGAGTTCGCCGCTGCGCACCTTGCGCCGGAACTCGCCCACGTAGCCGCGGAAGCCCTCCTCGCGGACGATGAGCCGGCTGTCGACGGCGGGCACGGCCTGGGGCGCGGGCTCCTGCGTCGCCGCGTCCTCGGGGGGCTCCGGGCCGCCGCCGGGGTTCCGGTCGCCTCTCATGGCTCCTCCTCCCCGCGGGCCTGGCGCTCCTCGCGGATGCGGGCCTGACGGCGGGTCACGGCGCTCTCGCTGGCCCCGGTGATGGCGGAGATGATCTCCTCGGTGGTGGTGGAGCGCTTGTCGAAGAAGCCGTTGTTGCGACCGAGCCGCAGGACCGCGATGCGGTCCGCGACGGCCATCACGTCCACCATGTTGTGGCTGATCAGAATGGTCCCCAGGCCGTGGTCGCGGAGCCGTTCGACGAGGTCGAGCACCTCGGCGGTCTGCTCGACGCCCAGCGCGGCGGTGGGCTCGTCCAGGAGGACGACCTTGGGGTCGCCGACGAGGGAGCGGGCTATCGCCACCGTCTGGCGCTGGCCGCCGGACAGGGACGCGACGGGGATGCGGACCGACGGGATGCGGATGGACAGGGTGTGCAGGAGCTCACGGGAACGCTGCTCCATGCGGACCTCGTCGAGCACCCCGAAGCGGCGCAGTTCGCGGCCGAGGAAGAGGTTGCCGACCACGTCGAGGTTGTCGCACAGCGCGAGGTCCTGGTAGACGGTGGCGATGCCGAGGTTCTGGGCGTCGTGGGGCCGGTTGATCGAGACCCTCCGGCCCTGCCATTCGATGACGCCCTCGTCGGGCGGGTTCACCCCGGCGATCGCCTTGATGGCGGTCGACTTGCCGGCGCCGTTGTCCCCCACGAGGGCGACCACCTCTCCGGCGCTCACCTCCAGGTCGAAGTCCGACAGGGCCTGGACCGCGCCGAACCGCTTGGAGATCCCCCGCAGTGACAGCACAGGTGCTTCCGGCACAGCGACCGCCTCCGACGCCTACCCGGCCCTTGTCGGGGCCGGTCACTCCAGACCGGCCTGCTTGCACGCGTCCTCGTACGTCGGCGTGCAGATCTCGTCGACCGTGTACAGGCCGTCCTTGACGACGGTGTCCTTGATGTTGGTCTTGTCGACCACGACCGGCGTCAGAAGGTTGGCCGGGACCTTGTCGCCGCTGCCGTTGGTGACGGTCAGGGGAACGAGGTCCTTCGGGAGTTCCTTGCCCTCGGCGAAGTCGACGGCCATCGTGGCGGCGATGTCGGCCTCGGGCTTGTACGGCTTCATGATGGTGATCGTCTGATCACCGACCAGGATGCGCTGGATGGCGTCGAGTTGGGCGTCCTGTCCGGTCAGCGGCACGTTCATGCCGGCCGCCTTCAGGGCGGTCGAGATGCCGGCGGCGAGGCCGTCGTTGGCGGAGTAGACGCCGACGATCTTGTCCTTGCCGAGCGCGCTGATGGCTCCGGACATCTGCTGGTTGGCGTTGTTCGGGTCCCAGTTGGGGGTGTCGTACTCCTTGCCGATCTTCACCTTGCCGTCGAGCACGGAGTGGGCGCCGGCCTTGAAGTCGGCGGCGTTCGGGTCGGTGGGCGAGCCGTTGTGCATCACGATCTCGCCGGATCCGGCCTTGTCGCCGAGCGCGTCGAGCAGCGCCTTGCCCTGCAGTTCGCCGACCTTGCGGTTGTCGTACGAGACGTAGGAGTCGACCGGGCCCTGGGCGAGGCGGTCGTAGGCGACCACCTTCACGCCCGCGGCGTGGGCCTTGTCCACGGAGGACTGGATCGACTTGGAGTCGACGGCGTCCAGGATCAGCACCTTGTCGCCCTTGGCGAGGGCGGTGTTGACCTGCTGTTGCTGGGTGGTCGCGCTCTCGGCGGCGTTGTAGTAGTCGACCTGGGCGCCTGGCGCCAGCTCCTGGATCTTCTGCTCGATGTAGGGCTTGTCGAACTTCTCGTACCGCGTGGTCTTGCTCTCCGGCAGCAGCAGCCCGATCTTGATCTCCTGGCGCTGGGCCGAGTCCGACGCGGGCTGGGCGACGCCGCTCGTGGCCACCACGCTCAGGGACAGGACCGCGGTTCCCGCGACGGCGATCGCCGCGCGCACTGTACGGGTCATGAGAGGCTCCTTCCGCGCGCCCTCGAGCCCTCCACCGCGGGAGCTGTAAGGCTTGCGAAAACTGCCTGACCGCGGGAGCGTCGGCGCACCTATGGCCTATGTATCGACATTAGCCCCAACCCGCGGGGCCTTCCATTCGCGGCGCCGCGCCCCCCGTGGGCACGGCGCCGCGAGGGGCGTCGGACCCGGTCAGCCGGCGTGCCGGGCCATCCAGGCCTCGACCTCGTCGGAGGACCTGGGCAGACCCGCCGAGAGGTTCTCGTGGCCGTCCTCGGTGACGAGGAGGTCGTCCTCGATGCGGACGCCGATGCCCCGCCACTCCTCGGGCACGGTCAGGTCGTCCGGCTGGAAGTAGAGCCCGGGCTCGACGGTGAGCACCATGCCGGGCTCCAGGACGCCGTCCACGTACTCCTCGTTGCGGGCGTGGGCGCAGTCGTGGACGTCCAGGCCGAGCATGTGGCCGGTGCCGGCCATGGTGAAGCGGCGCTGGAGGCCGAGTTCGTACGCGCGCTCGGCGGGGCCCTCGATGAAGCCCCAGTCGACGAGCCGGGCGGCGAGGTGGCGCTGGGCGGCCTCGTGGAAGTCGCGGTAGGCGGCCCCGGGCTTGACGGCGGCCATGCCGGCCTCCTGTGCCTCGTACACCGCGTCGTAGACCCGGCGCTGAACGGGCGTGAAGGTGCCGCTGATGGGGAGGGTGCGGGTGACGTCGGCGGTGTAGAGGCTGTTCGTCTCCACGCCGGCGTCGAAGAGCAGCAGTTCGCCGGGACGGACGGGACCGTCGTTGGTGGTCCAGTGCATGATCGTGGCGTGCTCGCCCGCGGCGCAGATGGAGCCGTAGCCGACGGAGTTGCCCTCCAGACGGGCGCGACGGAAGAAGGTGCCCTCGATCCAGCGCTCGGACGTGGCGACGGCGCGCGAGAGCTCGGCCACCGCGTCGGTGAAGCCGCGCACGGTGGAGTCGACCGCCTTGCGCATCTCGCCGATCTCCCAGGCGTCCTTCACCAGGCGCAGGCCGCTCAGCACCTCCTCCAGCTCGTCGTCGCGCTCCTCGTCGGTGCCGACGGCGGCCTCGATGGCCGGGTCGACGCCGCGGACGACACGCGTGGGCACGGTGGAGGCGGCGAGGTCCTGGGCGGCGGTGCGGACGTCCCGGCAGGGCAGGCCGAGGACGCGCTCGGACTCGGCGAGGGAGCGGCGGCGGCCCATCCACAGCTCGGCGTGGTAGCCGCTCCAGAACTCGTCGGTGTCCCGGCCGTCGCGCGGCAGCTGGTAGCAGTAGGCGTCGTGCCCGCCGTCCGCGCGGGGTTCGAGCACGAGGGCGCCGTCCCTGGCCTGGTCCCCGGTCATGTGCACGTAGCCGGAGTACGGGCGGAAGGGGTAGGTGTCGTCGTTGGAGCGGGCCTTGAGGTTGCCCGAGGGGATCACCAGGCGCTCGCCGGGGAAGCGGGCGGAGAGCGCCGCGCGGCGGAGGGCCGCGTACGGGGCCTGCTCGTCGGGTGTGAGGTCGTGCCGTTCGGTGTCGGCCCAGCCGGTGCGCATCAGCGCCGACAGTTCCTCGGAGATGCCTGCGTAGAGACCGTTCTTCCGGGCCTTGGCCACGTCGTACCCCTTCGTCGGACCACTCGCGTGTTCGGGTGGGCTTGCGGTTCCGGACGGTAGTCCGCGCGGCGGACGCCGTGGGCCGGGTAGTGCCAGTGGCACTGATCGGACACACCGAGGGCGGAAGCGCCGACAATGAGGGCATGACGAACGCGAAACTCGGCGAGGCGCTGCGGCTCCTGGGCGTCGGCCCCGCGGCGGGCCGGGTCTACCGGGCGCTGCTCGAATCGGCGCCCGCGCCGCTCGGCGCGATCGGGCGGGCGGCGGGGCTCGGCGGCGCCGAGCTGGCCGCCGCGTACGCGGAGCTGGTCGCCGCGGGCCTGGCCAGCGCCGCCGAGGGCGAGGGTGACGTGGTGGCGCCGGTGCCGCCGGCGGCGGGCCTGGAGATCCTGGCCCGGCACCGGGCGGCGGAGCTGGAGGAGTCGCGGATCGCGGTCGGCGGCGCCTTCGAGTCGTTCCGGCGGCACCGGCTGGCCGCGTACAACGACGATCTGGTCGAGGTCGTCACCGGCGAGGCGATCGGGCCGAGGATGCGCCACGCGTGGGCGAGCGCGCGGGAGCAGATCCGGCAGTTCGAGTCGCCGCCGTACGTGCTGCTGCCCGGCGCCACGGAGGACGCGCTGGCGACGCTGGCGCGCGGGGTGCGGCAGCGGGTCGTGTACTCCCGGGAGTCCCTGGAGCACCCGGGGCATCTGCGGGACGCCATCGAGCCGGCCATCGCGGCCGGCGAGCAGGCGCGGGTGCTGCCGTCGGTGCCGGTGAAGCTGCTGATCATCGACGAGGCGTACGCCCTGGTGTCGTTGTCGATCAGGGAGGCGGACGTGGTCAACACGATGCTGGTGGTGCAGCCGTGCGGGCTGCTCTCCGCGCTCGTGGCGCTCTTCGAGCAGTGCTGGCACTCCGCGCTGCCCTTCCACGGCGGCGCGGCCCGGCCCGCCGCCCTGCCGCCCGCCGACCGCCGGCTGCTGCGGCTGCTCGCCGGCGGGGCGAGCGACGAGGTCATCGCGCGCGAACTCGGCGTCAGCCGCCGGACCTTGTTCCGACGGCTGCAGATCCTGATGGCCAGGCTGGGCGCGGCGAACCGCTTCCAGCTGGCGCTGCAGGCGCAGCGGGCCGGCTGGCTGTGAACCGCGCCGCCGCAGGAGGCAGGCGCCGCTGCGAACCGCGCGGGCGCAGGAGGTGCGCGCCGCTGCGAACCGCGCGGCCGCAGGAGGCGGGCGCCGCCCGCCGGGGTCCGCGCGTGCTGTGAACCGCGCTGCCGCCGCGGGTGTGCCTGGCTCGGCGCCAGGCGCCCGCCGGCGGTCCGGGGCCCTCGCCGTTCCTTCGTCACCGGGTGCCGAGAACCTGCACATTGTGGATGTGACTTGAACCGGGCCTCCCCCGTCACTCTCCGGAACGGCACACCGCCCGGGCCCCGCTGTCGGGTTTCACCCCCGTTCGTCCCGTGCCCTTCAGAGACCTCCGGAATCTGTTACTCCGCTCTGCGGAGAAGCTGTCGCCATTACGTGAAACATGCTGCACGGGCGGCTTCCGGTGGTGCGCGAAAGGCGCGGAAAAGGCGTCAAGGGAATTGGCTCGTACACCCGTTGGCGTGCTTTGATCTGGCCCGCCGCGGCAGACGGATTCCCCCCACTGACATGAAAGGTGCGCTCCATGCGTAACGACATCGAGACCCGTGAGATCGCCGACACCGAGCTCGACGCCGTGTCCGGCGGCGTCATCAGCGTCAACGGCGGTCTCGCCGGCGCCGTGAGCGGCGACGTCACCAACCTGCTCGGCACCGTCGGCAACCTGCAGACCGTGCAGAACGTCGAGGGCCTCGTCAACGGCGTTCCCGGCCTGGTCCAGGGCGTCACCGGCGTCTCGGTGAACACCGGCGCCATCACCGGCATCGCCGGTCTCTGAGCGAGTCACCGCCGGGCACCCCGGGGCGACACGCCCCGGGGTGCCCGGCACCCGCGGCGGGACCGACGGGGGTCCTCCCGCCGCGGTACGGCGGTGAAGGAAACGCAGTCGAACTGCCCTCGAAGGAACAGTCCATGCAGTTTCGCCAGAAGGCCCTTTCCAAGCTGCAGTCCCCCGAGGAACTCGATCTGCCCGTGCGTTTCGCGCGCCCTCAGGGGCGGCTCGTCCTGGCCGTGACGGTGCTCGTGATGGCCGCCGCCGGATACTGGGCGTTCACCGGCACGGTGACGTCGAAGCTCGGCGCGCCCGGGATCCTCACCCACGCCGAGGGCCGCTACCTGCTGCAGAGCCCGGTGGCCGGGCAGGTGACCGAGGTCCTGGTCGCCGAGGGCAGGACGGTCGCCGCCGGAGAGCCGCTGGCCGTCGTCCGCACGGACCACGGCGACAAGCCCGTGCGCGCCGTGGCCGGCGGCCGGGTGGCCGCCCTGTTCGCCCGTACCGGCGCCGTCGTGGCGGCCGGCGCCGACATGGCCGCCGTCGAACGGGTCACGGACCCCGACGAGCCGCTGGTGGCGGTGCTGTACGTACCGGCCGGCGAGGCCGCCGCGGTCCGCGCGGGCGCCACCGTCGACGTGACGGTCCGCCAGGCGGCCGCGGGCCGTGCCGGAACGCTGCGCGGCCGGGTCACCGCCGTCGGCCGCGCGCCCCAGTCCCGTGCGCAGATCGGCGGCTTCCTCGGCGACGACGGGCTCGCGGCGGAGTTCACCCGGCAGGGCAACCCGGTGGCGGTGCTCGTGCGGCTGCCCCGCTCCCCCGAAGGCCCGGATCCCGCAGACTCCGGCACGCCGGTCAGCGGCGCCGTCCACCTCTCCTCGCAACGCCCCGTCGACTGGCTGCTCCCGTGAACCCGCGTAAAAAGACCTCCCGCCCCCGGCGCCGTCCGGCCCGCACCGCCCCGCCCCGCCTCCGCAGGACCCGCACCGTCCGCACGCCGACCGTGCTGCAGATGGAGGCCGTGGAGTGCGGCGCGGCGGCGCTCGCGACGGTGCTCGGGCACCACGGCCGGTTCGTGCCGCTGGAGGAGCTGCGGATCGCGTGCGGCGTCTCGCGCGACGGCTCGCGGGCCAGCAACCTCCTGAAGGCAGCGCGGAGTTACGGCCTGACGGCCAAGGGCATGCAGATGGACCTGGCGGCGCTCGCCGAGGTCGCGGCACCGGCCGTGCTGTTCTGGGAGTTCAACCACTACGTCGTCTACGAGGGCATGGGACGGCGCCTCGGCCGGTCCGGCGTGTACGTCAACGACCCGGCCAAGGGACGACGTTTCGTACCCATGGAGGAGTTCGACACCGCCTTCACCGGGATCGTGCTCGTCTTCGAACCGGGCGCCGGGTTCCGTCGCGGCGGCCGCAGGCCGAGGGTCCTGGACGCCGTGCCCGCGAGGCTGCGCGGCACCTCGGGCACGATGGCCGCCGCGGTGCTCGCGAGCGTGCTGCTGGTGGCGGTCGGCGCGTGGGTGCCGGCCCTCAGCCGCACGTACATCGACACCTTTCTCATCGGCGGGCAGTCCTCGCTGCTCGGCGTGCTGTTCGCGGCGATGGCGACCGCGCTGGTCCTCACGGCGGCGCTCACGGCGCTCCAGCAGAGCAACCTGCTGCGCGGGCGCGTCGTCTCCTCGACCCTGGGCGGGGCCCGTTTCCTGCGGCACCTGCTGCGGCTCCCGGTCGCCTTCTACGCCCAGCGCAGCCCGGCCGACCTGGTGCAGCGGCTGCGCTCCAACGACCAGGTCGCCGAGACCCTCGCCCGCGACCTGTCCGCGGCGGGCGTGGACGCCGTCGTGGTGCTGCTGTACGCGGTGCTGCTGTGGACCTACGACCCGCAGCTGACCCTGGTCGGGGTGGGCGTGGCCCTGCTCAACGTGGTGGCGCTGCGGATCACGATGCGGGTCCGGGCCACCGGCACGCACAAACTGCGTGCCGAGAGCGCCCGGTTGACCAACACCTCGTACGGCGGCCTCCAGCTGATCGAGACGATCAAGGCCACGGGCGGCGAGGACGGCTTCTTCCGCCGCTGGTCGGGGCAGCACGCGGTCACGCTCGACGTGCAGCAGCGGCTCGGCGTGCCCGGCGCTTGGCTGGCGATCGTGGCGCCCACCCTCGCCGCGCTGAACAGCGCGCTGATCCTGATGATCGGCGGACTGCGGGCGGTGGAGGGCCATCTGACGGTGGGTCTGCTCGTCGCCTTCCAGTCCCTGGTGACCGGCTTCACCGCGCCCGTCGCGCGTCTGGGCGGGGTCGCGGGCCGGATCCAGGACTTCGCCGCGGACGTCGCCCGGCTCAAGGACGTGGAGAACTTCCCGGTCGATCCGGTCCACACCCGCCGCGAGCCCGCCGCCGGTGCTCGCAGGCTCACCGGTCACGTGGAGATCGACGGCGTCACCTTCGGCTACAGCCCGCTGGACGCGCCGCTCCTGAAGGACTTCTCGCTCGCGGTCGGCCCCGGGCAGCAGGTTGCGCTGGTCGGCGGCTCCGGCAGCGGCAAGTCCACGGTCTCGCGGCTGATCGCCGGTCTGTACGCGCCGTGGGAGGGCGCCGTCCGCATCGACGGGATGCCGCTCGCGGACATCCCGCGCGGCGCGCTCGCCGCCTCCGTGTCCTTCGTCGACCAGGACGTCTTCCTCTTCGAGGGCACCGTCCGCGACAACGTGGCCCTCTGGGACCCGTCGGTGCCGGACGAGGCGGTCGTCGCGGCGCTCGCGGACGCCGCCGTCCTGGACGTGGTCTCCCGCCGCCCCGGCGGCATCCACAGCCGGGTCGAGCAGGACGGCCGGAACTTCTCCGGCGGGCAGCGGCAGCGGCTGGAACTCGCCCGGGCCCTGGTCCGCGACCCGAGCGTGCTGGTCCTCGACGAGGTGACCAGCGCCCTGGACGCCGTCACCGAGCGGGAGGTCATCGACAACCTGCGGCGCCGCGGCTGCGCGTGTGTGGTCATCGCCCACCGGCTGAGCACCGTGCGCGACAGCGACGAGATCCTGGTCCTCGACCGGGGCACCGTCGTGGAACGCGGGCGGCACGCCGGCCTGCTGGCCGCGGGCGGCCCGTACGCCGAACTGGTCAAGGAGCACTGAGTGACCACGCCGACCCCTGTCACCCCCGGCACCACCCACCCCACCGCACACGCCGCCGGCACCGCCGGTGCGTACCCGCAGGACCCGGTGCTCGCCGCGCTCGGCGGGCTCGGCGCGGGCGTGGACTGCTCGGGCCTGCGCAGCCTGTCCCTGGAAGGGCCGTCCGTGCTGTGGCTGGTCGTGCACGGCAGCCTCGACCTGTTCGCGGTGGACGCGGGCCGTGCCGGTGCCTGGCACTTCCTGGGCCGGGTCGGCGCCGGCGCGGTGCTGCTCGGTCCCGCCGAAGGCCCTCGGCACACCCTGGTCGGCCGCCCCTCCGCGGAGTGCCTGCTGCGCCGCGTCGAACTGCGGGAGCTGCACCGGCCGGAGCCCACGGGGTACGCGGGCGGGGAGTACGGCGCCGGGGACGCGGCCTGGCAGGGACCGCAGGGCTGGCAGGGACAGCAGGGCTGGTACGGGGCCGGCGCACCGGCCGCGAGTCCGTTGGAGGACGCGTTCGCGCTCGGTGTGGGCCGTGGCCTGCGCGTCCTGTACGAGGCCCCGCTCGACGACCGGACCGGCGAACGGGGCGCCGTCACGGACGACGAGGTCATGTGGATGCGGGTCCCGCCCGGGAGCCTGGCGTACGGCGCGGTGTACGAGGCGGCCGCGGCCGGCACGCTGCTCGTGGACCCGGCACTGTGGCAGGGCATGGTCGAGCAGCAGTACCGCCTGCTGTACGCCCTGGACGACTGGATCGAGGAGCGGGAGCGGGCGCAGGAGGACCGTACGGCGGCCGGCCTCGCGGCGGGGCGGGCGGCCGGCAGCGAGGCCGACCGGACGCTTCTCGCCGCCCTCGGCCGCCGCGGCGCGCGGACGCGCGGCGGAGGCGACGCCGACGCCACGCTCGCCGTGTGCCGGCTCGTCGCGGCGGACGCCCGCATCGCCCTCCCGGAGACGGTCGCCGGGACCGCGGGGGCCGGAGACGAGCGGCTCGATCCGGTGGAGCGGATCGCGCTCGCCGCCCGGATCCGGACCCGGGAGATCGGGCTGCGCGGGCGCTGGTGGCGCGAGAACGCGGGGCCCCTGGTGGGCCGCCGGGAGCCGGACGGGGCGCCGGTGGCGCTGTTGTGGCGGCGCGGCCGCTATGTGGCGGTCGACCGGCCCGGCGGGCGGCGCGAGCGGATCGGCGCGGACGGCGCGGCCGGGTTCGAGGACCGGGCGGTGATGTTCTACCGGCCGCTGCCCGAGGGCCGGCCCGGTCTGGCGCGGCTGCTGCGCTTCTGTGCCCGGGGCACCCGCCAGGAGCAGCGGGACCTGCTGCTGAGCGGTCTGGTGTCGGTGGTCCTGGGCGCGACGGTGCCGCTGGCGACCGGCCGGATCCTGGGCAGCTACGTGCCGGCCGGCGAGAGCGGCCTCATCGTGCGGACGGCGCTGGCGCTGGTCGCGGCGGCCGTGGTGTCGGCCGCGTTCATGCTGCTGCAGAACGTGGCCCTGCTGCGGATGGAGGGCCGGATCGAGGCCACGCTCCAGCCGGCCGTCTGGGACCGGCTGCTGCGGCTGCCGACGACCTTCTTCACCGGCCGCTCGACCGGGGAGCTCGCCAACGCGGCCCTCGGCATCGGCGTGATCCGCCGCATGCTGTCCGGCGTCGCCCCGGTCTGCCTCCAGGCGGGCGCGGTCGGCGCGGTGAACCTCGTGCTGCTGCTCACGCACAGCGTGCCGCTGGGGCTCGTGGCGCTCGCGATGCTGCTCGTGGTCGGGGCGGTGCTGCTCGGCCTCGGCCTGTGGCAGCTGCGCCACCAGCGGCGCCTCGTCGAGCTCGGCAACAGGCTCGACAACCAGGCCTTCCAGACCCTGCGGGGACTGCCCAAGCTGCGGGTCGCCGCGGCCGAGAGCTTCGCCTACGCGGCCTGGGCGCGGGAGTTCGCCCGGACCCGGGTGCTGCAGCAGCGGGCCGGCCGGATCCAGAACGCCGTCACGGTCATCGGCGCGGTGTGCCTGCCGCTGTGCACCCTGGTGATGTTCGTGCTGCTCGCGGGGCCCGCACGGGGCGCGATGTCGGCGGCCGGCTTCCTCACCTTCTCCACGGCGCTGACGATGCTGCTCGCCTCGGTCACCCAGCTGACCGGTGCGCTCCTGTCGGTCGCCGCCGTGCTGCCCGTGTTCGAGCAGGTCGAGCCGATCCTGCGGGAGGCACCCGAGGTGCGGGGCGGGGCGGCCCGCCCGGGCGTGCTGAGCGGCGCGATCGAGGCCCGGCAGCTGTCGTACCGGTACAGCGAGGACGGTCCGCAGGTCCTGGACGGGGTCGACCTCACCGTCGGCGCCGGAGAGTTCGTGGCGGTGGTCGGGGCGAGCGGCTGCGGCAAGTCGACGCTGCTGCGGCTGCTCATCGGCTTCGACCGGCCCACCGGGGGCGTGGTCCGTTACGACGGTCAGGACCTGGCGGCGCTCGACCAGGCGGCGGTGCGCCGCCAGTGCGGCGTGGTGCTGCAGCACGCCCAGCCGCTGACCGGCTCGATCCTGGACTGTGTGCGCGGCGCGGAGGCGTACACCCTGGAGGAGGTCTGGGAGGCCGTCTCCCTCGCCGGTCTCGCCGAGGACGTGCGGGCGATGCCGATGGGTCTGCACACGATGCTCTCCGACGGCGGCGGCACCGTCTCGGGCGGGCAGCGCCAGCGGCTGATGATCGCCCAGGCCCTGATCCGCAGGCCGCGGATCCTGTTCCTGGACGAGGCGACGAGCGCCCTCGACAACGAGGCCCAGCGGGTGGTCATCGAGTCCACCCGGGCCCTGCGGGCGACGCGGATCGTGATCGCCCACCGCCTGTCGACGGTGATGGGCGCCGACCGGGTCGTCGTGATGGCCGACGGCCGTGTCGTGCAGCAAGGTACTCCGGCCGAGCTCCTCGCGGACCCGGCCGGCCCGTTCCACGAGCTGGCCCGGCGCCAGCTGAGCTGACGGGGCGGCCCCGGCGCGGGCGGTCAGCGCACCCCGCGCGGGCGGAACTGGACGCTGATGCGGGGGCCGACGGCCCGGGTGGTCTTCGGTACGGCGTGTTCCCAGGTGCGCTGGCAGGAGCCGCCCATGACCAGCAGGTCGCCGTGGCCGGACGGCAGCCGGAGGGCGACGGGCCCGCCGCCGCGCGGGCGGAAGGCCAGGTCGCGCGGGTCGCCGAGGGCGAGGATCGCCACCATGGTGTCCCGGGTCGCGGAGCGGCCGGTGCGGTCGCCGTGCCAGGCGACGCTGTCCCGCCCGTCGCGGTAGAGGCAGAGCCCGGCCGTGGCGAAGGGCTCGCCCAGCTCGCGGGCGTAGTGGGCGCCGAGCGCGTCACGGGCCTCGGCGAGCGCCGGGTGCGGGAGCGGGACGCCTTCCCCGTAGTGCGCGAGCAGGCGCGGGACGGCGACCACGTTGTCGTACATCCGCCGCTCCTCGGCCTGCCAGGGCACCCGCGCGGCCAGCTCCTCGAACAGCGCGTCGGCGCCGTGGAGCCAGCCGGGCAGATGGTCGACCCAGGCGCCGTCGCCCAGCTCCGTGCGCCGGATGCCGTCCAGGGGGCCGGGTCCGATGTCGGTGCCCTGGTCGAAGAGGGAGCCCTGGAAGGCGGGGATGCCGGGTCGTGCCGCTGTCATGGATCCAGCGTAGACGATGAACCGAACATGTGAGCGATTCAGGGGAGAGGCTCGTCGCGGCAGGGGCTCGGCGCGCCAGGCTCCGGGCGCCGGGGTTCAGCGCGCGGCAGGGGGCTCGGCGCACCAGGCCCAGGGCAGCAGGGGCTCAGGGCGGCAGAGGCTCGACGCGCCGGCAGGCTCCGGGAGCCGGGGTTCAGCGCGGAAGGAGCTGGCCGCGGCGGGAGCCCAGGGCAGCGAGAGCCCGGGGCAGCAGGCTCAGTGCGGCAGCAGGTGCCGGTAGCTCCGCGGGTTGGCGGCCAGGAAGTCCGCGAAGGCCTGCGGCGGGTGCCCGGTCAGGGTGCGGACGTCGTCGGACACGTCGTCCATCTCGCCGACGGCGACCGCCTCGTACGAGGTGACCCAGCCCTCCACCTGCCAGTCGGCCGCGTCGTAGCCGGCGCGCGAGGCGTAGGCCTGGTCCCGGGTCTCGGGGACGTAGGTGACCGTGCGCCCGCTCGCCGCGGTCAGCGCGGCGGCGACCTCGGCGAAGCTCAGCGCCTCCGGTCCGGTCATGTCGTACGTGGCGCTGTCGTGCTCGTGTCCCGCGGCGAGCAGCACCGCCGCGGCCGACTCCGCGACGTCGTCGTGGGTGACGGCACCCACCCGGCCGTCCCCGGCGGGTCCGCGCAGCAGGCCGTCGGGGGACGCCATCGCGGCCAGGTCGGCCTGGTAGGTGCTGTCGCGCAGGAAGGTGAAGGCCACGCCGGTCGAGCGGATGTGCTGCTCGGTGTGCCAGTGGTCGCGGGCGAAGGTGAAGGTGGCGTGCGGCGCGGCGTTGAGGTACGAGAGGTAGACGACCCGCCGCACCCCGGCGACGACGGCCGCGTCGACCACGGTGGCGTGCGTCCTGACCCGGCCCGGCCCCTCGTGCGCCGAGACGAGGAAGAGCGTGTCCGCGCCGTCGAGCGCGGCCCGCATCCCGCCGGCGTCGTCGTAGGACGCCGTCCTCGTGTCGTCGGTGGGCAGCCGGCCGAGCTTCGCCTGGTCGCGCCCCAGGGCGCGCACCGGCGCTCCGGCCTCGGCGAGCAGGCCGGTGACGCGCCGGCCGATCCGGCCGGTCGCGCCGGCGACCGCGAGGAGTGCGCTCATGCGGTGCTCGCTTCTCGGTGGACGGTGTTCATTTCTCGATGAAGAGAAGGTCTTCCGAGGCGTGGGTCATCAGGACCGTCCCGCCGTTGAGGACCCTCACGACGTTCTGCAGGCCGACCAGCTCGCCGGGACTCGGGTTGGGTCCGAGGATGCGGAACCTGTCCATGGACCCGCCCAGGTACGCCGGGAAGCCGTCGAGGTTGGGGTAGCCCAGGGACAGGTACTCCTTCAGGCGGCGGAAGAGCTTCGGGAGGATGACCGCGCCCTGGGTGATCGAGGTCATGTCGACGACCTTCGCTCCCCTGAGCGTGACGTCGACGGTCTCGCCGTTCGCGTCGCGCTTCCACACGCCCTTGCCGGGTGCCGTCTTCGCCTGCAGGACGGCCGCGGTCAGCTCCTTGCGGAGGTCCCAGGGCAGGCCGCCGTAGAACATGGGATAGGCGAGCCCCTCCGCCAGCATGTGGTGGTTGGCCGTCTCCCGCACGAGCTTCTCGCGGACGTCGAACTCGTAGCCGCTGGCCCCCGGCGGTACTCCCCGGCCGACGAGCGCCACACAGCGGCCGTAGATGTCGGTGCCTCGGGTGAGGATGTAGCCCGGGACACGGTCGGGGGTCGCGGAGATGTTCTCGCTGCCCGGGTGATCAGGGTCGGGAACGCGCCGGATGTCGCGGAAACCGAGCCATTCGAGCAGCGAGTTCGTGGCGGCGTCGCCCAACTCCCGTGGTTGGCGCTCCACTTCCCCGTAGGGCCCGTCGTAGTGGGTCTCCAGCGCGTCGACGCCTTCGAGGCGGACGCTTGCCCGGCCCTCCCGCGTGGGCTTGACCTTCTCGCACCCTCCGACGAGCTTCCACTCACCCACGTAGTCGGGGACGAACGGGAGGGTGTCGCCGTCGGGGCTGGTACGGCCGGAGAGATGGAACGATCCCTTGATCAGCAGCATGGGCATGGTCGCCCCCAAGGTCGCGTCGTTCGCAGCATGGAAGGGAACCGGCTCTCTTCCATGCTGCGACGGGCCGGGCGCGACCGCCATCGGAACGGCGTCAGCCGGGCGCCACCGTGTACGTACGGGACGAGGTGTAGAAGTCCAGGGCCGCGCGGCCCTGTTCGCGAGGCCCGTAGCCGGAGGCCTTGGCGCCGCCGAACGGGAGGTGGAAGTCGACCCCGGTGGTCGGCGCGTTGATCCGGACCATGCCGGTGTCGAGCAGGTCGAGCCCTTCCAGGACGGCGGTCAGCTCCGCGGTGTGGACCGAGGTGACCAGCCCGTAGCGTGCGGCGTTGGTGATCCGCACGGCGTGGTCCAGGTCGCGCGCGGACAGCAGGGCCGCGACGGGGCCGAAGACCTCCTCGCGCAGCAGCCGGTGGCCGGGGGCCACCTTCTCGACCAGGGTCGGCGCCGCGTACCAGCCGGTCCCGTCCGGGACGGTGCCGCCCGCGAGCACGGAGAGCCCCTGCCAGGCCGCCTGCGTCTCGGCGCGGGCGGCCTCGGAGACGAGCGGTCCGCACACGGTGGCCGGGTCGGCCGGGTCGCCGACCGGGACGGCCCGCAGCGCCTCGGTCAGGGCCTCGCGCAACGGGTCGAGGGCGCCGCCGACGGCGATGACCCGGCTGGTGGCGGTGCACTTCTGGCCCGCGTATCCGGCGATGGAGGCGGCGATCTGCTCCGCCGCCCGCGGGATGTCGGCGTCGGGGAGCACGATCGCCGCGTTGAGGCCGCCCATCTCGGCCTGTACGGGGATGCCCCGGGCGGTCGCGGTGCGCACCACTTCGCGGCCGACGGCCGAGGAGCCGGTGAAGGAGACGATGTCGGCGGCGGAGACCAGGGCGCCGCCCTCGGTGGCGCCGCCCGGCACGACGGTGAACACGCCCTCGGGCAGCGCCTGCCGGACGAGTTCGGCGAGCCTCAGGGCGCAGGCAGTCGCCTCCGGAGCGGGCTTGAGGACGACGGCGTTCCCGGCGGCGAGGGCGGGGGCCGCCTTCCAGCTGGGGATGGCGAAGGGGAAGTTCCAGGGCGTGACGAGTCCGGCCACTCCGTGCGGACGGCGGCGGGTGAGCAGCAGTCCCGGTCCGCCCGCCGTCTCGTGGACGGCGCCGGTGGGCTCGTAGGGCGCCTGGGCGTAGTAGCGCCAGAGGGCGACGGTGCGGGCGAGCTCGGCCCGGGCCTCCGTGACCGGCTTGCCGACCTCCCGTACGGCGAGGCCTGCGAGTTCGGCGCTCGCGGCCTCGATCGCGGTGGCGACCGCGCCGAGGGCGGCGGAGCGTGCGGCCGCCCCGCCGCGCGCCCAGCCGGGCTGGGCGGCGCGGGCCCGTTCGACCGCGTCCGCGGCGGCGAAGGCACCGGGAGCCGGGATGTCGACGAGACGGTCGGCCGGGTCGGCGGGGTTGCGGGAGATGACGGTCATGCGTCGAACCTTCTCTGTCGTGTCCGAGGGCTTGCGCAGTACAATTTCACATTACTATGTTACGGGTCACATTTTTGGCCACGCCCGATGCGCGGCCGACCGAACTCCCCACCTCGGAGTGACTCCTGATGGACCAGCACAAGCGAAACGCCCTCGCCGTCGCCCTGTTGACGGCCCTCTCCCTCGGCGCGGCCGGCTGCTCCGGCGGCGGCGCAGGCCCGGCGGCGGGCCCCGGGCGCGACGGCGCCAACCCGGCGACCGGAAACCTCGGCAAGGTCGTCGGCGGCACCCCGGTGAAGGGCGGCACCCTCACCGTGCTGTCCAACCAGGACTTCACGCACCTCGACCCCGCCCGCAACTGGGTGATGGGCGACATGGACTTCGGCACCCGGCTGCTCTACCGCACCCTGCTCACGTACAAGGCCGAACCCGGCACCAAGGGCGGCGAGCTGGCCCCCGACCTCGCCGAGGACCTGGGCACCTCGTCCAACGGGGCCAAGACCTGGACCTTCCGCCTGAAGAAGGGCCTCAAGTACGAGGACGGCTCTCCCGTGACCGCGCAGGACGTCAAGTACAACGTCGAGCGGTCCTTCTCCCCCGACCTCCCCGGCGGCCCCGACTACGCGGCCCGCTACCTCGCCGGGGCCGAGGGCTACCAGGGCCCGGCCGGCGGCAGGCACCTGGACTCGATCAAGACGCCCGACGACCGCACCATCGTCTTCGAACTGCGCAAGCCCTTCGCCGAGTTCCCCTACGCGACGGTGCTGCCCACCTTCGCGCCCGTGCCCAAGGCCCAGGACAAGGGCCCCCAGTACGACAACCGGCCCTTCTCCTCGGGCCCGTACAAGATCGAGTCGTACGCCCGCGACAAGCAGCTCGTCCTGGTCCGCAATCCGCACTGGGACCCGGAGACCGACGGGGTGCGCAAGGCCTACCCGGACCGGATCGTCGTCACCATGGGACTCAAGGGGAACCAGATCGACGACCGGCTGGTGACCGGATCCGGCGCCGACGCCTCCGCCGTGCCCTGGGTCAAGCTCCGCCCGGAGAGCACGCCCAAGGTCCTCACCAAGCCGGACGTCAAGGCGCGCCTCCTCGCCGAGTCCACCAACTGCACCGAGATGGTGCAGATGCACACCGGCCGCGCGCCGTTCGACGACGTGAAGGTCCGTCAGGCCGTGCAGTACGCCCTCGACCGGCAGGCCGTCCTCACCGCCTCCGGCGGGCCCGCACTCAACGACCCGGCCACCGCGCTCATGCCCGGCTCCCTCTTCTCCGGCGGCAGGCAGCCCGACACCCTGAAGATCCCGCCGACCGGTGACGTGGCGAAGGCCCGGCAGCTCCTCAAGGAGGCCGGCAGGCCCGACGGCTTCTCCACCAGCATCACCGTCTCCACCGGGGACAAGAGCGTCGCCGAGGCCGTCCAGCAGTCCCTCGGCCGGGCCGGGATCAAGGTGGTCATCGAGACCGTCGACCCGTCCGCCTTCTACGACACCATCGGCGACACCAAGAACCGCACCGACCTCACCTACACCGGCTGGTGTCCCGACTACCCGTCCGGCTCCACCTTCCTCCCCTTCGTCTTCGACGGCCGCTACATCAAGGAGAAGGGCAACTCCGGCAACCACTCCCTGTTCCGCGACGACGCCACGATGAAGCGGATGGACGAGATCGCCGCGATGACCGACGCCGCCCAGGCCAACAAGGCCTGGCAGGAGCTCGACGGACAGATCCTGGCGAAGGCCCCCACCGCGCCCGTCGTCGTCGAGCGCATGCCGCTCCTCGTCGGCCCGAACATCGCCGGCGCCTTCGGGCACACCTCCTTCGGCGGCCAGCTCGACTACGCGACGGTCGGCCTCAAGGACCCGTCCAAGAGCGGGAGCTGAACCAACCCATGACCACCGTCTCCGCATCCCCGGACACGGCGAAGGAGCGGGCGGAGGCCGGGGCGGCCGGGGGCGGCAGCCCCTGGCGGCTCGCCCTGGCCGAGCTGCGCCGCCGCACCTCCGCCCTCGTCGCCCTCGCCGTCGTCGCCCTCTTCGCCCTGATCGCCGTCGCCGCGCCGCTGCTCAGCCGGCTGGGCGGCTGGCGCCCCGACGAGTTCGACGCGTCGGCCGTCGACCCGTACCTCGGCGGACTGCCCGTCGGGCCGCTCGGCGGGATCTCCGCCGAGCACTGGCTCGGCGTCGAGCCGGTCACCGGCCGCGACCTGTTCGCCCGCGTCGTGCACGGCGCCCAGGTCTCCCTGCTCATCGCCTTCGCCGCGACCGCCATCGTGGTCGTCGCGGGCGTCGCGGCGGGCGTCGCCGCCGGCTACTTCGGCGGACGCACCGACACCGTCCTGTCCCGGCTCATGGACCTCACCATGTCCTTCCCCTCCCTCATCTTCATGATCGCGATGATGTCCGTGGCCAGGGACGTCAACCGCATCCTGCTCATGGTCCTGGTCATCGGGCTCTTCGGCTGGCCCGGCATCGCCCGGATCGTCCGCGGGCAGACGCTCTCGCTCAGACACCGCGAGTACGTGGACGCGGCCCGGGTGAGCGGCGCCTCCGACTGGCGCATCCTCACCCGGGAGGTGCTGCCGGGCGTCGCGGGACCCGTCATCGCCTACACCACCCTCATCGTGCCCGGCATGATCGCCACCGAGGCCGCGCTCAGCTACCTCGGCGTCGGGGTGCGCCCGCCGACGCCGTCCTGGGGCCAGATGATCGCCGAGAGCGTCGCCTTCTACGACACCGACCCCATGTACTTCGCCGTGCCGAGCGTCTGCCTCTTCCTCACCGTCCTCGCCTTCACCCTGCTCGGCGACGCGCTGCGGGACGTCTTCGACCCCCGGGGAGGCCGGGCGTGATCCTCTATCTCGGCCGCCGGCTGCTCGGGGTGCTCGGCGTCCTCCTCGCCGTCGCCGCCATCACCTTCCTCATCTTCTACGTGCTGCCCTCCGATCCCGCCGCCGCGGCCTGCGGCAAGTCGTGCAGCACCGAGCGGCTCGCCGCGATCCGTGCCCACATGGGCCTCGACCAGCCGCTGTGGCGGCAGTTCGGCGACTTCGTGACGGGCATCTTCACCGGTCGCACGGTCGGCAGCGGCCCGTACGCGCTGGACTGCGCCTTCCCTTGCCTGGGCTACTCGTACGAGAACAGCCAGCCGGTCTGGGACCTGCTCGTCGACCGGCTCCCCGTCTCCGCCTCGCTCGCCGTCGGCGCGGCAGTGATCTGGCTGGCGCTCGGTCTGGGGGCGGGCGTGACCGCGGCCCTGCGCAAGGACACCCTCACCGACCGGGCCCTGATGGTCGGCGCGGTCGCCGCGGCCTCGCTGCCCGTCTACTTCACCTCCGTGATGCTGATCTACGGGATGATCCGGGTGGCCGGGCTGCTCCCCTATCCGCAGTACGTCCCGCTCGGCTCCGACCCGCTCTCCTGGGCCTCGAACCTGCTGCTGCCCTGGCTGGCGCTCGCGGTCCTCTACGCGGCCATGTACGCCCGGCAGAGCCGGAGTTCGATGATCGAGTCGATGGCGGAGCCGTACATCCGCACCGCCCGGGCCAAGGGTCTGCCGCGGCGGACCGTGGTGGTCAAGCACGGCCTGCGGGCCGCCATGACGCCCGTCCTCACCATCTTCGGCATGGACCTCGGCGGGCTGCTCGCGGGCGCCGTGATCACCGAGTCCATCTTCGGACTGCCGGGCGTCGGACGGCTGTTCTACGGGGCGCTCGCCACCGGCGACCAGCCGGTGATCCTCGGGGTGACGCTGCTCGCCGCCACCTTCATCGTCGTCGCCAACCTGTGCGTCGACCTGCTGTACGCCGTCGTCGACCCGCGTGTGAGGTACTGATGCCCGAGGCCGAACCCCTTCTCTCGGTCCGCGACCTCACGGTCGAGTTCCCGACCCGGCACGGCCCGGTGCGGGCCGTGGACGCGCTCTCCTTCGACGTGCCGCGCGGCCGGACCCTCGGCATCGTCGGCGAGTCCGGCTCCGGCAAGTCGGTCACCTCGCTGGCGGTGATGGGCCTGCACACCGGTGCCCGGGTGTCCGGCTCGATCGTCCTCGACGGGCGCGAGCTGGTCGGTCTCCCGGAGCGGGAGCTGAACCGGCTGCGCGGCCGGCGGATGGCGATGGTCTTCCAGGACCCGCTGTCGAGCCTCCACCCGTACTACACGGTGGGCGAGCAGATCGCCGAGCACCACCGGGTGCACTTCGGCTCCCGCCGCGCGGTCGCCCGGCGGCTCGCCGTCGACGCGCTCGCCGAGGTCGGCATCCCGGAGCCGGCGCGGCGGGCCGGCGAGTATCCGCACCAGTTCTCCGGCGGCATGCGGCAGCGCGTGATGATCGCGACGGCGCTGGTCTGCGAGCCCGAGCTGCTGATCGCCGACGAGCCGACCACGGCGCTCGACGTCACCGTGCAGGCCCAGATCCTGGAGCTGATCGCCAAGGTCCAGGAGGAGCGCGGGCTCGCCGTCGTGATGATCACGCATGATCTCGGGGTGGTGGCCCGGGTCGCCCACGAGGTCCTGGTGATGTACGGCGGCCGCGCGGCCGAACGGGCACCCGTGGACAGCCTGTTCGGCTCGCCCGCGCACCCGTACACCCGGGGCCTCCTCGACTCCCTGCCGCGGCTCGACGACCGGGACGACGCCCCGCTGCGGGCGATCCCGGGCTCCCCGCCGTCCCTGCTCGCCCCCGCCCCGGGCTGCGCCTTCGCACCCCGCTGCCCGCGGCCCGCCCTCGGCACGGCCGAGGAGCGGGCCCGGTGCGAGGGCGAGCGCCCGCCGCTCGCCGGCCCGGCCGCGCATCCGGCGGCCTGTCACTTCCCCGCCTACGGAGGCGTCGCGTCATGAGCAGCACCACCCCTCTCCTCTCGGTCCGCGACCTGACGATGACCTTTCCCGGGCGCGGCCCGCGCGCCGCGCGGGTCCGGGCCGTGGACGGCGTCTCCTTCGACATCGCGCCGGGCGAGACCCTCGGCCTGGTCGGGGAGTCGGGCTGCGGGAAGTCGACGACCGGGCGAATGATCGTCCGGCTGCTCGAACCGACCTCCGGCTCCGTGACGTATGACGGGCGGGACATCAGCCGGCTGCCGCAGCGCGCGCTGAAGCCGCTGCGGCGTGAGCTCCAGATGGTCTTCCAGGACCCGCACTCCTCGCTCAACCCGCGCCGGACGGTGGCCCGGATCATCTCCGATCCGCTGCTCGTGCAGGGGAGTTCGGCGGCCGATGCGCGGCGGCGGGTGGCCGAGCTGATGGAGCTGGTGGGTCTGATCCCGGAGCATCTGGACCGTCATCCGCACGAGTTCTCCGGCGGCCAGGCCCAGCGCATCGGCATCGCCCGCGCCCTGGCGACGGGTCCGCGTCTGGTCGTGGCCGACGAGCCGGTCTCGGCGCTCGACGTGTCCGTGCAGGCGCAGATCGTGAACCTGATGGAGCGGCTCCAGGCCGAGCTCGGCCTGGCGTACCTCTTCGTCGCCCACGACCTGTCGGTGGTGAAGCGGGTCTGCGACCGGGTGGCGGTGATGTACCTGGGCCGGATCGTGGAGATCGGGCCGAAGGACCGGGTGTACGGCGATCCCGCGCACCCGTACACGCGGGCGCTGCTCTCGGCGGTGCCGCTGCCGGACCCGGCGGCGGAGCGGGCGCGGGAGCGGATCGTGCTGCGCGGCGACCCGCCGAGCCCGGCCGCGCCGCCGCCGGGCTGCACCTTCCATCCGCGCTGCCCGAAGGCCCGGGACGTGTGCCGGAAGGAGCCTCCCCTGCTGCGGATCACCGCGGCGGGGGAGGCGAGGGAGGTGGCGTGCCACTTCCCGGAGACGGGCCCGGCCCCGGGAGGTGCGCCGCTCGGCTAGGCCGTTTCTTTCGGATGAGGGCCGGACCGGGCAAGATCCGGAAGAGACGGTCGGGGCGAGTCTTCCGCATCTTGCCGGCGGCCCGACGCCCTAGCCGGTGAACCCGGCCGTGATCCGCGTGAACTCCCAGTCGGGCTGGGCGATGCCCGAGCAGGTCTCGGTCACGCCGCCGCCCGCGCAGCCGCGGTCCCGGTTGACGGACCAGAAGGCCAGCCGGGCGATGTGGTGCCCGTTCGCCCAGTCGCGGATCTTCGTCCAGGTCTCCGGCGTGGTGATCTCCTGCTGGTCGGAGAGTCCGTTCATGCCGGAGATGCCGATGTGTGCGTAGGCGGTGGCGTCGTCCCAGCCGTAGACGGACTTCAGCTTGTTCTTCAGGCCCTCGGCGGCGTTGACCGTGTTGCCGTACATGTCGGCGCCGCCGCCGAAGTCGAAGGGCATGATCGTGAAGACGTCGATGTTCGCGTTCAGCGCCTTGGACTGCTCGATGAGCCGGTTGCCCCAGGAGGTCGGCCCGGTGGTCGAGGTGCCGAAGGTGAGGATGGTCCGCAGGCCGGGGTTGCCGGCCTTGACGATCTTCAGGGCGTTCAGGACGCGGTCCTGGACGGCCGCGTTCTCGAACTCGTCGGTGTTCTCGATGTCGACGTCGATCGACTTCAGGCCGTAGGCGTCGATGACCTTCTGGTAGGCGCCGGCCAGGGCCTCGGGGGTCGAGCAGTTGGGGCCGAGCTTGTTGCCCGACCAGCCGCCGACGGACGGGACGATGTCACCGCCGGCGGCCCGGATCGCGTTGATGGCGGACTGGTCGACGCCGCCGGTGAGCGGGCGCTGGCCGTCCCAGGCCGGGTTGCAGCCGCCGGAGGAGAGGATGAAGGCCATGGTGAAGGTCTTGATGCCGGTGGCGTTCATCACCGTGGCCGGCGCGGGCGGGTTGCCCCAGCCGAGGTAGAGGTAGGGCGCGGCCTGCTTGAAGCCGGTGCCGCCGTCTCCGCCCTGGCCGGTGGTGGCGGTGACGGCGTTGGAGGCCGGGGAGGCGTTGCCGGCCGCGTCGCGGGCCTTGACCGTGAAGGTGTAGGCGGTGCTCGCGGCGAGCCCGCCGACGGTGGCGCCGGTGCCGGTGACGGTGCTGACCTTGGTGGCGCCCTGGTAGACGTCGTAGCCGGTGACGCCGACGTCGTCGGTGGCGGCGGTCCAGGACAGCGACACGCTGGACGAGGTCGTGCCGGTGGCCCGGAGGCCGGTGGGCGCGGTCGGCGCCTGCGTGTCGGTGCCGCCACCGCCGCCGGGGCCGTCGAGGCTGATGTCGTCGGCGTAGTAGGTGCCCTGGCCGTACCAGCCGTGGGTGTAGACCGTCGCGCTGGTCTGTGACGCGCCGGTGGTGAAGCTCAGCGAGAGCTGCTGGTACGAGGGAGCGGACGCGGTCCAGGTCGAGGTGCCGCCGTCGACGCCGAGGTGGACGTAGCTGCCGCGCACCCAGCCGGACAGGGTGTAGGTGGTGCCGGGCCGGACCGCGACGGTCTGGGAGCACCTGGCGTTGTCGGAGGCGCTCGCGGCGCCGGCCAGTGCCTTGGTGCCGCCGTGCACGGGGGTGGAGACGACCGAGCCGAGCCCGCCGGAGCAGGTCCAGCCGGTCAGGCCGCCGGACTCGAATCCCGGGTCGGTCAGCAGGTTGGCGGCCTGGGCGGGGGTGGGAAGGGCGACCAGGGCCGCCGCGCCGAGGAGCGACGCGCCGAGCGACGCCACCAGGCGGTTGCGGATGAGCACCGTGCCTCCAGGGGGAGTTGAGGAGGGAGCGGTCACAGATTGGACTGGACCAATGCCTCCGTCAAGTCCCCCGGGGCAAGCCTCAGTTGGGCGCGGGCCGCAGACGGTCGATGGGATGGGTGTTCACGTAGTCCTCCACGGTGTCGTCCTTGAACGCCTGCCACAGGGCGGTGCACCGCGCCCGGTCGAGGTGGACCACCGACTGTCCGCGCTCCGTTCCGGTGCCCTTCACGGGCGCGTTCATGAAGGTCATGTCGCCCGCTCTCACCTCCCGCATGTTCCAGACCAGTTCGCGCATCTCGCCGTCACCGAACCGCTCGTCGACGGAGACCGTCTCGGTGAAGATGTCGAGGGTCTTCTTCAGCTGCATCGGGTCCTTGAGCGACGCGGAGCCCATCACCTTCTCCAGGACCGTGCGCAGGTAGTTCTGCTGACGGTGCGTCCGGTCGAAGTCGCCGTTGGGCAGGTTCTTCCGCTCCCCCACGTAGTCCAGGGCCTGCTCGCCGTTCATGTGTCTGCGCTCGCCGTCGGACATGATGATGTCGACGCCGCCGACGGCGTCGGTGAGCTTGCGGAAACCGTTCCAGTCGATCACGGCGAAGTGGTCGACACGGACGTCGGTGAGCCGCTGCACCGTGTCGATGAGCAGCGGCGGGCCGCCCCACGAGAAGGCCGCGTTGAGCTTCGCCTTGCCGCGGCCCGGGACGTCCACCCAGGAGTCGCGCGGCAGCGAGACCACGTAGGCGGCGGAGTGGTCGTCCGGGATGTGCACCAGCATCATCGCGTCGCTGCGCTGGTCACCGTACTTCCACAGCCTGCCCTTGGCGTCGCTGCCGGTCGTGGGCACGTCCGACCGGGAGTCGAGGCCCACGAGGAGGAAGTTCCGGCCGCCCTTCGACGCTGCGGGCACCGGGGCGTCGGTCGGGAAGGTCTGCGGGATCCGCTGCACCCGGCCCGTGTAGTGCTGGTACGCCCAGTAGCCCGCCCCTGCGGTCAGCAGCACCGCCCCGACCAGCAGGGCGAGCGCGCCGAGCAGCACCGTCCGCGCCCTGGGACGCCGGCGGCGCGGGCGCGGCCCGTCACCACCCGCGCGGTCACCGCCGTCACCGGCATCACCGGCATCACCGGCATCACCGCCGTCACCGGTGCCGTCGGCACTGTCGACGCCGCCGGTGCCGCCGGTGCCGACGCCCTCCTCCGCGAGTTCCTCGTCGCCGGTCTTGCCCTGCGCGCCACGCGTACCCATCAGCTACGGCTCCCCCCTCCGCGGCCCCCGCCCCGGATCACCCCACCGCGCCCCGACTCGCCGCGCCGGGGGCACACTTCAAGCCACCAGGATGCCGAAGATCGGCCGGTCGCGCGACGGATCGGCCGGACCCGCCCGGGAACCGGGCGGGAACGGGCGGGAACCGGGCGGGAACGGGCGGGAACCGGCTGGCCGGGGCCGGACTCGGGGCCCGTGTGGCGGGACGGTGGGCGGCGGAGCGTGGAGTTCCAGCCTGCCGGAGGCCTCGGGGGCCAGGGAGGACCTACGGAGTGCCTTCCGGATCTTGCCGGTGTCCCGGCCGGGTCCCGCCCCAGGCCGTTCCTTCCGGACCCGGCCAAGACCCGGAAGAGCCGGTCTAGCCCGTCACGGTGATCTGCTGGGCGGGGTCGGTCGTGTCGGTGATCTGGTAGGTGGCGGTGAAGGTGGCCGACTGGTTGCCGGTCGGGCACAGGAAGCCGCCGGTGACGGTGGCGGGGACGGGCGCGCCGCTGATGGCGAGGGCGGACGGCGCGCCGTTGGTCCAGGTGCCGTTGACGGCGGTGGGCCCCGCGGGCGAGGCGGTGATGGTGCAGGACGCGAAGCCGCTGGTCTTGAGCACGACGCCGCCCTTGGGGATGGTGAACCCGCCGGCGGCGGGGGCGCCGTTCTGGGCGGAGAGGGTCCAGGCGCCGTTGGCGGAGTTGGCGGTGACGGTCACGCTGACGCCGGCGATGCTGGTCGAACAGCCGCTGAAGGTCGGCGGGTTGATGGTCGCGGAAACGGGTCCGGCGTCGTTGTGGTTGGCGGGCGCGGCGGGGACCTGGTTGTTCGCGCCGGTCGTCGGGGCGGAGGCGGAGACCGTGCAGGTCATGGTGGTCGAGCCGGCCACGAAGGTGGCCTTGCCGGTGAGTTTGGCGGCGAAGGAGTGACCGGCGGGGAGCAGCGTGGTCGAGGCCGCCTGGGTGCCGGTTCCGCCGAAGGTGAGCGCGGTGGCCGCGACGAGACCGGTCGCGGCGACGAGCAGCTTGGACATGGGGATCTCCTCGGTTTCGGAGTGTGGGGAGCGAGGAGGTGCGGATACGCGGTACGGATGCGCGGTGCCTGTGCGCGTGGGCTGACGCGTGGGGTGGGGGTACGCGCAAAGTGACTTGAGAGTAGAACCGGCCGGTAGCCGTGTACAGGCATCATTTCCGCCAGTACTGACATGTCGTCAGGAAGCTTGGCTCGGCGTACCGCTTGACGCCGGTCCGGAAGCCGGAGGGCGAGCGCGGCGCCACCCCCGGAGCGGAGCCTCGTCCCGGGGGCGGCGGTGAGCGGCGATGTCGGCGCACGACGCTCGGTCGCGGGATCCGGGAGCCCCCACGGCTCCCGTTCGACAACGATCCCGGCCCACACGATCTTGCCGTGCCCACCCCGCCTTCCGCGATCTTCACGCGCGAAACCGCACGATCCGGCGAAGCTCCCGCCACATCTTGACGTCAGGCACGCCCCGGCGCGCGCCCCCTCCGGCGAGCCGTCGCGCCCCTGGCCGACTCCCGGCAACCCCTACAAGCGAAACGTCACTTCCCGTTCTCCGCACGGTGGTTGACGCTCCGCACACCCGGCTGCGAAGGTGACCCGCCCCCACACCCAAGGAGTTGACGTGCACCTGACCTCCGCGCCGGGGCGCCGCCGGACGGCGCTCGCCGCCCTGCTGTGCGCCCTCGCCCTGGTCGTCGGCATCCCGGCCACCGCCCACGCCGCCGTACTGCCGCCGCTGCCGCAGAACGCCGACGCACTCGAGCAGACCTTCGCCCCCGCGTACGACTTCGACACCGACGGCTGCTACATGACCGCCGCCATCGGCTCCGACGGGACCCTCAACCCCGGCCTCAAGCTCGGTGGCGCGGTCAACGGACAGTGCCACGACCCCGCCCAGCTGGCCTCCGCCAACAGCTACTCCCGGGCGAAGTGCAACAACGGCTGGTGCGCCGTGGTCTACGCCGGCTACTACGAGAAGGACCAGGCGACGTGGGGCCCCCTCGCGATCGGGCACACCCACGACTGGGAACACGTCGTCGTGTGGATCAGCGGGAACGAGGTCCAGTACGTGTCGGTCTCGCAGCACAGCGGCTACCAGGTCGCCGCCCGCTCCTCGGTGCGCTTCGACGGCACCCACCCCAAGATCGTCTACCACAAGGACGGGCTCTCCACCCACTGCTACCGCTTCGCCAACTCCACCGACGAGCAGATCGAGAACTCCACCGGCGGCTGGTTCTACCCGCGGCTCGTCGGCTGGAACGGCTACCCGACCGGGCTGCGGGAGAAGCTGACCGGCGCGAACTTCGGTTCCGCCACCCTCAAGATCCGGGACTCCGACTTCGCCTACGCGCTGTCCCGCGCCAAGCCGGCGGGCATCCCGTTCGACCCGAACGCCTGAGTCCGGGCCCCGGCCCTCCCTCCGTCCGCCCCGGCATACGAATCCGGCCTCCTGCCGAAAGGCCTGGTCGACGGGTTGGTGATACTGGGAGACCCACGGATCGAGGCAAGAAGGAGGGCCGGGTGGAGTTCCGCCTGCTCGGAACGGTGGCGATCACTACCGAGGCGGGTGAGTTGCCGCTCGGCCCCGCCAAGCGGCGCAGCGTGCTCGCCGCGCTGCTCCTGCGCGCGAACGCGGTCGTGCCCGTCGACCGGCTCATCGACACGGTCTGGGCCGAGTGCCCGCCGGCGCGCGCCCGTACGGTCGTCCAGGGACACGTCTCCCGGCTCCGGGCGCTGTTCGAGCAGGGCGGCGCGGACGACTACGGAGTGGAGCTCGCCACCCGGGCCCAGGCCTACGAGCTGCGCATGCCGGACCATCTGCTCGACACCCACCGGTTCGAGGAGATGGTCCAGCTCGCGGGGCACCAGAAGCACCCCGGCGACGCGGTCCTGATGCTCCGCGAGGCCCTGGCGCTGTGGCGGGGCCCGGCCCTGACCGGCACGGTGGCGAGCGAGCCGCTCCTGGGCGCGGCGCACGCCCTCGAGGAGACCCGGCTGGTCACGGTCGAGCAGCTCGCGGCGGCGTACGGCCGGCTCGGCGAGCACACCAAGGCGGCGGCGGTGCTGCGCGCCGAGGCCGCAGCCCACCCGCTGCGCGAGTCCCTCACGGCCGCGCTGATGCTGTCCCTCTACCGGACGGGCCACCAGTCCGACGCCCTGGACTGCTACCACCGCACCCGCACGCTGCTCGCCGACGAGCTCGGCGTCGACCCGGGACCGGCCCTCCGCGCCGCCTACGAGGCCGTCCTGCGCGGCGGGATCCCGGGCCTGATCCGCGGCGGAATGCCCCGTGGGGCGCCGGACGTGGCACCGGGTGCGGCGCCGCCGCACCCCGGGAGCCCTGCCCCCGAGCGGCTCGCCTCCGACCGTACGCCCGCCGGACACGCCGACGGCGAGACCGGCGCGAGGGATGCCGGGGCCGGGTCCGAAGCCGCCCGGACGGACGGTATCCCGCTTTCCCCGGCCGCGGGCGGCGCCGTGGACGCGTCGCCAGGCCGGGTCGGCACCGTCGCGCAGCCGCCGGGAGCGCCGGTCCCGGCATGGGCCGAGGCCACCGCCGGAACGGGCGCCCTCGGCGGCGGAGCCGCGGCGCTGCCCGCACCCGACCTGCTGCCCCGTACACCGCGCGGGTTCCTGGGCCGCGAGCGGGAACTCGCGGCGCTGGACGCGGCGGTCGACGCCGCGCGGGTCGCGATCGTCACCGGCCCGGCGGGCGTCGGGAAGACCGCGCTCGCCCTGCACTGGGCGCATCTGAGGGCGGAGCGGTTCGCGGACGGCGTGCTCTACGCCGACCTGCGGGGTTTCAGCCCCGACGAGGGGCTCGACGCCGCCGATGTACTGCGCGAGTTCCTGCCCGCGCTCGGCGTGCCGCCGCGCCAGGTACCGGAGTCGCCCACGGCCGCCGCCGCGCTGTACCGGTCGCTGACCGAGGACCGTGCCGTGCTCGTCGTCCTGGACAACGTGCGCGGCGCCGACGAGGCCAGGCCGCTGCTGCCCGCAGGGGCCCGCGGTGCCGCCGTCGTCACCTCGCGGCTGCGGCTCGGCGGCCTCGTGGTGACGGAGCTGGCCCGGCCGGTTCCGCTCGGCGTCCTCGGCCTCGAGGAGTCGGCGGCGCTGCTCGCGGCGGCGGTGGGGGCCGACCGGGTGGCCGCCGAACCGGCCGCCGCGCACCGGCTGGCCGCGCTCTGCGACGGCCTGCCGCTCGCCCTGCGGGTCACAGCCGCCCAGCTGGCCGCCCGCCCGCACTGGCGGCTCGCCGACCTGGCCGCCGAACTCGCCGACGAGCAGCGGCGGCTCGCCCTGCTCTCGGTGGACGGTTCCGGAGGCGGCGAAGGCCAGGGCGTGCCGGCCGCGCTGCGCCTCACCGTGCAGGGGCTACCGGACGAGGCGGCCCTGCTGTTCCGGCAGCTGGGGGCGCTGCCGGGGCAGGACCTCGACCGGCACGCGGCGGCCGCGCTGCTCGACCGGCCGCCGGCGGTCGCCGCGGAGGCGCTGGACCGGCTCTGCGACGCTCATCTGCTCACCGAGTACGCGCCGGGCCGGCACACCCTGCACGATCTCGTACGGCTCTACGCCCGCGGCCTCCACCCGGACGAGGAGGCGCTGCTGCGACTGCTCGACCACTACACGCTGACCGCGATGGCCGCGGCGCGTGCCGCCGAGCCCGACGACCTGCCGTGCTGCGCCGTGCCGCCGGACGTGCGCAGGCCCTCCGCGCTCCCGCACTTCGCGGGCCGCGACGCGGCGTTGCTCTGGTACGCGGCCGAGCGCGACAACCTCGCCGCCGCGGTGGCCGCCGCCCGTGCGGCGGGCCGCCACGACCGGGCCTGGCGGCTCGCGCTGCTCCAGTGGCCGTACATGCTGTGGAACAGCCACGACGGCTGGGTGCCGCTCCTGGAGGCGGGTGTCGACTCGGCCGCCCGCGAGGACGATCCGGACGCCGAGTCCCGGGCCCGGGCCCTGCTCGGCTGGCTGCTCACCCAGGACGGACGGGTTCCCGAGGCCCTGGTGCACCTGCGTCTGGCGCCGGAACTGGCCGCCCGCGCGGGCGACGCGTCCAGCGAGGCGACCGCGCTGGTCAACCTGGCGGTGGCACTCGACACGACCGGCGTGACCCCGGAGTCCCTGGCGCACACCGCCCGCGCCGCCGCTCTCGTACGGGACGGCGACGACGTGATCACCGAGCTGCTCGCCCTGGAGCACCGCTCGCGGCAGCTGCTCGCGGCGGGCGATCCGGCCGGTGCGCTCTCCTGCGCGCACCACGGGCTCAAGCTGGACGGCGACACCGTCAACGGCCTGCTGGGCCTGCGCCACGGCATGCTGACGGCCACGGCGGGCGCGGCCCTGCTGGCCCTGGGACGCACCGCCGAAGCGGAAGCGACCCTGACGAGGGCACGGGAGCTGGGCCTGACCCACGCCCACCAGGAGACCGTCCACCGCGCGGAGACCCACCTGCGGCACCTGCGCACCCCGGAGACGGCGGCGTGCCGGGGCGCGGGCGGCTAGGGCGCGTCTTCCGGATCTTGCCGGCGTCCCGACGCCCGTCCTGACTCAGGTCACTAGGTCTGTCGTCAAATGTCACGCCCACATCAGGAGTGACGCGAGGGCGACGGCTGCTCCGTACGACTGGGCGGTCTTGTCGTACCGGGGGGCCATGCCGCGCCACTGCTTGAGGCGGTCGAAGCAGCGTTCCACCACGTTGCAGTGTCTGTATGCCTGGCGGTCGAAGGCCGGCGGGCGGCCTCCGCGGCTGCCGTCGCCGGCTCGGTTGCGGACCTGAACGGCCCGTTGGGCCGAGTGTGTGTCTCGGTGAGTTCTGGAAGCGCGTCGCTGCTTGCGCATGCCCTTCTCGTGTGCGTCACCTTCCGGCTGGCTCTGGGTGAACGCTGCCGTCCGTACCGGCGGGTCCGTACTGTCGTCTGTACGTCGCGGGTACAGGGAGGCTGAGGCGATGTCAGGGTCATGGCACTTCTCGGGGGCGGTGCCGCCGTCCTCGCATGTCGGATGGCGACCGATACCGCCGCCTCCGCTCCCGGGGGTCGGGGAGGTTCTGCGTAGCGCGTCCCGGGTTTTGGGCAGGACCTGGCTGCCGTTGCTGGGGGCCCTGCTGCTGTCGGAGCTGGCGGTGTTCGCAGTGGTCGTGGCCGCAGGCCTCGGCATATTCGTGCTTCGCGGCGCGCCCGACGTATTGGAGTACGGTGGTGACTGGGACCACGTGCTGGATGTCCTGCTGATTTTCTTCTTGCCTGTTGGCCTGGGATTCTACTTAGTCCAGGGTGTGGTGAGCTCTCTGGCGTCCGCCCTGGCCGAGCACGTCGCGAGGGGCATGCGGGTCAGCGTGATCGGGCTTCTCGGGGCGAGCACGCCCAAGGTGCCCGGTGCCGTCGGAGGCTACTTGCTGACGGTGTTCCTGTTTCCCTTGCTGGTCACCCCGCTGGCGCCGTTGTTGGCCCGGCCATGGGTACTGTTCACGCTCGCACCGTCCATCATGGCCCACGACGGGGTAGGCATGCTCCAAGCTCTGCGCCGGGCCTCGCATCTGGTCAAAGGAGTGTGGTGGCCGGTGTTCACGACCCTTGCGGTCGCGGCGATGGTCACGTTCGGCGCGGACGTGGCAGTGGGATTCATACCCTTCGACTCGATGGTGAACGGGTTTGGGGATGGAGACGAGTCCATCGGTGTCACAGACGCCTCCTTGTTCTACGGCCTCATCATCGGAGCCATCACCGTGTTCATCAGCGCTCTGATGTTCCAAATCGCCTTCCTTCACCTCGTCGGTGACCAGATCTGCGCAGGACTACGCAGACGCCGTGCTGTCCTGACCCAGCCACAGGGGCACGGGTAAGTCCCCCGCTGCGGTGACCCAGGCCGCGTCTTCCGCCTCACGCTCCGGAACGATTCGACGGCAGCCCGCTCGCCACGCCGTCGGCGCCACCCAAGCCGTAGGTGTGGTGTCCAGCAGTTTCCACTTCTGGCCGATATCTCCAGCCTCCGAAGCCGGAAGTGTTGCCAGCGCTCGCCTACAACCGTTCTCGCACCTCGGTTCTGGCACAGATCTTGGGGAGCCGTCGTGGAGCGTTACCTCGATGCTCGATTGCGAGGGACTGTTCGCCGGGTGCCGACGAACGAGCTCAGTCACGTACGGATGGACGTGCCGACTTCCTGACGTACCGAGGGTTGATCGTGGTCAGTCTGCTGCCGGCCTGTGAAGGGTGGCGGAGGGCGGCCGACTGCCGGCACGGTCGGCGGTGAGGCGGGGCTGCTCGTAGGTACGGGAACTCTCTGAATGCCTCCCGCCCTCGGGGTCCGCGTGGTCCCCGGCGTGCTGCGGACCCGTATCAGACCAGGTCGGTGCGAGGGTCGACAGCCCAGTGGTTCGTTTGCAGGACTCGACCGGCGAAGGGCACGACTTGCCTGCCCAGGAATCGGAAGCCGAGGGCGCGGCAGATGCCGTTGGACGGGGCGTTGGTTGTTGCGGGGAATGCGTGGATCAGCCCCCACCGGCCGTCGTCGCGGGCCGGCTCAAGCAGCGTGCGGACGCCCTGCTTTCCGAGTCCCCGTCCCTGGTACTCCGGCAGCACCATCCAGCCGATCTCGGAGATGCGCTCGCCGTCCGCGTCATGGGGCCACAAGGTCACGGTTCCTGCGACCACGTCCAGCTCGGCCTCGTTGGGCACGATCATCTTCGTCCAGTCGGTGTCCGCTGCCGCCCGCTGGACATCACGCTGGAGCTTTGCCTCCATGCATTCGCGAGGCAGCGGCCGCCCAGCCCGGCCATCATGACCGCGTCGCATCGCATGCGGACGTGGGCATCCACGTCGCGGTACTCGACATCACGTAGCAGCATCTGTGTTGCTCCCTTGCCTTCGGGTTCAGACGTCATGCCGGCGGCGGCTGACCTCGGCCGCGTAGGCGCCCCAGTCCCCGGCGGCGGCTTGCTGCCATTCAACGGCGACGGTGATGCCGGTGCCGAGGGTGCGAGCGAGGACGGCAGCGGGCGGGCGGATAGTCTGCCTCCGTGGGTTCGGGTGAGGGGGTCGACGACATCGGCACGGATCTTGACAGCCAGGGCTGGGGTGCCACGCGCTCCTGGGTGGAGAAGGGGCTGTCCGAGGCGGAGCGCATCGAGAAGGCCGCGCGGCTGCACGGCGGCTGGACGTCGGAGATGCGCCGCCTGGACCTCTGTGGTCCGGGTGGTCGACGCTCACTCGTCCTGCGATCCTTCGTCAAGCCTTTCTTCGTTCGGCATGCGGAGGGTCTGCTGACCCGTGAGGCGACCATCCTGCGCCTGCTCGGTGACACGGACGTGCCCGCGGCCTCGCTCGTGGCGGTGGATGCGACGGCGCAGTGCTGCGACCATCCCTCCTTGTTGATGTCTCTTCTGCCGGGGACCGTGCGCTTGAGCGATGCGGGTGCTGATGCCCGCGCTGAACTGCTGGCGCGACAGCTGGTGCGTATCCATCAGCTGCCGGTGACCGCGCAACAGCGGCCTCGCGACTACCAGCCCTGGGCCTCTCCTGAGCAAGTGACTCTGCCCGCAGCCACCGAGCGTCCTGAGCTCTGGCAGCGGGCTGTCGACGTCATCCGCAGCGAGCCGCCGGTCTATCAGGGGTGCTTCCTGCACCGGGACTTCCATCCCGGCAACGTCCTCTTCACAGGCACCGACGATGATCCTCAGGTCAGTGGGATCGTCGACTGGGTGGAAACCTCGTGGGGGCCGGCCGACTTGGACGTGGCTCATTGCTCGACGGCCCTCGCCCTGCTGCACGGGGTTTCCGCGGGCATGCGCTTCGCCGATCGCTACGTCGCCGCGGGAGGAACCCTGGCCGAAGACGGCACCGCCCATCTCTACTGGCGGCTGCTGGACGCGCTGGGATTCGCTCCGGACGCGGAGAAGGTCGCTGTTCCCTGGCGTGAACTGGGCCGCGTCGATCTGACAGCCAGTGTCCTGACTCAAAGGCTGGAGGAATACATGGAATCCCTTTTCAGCCGCTTTGCCTGAACCGTCATTCCTGGGAGAAGCCGCCACCTTCCTACGCCCGCCGCGCGGGCCGCGACTCCGTTTCCATCGCCGACCAGGGCGGCCGGACACGCCACTCCCGCTCGATGCTGGGCTACATGCGGCGGGAGGACGGCTGGGACGACAACGCCGCCGCCGGCCTTGCCTGACCGATCCCGCCCGGCCCGTCACCCCCGCCCGTGCGAGCGTGGTCGAATCCGAAGAGCGCGGCGGGCTCGCCGCCCGGCCCCGACATGTCGTGGATCTCCTGGAGCGGGCCGATCCTGCTGACGGACGCCCCCGCCAGCCCGGCCTCGCACCAGAACGCGATGGGGTAGTGGGCGACCACCTTGGCGACGGCGCCCATTCCTAGAGGGGTGGCCTGGGCGAGGCGCACGAGGTCGGCGGGGAGCGCGCCGACGAAGTCGATGCGCTCCAGCGCCAGGGCCGGGGGCGCCGTCAGGACGGCCTGCCCCGCGTGGAGTGTGCCGGCCGGGGTGAGCAAGCGGAGGCCGCGTCGGCCATTCGGGCCCTCCTCAGGAGGCGCTGCCCGTGGCGCCCACCGCTGTTCGCGCCGCCGCCACAAAGGCCGCGATCGCCGGATGGGTGCCGCCGCCTGCCCGGAAGGCGACTCTCGACCGGCGGAAGAGCGGCAGCGGGGTCAGGACCACGCCCTCAGGGGCGTGCGCGGTGGCCATTCCTGGTACGAATCCTGCGCCTTGCCCGATGGCGGCCAGCGCCAGGACCGTACGGAAGTCGTTGACCTGGTGGCGGATGCGCGGCTGGAATCCGGCCGCCTGACAGGCTCGTACGGCCATCGCGTGCCCGGTCGTGCCCTCCCGGGCGGTGATCCAGGCGGACGTGGCCCACGGTCCGAGCAGCTCCGCCAGCGTCCCGCCGCCGGCGGCGGGACCGGTAGCGGGAGCGCTGTCGGCGGCGGCGGTGGCCAGGTACATCGGTTCCTCCAGCAGGGGCACTTGGTCCATCGTGGCGTCCGGTGTGGCGGGCACGAAGTCGTAGTCGTGGACGAGGGCCACGTCGAGTTCGCCGGCGCGCAGGCCGTCGGAGACTCGCGCCGAGTCGATCTCCTGCAGCATCGGTTCCAGTGCGGGATGCCGCAGGGCCAGTTCGGCAAGCGTGCCGGGCACGATCGCGGGGCCACCGGAGGGAAACGTCCCGATCCGCAGCGGCCCTCGGACGCCCTCGCGCGCCCCGGCCAGCTGAGAGACCGCCAGCTCGAGGCGTTCGAGAACGGCGTCGGCATGGGTGACGAGGGTACGGCCGGCGGGCGTGAGAACCACCCTTCTGCCGCTTCGCTCCAGCAGGGGTACGCCTGCCTCGCGCTCAAGCACGCTCAGCTGCTGGGAGACGGCCGAGGCGGTGAAGGACAGGGCCTCGGCGACGGCCGCGATGGTGCCGCGTCGTTCCAGTTCGCGCAGTAGGTGAAGACGTCGGACATCGAGCATAAGTTGATCTTACGTTTCAGCCTAGAAACATGAGGTGGTTCTGCGTGTTTGCGTTGGCCCGGCTGGGCGCGTGAAGCCCGAACCGAACCTCACCGGAGCCTGTTCGTCCCCTTGGTGACCCCGTTCACCGACGACCTGTGCCTCGACCCGGACGCGCTCGCCTGCCTCGCCCACGATGCCGTGTCGGCCGGCGGCGCTCGCGGACTCGTCGCCCTGGGCACCACCGCGGAGGCGGCCACGCTGACCACCGAGGAGAAGCAGGCCGTGGTCCGCATCTGCTCGGCCGCCTGCCGGGCACACGGAGCCCCACTGATCGTCGGCGTCGGCACCAACGACACCGCCGCCGCCATCGCCACGCTGCGGGAGCTGACTCAGAGCGGTGACGTCACCGCGGCGCTGGTTCCCGCGCCGCCTTACACCCGGCCCGGTGAGGCGGGAACGCTGGCGCACTTCAAGGCACTTGCCGAACACGGGGGCCTGCCGCTGGTCGTCCATGACGTCCCGTACCGCACCGGGCAGCCCCTCAGCATCAGCGCTGAACACGCTCGGCGACCTGCCGGAGGTCATCGGGGTCAAGTACGCGACCGGTGCGATCGACGCAGCCGCGATGAAACTACTCGGCTCGTCGGAGCCGGGCTTCGCGGTGCTCGGCGGCGATGACGTCGTCATCTCGCCGCTGCTCGCGGCGGGCGCCCACGGCGGCATCCTGGCGTCGGCCAACAGGGGCCCCGCGCAGGTCCGACTTCAGGTCCCGGCACAGGCGGCCGTGGACGGCTCCGAGGGTGGGGCCGTCCGCGGTCCCGCGGAGTTCGCCGGCGAGCTGCCAGTAACGGCCGATCAGCGGATCGGCGCCGGCGACGAGGAGTCCGGCGAGACGGCGGCGGAAGGCCGCGGTGTCGGGCACGCCGAGCGCGTCGGCGTAGGCGGCCACGAAGCGGTCAAGGGCCTGCCCGCCCGGGCCCCGCGGACGTCCTTCGGCCGATGCGGTCACGGCCCGGGCCGATGCGGTCGCCTCCGGTTCGGCGGCGGCCAGTTCGTACGCCTCGGCGAGCCCGGCGTAGAGCGCGACCGGCCGGTGGTCCACGCCCGCCAGGTGGACGGGGGGTGCGGGCGCCGCGGCGACCAGCTCGTGCAGCCGCGCGAAGGCCAGCACCTGCGCCGGTGTGGGGTCGTCCGGCGGCTGCGGCACGGCCGCCTCCACGACGGAGGCCGCGAGCCGTGCCGGGAACCGTACGGGCAGGGTGCGCCGCCAGAACCGGGCGAGCGGCGTCGTGTCGGGCGGTGTGGACATCCCGCCGAGCAGCCGGAGCCGTTCGGCCCGCTCGGCCGGAGCGCAGTCCTGGAGGAGCCGCAGCGAGGCCTCGTGCCAGCGGAGCGCGGTGAGCCGGCCGCCGACCTCGCGCAGTCGGCGCGCGACGACGTCCTCGAGCGCGTCGTCCCGGTCGAGGACCCGGCCCACGTCGGTCACCGGCAGGTCGAGGGTGCGCAGCGAGCGGATCAGCAGCAGCCGCTCCAGGGCCGGAGGCCCGTAGCGCCGGTGCCCGCCGCCGGTGCGGCCGGCCTCGGGCAGCAGACCCCGGTCGGAGTAGAAGCGGACGGTCTTGACGGTGGTCCCGGCGCGCTCGGCGAGTTCGCCGATGCTCCACAGATCTCCGCTGGATCCCCCGCCACGTTCCGCGCCGGATCCCCTGACGGGCTCCGGGCCGGCCCCGGCGCCTCGCCGCCCGTCGCCGGGGCTACTCACTGAGACCCACGACGGCCCAGCCCCTGCGGGCCGCCTCCGTGAGGATCAGACCCCAGTCCCGCAGCAGCAGTTCGAACGCGCCGAACTCGCCCACCCAGCCGGTGGGATCGGCGGCGTGGGCGTCGAACGGCGCCCGCAGCACGCCGAGTCCGGGGGGCCGCCGCGCCGCCCGGTCCCAGGCGGCGGCGAGTTCCCGCACGCCGGACGGCGTCCGCGCGAGGAGCACACCGTAGGCCTCGGGCCCGTCCCCGAACACCTCGGGCTGGACGCGGAGTTCGACTCCCTCCGGACCGTCCCAGATCAGACCGCGCAGCACGGTGTCCAGGTCGGCGCGCAGCGCCCGGTCGACGTGGTCGCGGACGTCCTCCCAGCGGCTGCCGGCCCAGAAGTGCGGCTTGAAGGAGCCGGTGGTGCGCGTGAACTCGTAGAGGGCGAAGCGGTCCCGGTGCGGACCGCGCGGCAGGACCCAGCCGCCGTCGACGACCGGCGCGTCGGCTTCCCAGAAACCGGTCGCGTCGTCGTACCAGGCGTCACGCAGCAGCCGCGGTCGCTCCCGGGCGGGGGCCGCGCCCAGCCACGACCAGTCGGCGATCAGCACCGTGATGTCCAGACCCATGGGCACGAGCCTACGACGACTTGAACCTCCCCCAGCGGGAGTTCCTACGGTGCCCCGCGTACGGAGCGGACGGGACGAGGAGAGGAACGTGCGATGACCGCTTTCGTGTTGGTGTCGGGGCCCTTCACCGGCGGGTGGGTCTGGGAGGAGACCGCGGCGCGGCTCCGGAGGGCCGGGGCCGCCGCGTACCCGGTGACGCTCACCGGCATGGCGGGCGACGAAGGGCAGGCGGCCGACGGCGCACCGGCGGCAGGGATCGATCTGGAGACGCACGTCGAGGACGTGGTGAGGGCGGTCGACGGGGCGGCGGCCGACGGTCACGGCCGGGTGGTGCTCGTCGGCCACGACTACGGGATCCACCCGGTGCTCGGTGCCGCCGACCGGCGGCCGGGGCGGGCTGCCCGGGTGGTGTACCTCGACGCGGGCATGCCGGCGGACGGCGATCCGGCGAGCGCCTTCGTGCCGGATCCGTCCGCGGTGGGACAGGCGGACGGGGCCGGCCGGGTTCCGGCGCCCTCGGGTGCGGGCTGGGCGCGTTGGGGCAGTACGGAGGGGCTGACCGAGGAGGCCCTCGCGCGGCTCGACCGGCTGGCCGTGGCGCAGCCGGTGCGGACCCTCACCCGGCCGCTGCGGCTGACGGGCAGCCCGTTCGACCGGCCGGTGACGGGCGTGCTGTGCACGGCGAACGGCGGGTCGATCTCCATGGTCGAGATGCTGGTGGCGTCGGGGCCGCGCCGCTTCCGGGCGCTCGCCGGTCCCGACGTGGGCTTCTTCGAACTCCCCACCGGGCACTGGCCGATGCTCTCGGCTCCCGGCCCGCTCGCCGAGGTGCTGCTGCGGGCGGCGGCCGGCGAGGGCGTGCGCGTGGAGCTCCCCGGCTCCGCACGCGGCGCCGACGGCGGCTCCTTCCCGCTCGACGTGCCGGAGCGCCCGCGCGAGCGCCGGGGCCGGGTGGACCTCCACCTCCCGGAGGCCGAAGGGCCGCGCCCCGCCGTGCTGTTCGTGCACGGGGGCCCGGTCGCCGCGGACGAGCGGCCGACGCCCCGGGACACGCCGTTCTTCCTCGGCTACGGCCGCCACGCCGCGGGCCTCGGTCTGGTCGGGGCGACCCTGGACCACCGGCTCCACGGTCTCGCGGACTATCCACGGGCGGCGGACGACCTCGCCGAGGCGGTGGAGCTGGTGCGCGCGGACCCGCGGGTCGACGCGGACCGGATCGCCCTGTGGTTCTTCTCGGCCGGAGGCCTGCTCGCGGCCGACTGGCTGGCGGCCCCGCCGCCGTGGCTGCGCTGCGTGGCCCTGAACTATCCCGCCCTCGCGCCGCTGCCGGACTGGCGCCCGGTGGAGGCCCGGTTCCGCCCGGCGGACCGGGTGACGGCGGCGTCCCCGCCGGTCGTGCTGACCAGGGCGGGCCTGGAGCACCCGGGGTTCCAGACGACGGTCGACCACTTCCTCGCGGTCGCGCAGGAGGCGGGCGCCGAGGTCGAACTGATCGACGTCCCCACGGCCCGCCACGGCTTCGAGGCCGTCGACCACACCGCGGAGACCCGCGCCGCGGTGGAACGGGCGGCGTGGTCGGTGCGCGCGCGGCTGACGGGGTGACCGCGCGGGGCGGCTGCCTTGGGAGGAGACGGTGAGCCCGCCGCCCGGCGCGGGCCCGGTCGTCAGCGTCGCCCCTGGGCGAAGTCACCCCTGGGCGAACGGGGCGCCGTGGCCGTCGGAGTGCCTGCCGTCGACGGCAGGCACTCCGACGAACCGTGGCCTCGGGCGCCTTCGGCCGCACGGCGTGCAGCGCCGCCGCCGCGACCACCGCGGCCGGCACCACGCCCCGGCCTCAGCCCGCGAGCACCTTCTCCTTGGCCCGCGCGTACTCCTCGGCCGTGATGTCGCCGTGCTCCTTGAGCTCGGCGAGCTTCGCCAGCTGGTCGGCGTGACCGGTGCCGGCCGGTGTCTCGGTCGCGGTGGCGGCGGCCCGGATGTACTCCTGGAACTCCCGCTCGTTCGTGCGTGCCCGTTGCAGCTCGCGCTGTCCCATGCCCTTGCCGCGGGCGATGAGGTAGACGAAGCACCCGAGGAACGGCAGGAGGACGACGAAGGCGGTCCATCCGGCCTTGCCCCAGCCGTTCATGGTGTCGTCGCGGAAGATGTCCCCGATGATGCGGAACAGCAGCATGAACCACAGGACCCAGAGGAAGACCCACATGATGGTCCAGAAGGTGTTCAGGAGCGGATAGTCCACGGTTCTCTCCTCTCGCGCTGCCGCGAGTCACCGGCGGCCCGTGGCGATGAACCGCCAGGGGAACTGGGCAGGCGCTCGTGGCGGACCCCGCCCGGAGCGCTTCTCCGGTGACACCGGGCGTGAATCCGCCACTCCACGATCGCACGGCCGAATGCCGACCGCATGCCGCCTGCCGGGACCGTGGAGCACGGTCGCGCGCCCCGCTCCAGGGACCACCGGCACGTTCGCCGCCGGACGGGCCGAGCAGTACCCGCAAGGGGGGCCGTCCAGCCCTCCTCCCGGCGCGGGCCCGGGCTCAGACTGGGAGCAGGAGACGACGACGAGGAGGGCCGGTCCTCCGCCCGTACGTCGGACCTCCGGGCCCGTACCACGGCGCCATGTGAACCGCGCCCCGATCTTCGCCGCAGGAGGACGTCATGCCCGCATCGCCCTACACCGTCAGTGACGTCATGACCCACACCGCCATCGCGGTCGGCCGTGACGCGCCCTACAAGCAGATCGTCGCGCTCCTGGACGAGTGGAAGGTGAGCGCGCTGCCCGTCCTCGAGGGAGAGGGGCGTGTCGTCGGGGTCGTGTCGGAGGCGGATCTCCTTCCGAAGGAGGAGTTCCGGGACGTGGAGCCCCGCCCGGACGAGTTCGGCGACGCGGCCAAGGCGGGAGCCCTTCGGGCCGGTGAGCTCATGTCGACCCCGGCCGTGACCGTCCACCCGGATGCCACGCTCGCCGAGGCGGCGCGGATCATGGCCAAGCGGAGGGTGAAGCGGCTGCCCGTGGTCAACGGCCTCGGGATGCTGGAGGGCGTCGTCAGCCGGAGCGACCTGCTCAAGGTGTTCCTCCGCCCGGACGACGAGATCGAGGAGGAGATCCGCCGTTCCATCCTCGCCGAGCCGGCCGCCCCGGCCGGGCTGGACATCTCCGTACGGGAGGGCGTGGCCACCGTCCGTGGCGCGCTCGCCGACCGGTCGCTGGTGCCGCTGCTCGCCCGCGCCGTACGGGCGGTGGAGGGTGTCGTCGACGTCCGGATGGGTCTCGCAGCCCACGAAGACGCCGCATGACGGACAATCCTTGTGGGGGCGGGTACGAACCCACCGACCGCAGGGATCGCCATGTCCGGTCTGCCGACTTCCGCCACGACCACGCGGGTCTTCCTCGTCGACGATCACGAGGTCGTCCGCCGGGGCCTGCGCGACCTGCTCGACGACGAGCCCGACCTGGAGGTGGTCGGGGAGGCGTCGACGGCGGAGCAGGCCCTGGCACGCGGGCCGGCGCTGCGGCCGGACGTCGCGGTCCTCGACGTGCGGCTGCCGGACGGCGACGGGATCTCCGTCTGCCGGGAACTCCGTTCCCGGATGCCCGAGCTCGCCTGCCTGATGCTGACCTCCTTCGACGACGAGGACGCCCTGCTCGACGCGATCATGGCAGGGGCGGCCGGGTACGTGCTCAAGCAGATCAAGGGGTCCGACCTCGTGTCGGCGGTACGGACCGTGGCCACGGGGCAGTCGATGCTGGATCCGGCCACCACGGCCCGTCTGATGCACTCGCTCCGGGACCCCGAGGCGGCGGAGCCGCCCGAGGACGAACGGCTGGCGGTGCTGTCCGAGCGGGAGCGGTCCGTGCTCGACCTCATCGGCGAGGGGCTCACCAACCGGCAGATCGCCAAGCGGCTCTATCTCTCCGAGAAGACCGTCAAGAACCACATCTCACGGCTGCTCGGCAAACTCGGCGTGGAACGCCGCGTGCAGGCCGCCGTCATCGCCGCGCAGGCCCACGAGCACGACGCCGGGAAGGGCACCCCTTCGCGGTAGCCGCGACGGCCGCCCCGCCGTCACGGCCCGCTCACCCCGCGGGGACGGTGGCCACCGGGAAGCGGGCACGGTGCGGCAGTCCGTGGACCACGGAGCCGACGCGCATCCCCGCGTACCCGCCCCGGCCTCGGCGGCCGACGACGCTCTCGGGTCGGGCCGTGACGCTCGTCATGACGTGCTCCCGTGTCCGGGCCCCTGCCGAGGGATGAGCTCCACGGGGCAGTGGGCGTGCTGCAGCAGGCCGAGCGTGGTCCGTCCGAGGGTGGGGCCGAGATAGCCGGGCGACCGTCGACCGCCGCTGACCAGGAGGTCGGCGTGGCGCGACGCGTCGACGAGGGCACCGGCCACGCTGTGGCTCTTCTGGCCGTCGGCGTGCACGGTGAGGTCCGGGAACTCCTCCCGGACCCGGTCGGAGATCTCCGTCAGCACGTGCACGTGATCGCGGGCGGCTTCCTCGCCACCGTTGCGCAGCACGGCCCGTGAGCCGGCGGACAGCCCCACGCCCCAGACGTGCAGCAGTCTCAGGGGCACCTTCCGCAGCATGGCCTCGCGGGCCGCCGTACGGGCACAGCCCACGTCGGCCTCGTCCCGGACCGCTGCCAGGACGACGCCCGCCTCGGCGGGCTCGGCGGCCCCGCGCACCACGACCACGGGCGTGGTCGCGGCGGCCGCGACCTCCAGGCCGACCGATCCGAGCAGCAGCGCGGAGAATCCGCCGAGGCCGCGGTGGCCGACGACGATCGTGCCGGTCAGGGCGGCGGCCCGGCGCAGACTGCCGGGGGCGGCGCCGTCGGCCAGTTCCGTGACGACCACCAGCCCGGGGTGGCGCGCCGCCACCGCCTCGGCCATCCGGTCGAGCAGTTCCCGCCCCGCCTGCCGGCTCCTGACGATCTCCGCCCTCGTCAGGAACGGGACCGGTGCGTCGGTGTCCGCCGCGTGGACGAGGCAGAGAGGGCTGCCCCGCAGGACCGCCTCCGCCGCCGCCCACATCGCCGCATCCCGTGCGGACGGGGATCCGTCGATGCCGACGACGACCCTGCCGAGGCCGGGACGGCCCGTGGTTCCGCCCATGGCTCCTCCTCACACGGTCCGGGTGCTCCCTTCCATCCTGGCAGCCGGTGCCGGGCGGCCGGAGGGCCGCCGGGGGCAATGACGGGACCAATGGTCCCCACCCGGGCGGCGCCGGCCGCCGGACCGGCGGTGACGAGCCCGTTCGGTCCTGACGGTGGACCATTCGGCCCTCCCCGCTGCCCGAGCGCGCGTCGGAGGGTGGTGACGCGGGACAGTCCACCGTCCGAACCCTCGCCCTCGAACAGGAGGCGCGGCGATGAAGCACATGAAGATCGGCGGTCTCATGACCGGCGACGTGGTCTCCGCCGTACCCGCGACATCGTTCAGGGAGCTCGCGAAGCTGCTCACCGAGCACGAGATCAACGGGGTTCCCGTGGTGGACGAGGACGACCACGTCGTCGGGGTCGTCTCCGCGAGCGACCTCCTGGCCCACCGCGAGCCGACCGCCCGGGACCTGATGACCAGCCCGGCCGTCACGGTCCACGCCGAGGAGACGGTGGCCGACGCGGCACGGCTCATGGTGCGTTGCGGGATCGAGCGCCTGCCCGTGGTCGACGTCGAAGAGCGCCTGGTCGGCATCGTGACCCGCCGTGACCTGCTCTGCGTCTACCTCCGCCCGGACCCGGAGATCCGCCGCCGCATCCGCGAGGACGTCCTCACGGAAGCCATGGACCTGCCGGGGGACGCGGTCGACGTGCACGTCCTGGACGGCGTGGTGACGCTCGCGGGCCGTGTCCGCCGGCGCAGCCAGTCCTCGATGCTGGTGGGACTCGCCGAGCGGGTGGACGGCGTCGTCGCCGTCGTGGACCGGCTGTCCTGCCACGAGGACGACACACGTCCCACCTCCTCCCCGGACTCCGCACGACACCTCCTGGTGGCCCACCGCAGACAGGACGACGAACCGTGACTACCACCGCCCTGACCCGACCGCTCGTGATGTCGCTGATCGAAGACGCCGTCACGGCCCCGTCGATGCACAACGCACAGCCGTGGAAGTTCGTCGCCAGGACGGACACCGGCGTCATCGAGCTGCACGGCGATCCGCGGCGAGGCATGCCGCGCGAGGATCCTGACCACCGTGCCCTCCACCTCGGGTGCGGCGCCGCCCTGTTCGGGCTGCGGGTCGCCGCCGCGCACCGGGGCCGGCATCCCGTGGTCCGGCTGCTGCCCTCTCCCCGCGACCCCTGGCACCTCGCCGACGTGCGGCTCGACGGTCCCGACGAGGCCGACGGCGAACTGGACGCTCTCCACGCCGCCCTGTCCCGCCGGCACACCAGCCGCTTCCCCTTCACCGACGAGCGGATCCCCTCCGAGGTGGTCGACGGGCTCTGTGCCGCCGCGCTTTCGGAGGGCTGCCGCCTGGTCGTCCCCGGGGCCTGGCACGCCGACACCGTCATGGACCTCGTCCACACCTCCGAACGCTTCGAAGCGGCGGACGAGGCCGTCCGCGCGGAGATCGCGGCCTGGACGCGTACCGGCGCGGCGGGGGAAGGCCCCGACACGGAGGGCATCCCCGCGTACGCCTTCGGCCCACGGCAGTACGACGTGACCTCCCCCGTCAGGGACTTCGGCGCTCCCGGGCAGGTGCGCGGACGTGCGTCGGCTCGCTTCGAGAACAGGCCGCAGCTCGCGTTGCTCGGCACGGCCGCGGACACGCCGGAGGAGTGGCTGAAGGCGGGTCAGGCGATGCAGCGCGTCCTCCTGCAGGCCACCCTCGACGGCCTTGCCACGTCCCTCACGTCCCAGCCGCTGGAATGGCCCGAACTGCGTTCCGGCGTACGCGATCCCGGCTCGGCCGTCGGCTTCGTCCACATGGTGATCCGCCTGGGCTACGGCCCCCAGGGGCAGGCCACACCGCGCCGGCCCGTGCCCGAGGTGCTCACCTTCGGCTGAACTCCTGCTCACAGACGGAACCAACGCTCCTGTCCTGGTTCGACGGTGAGCCGCCGGCCGCCGGGGAGCAGGACGGCGAGCGGGCCCTCGGGCGATGCGGGAACCCGGACGGCCAGCCGCCCGGGGAGCATCCGCAGGCGCACGCCTCGGTGACGGCCGCAGCACACGGTGAAGGTGAACCGTGGGATCTCCGCCAGTGCCACCGGAGCCACCCGAAGGCCCTCCGGTCCGGTCTCCAGTCCGGTGATCCCGCGTTCGACGAGGTCGATCGTGCCGGCCATCGCGCCGAGGTGGACGCCCTCGCCGGTCGTGCCGCCCTGGACGTCGGCCACGTCGGCGAGCAGGGCCTCCTCGCAGTACCGCCAGGCGTCGGCGCCCATCTGCCGGGCCAGCACCCATCCGTGGACGAGGCTGCTGAGCGTGGAGCCGTGGCTGGTGCGCCGCAGGTAGTACGAGACGGTCGCGCGCCACACGTCGTCGTCCAGCGCGTGGCCGAGCCGGCCGAAGAGGTCGTACAGCTCGTCGGGCCGGAAGAGGTAGCCGAGCATCAGGGTGTCGGCCTGCTTCGACGCCTGGTAGCGGTTGACCGTGTCGCCCTCGGCCTCCAGGATCCGGTCGAGCCTGCGGATGTCGCCGTAACGGGCCCGGTACGCCTCCCAGTCGAGCTCCGCCAGGTCGCCGTAGCCGGCGAACTGGCTCACCACGCCCTGGTGGAACGGCACGTAGAGGCGACGGGATACGTCCTCCCAGCGGGCGAGTGCGGCGTCGTCCAGGGACAGTTGTTCCGAGAGCTCCGAGCGGCGGGCCCCGGGCAGTCCGCCGAGCAGGTCGAGGCCCCGCGCGAGCACCCAGGCGGCGGTCGCGTTGGTGTAGGCGTTGTCGTCGATGCCCGGGTCCGCGGCACCGGGATAGGCGTCGTGGTACTCGTCGGGTCCCACGACCCCGCGGATGCGGTAGCGGCCGAGCGCCGGGTCGAACGTGGCGGCCCCGGCCCAGAAGCGGGCGACGTCGAGGAGGATCTCCGCCCCGGCGGAGTGGAGGAACCCGCGGTCTCCGGTGGCCTGCGCGTACCGCCAGACGTTGTAGGCGACGGCGGAGCCGACGTGCCGCTGGAGCCGGGAGTGGTCGGCCAGCCAGCGTCCCGAGCGTGGGTTGAGGTGCAGCACCTGCGTCTCCTCCCGCCCTGAACCCGCGCTCTGCCACGGGTACATGGCCCCCTGCCGGCCGGCGAGGCGGGCGGCCTCGCGCGCTGCCGGCAGCCGGCGGTGCCGGTACATGAGCAGCGCCCGGGCCACCTCGGGGAAGTGCAGGTCGAGGTAGGGCAGGACGAAGAGCTCGTCCCAGAAGACGTGCCCCCGGTACGCCTCGCCGTGCAGGCCGCGCGCGGGCACGCCCACGTCGAGCTCCGCCGTGTGCGGGGAGAGCGTCTGCAGCAGGTGGAAGGCGTGCAGCCGCAGGATGCGGCCGGCCTCGCCGGGCACGTGCAGCTCGCCCTGCTCCCAGACGCGCTGCCAGGCCGCCTTCTGGGCCGAGAGCAGCCGGGGGAAGGCCGGCGCGCGGGTGATCGCGTCCTTGGCGGCGGAGAGCGGGTCGGCGGCCGGCCAGTCGACCGAGCTGTGCAGCGCCAGGGTCTTCACGACCATCGCCGAGCGTCGGGGGACGACCGGCAGCCGGTACGTCTGCACGGTGCCGGTCGGCGCGGTCGTCTCCCGCGCGGTTCGGACGGGGCGGGTGACCGTGCGCACGGCCATGGCGATCCCGATGCCCGGGTCGGTCGTGCGGCAGGAGAGCCAGGCGACGCCGTCGGGCGCGAATCCGGTCCGGTGGTCCGTGAGATGACGTCCGTCGAGGTGGCGGTAGCGCTCGACTCCGGCGTTGGTGACGGCACCGTCGAGAACGGACCGCACCTCGATCGAGCCGCTCCAGCCGTAGGCGCGGAACAGGGTGCACTGGGCCGCGAGGCCGGGGTCTCCCAGGTGGACGAGGCGGATGTGGCTGACGCGCAGACCGCGTCCGCGGGCGTCCTCGAAGAACAGGCGCCGGGTGAGGACTCCCGCGCGCAGGTCGAGGTGCACGTCGTAGTGGCGCAGTTCCCCGGCGTCGGGCGTCAGCCAGTCGCCTGCCGGACCGTCGTCCGGCAGGCAGCGGTAGCGCAGGAGCGTCCAGTTCGGAAGGTTGACGAGGTCCTCGTTCTCGACCCGCCGGCCCGCGACGACCGAGGTGAGCCGGTCGTAGCAGCCGGCCAGGTAGGTGCCCGGGTAGTGCGTGGCCCCGGCCGTGCACTCGGGTGCGGAGCCCCGGGTGGCGAACCGCCCGTTGCCGAGCGTGCAGAGCGCTTCCACCAGCCGCTCGCGCTCCGGCTCGTACCGGTCGTAATCCCACGTCCAGCCGGTGGTCATCCGCGCTCGCCCCACACGCCGCGGACCAGTGCCGTCAGGTCGGAGACGACGAGGTCGGCGCCCTGCTCGCGCAGGGAGGCCGTGGTGCGCCGCTGCGGCGTGCGGTCGACGCCGACGACGAGACCGAAGCCGCCGCGCCGCGCCGCCACGACGCCGGCGAGTGCGTCCTCGGCGACCGCGGTCTCCTGCGGCGGGCTGCCGAGGAGGGCGGCGGCCCGCAGGAACAGCGCCGGGTCCGGCTTGCCGGCGAGTCCGAGCCGGGCGGCGTCCTCGCCGTCCACGGTCACGGCGAGGAGACCGGTGAGTCCCGCGGCACGGATCAGTTGCCGGGCGTGCCGCGAGGCGGACACCGCGGCGCACGGCACGCCCGCCGTGCGCAGGGCCGCGAGAGCCGGCCGGGCGTCGGCGAAGGGGGCGACGCCTTCCGTACGGAGCAGATCGGTGAACGCCCGTTCCTTGCATGCGGCGACCGCCCAGACCGTCGCGCGGCCGGGCGGGTCGCCGGGAGTGCCCTCCGGGAGCGCGAGGCCCCGGGCCGCGAGGAAGGCCGCCGCCCCGTCGTAGCGGGGCCTTCCGTCGACGAAGCGGCGGTAGTCGGCGTCGGCGTCGAAGGGCGGCTGTTCCTCGCCCGCCACTGCTTCCAGGCACGCGTCGAACGCGGTCTTCCAGGCCGCCGCGTGCAGGGCGGCGGAGTCGAGGAGCACGCCGTCCGTGTCCAGGACGAGGGCGCGGAGCGAGCGGGGCCCGGGGCGCCGGTCGTCCGCCGGAACACCCCGTGCCGGGCGGTGGTGCGGGCCGGTCATCGGCGCGTCCTACGGTCCGCCGGGCGTGCCCGAGCCCGCGACCCCGCACCCCGCCTCGAGTCCGCCGTGCGCCCGGATGCGTGAGCCGGTCGGCCCTCGGAAGGGGACCGCTCGGGCCTCGGGGCCGGACCGGGCCGGATGCGAGGGTGGAGACAGGTCCCCACCACGAAGGAGGCCCGGCCATGTCCGAGGCAGCCCCGAACGCCGCTCCCGCCCGTCCCCGACCGGCACTCCTCAGCTTCCTGGGCGGGGTGGGTACGGTCACGGGCAGCAAGTTCCTGGTGGAGAGCGACCATGCCCGGATCCTCCTCGACTGCGGTCTCTTCCAGGGTTTCGCGACCTTGCGGCGCCGCAACTGGGAGCGCTTCGCCCGCGACGCCGCCGACGTCGACGCCGTGGTGGTCACCCATGCCCACCTGGACCACTGCGGCTACCTGCCCCGCCTGGTCCGACAGGGATTCCGGGGCCCGATCCTCACCACGGCCGACACCGCCCGGCTCGCCGGGATCGTGCTGCGCGACAGTGCCCGGCTCCAGATGGAGGCCGCCCGGCACGCCGACGAGCACGGCTGGTCCAAGCACCGCCCGGCCAAGCCGCTCTACGACGACTCCGACGTCGAGAAGACGCTGGCCTTCTTCGACCCCGTCCCGGTCGGTGAGCAGGTCGAGATCACGGCCGGCAACCGGCTGGCGCTCCACCACGGCGGGCACATCCTCGGGTCCGCCTGGGCGCACCTCACCCTGGAGGACGGCCACACCCTGGCCGTCTCCGGAGACCTGGGGCGGCCCGGACACCCGCTGCTGCTGCCGCCCGAGCCGTTCTCGGGCGCCCACGTGCTGCTCATGGAGTCGACGTACGGCGACAGGCGCCACGACCAGGAATCCGGCCGGTCCGAGTTCGCGGACGTGATCGCCCGGACCCTGGCCCGCGGCGGCACCGTCGTCGTCCCGGCCTTCGCGATCGACCGCACCGAGGTCGTCCTGCACGAACTGACCCGGCTCCGCGAGACGGGCGTCCTGCCCCGGTCGGTGCCCGTGTACGTGGACAGCCCCATGGCCCTGGCCGCCCTCGACGTCTACCGGGACGCGGTACGCGGGCGCTCCCCCGAGCTGCGGCCCGAGGTCCTCGCCGAGGGAGAGGCCGCGCTGAGCCCCGCGCCGTTCCTGGCCGCGCGCACCGTCCAGGAGTCCATCGAGATCAACGAGGTCGGCGGACCCGCCGTGATCGTCTCCTCGGCCGGCATGGCGACCGGGGGCCGCGTCCTGCACCACCTCCACCGGCTGCTCCCCGACCCGCGCAACGCGGTCGTCGTGGTCGGCTTCGCCGCGGCCGGCACCCGGGCCCGGGACCTGGTGGACGGCGCCCGGACGCTCAAGATGTTCGGTGAGTACGTGCCCGTACGGGCCGAGGTCGCCGACGTCCCCCACTTCTCGGCCCACGCCGACGCGGGCCAGATCATCGACTGGCTGCGCGGCGCCCCTCCCCCGCACACCACCTACCTCGTCCACGGCGAACCGGCCGCGTCCGGGGCGCTGCGCGACCGCATCGACGACGAACTGGGCTGGACGGCCGTCGTGCCCCGCTCCGGGGAGGCCGTCCTGGTCCGCTGAGGCAGGGCCCTTCGGTCCCCCCGGTGTGACCTGCGCGGCCCTCGCGCGCCCGGCCGCCGCGCGGGAGCCTGGGGAGTGAGGGACGGGATCCCTGGCGTTCGCCCGCTGAGGAGAGAACCATGACCACCCAGCCGTTCACCGTCGCCGACGTGATGACCAAGAAGGTCGTCGCCGTTCTGCCCGGCGCGGAGTTCAAGGAGATCGTCGCCACCATGGAGCGGTGGAAGGTGACGGCCGTGCCCGTGGTCGAGGGCGAGGGCCGAGTCGTCGGCGTGGTCTCCGAAGCGGATCTGCTCCTCAAGGAGGAGTTTCACGACCACCGCCTCGGTTTCGTCGAGCAGCTGCGCCACCTGGAGGCCACCGCCAAGGCCGGCTCACGCCGTGCCGGGGACCTGATGACCTCGCCCGCCGTCACCGTCGCCCCCGAGGCCTCACTTCCCCGGGCCGCTCGCCTCATGGCCGCCCATCGCGTCAAGCGGCTGCCGGTCGTCGGCGCCGACGGCACCATCCAGGGGATCGTGAGCCGCTCCGACCTCCTCAAGGTCTTCCTCCGCCCGGACGACGACCTCGCCGCCGAGGTGCGCGACGACGTCGTCGAGCACCTGTTCCCCCTCTCCCGCCACCAGGTCGACGTCCACGTCGACGGCGGGGTCGTGACTTTGTCCGGCGAGGTGCACGACCGCACCCGCATCGCCCTCGCGGAACGCCTGGCGCGAGCCGTCGAAGGCGTGGTGGACGTCCGGTGCGAGCTCACCGCCCAGGCAGCGTGAGGGGAAATGGGCGTGAGGGGGAATGGGAGGGGAAACGCGAGGGGCAAACGGATCATTGGGATCCAGGCAGTGTGACCCAGGCAGTGTGAGGGGGAAACGGCTCGTCGAGATCGGCACTCGTCGAGATCGGCAGGGGCGGCGGGGTCAGTCGTCGGCCCCCGGAGCGTTTCCCCGGCGGAGCCGGCCCGACCACAGGGGTTCGACCTGTTCCCACTCCCGCTCCCAGGCCCCGAGCACGCGGCCTTCGGCCCGTCGCCGTACGAGGGAGAGGGCGCCCTGGCCCGCTGCCCCGGCGGCGCCCGCCACCGCGATGCCGCCCGCGAGGGACACCAGCGCGCGGTCCGCGGCGCTGCCCGGGGGCTGGGCGGGGGTCCCGTCGTCATCCACCCAGATCGTCACGCCACGGCCCTGGGGCGTCCGGGGCGGGACCGGGACGGTCCCGGAGCGCCGGATGTCGTCGGGGTACTCCCAGACCGCGGGTGCGACGGTCTGCGGCTTCCCTCCGTGCCGGGCTGCGAGCGGCGGTTCCTTGGCCGGCCCCGTGGTCGTCGCCTTCACCTGGTGGCGGTGGGCGGCGACGGCGCGGTCCGTGTCGGCCGCGGCTCTCCACAGGACCACGGCGACGACGGCGCCGCAGACCAGGGCGATCGTGAGGACGACGGTCAGGGCGGCGTGCCCGACCCGGTTCCGCCCGGACGGGGTGAGCCCGGGGTCCGACTGCTCGTGCCGGCTCATGCTGAACCTCCGGGTGCTGATCCTCGGGGCTCCCTGCCCGACGCGTCCGCGGCGACGCCCAGCGCGTGGTGCCGAGTTGACGACGTCCAGCGCGTGGTGCCGAGTTGACGACGTTCAGCGCGTGGTGCCGACTTGACGACGACCAGCGCGTGGTGCCGAGTTGACGACGTTCAGCGCGTGGTGCCGAGTTCCGTTCCGATGTGGTGGGCCCACTCCTGGATCCGTGCCGGGTTGCGGAAGTCCCCGCCCTTGCCGTGGCGGACCATGGAACGGCTGACCGGGCCCGGCGTCTCGGCGGTCACGGCACCACCGAAGGTGATGTGCTCCCGTGCGCCCAGCTTCTTCATCCGCCGGGCGACACCGGCGACGGGCGGGATGTCGTGCTGTTCGGCAGAGCTGTCGACGGGGCCGCTGCTGAAGAGATAGACGGGCCGGTGGCGGAGCTGTTCGGCGTTGCGCCGGGCACAGCGGCGTGCCTTGCCGTTCCAGCGCCCGGCGTAGAGGGCTCCGCCGAGTACCACTCCGTCGTAGCCGCTGACGTCGGTGACGGTGTCGGCCGGCAGGACGACCGTGTCCAGGTCGTCGGCCTGGAGCGTCCGGCCGATCTCGTCGGCGATTCCCTTGGTCGCACCGTGCCTGCTGCCGTAGGCGACCAGGACGCGCTTGCGGTTCACGTCTGCTCGCCCCCGCTCGCGGTGTCGGCTCGCTTCACCGGAATGGTCCGTCCGGTCCTGGTCTTCCCGTCCGGCATCGGGATGCGTACGGTGAGGATTCCGTCCGTGTACGACGCCTCGACGTCGTCGGCGGGAATCGTGGCAGGGAGGCGCACGGTCCGGCGGAACGACCCGTACCGGAACTCCGAGTGCTCGGTGTCCTCCGTGCTCTCGCTGTGCTGCGCGCTCACCGTGAGGAGGTTGTCGTCGACGGTGATGCCGATGTCGTCGTCCGGACCCATGCCCGGGAGTTCCGCCCGCAGCACGTACACGCCGTCACCGCGGGTCACCTCCACGGGAATGGAGTGGGCGGCCGTCGCGGGTCGCCATCCGGGCAGCCCCGGGAACTCCCTGCCGAAGAAGTCGTTGAAGTCGGGGAAGCGGCTGTGCCTGCGTTCCACCTTGCCTCCGGCCATCGTTCTGCTCCTCGCGTGCTGGGCCCGGGCGGAGCGCCGTGGGCCCGAGTCGGTGCGGACGGGCGGGCGGATCGGAATTGCTGGGCCCGGTCCGCCCCGTAACCCACTCTTCCGCGCGTGAGCCGCGCGGTGCAGTGTCCAAGGGGGCCGTCCGACGGGGCCGAACGGACCGGGTTCGGAGGGGACCGACCGACCCATGACGCCGCGCCTCCGACGGTCACCAGTCTTCTTCCGGGCTCTCCGGACGCGGCTGCGGCACGACGGCGACCGGACACGAGGAGTGGTGGAGGGCGCGGTGGGCGACCCTGCCGAGCTCCAGGCCGACGAGCCCGGCCCGACGCCGTGCCCCGACCACCAGCAGGTCGGCGGCGGCGGAACGCGCGGTCAGCGCTCGGTGGGCGGCGCCCTCGACCGCGCTTCTGCGCAGGCGCACCTGTGGATGGTCGGAGGCCGCGGCCTCCAGCGCCTTGTCCAGCATCTCGGAGGACCGTTCCGCGAAGGCGGCTCCTCCGTCACCGCTCAGCAGCGGGTGGTCGACCGCTTCGTGGGCCGGCCGGCGCCAGGTGTGGACGACGTCGAGCTCCGCGTCCCGGACGGCCGCCTCCCTGAAGGCGAACCGGACGGCCGGCGAGTCCACGTCGTGCTCTCCGACGCCCAGCAGGACGCGCCCGTGGCGCGCCTGCAGGGCGTGCCGGTCTCCCCGCACGACCACGACCGGGCAGTGGGCCCGGGCGGCCACGACGAGGCCGACGGACCCGAGCAGCAGATCGGCGAACTCACCGCGCCCCCGGGATCCGACGACGAGGATCGTGTCCTCACCTCCCTCTCTCAGCAGCGCCGTGGTCGCGTCCTCGGCGAGGACTTCCGTCGTGAGGGGGAGGCCGGGTGCGCGGCGCCGGGCGCGTTCGGCCGCGGTGGCGACGATGTTCTCGGCGAGGACCTGGCCCGAGGGCCGGTCCGTGCTCCAGTCCGGCACGACTCCCTCGTACCGCTCCCACAGCGAGGCGTGGACGATGCGCAGGGGACGTGCGTGCCGCACCGCTTCGTCGACGGCCCAGTCCACGGCCGTGAGGCTGCCGTCGGACCCGTCGACCCCTACGACCAGGGGCGATTCCATCGTGCCCACCGCCTTTCCGGGGCGTGAGGTGGCCTGGTGCCACGTTCTCATCGGACCGGAGAGGCCGGGTAGGGCCGGTCGGTCCCGGGAGCGGCCCGCCGGAACCTCGTGGGGAGTGCCGCCGGGACACGTGATGGAGAAGGGGCCCATCCGCTTCTCGCGGATCCTGATTGCGCGGTGCGCGGCTCGAAGCCGCTTCTCCGCGTCCCTCTGGTGGCCCCTCCTCACTTTCAGGGAAGCACCCCGTCACCCTCCGCGCCAGGTCTGTCCGGGTCCGGGCGTGCCCCGTTCGGCCCTTGTCGTCCCGTGCCCCGGGGCGCCAGCCTCTCAGCAACGGACTCGGCGCGCGGGAGTACCGGAAGCCGGCCGTGGAACGAGGAGGTGGACGGTCATGACGCGGAGCATCGTGGTCGGCCTGGACGGCACGGAACAGGCGGAGGCAGCCGCGGAATGGGCGGCCGAAGAGGCGCAGCTGCGCGGCACCGGCGTGCACCTGGTGTACGCGAAGGAACCGGTGTCGTCCGCGGCGCAGGCGTCGGAGGACGAGTGGGCCGAGGAGATGGTGGCGCGCGCCGCCGCCCGCCTGCGCGAGCGCCGTCCCGGGCTGTCGGTGACCACCCGCCTGCTGCCCGCCGGTCCCGTGCCGGGCCTCGTCGCCGCGGCCGAGGAGGGCGAGCTGCTCGTCCTCGGCTCTCGGGCGCTCGGCAGCGTGGCCGGCTATCTGCTCGGCTCGGTCGGCCTGTCGGTCGCCGGCGCGGTCGAACGGCCCGTCGTGCTGGTGCGGGCCGGCAGCGGGGCGGGCGCCCCGAGCGGTCCCGTCGTGGTCGGGACCGACGTACGGCAGCCCGTGGACGACGTGCTGGGTTTCGCCTTCGAGGAGGCCGGCCGGCGCGGCTCCGAGCTCCGCGTCGTGTACGCCGAGCAGCTCCCGGTGTTCGCCGGACTGGGCCCCGCCATGGTCCCGGACATCCGCCCCGCCGTGGCTCCGGAGATCGAGCGTTCGCTGGAAGAGCTGCTGGAGCCCTGGCGCGCGAAGCACCCCGGCGTCGCGGCCACCGCCCGCGTGGTGGTCGGATCGGCCGGCGTCGAGCTGGTCGAGGCCGCCCGGAACGCCGCGCTCGTGGTGATCGGCAGGCGTACGCGGAATTCGGTACTGGGGGCGCGCATCGGCAGCGTGGCCCACGCGGTGCTGCACCACAGCCCCGTGCCCGTGGCCCTCGTGCCCCACGCCTGAGCCGGTACCGACACCGGTGCCGGTGCCGGTCCCGGTGCCAGTGCCAGTATCGATGCCGGTGCCGGTATCGATGGCGACGGCGGGGCCGGGCCCCTCAGCCGCCGTGCACCGTCGGCCGCAGCCTCACCGCCGTGACCTTGTACTCCGGACACGAGGTCACGGTGTCGGCGTGCTCCGAGGTCAGGGAGTTGACTCCGCTGGCCGGGAAGTGGAACGCGCAGAACACCTGCCCCGGAGCGAGGTCCGTGCCGACGCGGGCGACGAGTCGTGCCTGCCCGTGGCGGCTCTCGACGGTGACCGGGGTGCCGTCCCGGACCCCGAACCGGGCGGCGTCCTCCGGGTTGAGGTCCAGGCGGTCGTTCGCGTCGAGGAGGAGGTTGCCGCCGCGACGGGTCATGCTTCCGGAGTTGTAGTGGGCCCAGCGGCGCCCCGTGACGAGCACCAGCGGGTAGTCCCGGTCCGGCTCCTCACCGGGCGGCAGGTAAGGGGCCGCCGACAGATGGGCGCGTCCGTCGGGCGTGGCGAACTCCTCCGCGTACAGGGTGGCCTCGCCCGGCCGGTCCGGTGCGGGGCAGGGCCAGGGCACCGCCCCCTCCCGGTCGAGCCGCTCGTGCGAGAGCCCCGCGAAGAGCGGTGACACCCGACCGCACTCCGCGAGGGCCGCTGCCGGAGTAGGGCACCCCAGGTCCGCACCGAGGGCATCGGCGACGGCGTGCACCGCCTCGAAGTCGGAGCGCGCCGTGCCCGGCGGAGTCACCGCGGGCCGTACGCGCTGGAAGCGGCGATCGAAGTTGACGAAGGTCCCGTCCTTCTCCAGCCACGAGGCCACGGGCAGGACGACGTCGGCGTGCCGGGCGGTCTCGCCGAGGAAGAGCTCGTTGACCACGACGAGCGGGCAGGCGTCCAGGGCTTCGGCGACGCGCCGGCTGTCGGGGTCGGTCGCGCACACGTCCTCGCCGATGATCCACAGCGCCCGCAGTCCGCCCTCCCGGGCCGCTGCGAACATCTCGGGGATGCGCAGTCCCGGTGCCGGCGGCACGGGCCGGCCCCACACCGCCTCGGCCCGGCCGCGGGCCGCCGGGTCGGTGACGCGGCCGTAGCCGGGGAGCAGGTCGGGCAGGGCTCCCATGTCGGACGCGCCCTGCACGTTGTTCTGGCCGCGCAGGGGGCTGATGCCGAACCCGCGGCCGGTGCCGCCGACGGCGCCGCGCAGGATGGGGAGGTTCGCCAGGGTGCGTACGCCGTCGGTGCCGTGCAGGTGCTCGGTGACGCCGAGTCCGTACAGGACGGCGGGGCGCTCGGCCCCGCCGTAGAGCCGGGCGGCCTTCCTGATGTCGTCGGCCGGCACTCCGGTGATCCCGGCGACCCGCTCGGGGGTGTAGTCCGCGAGCAGTTCGGTGAGTGCGTCCAGTCCGGTGGCGCGGTCGCGGAGGAAGTCCGGGTCGGTCATGCCCTCGTCGACGAGGACGTGGGCGAGGCCGTGGAAGAGGGCGACGTTGGTGCCGGGGCGGGGGCGCAGGTGCAGGTCGGCGTGGCGGGCGAGTCCGACGGTCCGGGGGTCGGCGACGATCAGGGCGGCGCCTGCCAGTGCGCGCCGGAGGAGACGGGCGCCGACGACTGGGTGGGCTTCGACGGGATTGGCGCCGACGACCAGGAGGCAGTCGGCGGTCTCGACGTCGTCGAAGGGGTCGGTGCCGCCGGCGCGTCCGAAGGAGGCGGTGAGGCCGGCGGCGGAGGGGGCGTGGCAGAGGCGGGAGCAGTTGTCGACGTTGTTGGTGCCGATGACGGTCCGCAGGAACTTCTGTACGAGGTAGTTCTCCTCGTTGGTGGCGCGGGCCGAGGAGATCGCGGCGACCGCGTCGGGGCCGCCGTCACGGACGGCCGCGCGCAGGCCTTCGGCGATCCGTGCCACGGCCTCCGCCCAGCTCGCGGCCCGCAGGACGCCGTTCTCACGGAGCAGGGGCTCGGTGAGCCGCTCGGCGGAGCCGAGGTACCCGTACGCGAAGCGGCCCTTGACGCAGGCGTGGCCCCGGTTGACCGGCCCGTCCCTGGCGGGGAGCACCGCGGCGACGCGGTCGTCGTGGACGACGACGTCGAGGGTGCAGCCGACCCCGCAGTAGCCGCAGGTGGTGCGCACGCGGTCGGCGGGTGTCCGTCGTGAGGTGATGCCCTGGCCGGGTCCGGGCTGGGTGATCGCCCCCGTGGGGCAGGTGTCGACGCAGCCGCCGCAGGACACGCAGTCGGATGCGGCCCAGGCGCCGCCGGTGCCCGGGGCGACGACCGTGTCGGCACCGCGCCCGGTGAGGGTGAGCGCGAACGTGCCCTGGACGTCGGAGCACATCCGCACGCAGCGGCCGCAGGCGATGCACAGGTCGCGGTCGAGGTGGACGTACGGGTGGCTCTCGTCCCGGCCGCGCGTGATGTCACCGGCGGCCGTGTCCGCCGGGATACCCAAGGTCCGGCACGCCTCGGCCAGTTCACTGTGCGCGGTGTCGGCGAGTGCGTGCGGCGGGAGCGCCGAGGCGATCAGGGCGACCGCGTCCCGGCGCAGGTTCCGCAGGCCCTCGTCGGCGGTGTCGACGGTGAGGTCCGGAGCGGCGGGTGTGACGCAGGCGGCAACGGTCCGGCCGTCGGCGCGGACGAGGCAGGTCCGGCAGGAGCCGGCCGGCCGGAGCCGGTCGTCGTGGCAGAGGGCGGGCAGGTCGGTTCCCGTGGCACGCACGGCGTCGAGCAGCGAGGCCCCGGCGGGCAGTTCGACCGGAACGCCGTCGACCTGGAGCCGGGTCATCGGTCCCATCCTTCCAGGGCCGGCCCGTAGGCGCGGGCGAGGCTGCGGACGGCGGCGGGGACACGGCGGCCGAAGGCGCAGAGGCTCGCCTCGCCCATCAGCCGTGCCAGTTGCCCGTAGGACTCCCCCGGCCCGTCCCGGTGCCGCGCGAGTCCGAGCCCTCGCCGGGTGCCGACCCGGCAGGGCGAACAGGCTCCGCAGCTTTCGTCGGCGGCGAACTCCCAGATGTGTCGCAGGAGTTCGTACGGATCGGTGTCGGCGTCAAAGGCGACCGTGCCGCCGTGGCCGAGGGCGGCGCCGTGCGCGGCGAGTGCCGCCGTGGTGAGCGGGACGTCGAGGGCGGTCCCGGCGAGGAAGCCGCCGAGGGGCCCGCCGATCTGGAGGGCCACGAGCTCGCGCCCGTCCTTGAGGCCACCGCCGAACCGGGTGACGATCTCGCCGACGGGAGTGCCGAGTTCGACCTCGTACGCCCCGGGCCGGGCGAAGCGTTCGGACAGGCACACCAGTTTGGTGCCGGTCTCGTCCGGCACGCCGCGTCGGGCGTAGGACGCTCCGCCGTGGGCGACGATCCAGGGTACGGCTGCCAGCGTCTCCACGTTGTTGACCACGGTCGGCCTGTCCCACAGGCCGTGGTCCGTGGGGTAGGGCGGCCGGGGGCGCGCGCAGCCGCGAGCGCCTTCGAGGCGGGCGATGAGGGCGGTCTCCTCGCCGGAGACGTAGGAACCCGCTCCTTCGACGACCTCGACGAACGGCCGCGGCCCGGCTGCCCCGGCCGAGGGAGCCAGGTCGCCCGCCTCCGTCGCGCGTTCCACCGCCCTGCGCAGCCGGGCCATGGCTCCCGGGTACTCGGAGCGCACCAGGACCATCCCGCGCCGGGCGCCGCAGGCGAAGCAGGCCAGGGCGAGTCCCGCGAGGACGCGCTCGGGGTCCTCCTCCATGAGCAGCCGGTCGGCGTACGAGCCCGGGTCGCCCTCGTCCCCGTTGGCGACGACGACCGCTCCCGGCTTCCCCGCCGCCGCGGCCCACTTGTCGGCCACCGGGAAACCGGCGCCGCCCCGCCCGCGGAGTCCGGAGGCGGCGGTCTCCTGCCGTACGTCGTCGGGCCGCAGTCCGGACACCGCCCGGCGCCACACGTCCCAGGCCTCCTGCCCACCCACGATCCCGGCGAGCAGGACGGGCGCCCCGGTGGTGTCGGCCGCGGGGATGGCCGGCGCGCGCGGTCCGGTCCGCCCGCGGAGCTGGGCGGCCAGGTCGGGGCCCGTACGGGGCAGGGTGCCGTCGAGTGCGGCGGGGCCCGCGTAGCAGTAGCCGAGGCAGTGCACGGTCTGCAGCGAGGTCGTGCCCGCCTCGTCGGCCGTGCCCGCCGTCACCCCGAGCGCCCGTTCGACCTCCGCCAGATGCCGTCCGCCCCGCGCGGCGAAGCACGCCGTCGCGGTGCAGACCCGCACGTGCCGCTCGCCGCGCGGGGCGGCGAGATCGGCGAAGAAGGTGGCGGGGCCGAGCCCCGCGGCGGCCGGCAGACCGGCTGCCGCCGCGACCTGGGGCGCCCACGCCCCGGGCTCTTCGGCGGTGCTCGCCCTGGCCCGCTCCAGGGCGGCCGGCAGCAGCCCTCCGCGCCCTCCGTGTCGTGCGGACAGCTCACGGAGCGCGTCGGGGCGTCGGCCCGGTTCCCCGGGCGTCCGACCGGCCATGCTCCCAGGGTGACGGGCCGGGCTCGCGCCTGCATCCCGGCCGGTCACGGGCCTCCCGGTGCGGCGCCCCACACGGGGCCGACCGGCCCACGGCGGGGGTCCGGTCGGTCACGGAAGGGAACGAGTGGCCCCTGGAGCCGGTGTCCCCGAGGCCGGAGGGTGAGGAACGGCAGGGCGCGCGCCGCCCCTGCGGATCGCTGCCGGGAGGCCGTCATGGTCCGGAACTCGGGGACCCCGCCGGCCGCGGATGCACCGCGGCCGTGGCAGATGCTGCTCCTCGCCACCACCGGGTTCGCCCTCTGCTTCTGGGCGTGGGCGCTGCTGGCCCCGCTCGGCCCGCGGCTCCGGGACGACCTCGGCCTCAGCTCGTTCGAGCAGTCACTGGTGGTCGCCGTGCCCGTGGTGGTCGGCGCGCTCGGCCGGATCCCGGCGGGGGCGCTGACGGACCGCTGGGGCGCGCGCCGTGTCTTCCCGCTCGTCGCGGCCCTGACGATCCTCCCCGTGCTGTATCTGGGGCATCTGGCCGACTCGCTGGCCGAGGTGCTGGCGGGCGGCTTCCTCCTCGGGCTCGGGGGAACGGCCTTCGCCGTCGGCGTGCCGTTCGTGAACGCCTGGTACCCGCCCGCGCGGCGGGGCGTCGCCCTCGGGATCTTCGGCATCGGCACCGGTGGCACGGCCCTGTCGGCCTTCACCACCGTCCAGCTCGCCGACTCCGTCGGACGGGCCTTCCCCTTCGACCTCGTGGCCGGCTGCCTCGCCGGGTACGCGGTGGTGGCCTGGTTCCTGCTCCGCGACCGTCCGGGGCGCGCGACGGCGGCGGGGTCGATGGTCTCGCGCACGGCCCTGGCCGTGCGTACGCCCGCCACCTGGCAGCTGGCCTTCCTGTACGCCGTGTCCTTCGGCGGGTTCGTGGCGTTCAGCGTCTACCTGCCGACCTATCTCACCCGGGCCCACGAGCTCGACCGCTCCGACGCGGCACTGAGAACCGCGGGATTCGTGGTCCTCGCCGTGGCGATGCGGCCCGTGGGCGGCTGGCTGTCGGACCGCGTGCACCCCGTCCCCGTACTGACGGCTTCGTACGGGCTCGTGTCGGCGTGCGCGCTGGTCGCGGCGTTCGAGACGGAACTGGTGCCGGTGGGAACGGCGGCCTTCCTCGGCATGGCCGCGGGCCTGGGCGCCGGGTCCGGGGCGGTCTTCGCGCTCGTCGCACGACTGGTGCCGGCCGAGCGGGTCGGCTCGGTGACGGGAGTGGTCGGTGCGGCCGGCGGTCTCGGAGGCTTCTTCCCGCCCCTCGTGATGGGTCTGGTGGACAGCGTCGCGCACGACTACACGTGGGGGTTCGTCCTCCTCGCCGTCACCGCGGCGGGCGCGGGAACGCTGGCCGCCACCGCCGTCCGGCGACGCGCCCGGGCGATCGCGGACACCTGACGACGGACACCTGACCGCGGACGCCTGAGCGCGGACGACTGACGACGGACACCTGACCGCGGACGCCTGGCCGCGGACGACTGACCGCGGACGACTGACGACGGACACCTGACCGCGGACGCCTGACCGCGGCACCTCACCGCGCCGGCGAGGGCTCGGGCGGGCCTGTCGGCGGCCGGCGATTGGGTCCTTCGGTCCCTTCAAGGGCCTGGGTGGCCGTAGCCCCCCGTTCCTCCGGAGACTGGGATGGAGAGCATGAACACCGACCGGGCACTCCTCGTCGCCACCGGCGTCAGCAAGATCTACCGGACGGGCTCCGTCGAGGTCACGGCCCTGCGCGACCTGGACCTCCGCGTGCGCCACGGGGAGATGGTGGGCGTCATGGGGCCGTCCGGTTCGGGGAAGACCACGCTCCTGAACTGCCTGTCGGGGCTCGACGACATCGACGGTGGCCGGGTGGAGGTCGACGGCCACGACCTGTTCGCGATGTCGGACGCGGCGCGCACCGAGCACCGGGCCCACACCATGGGCTTCGTCTTCCAGGCGTTCAACCTCATCCCCGTCTTCTCCGCAGTGGAGAACGTCGAACTGCCCCTGCTGCTCGTGGGCGTCCGGCCGCACGACGCGCGTCGCAGGGCGCTCGCCATGCTCGACCGGGTGGGCCTGGGCCACCGCGTCGAGCACCGGCCGAGCGAGATGTCCGGCGGCGAACAGCAGCGGGTGACCATCGCCCGCGCGCTGGCCGGACGCCCGGCCATCGTGTGGGCGGACGAACCCACCGGCAACCTCGACAGCGCGATGGCCGACCAGGTCATGGACCTGCTCTGCGAGCTCAACCAGGACGAGGGCCAGACGATCGTCCTGGTCACCCACGACAGCGCCATCGGCGCGCGCGTCCCACGCCTGATCCGCATGCGCGACGGGCAACTCGTCGACGACGTCCGCCAGACCGTCACCGCCCGGGCGGCGACCCGCGACTTCCCCATGGGCTGACCATGTACCCGAACCTCCTCGTCCCGCTGCTCACCGCCCTGGCCCTCGCCCTCGCGGCCCTGGTGCTGGTCGCCGTCCGGCAGCCGGTGTCACGGCGGCTGGCCTTCCGGCAGGTCGCCCGCCGGCGCACCGAGGCGGCACTGGTGATCGGCGGATCGATGCTCGGAACGGCCATCGTCATCGGGGCCCTGGTCGTCGGCGACACCCTGAACTTCTCCGTACGGCAGGAGGCGTACCGCACTCTGGGACCGGTGGACGAGCGCGTCGTCGCACCCCCGGGGCCCGCCGGGCGCGCCGTCACCGACCGGCTGGCCGGCCTGGCGGGAGACCCCGACGTCGACGGGGTCCTGAACGCCCGGGCGACCCAGGCATCGGCCGTCAGCACCACCGACGGCCGCACGGTCGCCGAACCGCGCGTCCTGGCCTGGCAGATGGACTTCGACGAGGCCTCGCGCTTCGGCTCCGCGGGCGGAGACCCCGGTCTCGGCGGACCGGCCCCGAGGCCCGGGCGGGTCGTGGTCAACGAGCCGCTGGCCCGGTCCCTGGACGTGGGAGCCGGCGATCCGGTCACGCTGTACCTGTTCGGGACGCCGCAGACCTACCGGGTCGAGCGCGTGGTGCCGGAGCAGGGTCTGGCCGGTGTGGGCCTCGGCGGCAGGCTGAACCGCGACGTGTTCCTGCCGCCGGAGGCCCTGGACTCCGCCGCGCGGGTCGCCGGTGCGGAGCCGCGCTCGGTCACCTTCGTGTCCAACCGGGGCGGCGTCGAGAGCGGCGACGCCCTGACCGACCGCGTGACCACCGAGATCCGGCAGGCCCTGGGCCCGCTCGCCGGCCAGACGGCGATCGAGACGCCGAAGCACACGGTCCTGCGGGACGCGAAGCAGGCCGGTGACTCCCTCGGGGCCCTGTTCCTCATGATCGGCAGCTTCAGCATCATCGCGGGCGCACTGCTCCTGGTGAACATCTTCGTGATGCTCGGCGAGGAGCGGAAGTCCCAGATGGGCATGGTGCGGGCGGTGGGGATGAAGCGCTCGCGGCTGGTCGGGTCCTTCACCCTCGAAGGAGCGGCGTACGCGTTGCTGTCGGCCGTGCCGGGAGCGGCCATCGGGGTCGCCGTCGGCTGGGGCGTCGCCGTCGTGGCGGCGCAGATCTTCCAGGGCTGGTCGGTCGGCGGGAGCAGCATCCGCATCGCGTTCGCGGTCACCCCGACCAGCGTCCTGAACGGACTGGCCATGGGTCTGCTCATCGCCTTCGCCGCGATCCTCACGACCAGCGTGCGCATCAGCAGGTTCAACATCATCGCCGCCATCCGCGACCTTCCGACGACGCCCGGTCGGCGACCGCGCCGCCGTCTGCTCGCGGTGTCCACGGCCCTGGCGGTGCTGTGCGCACTCGTGGCCGTCCCGGCCGTGGCACGCAGCCAGCCCGACGCCACGTACCTGATGCCGGCGCTCGCCCTCGCCTTCGCCGCTCCGGCACTGCTGCGGGTCCTCCCCCGTCACACGGTCACCACCCTGGTCGCGGGAGCCGTTCTGGTCTGGACGCTCGTGGCGCCCGTCGTACGGCCCCGGATCTTCGACACGCCGTCGATGTCCGTGTACGTCATCCAGGGCGCCCTGGCCGCGTTCTCCGCGGTGGTTCTCGTCAGTGACAACCAGAAGACGCTGCTCCGCCCCGTAAGGGGGTTCCTCCGTCGTCCGACGGAGGGCGGCCTCGCGGCACGCCTCGCGGTCGCGTACCCCTTGGCCAAGCGGTTCAGGACCGGCGCGACGCTGGTGATGTACACCCTCATCGTGTTCGTCCTCGTGCTCCTGACGGAGATCTCGGGCATCCTCCGCGCCGGGGTCGACGGCGTCGTCGCCGACGCCACCGCCGGATACTCCCTGCGGCTGGACTACAACCCGCAGGTCGCCGGCGACCGGCTGGCCGCCGAGCTGCGGGCCGGTCCCTCGGCTGCCGGGATCTCCGCGGTGACACCGCTGGTCAACGCCACGGGCCGGGCCACCGACCCGGGGCACCGCGGCACTCGGCCCCTCGACGTGGCCGCCGTCGGGGTGCCCGACGGCGCGATCACCGGCATCACGTTCCGCGAGCGGCTGCCCGGCCTGGCGGACGACCCCGCGGTCTGGCGGGCCCTCGCCTCCGACCCCCGCTACGTCGTCCTCGACGGCTTCTTCGGCAGCACCGGCGGCCCGGCCGGCGACTACTACGACCCCGGGGACACCCTCACCCTGACGGATCCCCGGACCGGCCGCAGCGAAGAGAAGGTCATCGCCGGCGTGCTCAGCAACGGCATGGTCTTCTACCCGGGCACCGGGGCGAGTTCGACCACCTACCCGGTCGTGCTGAGCGAGCAGGCGACGCGCGAGCTCTTCGGCACCCAGGCGCAGAACGCCTCCGCGCTGGTGAGGACCGGTCCCGGGACCTCTCCCGACGCGTTGGCGAGCCGGCTCCAGGGCGAGCAGCTGTCGTCCAGTCTGGTCGCCACGCCCATCGAGTCGGACATCCGCCGCCAGTTCGACTCCAGCACCGCCTTCTTCCGCCTCATGCAGGGCTTCCTCGCCCTGGGCCTCGGCGTGGGTATCACCGGCCTCGGCGTCGTCATGGTCCGGGCCGTACGCGAACGCCGCCGCACGATCGGCATCCTGCGGGCCCTCGGCTTCCGGGCCCGGACCGTCCAGCGGTCCTTCCTCGGCGAGAGCACGTTCATCGCCCTCGAGGGAATCGTGCTCGGTTCACTCCTGGGCGTGCTCACCACGTGGCTGATGTACAGCAACAGCGCCGCGTTCGAGGGCCTCGAAGGAGGCTTCCCGGTCGAATGGACGAGCATCGGCGGCCTGGCGGCGGCGACCTTCGCCGCGTCGCTCCTGGCCACGATCGGCCCGGCCCGCCGCGCGGCCGCCATCCGCCCGGCCCTCGCGGTCCGCGTCACCGAATGACGAGCGGTGGCGCGCGCCCCTGTGGGGCGTCAGTGCCCGAGGGCGTTCTTCAGCTGCTGCTTGCTCATGTTCGAGCGGCCGTGGATGTTGCGCTTCTTGGCCTCCTCGTACAGGTCGTCCTTGGTGGGCCCGGACGAGGACGAGCCGCCGCCGCCGGACTTCTCGCCGCCCCGTTGCGAGGCGGACTTGCCCTGGGTCGAACTCCGGCTCGACGTCTTGCTCTCCCCGGAACGGGCACGTTCCTTGTTCACCGTCCGGGAGGCCATCTCCTTCGCGCGGTCCTCGGACATCCCGCGCTCCTTGCCCGACTCCTTGATGTGCTCGTACTGACGTTCACGCTTGCCGCTGGATCCCCGGGGCATGACAACACCTCTTCGTCGACGGTGATGGGACGGTCATGGTGCAGATGCCCCGATTTCGCCGTGTATCACCTCCTCCACCCGTTTGCCCCACACACCGGGCACCTCACGGCAGCGGCGTCCCGCCCGTGGCGTTGACGATCTCTCCGGTGATGTAACTCGCCTGGGGCGAGGCCAGGAAGACGTACGCGGGAGCCATCTCCGCCGGCTGCGCCGGACGGCCCAGGGGGGACTGTTCGCCGAAGTGCTTCGTCTCCGGCATCGTCGCGGGGATCAGCGGGGTCCATACCGGCCCGGGGGCGACCGCGTTCACGCGGATGCCGCGTTCCGCGAGCATCTGCGCGAGACCGTGGGTGAAGGAGATGATCGCCGCCTTCGTCATCGCGTAGTCGAGGAGATGGGGGCTGGGCTGGTAACCCTGGACGGAGGTCGTGTTGATGACGCATCCGCCGCGCGACATGTGGGTCAGCGCCCTGCGGGTGAGCCAGAACATGCCGTACAGGTTCGTCTTCATCACCCGGTCGAACTGCTCGGTGGTGATCGCCTCGATGCCGTCGGGCTGCGACATCTGATAGGCGGCGTTGTTCACGAGGATGTCGAGGCGGCCGAGTTCGCCGACCGCCCGTTCGATCAGGTCCGTGCACTGCTGCTCGTCCCGGATGTCGCACGGGACGACGACCGCGGTGCGGCCCGCTTCGCGGACGAGGCGGGCGGTCTCCTCGGCCTCGGCGGCTTCTTCGGGCAGGTGCGTGAGGACGACGTCCGCGCCCTCACGCGCGAACGCCAGGCAGACGGCCCTGCCGATCCCGGAGTCGCCGCCGGTGACGACCGCCGCCCGGCCGGACAGCAGGCCGTGGCCCTCGTAGGAATCCTCGCCGTGGTCGGGCCGCGGCTCCATCCCCTCGGTCGAGCCGGGGTGCTGCTGGTGCTGCTCGGGCAGGGGCGGAGTGGGGTGGCGGGCGGGCGTACGGGAGGCGGCGGACTCTTCCTCGTGGGACATCGCAGCTGCTTTCGTTCGGTTGCGGGACCGGTTGCCGGTCACAGAGGGACGGGCCCGTCGGTCAGCCGGGCACCCATGTTGCGCTCCATCATGCGCAGGGCCGCGTCGGCGAGGTCGGCATGGATGTGGGCGACCGCGTTCGTGGGGACGACGACGTCGAGGTGGCGGATGTGGGCGTCCAGGGCGGAGTACAGCACGCACTGCTCGGTGACCTGACCCACCAGGACCAGACGGGTGATGTCCATGGTTCCCAGCAGGTAGGCGAGCGGGGTCTCGTAGAAGACGGAGTGGCGCGCCTTGACGACGAACAGGTCCTCCTCGCCCGGAAGGACCGGTTCCACGAGTTCCGGATGCTCGCCCGCTATCGAGATCTCGATGATCTCGCCGTGGTGGGAACGCCACTGGCCGAAGTTGTCGTTGGCGTAGACGACCGGCACCTGTGCCTCCCGAGCCGTGGACAGCAACCGGACGACGGCGGGAAGCGCCGTCCGGACGGAAGGGACCAGGAGGTCGGCGTCCTGGTGCCGGTAGGGGTTGAGCATGTCGATGACCACCACGGCCGTGTTGTCCATGGCCTTCAATGTGGGCGCTCCTCTTCGTCCGGCCCGGGTGGCCCGGCCGGAGACTTCCCCGGATGGCGCAGCCGCACCGACGCCGTCAGGCCGCGGGGACCGCGCGTTGGAGGGCGGTGATGACGCGGTCCAGGGCGTCGGGGCTGTGCGGGTCGGTGAGGTTCACCCAGAGCTTGAACATGAAGCGCTGGGTGACGGGCCGCTTCAGGCTGTGGGTGGCGACCAGCCGCATGACCCGGGGGTGGCTCAGTGCCCGCACGACGAGCCGCCCCACCGTGAAGTAGCGCCCGTAGGCCTCACGGATGGTTTCGGGGTAGCGCAGCAGGGCTTCCTCGCGGGCGTGGGCGGTGGGGCCGGCCAGGGCGCGGGACACCGTTTCCGCGGCCAGGCGGCCCGATTCCATCGCGTAGTCGATGCCTTCGCCGCTGAGCGGATTGATCATTCCCCCGGCGTCGCCGGTGAGGAGCAGGCCCCGGGTGTACTGCGGGCGGCGGCTGAGTCCGGCGGGAAGCGGAGCGCCGAGCAGAGGGCCGGTGGCGTGCTCCTCGTCGAAGTGCCAGGCGGCGGGGAGACGGGAGGTCCACTCCCGGAACAGCCGCCGGTGGTCGACGTCGGGCCGGCGTCCGATGTGGAAGGTGCCGAGACCGACGTTGAAGGCGCCGTCGCCGACGGGGAAGACCCATCCGTAGCCGAACGGCATGGCGGCCCGCCCGCCGCTGTCCCGGCCCTCGAGGTCGATCCAGGCCTCCAAGTGGTCCCGGCTGCGGTGCGGCGTCGTGTAGTAGCGGCGTACGGCGACGCCCATGGGCCGGTCGGCGCGCTGATGGAGACCGAGAGCGACGGCGAGCCGGCTCGAGGCGCCGTCGGCTGCCACCGACACGGGCGCCCGGAAGGTGCGGCGGACGCCGTCCCGGACCGCGACGACCCCGCTGACCCGGCCCGTGGCCGGGTCGAGGACCGGCTCGACGACCTTGGTCCCCTCCAGGAGGCGCGCCCCGGCGGCCACGGCCTGCCGGGCGAGCAGCCGGTCGAAGTCCTGCCGCGTCCGTACGAGCCCGTAGTCGGGGTAGGACTCGACGACGGGCCACGGCATCTCCACCGCCGTGCCGGAGCCGTGGACCCGCAGGCCGCGCGTCCTCACCCAGCCGTCGCCCTCCAGGTCGAGGCCCATGCCGAGGAGCTCCTTGACGGCACGCGGCGTGAGGCCGTCGCCGCAGACCTTGTCGCGGGGAAAGGTGGCCTTCTCGAGCAGCAGAACGTCGTGCCCCGCCCGTGCCAGGTGATGGGCGGCGCTGCAGCCGGCAGGGCCTGCGCCGATGACGATGACGTCCGCCGCTTCGTCGCGGTGGGGGGACGGGTCCATGAAATCTTCCTCTGCTCGGGTCGCCGGAAGGGGACGACTTCCCATGCGTACCCACGGCCGAGGGTCTCGCTCGCCCGTCTTCGGGGTGTTTCCCTGGATGCGCGCCTCCGAGTGGGCCCCGCGGGCGGAGCGACGGGCGGAGCGGACGGCTCACACGCGCCGTCCGCGGCACGGGCCCGCCGCGCCGGGCCTGATGGGGGTTCAGGGGAGCGGGCCGCCACCCGGGACGTCCGGTTCGAGCCGGTTCGAACCGGTGCGGATCTCGCGGACGGGGCGAGGTCCGGCCGACCGCGTCGTACGAACCCCGCCCTGCCGCCCCGCCTATCTGGCTCGGGCCCTGTCCACCAGGGCGACACCGATCGCGGCCAGCCCGATCTGGATGAGCCATTCGATCCAGTCCACCCCGCTCGTGTCGTCCACCCCGGTCGCATGGGCGATGGCCGAACCGCCCAGTGCCGCCGCGATGCCGATGAGGATCATCAGCCAGATCGGAATGTGCTGCCGGCCCGGCAGAACCAATCGCCCCAGCAGGCCGATGATCGTTCCGATCACAAGGGCGCTGATAATGCCCGACACCTCCATGAGCGCACCTCCCTCACCTTCGCTCGTTTACCGTGCAACTTCCCGCACCGCCCCCATGTATGCCTGGGCGATCCGGGCATCACGTTGCGCCATTCCCGTGACTCGTGGCGACCGCGGAATGCCGGGGATATCGTGGAATCCGAACCGTATGCACGCCTTCAGGGAAATTTTGGCGGTGAACCGTCACGAGTAACGCCGACAAGCGCAAGAAGGAAGACCCCGAAGAAGTCGAGCCCGACACCGACGAAGAAGCCGACGACGAAGCCGACGAAGAAACCGGCGAAGACATCTACGAAGCCGACGAAGACGACATAGACGAGGACACCGACGCCGGGAGCGAGCCGAGCGACGCCTCCGAGGAATCCACCGGAGCACCCGGTCGAGTGCCCGCCGCGGAAGCACTTCGCAACGCCGTGGCGCAGCTCACCGAGCTTCTGGGCCGGACCCCGGAGTCCGTGTCGTCCCTCATGCCGACCGAACAGGGGTGGACGGCGCAGATCGAGGTCGTCGAGATCGAACGGATTCCGGAGACCACCAGCGTTCTGGCAAGTTATGAGGTTGCGCTCCGCCCGGACGGGCAGTTGCTGGGATACGAACGCGGCAAGCGATATACGCGGGCCCAGGTCGACCAGAACGGCGGCTGAGCGTCCCGCTCCCTCTGTCCGAGGGAGGACAACGTGTCTGTAGTACAGCAGGGTGGCGCAATGCCCGGCCAGGGCGGCGGCACTGGAAACCTTTACGACGTGCTGGATCTGATTCTCGATCGCGGGCTCGTCATCGACGCATTCGTCCGGGTGTCCCTGGTCGGGATCGAGATCGCGAAGATCGACGCCCGGGTCGTCGTGGCAAGCGTGGATACGTACCTCCGCTTCGCCGAGGCCTGCAACCGTCTCGACCTGGAGAGCGGCAGGAACGCTCCCTCTCAGCTGACGGACGTCATGGAGAAGACCACCGAGGGCGGAGCCAAGGGCAAGACCAAGGGCGCCCTGACCGGAGCGGTCGAGGCCTTCACCGATTCCCTCACCGGTCAGAGCGGCGAGAAGCAGGAGGAACGGCCTCGCGAGCGGGAGAAGCGCGATGACGACCGTCGGCGTGAGCGCCGCTCGTCGCGGCGGTCCTCCGAGGACGGCGATTGACGATGACCCTTTACGTCTACGCCATCACCCAGTCGTCGCACCCTCTCGACCTCGAAGGCCTGACCGGAGTCGGCGAGGACGGATCGTCCGTGCGGACGGTGTGCGCGGACTCGCTGTGCGCCGTCGTGAGCGAGGCGCCGGAGGACATCAGCATGACGCGCCCCGACATCGAGGCGCACCACTCCGTGCAGGAGCGGCTGTGGGACCAGGGTGCCACGCTGCCGCTGAGCTTCGGCTTCGTCGCCGAGGACGACGACGCGGTACGCGCCGTGCTCGAGGAACGAGCCGAGCAGTTCACGGAGCGCCTCGAAGAGCTCACCGATCGCGTGGAGTTCAACGTGAAGGGGCTCGAGGAGGAGGAAGCCGCGCTGCGCCGGATCGTGGACGAGTCGGAGCGGATCCGGCAGCTCAACGACGCCACGCGTGACGGCGGCGGCACCTACGAGGACCGACTGGAACTCGGCCGGCTGCTCAACGACGAGGTACTGGCCCGGCAGGCGGCACTCGCCGAATCGGTGCTCGCCGCGCTGCGACCGCACGCGTACGCCGAGCACCTGGCCGAGCCGTCCCAGCAGTACTTCCTGAGCGCCTCGTTCCTGGTCGACCGAGAAAGGGCCGAGGAGTTCACACGGGCCGCCGAGGAAGGGACCGAAGAGCTGCCCGAGGGAGTCGAGATCCGCGTCCGAGGGCCGTTGCCTCCGTACAGCTTCGCCTGACCGCGAAGCGGTTCGATCGGCGTGGCAGCAACCGCAGGGAGAGACAGTGGGTTTGGTAGCGGAGATCCTGATGTTGCCGGCCGCCCCGTTCCGAGGGGTCGGGTGGGTGCTGGACAAGGTGGTGCGGGCCGCCGAGCAGGAGTACTACGACCCCGGACCGGTTCAGGAAGCGCTGGCCGCCCTCGAACGGGAACGGGAGGAAGGCCGCATAGGCGACGAGGAGTTCGAGGAGCGGGAACGGCCGCTGCTGCAGCGCCTCGAGGAGATCCGGGTGTACCAGCTCGGCAATGCCGGACCGGGCGGCACGTAGCCGTACCCCTGACAGGCCGGTCCGGCCGGGACGGAGCGGGCCGGCCGCCGGGGCGAGGAGAGAAGCGTCATCATGAACAACGGCAAGATCGGCACCGCCCTGATCGGCGGTTACGTGCTGGGACGCACGAAGAAGGCGAAACTGGCGTTCGGGCTGGCGATGGCCCTGGCAGGGTCGCGGATCAAACCCGGACAGCTGGGCAGGCAGCTCGCCCATTCGCCGTTCCTCAGCAACGTGAACCAGCAGGTCCGCGGCGAACTCATGACCGCCGGAAAGGCAGCGGCGACGACGGTGCTCAACGCCAAGGCCGGGCACCTGGCGGACGCCCTGCACGACCGGACCGCAGGCATACGCGGCGGAAAGCAGGAGGAGGACGAACCGGACGACGCCGACCGCTCGAAGGACGAGGAAGAGACTCCGGACGACGAGGGCGCCGAGCACGAGGCCACCACGCGGCAGAAGCGCACGGCGGACGAGCACGCCGAGGACACCGGGCGCCGGTCATCTCGCAGCGCGAAGCGCCAGGCTGACGAGGAGGATGAGGAGGCCGAGGAGGGTGAGGAGGCCGAGGACACCAAGCCCCGCGCGCGCCGCACCACTTCTTCTTCCGGCCGCAGCACCTCGCAGGCGGCGAAGTCCGGAGGAACGGCGAAGTCCGGAGGAACGGCCAAGCGGTCGACGCACCGGACGTCCACGTCCACGGCGTCGAAGGGCACCCGTTCGGGAAGCACGAGGAGGCGGGACGATGGCTGACGCGAAGGGTTCGGAACGGGAAGCCAAGGGCGGCACGGACGCCGGCCGCGACTCCGGCGGATCCGGAGCGCAGAAGCTGCTGGACCGGAACCCCGGCGCCAACCGCCTGACGGAGGAGTTCGAGTCCTACCTCCAGGCACGCCTGGAGAAGGCACTCACCGGAGTCGGCCACCGCATCGGCGACGCGGCCGAGAAGGTGGGTTCGGCCCACCTCGGACCGCGCGCCCTGATGCACGGCGCCGGCCAGGGCGGCAGGAAGCTGGTCGGTCGCGTGACGCCCGACAAGCTCACCTCGGCGACCTCCCACATCGCGGAGACGGCTTCCCACGCCAAGGACCGGCTGTCCCATGCCAAGGAGACGGCCGCGCACGCCAAGGACGCGATCGCCGAAAAGGTGACCCCTTCCGGTTCTGACGAGCCGCGCTCCTCGGCCTCGAACGCGGGCCACAAGAGCCTGACCATCATCGAGGACATCGACGTCGGGGTCCCGGTGGAGGAGGCGTACAACCAGTGGACCCAGTTCCAGGAGTTCAGCCAGTTCGCCAAGGGCGTGGTCTCCGTGGAGCAGGAGGACGAGACGACCACGCAGTGGCAGGTGAAGGTCGCCAAGTCGAGCCGGGCCTTCAAGGGAACCATCACCGAACAGATCCCCGACGAGCGCATCGCCTGGACTTCGGAAGGCGCCAAGGGCACGACCAGAGGTGTGGTCACCTTCCACCCGCTGGGAGAGAACCTGACCAAGGTCCTGCTGGTCATGGAGTACTACCCCAAGGGCATCATCGAGAAGGCGGGCAGCCTCGTACGGGCACAGGGCCGGCGCACCCGGCTCGACCTCAAGGCGTTCCGCACCTTCGTCATGATGAAGGGCGAGGCCACCGGCAGTTGGCGCGGTGAGATCCGCGGCGGCAAGGTCGTCGCCGGCCCGGACGAGGAAGACGACGAGGGCGCGCGCGACGAGGCTCCTGACGACGAGGAGGACGCGGCGCAGGACGAGGCCGAGGACGACGAGGGCGAGCCCGAGGACGAGTACGAGGCCGGGGAAGAACCGGAGGAGGAGTACGAGGACGAGGAAGAGGACGAGTACGAGGACGAGGACGAGCGGCCCGAGCCGGACGAACCCGAGTCCGACGAGGAGGAGTACGACGAGGAGGAGGAGCCGGAGGCTCGGTACGAGGACGACGAGGCCGACGACGAGGCGGCGGACGAGGCACCCCGCACCCGTCGGGGCCGCAAGAGCTGACGCCCAGGGATCGAGGTCGAGTCCGTCGTGGCTGCATCCCCCATGACCCCGTACGGGCAGTCCCAGGGCGCGAACCTCGCCGACATCCTCGAACGGGTGCTCGACAAGGGCATCGTCATCGTCGGGGACATCAGGATCAACCTGCTCGACATCGAGCTGCTGACCATCCGACTCCGGCTGCTGGTCGCCTCGGTCGACAAGGCCAGGGAGATCGGGATCGACTGGTGGGAACACGATCCCGCCCTGTCCTCGCGGGCCGAGCCCCGGCGGGAACTGGAGGAGGAGAACGAACGCCTGCGCGCCGAGGTGAAGGCGCTGCGCGCGCGGTCCCGGCCCCGTACCGAGCTGCCGGAGGGCACGAGCCGGAGGCGCCGTGCGCCCGAGCCTGAGGCCGAGCGCCGGGCCGCGCCCGAGCGCAGGAGCAGACGCCGGGAGAGCGAGGGCAGACGGGCCCGGGCCCGCGCCGACGAGGAAACCGACGCCGACGAGGACGCCGATGGCGAGACGGACACGGATGCCGGGACGGACACGGCGATCGACACCGAGACGGACGAGGTGGAGGACGAGGTGGACGACGACGTGACCGGCGACGCGACCGAAGACGACCGGGATTGAGTCATGCCAGGAGAGCAAGGAGAACTCACCTACGCGTACGCCGTCGTGCGCCCGGCCGCCGCCCTGGACGAGGACGCCCTCCGCGGCGTCGAGGGCGTCGCTTCGGGAACGGTGCGGCTGGTCGACGCGGGAGCGGTGGCGGCCGCGGTCGGTTCCGTGCCGCAGAGCGAGTTCTCCGAAGCGGCTCTGAAGGTCCGTCTGGAGAACCTGGACTGGCTCGAGCGGGTGGCACGTGCGCACAACGGCGTCGTGGAGTTCCTCGCGTCGCGCACGACGGTGCTCCCCCTCCGGCTGGCGACGGTCTACGTGGACGACGACCGCGTGCTCGACGTGCTGCGCCGGGGTACGGAGACCTTCACCCGCATGCTGAACCGGTTCGCCGACCACGTGGAGTGGGGGGTGAAGGTCTACGCCGAGACGCCCCGGGGCGCCGGTGCGCCTGACGACGCCGACGCGGACGCCCCCGATCCCGGCCGGGCCTATCTACGCCGGCGCCGGCAGCAGAGGGAGGACCGGGGGGCCGCCTGGTCGGCCGCGGCCGAGGCCGTGCGGAGGATCGAGGCGGAGGCCGGTGCGGTGGCCGTGGACCTCGCTCGCCACCGGCCGCAACAGGGCCAGCTGGCCGTCGGGACCGGGGAGAACGTCGCCAACGACTCCTACCTGGTGCCGCGTGACCGGTCCGACGAGTTCCGCGAACGCGTCCGGCGTTCGACCCTGGATCTGAACGGGGTCCGGGTCGAGATCACCGGACCGTGGGCGCCCTACTCCTTCGCCGTGCTCCCGGAACCCGACGCACCGGAGGAGGAACGCCGGCCATGACGGCTCGCCAGGAGGAAGCGCTCGCGCAGCGGCAGGTGGCCCTCATCGACCTTCTGGACCGGCTGCTGAGCGGGGGCGTCGTCCTGACCGGTGACCTGATCCTGTCGATCGCGGACATCGACCTGGTGAGGATCTCCCTGCGCGCCCTCATCGCCGCCGTCGAGGACGACGAGCGATGGCCCCTCACCACACTCGCGCCGGGTGCCGCACACGCTCCGGAGGGACGGCACGGTGACCACGCCCGCTGACCGCCACCTTCCGGCCGAATCCGCCCGGCGGCGGGAGGTCGCCGATGCCGCGCGACGCGCCTTCGCCCTGCTGCCGGCGCGCTCCGGCGAACTGTCGGACGCCGAACAGCGGACGGACCGGCCCGCGCGCCGTCTCCACGCGGACCCGGAGACGGTGGAGCGGGACCTCGTCACCCTCGTCCTGACCATCGTCGAACTCCTGCGCCAGCTGATGGAGCGCCAGGCCCTGCACCGCGTGGACCAAGGCGACCTCACCGAGGACCAGGAGGAGAGGCTCGGCCTGACGCTGATGCTCCTCCACGACCGGATGGTCGAACTCTGCGACCACTACGACCTCACCCTGGAGGACCTCAACCTCGACCTGGGCCCCCTGGGCACGCTCCTGCCGCCGTGAGCCGCGTGCGCTGCCCTGGTGTCCGTGACCGGGACGGATGACGCACGGGTGGCGCCTGGGACGCCACCCGTGCGCGTGCGTGCCCGGTCCGTGCTCGTCAACGCCGATCGGCGTGGTAGCGCTGGGCGAGCCGGGCGAGCGAGACGGCGCCGAGGAGGAGTCCGAAGTCGCGCAGTGCGATGTCGTAGTACCCCGGGATGGTCAGCAGGTTGACGATGATGCCCGCCAGCCAGCCGGCCACGAGCCAGCCGCCGAAGCGGGGAGCCAGCGCTACGGCGAGGCCGGCCACGATCTCGATGACGCCGACCGCGTACATGGCCGTCCGGGCGCTGCCGGGGACGATGTCGTCGATCCACGGCGCGAGGTAGGCGGGCCAGTCCACGAGCAGGTTCGCGAACTTGTCCAGCCCGAAGAGGATCGGCGCCACCGTGAAACCGGTGCGGAGGATCACGAACGCCTGGTAGCCCGGGTCGGCGAACGCCGCGCGCCTCCGTGCGGCGGAGCCGGTGCCTGTGGTGACGGAGGTCATGACCTTCTCCTTCTATCGACAAGGTTCATTTCCTATAGAAGCTCCCATTCGTTCTTTAGTCAATGGCCATGGGTTTTACACTGGTGCTCGTGGACATCCCGAAGGAAGCACGCGACGCCGACGTCTCCGCCATCGCCGCTCTCGACGAGCCGACCCGCAGGAGGCTGTACGACTACGTGGTGCGCCGGCCGAGCCCGGTGAGCCGGGACGAAGCCGCCGCCGCTCTCGGACTGGCCCGCAAGACCGCGGCGTTCCACCTCGACCGGCTGGCCGACGAATCGCTGCTCGACGTCGTCTACGAACGCCGCAGCGGACGCTCCGGGCCGGGCGCGGGCAGGCCGGCGAAGCTCTACCTGCGCTCGGGGAAACAGGTCACCTTCAATCTCCCGGACCGGCGCTACGAGCTGGCCGGACGCCTCCTCGCCCAGGCGGTGGAGGAATCCGACGCGACCGGTGAGCCGGTGCGGAAAGTCCTGCACCGCAAGGCCGAGGAGCTGGGCGCACAACTGGGCGGGGAGGCCCGGACGGACGTCTTCGGCCTGCTGGAGCGGTACGGCTTCGAGCCGCGCCGCGAGGACGACGCCATCGTCCTGTCCAACTGCCCCTTCCACGCGCTGGCTCGGGCGCACACGCAAACGGTGTGCGGAATGAACCTCCACCTGCTCCGCGGCGTACTCGAGGGCACCGGCGAGACCGGGATCGAGGCCTGCCTGGCGCCCGGTCCCGGGCGATGCTGCGTCCGGCTCCAGCCGTCAGCCTGACTCCCCGACGACCTCCTCGGGGGCCGCCCCGCGTCCTGTCGCGCCGCATCCGGACCGAGGTTCACGCTCTGGTGACGTCCACCCAAAGACACGCCCCGGTCGGCGGTCAGGAAGCCTTGGCCCGCTCCTTGGGCGGGGGTTCCGGGAAGGCATGGAGCCGGACGGCCTCCGGACCGGTGGCGCTGTGCCGCTCGGCCCAGGCGTGCAGGGCGGCGCGGCACGCGTGGTCGAGGTGGTGGACACCGGAGAGGTCCAGGACGACCCGGCGGTCACGGGGCAGGGCCTCCAGGCTGTCGAGTATCTGGGGCAGCCGCAGGAAGTTCACCGTCCCGGCAAGCCGGACCCGTACACCGCCACATCCGTCGTCGCTGTGTTCCACCCGCAGGTGGGACGCCTCCCAGGCGGCCTTCGCCACGGACAGCACGAGACCGATCAGGACGCCTTCGAACATGCCGACCGCGACGATCGCCACCGCCGTCGTGACGAGCACGAGCGCCTCACCACGATGCGTGCGCCAGAGGGCACCCAGGCCCCGGAACGGGATCAGTTTCCAGCCGGCGTGGACGAGGATCCCCGCGAGGGCCGCGAGCGGGATGTACGCGAGGACGGCGGGCAGCAGCACCGCGAAGAGCAGTAGCCATACGCTGTGCAGCACGCGGGACGCCTTCGTGCGGGCGCCGGCCTCCACGTTGGCCGAGCTGCGCACGATGACCGCCGTCAGCGGAAGCGCGCCGAGCAGGCCGCACACGGCGTTGCCCGCTCCCTGGGCCACCAGCTCCTTGTCGTAGTCCGTGCGCGGCCCGGTGTGCAGCCGGTCGACGGCCGCCGCGCTGAACAGCGACTCGGCCGAGGCGATCAGCGCGAAGGCCAGCACCGTGCCGAGCAGCGCCAGGTCGGTGAGGCCGGTGAAGGCGTCGGCGCCGGGCGGCCGCACCGCGTCCAGCACGCCGCTCACCCGCACGGTGGCGACCGGCAGGTCGCCCACCGCGGTCACCACTGCGGCCAGCAGAACCGCCACCAGGGCCCCGGGCACCGCTCGGACCGGACGGGGCAGCCGCCGCCACACCACGACCACGACCACGGTCCCGGCGGCGACGGCGAGGGCGATGAGGGACACGGCGGCGCTCAGGGCCCCGGCCAGGGCGTGGGGCAAGCCCGCGAGCTTGGCGAGCCCCGAGTGGGGCGCCTTCAGACCGGCCGCCGCGTAGAGCTGGCCCGCGATGATCACGAGACCGATGCCGGCGAGCATGCCCTCGACGACGGACAGGGAGATCGCCCGGAACCAGCGTCCCCAGCGCAGGACGCCCATGACGACCTGCAGAAGCCCGGCCAGCAGCACGATGAGACCGAGGGCGGGCAGCCCGAAGGCGCGGACCGCCTCGGCCACCAGCACGGTGAGGCCGGCGGCCGGCCCGGAGACCTGGAGACTGCTGCCGCGCATCACACCGGTGACGAGCCCGCCGACGATGCCGGTGATCAGGCCGAGTTCGGCGGGGACGCCGGAGGCGACGGCCACTCCGACGCAGAGCGGGAGCGCCACGAGGAAGACGACGAGTGAGGCGGCGAGATCCTGCCGGATGCCGCGAAGGAAGGCTGGCATGCGTGTCCCCCTCAGAGGGTCTCGACGGAGCGGGCACCGCGAACGTGCACGTTCCGGTGTGATGACAGGTCTGCGCCTTGCCTGAGGTGGCGGTCGTCCGGAGCGGCGGAGAACGACCTGGCGTGAGCGGCCCTGGTCAGGGGGCGCGGAAGTCGGCTGACGGGGATGGCCGGAAGCCGGGGTCCGCGGCGCGCCGCGGAGCGGTCCGGTTCCCCTCCTCGGTGGAGCGGGCCTCGGTTGCTGCCGCACCGGCGAAGGGCTTTGAGACCGCCGGATGCGGGCGGCCGACTTGTTGAGCACATCCCTCCCCCAGGGGCGCACGACCATCACGGTTCACAAAGGAAGGTTCAAGAAAAGGTCATTGCACAGTAATACGCGACGGCGCGCACCCAGCCGCGACCACGCCCCCGAGCGGGCGGTTTTCGACCGGATCCGTCTGCAACTTGACGCGATCACCGACGCGATCGGCGCACGCCGTCACCGGCGCGCCGGACGGATCACTCCCCTCACGCCGCCGACCGCCCCGCTGCGCCGTCCGGGTCTCCGCACGGCGAGCGGTCATCGGCGGCGCGCGAGCCGCCCCGTGATCCCGCGGTCCTCCGACCGGGCCGCCGACCCCGAACGCCGCGGCAGCCGAGGCGGCAGGCCACCTTCGACCGCGCCGTCTGCAAGCGCCGCCACACGGTCGAGTGCCGCGTCACCCGACTCGAGCAGCGGCGCGGCCTGGCCACCCGCGCCCGCTCTCATTCGCGGCTAGAGGCGGGTCGCGATGCGGACGAGGTCGGCGACGGCCTTGGACCTGCTGTGTGGCGGCCAGGCGATGACGGTCGTGACAGCCGGTGCGTCCGGCACCGGCACCGTCGCATGATCGTCGCGCAGGTGAGCCCGGAGGGACTCGGGCACGAGTGCGCAGGCCCGTCCGAGCGCGATCAGCTGGAACAGCTGGGTGTGGTCGCGCACCTGCGGACCAGGTCCGTCCGGATAGCCCCCGTCCCGTCGAGGCCAGCGTGGCAGGGGCAGGTCCGTCAGGGCGGTGACCTCGGCTGTCGACATATGGGGCCGGTTGGCCATGGGGTGCCCCGCGGGCAGGACCACGACCTGCTGTTCGGTGTGCAGGTCCTCGGTGTCGAGTCCGGCCGTCGTGTCGAAGGGGCGCTGGAGGAGAGCGACGTCGGCACGCCCGTCGCGCAGCAGCCTTTCCTGCTCGCCGGGCCCGCACAGCATCACCTCGACGGCGACCGCGCCGGGCTCGGCGGCGTAGGCGTCCAGCAGCTTCGACAACAGTTCGCCGGCCGCTCCGGCTTTCGTGGCCAGCACGACACCGGGCAGTTCGGCAGCCGCGCGGCGGGTGCGGCGCTCGGCGGCTTCGACCGCGTCGAGTGCGGCCCGGGCCTCCCGCAGGAGGACCGACCCGGCCTCGGTCAGGGAGACCGCGCGAGCGGTGCGGTGCAGCAGAACCACTCCGAGCCGCCGCTCGAGCTGCCGGATCGCCCGCGACAGCGGTGGCTGCGCCATGCCGAGCCGCTGCGCCGCCCGTCCGAAGTGCAACTCCTCCGCGACGGCGACGAAGTACCGCAGCTCCCGCGTCTCCACCGCGTCATCGTATCCGGCGCTCACCACGACCGATATCCGTGCGGTATCACCGCCCACCCACTCGGTCTTGGACGTCCCACCCCGGTCCGCACCACGCTTGATGACATGAGCGAACAGAGGATCGCGCTGGTGACCGGCGCGAACAAGGGAATCGGATACGAGATCGCGGCGGGCCTCGGCTCCCTCGGCTGGCGAATCGGCGTGGGCGCGCGGGACCGGCAGCGCCGCGACACCGCGGTGGAGAAGCTGCGCGCAGCCGGGGCCGACGCGTTCGGCGTTCCGCTCGACGTGGCGGACGACGCGAGTGCGGCCGCAGCGGCCGAGCTGATCGCCGACCACGCCGGAGGACTCGACGTCCTGGTCAACAACGCCGCGATCACCGGCGGTTCGCCGCAGACGCCCACCACGGTCGATCCCACGACCGTACGAACCGTCGTGGAAACCAACGTGATCGGGGTCATCCGCGTCACCAACGCGATGCTGCCCATGCTGCGCGGCTCGGCATCGCCGCGGATCGTGAACATGTCCAGCAGCGTCGGCTCGCTCAGCCTGCAGACCACGCCCGGCGTCCACATGGGCCCGATTCCCGTTGCCTACTTGACGTCCAAGACCTTTCTCAACGCCGTCACCGTCCAATACGCCAGGGAACTGAGCGACACCAACATCCTGATCAACTCCGGCTGTCCCGGCTACACCGCCACCGACCTCAACGGCTTCCAGGGCGTCCGCACCCCCCAGCAGGGCGCGGCGATCGCGATTCACCTCGCGACCCTGCCCGACGACGGACCGACCGGCGGATTCTTCGACGACGGTGGAACGGTGCCCTGGTGACACGCTCACCGGCCCCTGGGGATGAGGATGGGGCCGCGTGGGGGTGCCGTACAACGGCCGGCAGGCCATCGAACGCGCGCCGCGCGGATATTCGCCTGCGACCGGGGCCTGCGTGCCGTACCGTGAGGTTCACCGACGCGGGGTGGAGCAGCTCGGTAGCTCGCTGGGCTCATAACCCAGAGGTCGCGTGGTTCGAATCCCGCCCCCGCTACAAGGACCCGGCCCCTTGGCCGGCCAGAAATGGCCGGCCAAGGGGCCGGAGTCGTATGCACCCGTCTCTGCCGCGAGAAGGCGCACCGGTGGAGGCATCGATGGCGCACCTCGTTTGCGACGAGGCCGCGCTGCGGCCGCTGTTGGCGCCCGCCCCGCCAGCACGCCGCGTCCGGCGAGGGCCTGCTCGCCTGCGCGCTGGAGAAGCTCGCAGGCGAGGACGTCGACCTGTCGAACATCGCGGGTGGCCGCTCGCCGACCTCCCGGGAGGGCGCGGCCTGGGCATCTGGCCCGGCCTACCCGGCAGGGCGCCGTCACGGCGTCTCCGCGCCCACCACCCCGGATCGGGGCGGGAGGTTCGGCCTGACCTGTCATCACGAGCCGTCGACGTCCGCGGAGGACGAGCGGTGGTCCTCTTGCCCGCGCGTCCGGGCCGGGTGGGGGCGCCGGGCTTCGACCACGATGCGGCGCCATGCTCGGATGCGTGCCGGGGCGATCGGGCAGCTGTCCGTCGCCGACGAGTCCCCGAGGCCCGCCGGTCAGCCGGCCTTCTGGCGCTCGGACGCCTTCCGCGTCTTCACCCCGCCGACGACGAGTGCCGCTCCCACGACGACGATGCCGAGGTAACCGGTCGACGGAAGGTCGACGACCTTGTGCATCCAGCCCCACTCCGTGCCGAAGAGGGACTGCGAAGCGAAGCTGACGAGCCCCTGGGCTCCTACGACGTAGCCGATGCTCTCGACGGCGTATCCGATGGTTGTTCGCACGGATCAACCCTCTCGCGGCGGTTCCGCGAGATCGTCCTCCACAGGGCCGAGAACACCGTAGGCCGAAGGATGCAGGCTCGGGCCGCGCGGGAGGACTGACCGGGCACGATCGTTGGACGGAGCGGAATCAGGGTCGCCTGCCGCCGGGGGACCTGGGCGCGCCGAGGGGCGCCACGCCCCCCTTCCGCCCGCCCGTCCGCGGTGGACGCGCCGCGGCACCGGCAGAGGACGGGTTCGCGCCCGGCGGTGCCGCCACAGCGCGGTCATGCCTCTGAGACCAGCCACATGATCGACAGAAGCATGCAATCCGCGTTTGCACTTATAGCGCGTCTGCAATTATTGTGAGAGCACGTAAGCAGCTCGCTCAAGCAAGTACGGAAGGATCGGGTCATGCCGCTCGCGCTCCTCGCTCTCGCAGTCGGGGCCTTCGGAATCGGGACGACCGAGTTCGTCATCATGGGGCTGCTGCCCGGGATCGCCGGTGACTTCGGCGTCTCCATCCCCACCGCGGGCCTGCTGGTCACCGGCTACGCGCTCGGCGTCGTCGTGGGTGCGCCGCTGCTGACCGTGCTCGGCAACAAGGTGAGCCGCAAGCGGATGCTCATGGTGCTGATGGGCCTCTTCGTGGCCGGGAATCTGCTGTCCGCCCTCGCGCCGAGCTTCGGCCTGATGCTGACCGGTCGCGTGATCGCGTCGCTCGCCCACGGCTCGTTCTTCGGCATCGGGTCCGTCGTCGCCGCCGACCTCGTCGCCCCCGACAAGAAGGCCGGTGCCATCGCCACCATGTTCACCGGCCTGACCGTCGCCAACATCGTCGGCGTGCCCCTCGGCACCTTCATCGGCCAGGCCGTCGGCTGGCGCACCACCTTCGCGATCGTCGCCGCGCTCGGCGTCGTCGGACTGCTCGGCATCGCCCGGCTCGTGCCCGCCATGCCCCGCCCCGAGGGAACCCGCCTGGGCCGGGAACTGAAGGCCTTCCGCAACCCGCAGGTACTGCTCGCGATGGCGATGACCGTGCTCGGCTTCGGCGGCGTCTTCGCCGCGATCACCTACATCGCACCGATGATGACCGAGGTCACCGGCTACTCCGACGGCGCGGTCACCTGGTTGCTGGTCCTCTTCGGCGTCGGCATGTTCCTCGGCAACCTGGTCGGCGGCCGGTACGCCGACCGTGCGCTGATGCCCCTCCTCTACGTCACCCTGGGCGGGCTCGCGATCGTCCTCGCGCTCTTCACCGTGGCCGCCCACGACAAGATCCTCGCCGCGATCGCCATCGTCCTCGTCGGGGCGCTCGGCTTCGCCACCGTGCCGCCACTGCAGAAGCGCGTCCTCGACCAGGCGCACGGCGCGCCGACCCTGGCCTCCGCCGTCAACATCGGCGCCTTCAACCTCGGCAACGCCCTCGCCGCCTGGCTCGGCGGCGTCGTCATCGCCGCCGGGCTCGGCTACACCTCCCCGAACTGGGTCGGCGCCGTCCTCGCCGCCGCCGCTCTCGGCCTCGCCTTCTGGTCGGCCGCGCTGGAGCGCCGGGCCCCCGCGCCCACGCCGGCCGAGGCGGCCGTCACCTCCGCCCGTACCCCTGTCCACCACTGACCCACCGCACCCCACACCTCAAGGAGAAGCGCCATGAGCACCACCACCGTCACCCCGCTGGGCACCGCCGACGCCGAGGTCCTGATCACCGCCGCCCGCCGCGCGGCCGAGGCCGCCGGGGTCACCGTCAGCATCACCGTGCTCGACGCCGGCGGGCACCTGCTCGCCTTCCGCCGGGACGACCGGGCGGTGCTGATCTCGGGCGAGACCAGCACCCGCAAGGCGTACACCGCCCTCCAGCTCAATGCCGCCACAGCCGACCTGGTCGACCTCGTCAAGCCCGACGGCCCGTTCCACTCGCTGCCCACCGCCCTCGACCGGCCGCTGCTCTTCATCGCCGGCGGTCTGCCGATCCACCGCGACGGCCGTCTCATCGGCGCCATCGGTGTCGGAGGCGGCGCCCCCGAGCAGGACCACTCCTTCGCCGCCACCGCAGTCGAGGCACTGTCGCGCTGAGTCCTGGTGAGAGGGGTCTTCGCCGGAACGCCCGGCCGAGGAAACTCGGCCGGGCGTTCCGGATGAACGGCTGCGAATCGGCGGTCAGAGCTCGCCGCGGCGTGCGAGCTGCTTCAGCGCGTTCTCACGGATGATCGCGTTCTCGTCGTCGCGCAAGCCCTCGAGGGCGTCCCGGGCCTCGGGTCCGGGAACGGCGCCGAGAGCCCAGATCGCCTTCACCGCAAGGGCCCGGTTCTCGTCCCAGTCCAGGTACTCGGGAACCCAGCGAGTCGCCTCGACCAGCGCCGGCACCATCCTGGGCGAGCGGAACTTGCCCAGCATCCGCACGGCGTCCTCGTGGCGTGTGTGCCAGTCGGCACGGGACAGCTCGATCAACGGCTCCAGGAACTCCTCGCCCGAGGCGTCGGCGGCGGCCTTCACGATCAACGCCATCTCGACGTCGTCGGCATCCCGGCGCTCCATGGCGTCCCGGAGCAGCCGGAGCGCCAGGGCCCCACCGTCGGACTCACCGAAGTGGGCGAGCACCTCCTCGAACGTACGCCTCCGGCCCTTACCCGGTACGAGCACCAGACCCATGACCAGATCCTGCTCCTCTGGGGTCATCGCCTGACCACCTTCCATGCGGTGATGTTCCAGCAAGATCATTCTCGGCACTGTCGGCCGCCCGGGCCGGGCATCGGTTCGGCCGGGACATGCTCCCGTCCTGCCGTGGGCAGTCCCCTCCCCGGCCCGGTCGCCGCCCTCGCCGAGCGCCTGCGCGGACGCGGTCGGATCGACCGCGGCTCGACGGCTGGGGAGCTCGCGGCATGCCGTAGCGCAACGACCGGGTTCAGGGAGGCGTGAGGGTGTCGAGCCGGGCGGCGAGGTCGGGGTGGGCAGCGGCCAGGTGCGGGCGGGTGGCGGCCAGGGGGGCGATGAGGTCGGCGGGATCGTCGTGGGCGAGTGCCGCGTGGAGCTCACCGAGCGGGCGGCGGGCGGCCGGAGGAAGGTCGGTGAGGGCGGTGATCTGGCCGGCGAGGCGGCGCAGGTCGGCGGCGTTGGTGCGGGCCCAGGTGGCGGTCGTGCGTTCGGCGGCCCGGGCCTGTCGGGTGGCCGTCACGCGCTGCTCGCCGGTGGACCCGGCCGGGCCGGGACGGCCGCGCAGGTAACGGCGCTCGGCGGCCTGGCGGCTGGCGACGCCGAGCGGGTGGGCGAGGTCGGCCCAGCTGGCGCCCGCGTCCCGGGCCGTTTCGATCAGGCCGGTCTCCCACCCGGCGAGCTGCTCGCGCACCTGCCGCAACAGCAGCAGGGAGGCAAGCGCCTGCTCCGGCCCGGGACCGGGCCCTTCGGCCGGGTCCGGGCACTCTCGCTGGGCATCGCGCAGGGCGTCGTCTATGGCGTTGAGGGCCGCCGCGGCGGCGAGGAACGACGCCGGGCTGGGGGCGTTCGTACGGGTCGTGGACGGTTGGTCGGCTGCGTTCACGGTCACCTCCCTCGGGTTGTCATCAGGTAGACGACATCGTGTTTGTCATCCATCGGATGACATGTTACAACGGTGTCAGTGAGGCGCATTGGCAGTAACTGCCCGAACCTGCTGGAGGTGTTTTCACGATGTTGATGCGCACTGACCCCTTCCGTGAGCTGGACCGGCTGGCGCAGCAGCTGATGGGCCCGGGCACGTGGTCCCGGCCGTCGGCGATGCCGATGGACGCCTACCGCGAGGCCGACGAGTACGTGGTGGCCTTCGACCTTCCCGGCGTGACCGCGGACGCGATCGACATCGACGTCGAGCGGAACATGCTCACGGTCAAGGCCGAACGCCGGCCTGTGGCGAAGGCCGACGACGTGCAGATGGAGCTGTCCGAGCGGCCGCTGGGCGTCTTCTCCCGCCAGATCGTGCTCGCCGACACCCTCGACACCGAGCACATCCAGGCCGATTACGACGCGGGCGTGCTCACTCTGCGCATCCCGATCGCCGAGCGCGCCAAGCCTCGGAAGATCTCCATCGGCGTCGGATCCGGCCGCAAGGAGATCTCCGGCTGAGACCGGCCGGACCGGTACGGAGGGCGGGGCCCGATCTCCCCTCACCCCGCCCTCCGCACTCCTCCCGGGGAGGCCGAAGAAGAAAGGGGTGCCGGCTGAGATGACCCTGCGACGCGAAGCATTCCTCGGTCACGTGACCGAACGCGGCAAGTACGACACTCCGGAGGAAGCCGAGCGCGCGGCCCGTGTGGTGCTCGCCCTGCTCGGCGCGCATCTGGTCGGCGGCGTCCGCGCCCGGCTGGCGGCGCGCCTGCCGGAGGACTTCGCCCTGATCCTCCTCAACCCGCTCCAGAGCGCCGAACCGCTGTCGCCGGAGCGGTTCGTGCGGGCGACCGCGGCCTGGATCGAAGGCGCCACCGAGCAGACCGCGACGTGGGATGTCAGCGCCGTGCTGTCCACGGTCGCCGACACCGCCGGCGACGACCTCCTCAAGGAGATCCTGCTCCAGCTCCCGGCCGGCTACGACCTGCTCTTCGGCCACACCCGGCCCACCTGACCATCCCGCACGCCGGTGCCCGGACACCGGCCACAGCAAGAAAGGCAACCACCCCAGTGATCTCCGAGCGGCACGCACTGTCCCGGCAGCCGTACGGTGCGGCATACGAGCAGATGCTGGAGAAGGTCCGTTACGAGGGCGCCTACCCCACCCGCGAGAGGGCCGACGAAGCCGTCCGCCTGGTTCTTTCCGGACTGGGGCGCCAGCTGACCGGCGACGAGCGCGTCGACCTGGCCGGCCGCCTGCCCCTGGAGGCCGCACGCGTGCTGACCGCGCAGATCCCCGACAACCAGCCGCTGACCGGCTGGGCCTTCGTCAAGGACCTCGCCGCCCGCACCGGTGCCTCCTTGGCCACCACCCGCTGGGACACCGGTTCCGTCCTCTCCGCCGTCGCCGACCATGCCGGACCCGACCTGATGGCCCGCATCCTGCACCAGCTCCCCACCGGCTACGCCCTGCTGTTCGGCCGCGCCGAACTCACCCCCGCCGCGTAGACGGCGACGTGCGTGCTCGGGGCGGGCGCGACCACCTCCGCGTCACTGTCCGGATCGCGCCGGCGGCAGCGCCCCACCGGCGTCCCGGCACATTCCCCCCTCCCGGTGGTGCGCGGCGCACCTGTCGCCGCCGACCGCCCGAACCCCCTGCCGGCCGGCGCTCGGCGCTCGGCGCCCAGCGCTCCGGGAGGGCGCGGATCATTATGGTGAAGGGGCGGCCCCGGAAGCCCTGAGGCTCCGGGGCCGCCCTCCGGTGGTGCGGAGCGGCGCTCCGCTGACGTCAGTTCACCGACGCCACCGGTTTCAGTTCACGAACACCACCGGGCTGCCGGCCTGGCTGGTGTCGAGCACCGGCCCGTACTTCGCGCTGAAGTAGCCGCTGGCCGGACAGGTGCCCGGTCCGCTGTACTTGCTGAACAACTGGTCGGTGAAGGTGAGCGAGTTGTCGGCGTTGGACGGTGTCGCCGTGAGGCTGTTCGCCCGGTAGACGCAGGTCGTCGTACCGAGGATCGTGCTGATCTTGAGGGTCGTCTGGATCGGTCCCGCGGCGCCCGCGGTGACCGTGAGCGAACCGCCGGAGGTGACGGCCGCTGCGAACGGCAAGTTGTTGACGGTGATGCTCTGCACGCCCGTGGCGCCGACGATGTTGGTGGTGCAGCTGCTGAGGGTGTGTGCCGTAACCGTCTCCGTCGCCGTGCCGGGAGCGGCCGGGTTGCCGTCCACGGTGGCGGTGAAGGCGGACGTGTTGCAGGTGATGCCCGTGCTGCCGCCCTGAGTGGTGGCGATCCTCGCCTTCGTACCGGAGGCGAGGGAGGCGGACAGGACGTCTCCGGTCGCGACGGCGGTGCCGCCGGCGCTTCCGGTGGTCAAAACCTCGCCGGCGGAGGCGGTCGCGGAGGCGGAGGCGGTCACCGCGAGCACGGCGGCGACGGCGGCGCCGAAGGCAGCGGAGAGAGCACGCTTGTCCATGGGGGTTCCTTTCGCACGAAGGCGGAGGGTGGAAGAACTCGGCGGTCGGCGTGGGTGGTTGCGCGGGTACGTGCGCACGTGGGGACGTACGCTCGGAGGGGGTACGGAGGCGCTCGCCACGCGGGGATCACGTCACGCACCCGCCGCCGGGGCACACGTCCGGGCACGGCGTACGGGCACGGGGCCGGCGTACGGGTGCGGGGAAACGGGTGCCCGGGCACGGTGAGGCAGTGGCGTGGTGACGCGGCGGCGCCATGACGGCGACGGCCGCCGCCGGAGGGATCCGGCGCCACGGATCTCCGGCAGCGGTGTCGCGATACGGGGTGGAGCGTAATACTCGGTGTGCGGTGCGCGGCGGCGGCGCATCCCGTCCCACAGGGGTGCGGCTCCGCCGGTGCTCGCCCGGAACACCGAGAGGAAAACCCACGAGGGTTGTAATCCTGTCGAGTATGTGACGTCAACAACCGCAGAAGGATGTGGCCGATGACGAGCGTTCGCGGCGCCGAGGAGGATCTGGTCCTGCCGGGGGCCCGCACGGGCCGCGAGCCCGAGCGCTCGCTGCGTCCGGGGCCGCGCCGGTTGAGCCCCGAACAGGTGGCCTCGCGGCAGCGCGAGCGGCTGCTCGACGGGGTGGCCCGCACGGTCGCGGCGAACGGCTACACGGGCGCCCGGATCAGCGACATCTGCCGGGCCGCCGGAGTGACCCGACCGGTCTTCTACGAGCTGTTCTCCGGCAAGGAGGACGCGGTGCTCGCCGCCTTCCGGGGCGGTACGGAGACGGTGGTACGGGCGATGCAGCGGGCGTACGAGGAGCGGGGCGGCGCGGTGGCCTGGCCGGCCGCGGTGCGGTCCGGCCTCGAGGTGCTGCTGACCCTGCTCGCGCAGAACCCGGCCTTCGCCACCATGGTGGTGGAAATCGAGTCGGTGGGGCCCGCCGGGCGCCGGGCGCGCTCCGAACTTCTGGCCAGTTTTCGCCGGTTCTTCGCCGACGCGCCACCCGGTCCGCCGGAGGTGGCACGGGCCGAGCTGGTGGACGCGGTGGTCGGCGCCGTCCACGCGGCGGTGTTCCGGGCGGTGGACGAGGGCCGGTTCACGGAGACGGCGGGGACACCAGGGACAGCGGGCGCACCAGGGGCGTCCGGGATGGCAGGGACAGCAGGGTCGGCCGGGACGACCGGGACGACCAGGACCGCAGGGGCTGCGAGGACGACAGAGGCGGGCGACGGGCTGCGTGGGCTCCTGGACGTGCTGGTGCACGTCGTCGTGTCGCCTTTCGGCTGCCCGGAGGTACCGGCCGGACCGGAACGACCGGACGGCGGGACCGACGGCGGGACCGACGGCGGGGCAGTCGGCGACGTCGCCGGACGTCGTCCCGGAACCGCAGCCGGAGTCGCGCTCGACTCCTGACGGAGCGTCAATAGCCATTTGTTACTGACCGGTTGACGCGCCCCGTAACCGCGCGTACGGTCCGTTTCGGTTCCCTGCGGCACCGCCGCCTCCGCACGAGTCCGGGAAGACCCAGGTGGATGGGGAACCGTCCGCGCCAGGACGTCGTCGCCGCGCTCCGTTACCCCAGTCATGTCAGGAGCGACGCATGGCCCTGCCCGAAGGCACCACCGCACCCGGGTCGACGCCCGACCCGGCCGATTCCGCAAGACGCGGCGGCGTCCGCTACCGCCGCGCCGCTCTGATGGGCGTTCCCGCCCTCCTCGCCGCCTCGACCCTGGTGGTGCTCACCGCCCAGGGCGCGCTCGCCGCCCAGTTCGCCATCTCCGGAATGCCGTTCACCGTGACCGCCGACTCCCTCGAGGGCCGCGGCTTCGGACAGTTCGGCGCACTGGACAACATGGCCGAGGGGAGCCCGAACGCGGGCGACACCGGCGGCCAGGTGCTGGTCATCGTGACCGCGTTCCGCGAGGCGAAGCTGACCAACCTGTGCCAGAGCGTGGAGCTCGGCGGCACGCACCTGCTGATCACCGCGGGCAACAAGGGCATCCCGGTCAAGGCCTCCGGCCTGACCACCGACTCGACCGAAATGGCCGCGAAACTGGCCGAGTTCGAGAACATCGAGATCGGTGGGGACGCCAGCACCTTCGACAAGCCGCCGGTCAAGGGCCCGCTGGGCTCGTTCGGCCAGCAGGCCGACACCGTCAGCATCAAGAACGTACGGCAGAACAACTACGCCACCACCGCGACCCGGTTCACCCTGCCCGATCTCCACATGGGCTTCAGCTCGAGGGGCTGCTGAGGATGACGTCGGGCACGGACGAGGCCGCGCCGCCGACCGGGGAGGACTCCCGGCGGGCGGCGCGGCCTGACGGCCGCCGGCACCCGTGGCGGACGTTCCGGCGCTGGCGGCACCGGCGTCCCTTCGGGGCGGGCCTCGCCCTCGCGCTCGGCGGCGCGGAGATCCTGCTGACCCAGCGGGCCAGCGTCTCGGTGATCCTCACCGCCGGCGCCGACAGCCTCGCGGGCTACGTGCTGCCGATCATCATGACGGTCTGCGGGCTGCTCATCGTCTTCAACCCCCGCCAGCGGCTGTTCTATTCGGTGATCGGTGTGCTCGCCTCGCTCGCGAGCTGGGTCACGTCCAACCTCGGCGGCTTCTTCGTCGGCATGCTCCTCGGCCTGGCCGGCAGCTCCCTGGCCTTCGGCTGGCTGCCGGACCGGCCCCGCAGGCGGCGCCGGCTGCGCCGGGGCCACCGTCCCGAGGAGGCCGCCTAGCGCTCCGGCCGGCCGCAGATCTGATGTCGCCGGTGGGAGCCCGTACAGGAACGGGCGTGGCCACCGTTGATGGTCGTCGGCATGTGCGGTCCGGGTCCGTCCTCGGACCCGGACCGCTCACCGTGTGCTGCTCCTCGCTAGCCCGCCCGGCCCGCCGGGTGGAAGTTGACACGTTCACGGACGACGGGGAAGCCGGCCTTGGCGAAGTTCGCGGCCATGGGGAAGTTGGCCTGGTCGGTCGCTCCGCCGATGAACTCCGCGCCCTCCTCGGCGAGGACGTGGGTGCACTCCGCGAGGAGGTCGTAGGCGTAGCCGCGACCGCGATGTTCCGGAACGACCCCGATGAAGGCGATGGTCGGGCCGGAGGGGTTGTGGGCCGGGATGTGGATGCCGGCCAGGTCGCCCTCCTCCGTGTACGCGGTCTGCCACCACTCGCGCGGCGAGGGGCACCAGTGGAAGAAGTCGAGTTCCTCCTGGGCGGCCCGGTCGATGCCGCCCTCCTCGACGGCCCGGAGGGCGTGGGCGTCCAGGGTGACGGAGTGGATGCGGCGCAGCGCGTCGAAGAACACGGCGTCGTCGGGTTCGGCGCGGAACTTCAGGCGTCCGGGCCGCTCGGGCAGCCCCCGCTCCGGGGTCCAGCGGTACAGGAAGCGTTCCACCAGGGGTTCGTACCCTGCGGCTCGTGCGGCGGCGAAGCGCGCCTCGGCAGCGGCGCGCAGGTCGGTCTTCTCCCGCCAGCCGCCGGGCAGGTTGATCTCGAGTTCGACCTGCCAGGGGGCGGAGCGCAGGAGTTCGGCTCCTGCCTCCTCCTCGCCCTCGGCCACGTCGAACCAGTTGATGTTGACGGGCTCCGAGTCGTCGGGGCCGCCCCACCACGCGCCGCGTGCGACGACCTCGCCGTCGCGCAGGGCGACGCGCTTCCACTCGGGGCGGAACCGGGTGCGCCGATGGCCTTCACGGGCGCCCATGGGGTCGGGGAGTGCGTCGAAGAGATGGGCGTCGCTCGCGGAGAGCGAGCGGATGACCGTACCGGTCATGAATTCCTCCGGGATCAGGCTGCTGGGAGCGCTCCCGGTCAGAACTGACGAACCACGCCGGGACAGCGGAAGAGGGAGCGCTGGATGGGTGTGAACTGCACGGCACTCGCCTCCTTCCCGTTCGTCTCTGGGCGTCGAGCCACACAGTACGTGGTCTTCCGTGGGTCCGTCCACGGATATCCGCGCCCGTGAAGGAGGGCTTCACGGGGCGATGCGGAGCGCTCTCCGAGGCACCGGAGTCCCTGGGCCCTCGGCGGACTGCCTGCGGAGGGATGTCCGGTACCGCCGCGGCCCGCCGTCACACCCACTTTTTTGTGGGTACTTGTCGCGCGACGGGCCACGGGAGAGCCTTGTGGTGGCCGAGGGAACGGACAGCGGAAGGAGGATGACGAGGCGTCATACGCCTCGGGAGCGTCGGAAGAGTCGCTCACGGAGCGTCGGGAGCCTCAGGAGACGGCTCGCTCCGCGGCCAGCCGGTCGAGCCGGCGATGCCCCCACTCCGAGACCGCAGCCAGCGCCACGGAGAGCTCGCGGCCCTCGTCGGTCAGCGAGTAGACGGTCTTCGGCGGCACCACGTCATGGGCCTCGCGGTGCACCAGACCGTCCGACTCCATCTCCCGCAGGGCCTGGGTCAGCACCTTCTCGCTGATCGCCGGAACCTTCCGGCGTAGTTCGCCGGGCCGGTGCGGGCCTGACTCCAGCAGCCAGAGCAGCAGGGTCTTCCACTTGCCGTCGATCACCGCGACGGCGGCCGTGACCCCGCACACGTCCGTGTCCCTGGCTCGCACGCGCCCCATCGTCCTCGTCCGTCCCTTCCTTCGGCATGCCGGTCTTCTCCGGCTCGATTCGGTTACCGCGACCACCGCGGCCACCTCGATCGCCTTACCCATTCTCATTTACAAGGGAGTTCAGCCATGTCTTCTTCCCCGCAGTCCGTCACGGAGCCGGCCGCCGTCACCGTGATCGGTCTCGGTCCCATGGGCCGGGCGCTGGCCGGCGCTTTCGTGGCCGCCGGTGTGCGCACCACCGTGTGGAACCGCACTCCTGGTCGCGACCGGGAGCTGGTCGAGCGCGGCGCCATCGGGGCCGCGAGCGCCGCGGAGGCGGTCGCCGCGAGCCCGCTGACCGTGGTCTGCCTGGTCAACTACGACGCCTCGGACGCCGTGCTGCGCCAGGAGCCGGTCGCGGCCGCGCTCAAGGGCCGCACCCTGGTGAACCTCACGGCCGACACCCCGGAACGGGCCCGGGACACCGGGGTCTGGGCGGCCGGGCACGGCATCTGCTACCTCGACGGGGCGATCATGACGCCGACTCCGACCATCGGCACCCCGCACGCGGTGTTCCTCTTCAGTGGTCCCGAGGAGCTGCACCAGGAGCACCGGCCGGTGCTCGACGCGCTCGGCGGCACGCACACCCACCTCGGCGAGGACGTCGGCCGGGCCGCCGCGTACGACATCGCGCTGCTCGACATCTTCTGGACGGCCATGGCGGGGTACGTGCACGCGTTGGCCGTGGCGGGCGCCGAGGGCATCTCGCCGCGCGAACTGGCCCCGTTCGCGCAGGGCATCGGCGCGATCCTGCCGCCGCTGTTCCAGGAGTGGGCGGAGGACGTGGAGAGCGGCGGATACACGGGCGAGGGCAACCCGCTGACCTCCGCGGTGTCGTCCATGGCCCACATCGTGCACGCCTCCGAGGCCCATGGCATCGACGCGGGCGTGATGCGCGCCGCCGAGGGCCTGGCCCGCAGGACCGTGGGGCTGGGCCATGGAGCGGACGGCTTCTCCCGGATCGCGGAGGTCCTCGGCCGGCGCTGATCCCGCGCCGTGCCCGCGCGCTCAGAGCCTGCGCAGCGCACCCTCCGCGCGCAGGTCGGCGAGGGCCGGGTAGCCGTCGACGGCCATGATCAGGTCGGTCTCGGCGAGCAGCGAGCGCAGCACGTGGACGATGCCGTCGGTGCCGTCGAGGGCCAGGCCGTAGGCGTACGGGCGGCCGACGGCGACGGCGGTGGCACCGAGCGCCAGCGCCTTGACCACGTCGGCACCGCTGCGGACGCCCGAGTCGAAGAGCACGGGCAGTCCGTCGGCGGCGGCGGCCACCTCCGGCAGCGCGTCGAGCGCGGGCAGTCCGCCGTTGGCCTGGCGGCCGCCGTGGTTGGAGCAGTAGATCCCGTCGACGCCGCCGTCCCGGGCGCGGCGGACGTCCTCTGGGTGGCAGATGCCCTTGAGGATCAGGGGCAGTTCGGTGAGCGAGCGGAGCCACGGCAGGTCGGCCCAGGTCAGCGGCTTGCCGAAGATGCCGGTCCACTCCAGGACGGCGGCCTGCGGGTCCTCTTCGGGCGCCTTGGCGAGACGGGCCCGGAAGACCGGGTCCGAGGTGTAGTTGGCCAGGCAGTGGCCGCGCAGCTGGGGGAAGTTGCCGGTGGCCAGGTCGCGGGGGCGCCAGCCGGTGACCCAGGTGTCGAGGGTGACGACGATGCCGCGGTAGCCGGCCGCCTCGGCGCGGTGCACCAGGCTCTCGGCGAGCGCGCGGTCGGTCGGGGTGTACAGCTGGAAGAGGCCGGGGGTGTCGCCGAACTCGGCGGCGACGTCCTCCAGCGGGTCGACGCCCAGCGTGGAGGCGATCATCGGGACGCCGGTACGGGCGGCGGCGCGTGCGGTGGCGAGGTCGCCGTGCCCGTCCTGGGCGCACAGGCCGATGACGCCGACGGGCGCCATGAGCAGCGGGGTGGGCAGGTGGAGCCCGAACAGCTCGACGGAGAGGTCCCGCCGTTCGGCGCCGACCATCATCCGGGGCATCAGGCCCCAGCGCCCGAAGGCCTCGGTGTTGGCCCGCTGGGTGCTCTCGTCGCCCGCGCCGCCGGCGACGTACGACCAGACGGAGGGCGGAAGCGCGGCCTCGGCGCGTCGTTCGAGCTCGGCGAAGTCCATCGGGAGCCTCGGCAGGGTGCCGAACAGCCCGTTGAGGTAGATCTCGTTCTGGTAGTCGCCGAACCGCTGGTTCATCGTGCCCCTCGCCCTCACCCTCGCGCCCGCGCTCGCCGGTGCCCCGGCGGGCCCCCGGCACGGACGCTACCTTCCGGTAGGGCGGTTGACCACGGCCCGGGACGGCGGGCCTCGATCGGTCGCGGAAGGGTCAGGCCGCGGCGGGGGCGAGGTCCTGGCGGACCACGATCGCGTTGAGCCGGATCGCGAACGGCACGGTGTCGGTCATCACGAGGGCTCCGACGCGGGCCTTGTCGCGGCCGATGGTGACGTCGATGCAGAAGGCGACGGCGTACAGGTAGGCGCCCGTCTCCTCGTCCTGGAGGGCGAAGAACACGTCACGGTAGTAACGGGTGCGCTCCGTGCCCTCCTCGTAGTACGAGAGGCCCGGCAGGCCCTCCTGGTCGGCGAGGCCCGTGAACGCGCCGACGAGCTCGCGCTCGACGGTCCCCCAGAAGGCGGCCTCCGCCGCCTCGGGCGGCAGCGCCTGGCGCACCGCCTCCTTGAGGGAGAGGACCATCACCAGGACGGGTGCCTCGTCCTGGAGACCCCAGCCGCGGACCATCCTGACGATGTCGCTGTCGGGGAGCGCGGCGGCGGCGTCGCGGATGTGGTCGAAGTCGAAGTTGACGGTGGCGGGGGCGATCGCGTCCTGGAAGGCGCGGGCCAGGGCCTCCGCCTGACCGAGGTGGGCCGGGGCCACCTCGATGACCGTCTTGAAACTGGCGGCCAAGACTCCTCCTTAAACATTTTGTTGATCGAGGGGGCGTCAGTATGCCGCAGCGGCGCCGGGCGGGTGCGGCCGGGGCGTGCGGGACGGATGCCGGGGTCAGCCGAACGGTTGACCCGCGCGGGCGGAAACGCCCTGAGCATGGGAGACGGGGCCGGACCCGTCCGCCTGGTCCCCTCTCCCCCTCGCGGCGGCTGCCCGCCCGCCGCCCGACCGCTCACGTTCCTGGGAGCCCGCCGATGAACCGATCCCGCGCCCTCGCCGTGCTGGCCGCCTCCGTCGCCCTGCTCGCGGGATGCGCGCAGGGCGGCGGCGAGCCCGCCCGGACCGCCGGGAACAGGCCGGCCGCGGCCGCGCCGGCACCCTCCGCCTCGGGTGCCGGATCCGGGACCACCGGCGGCACCACCCCATCGGGCACCCTCCTCGTCGCCGACTTCGGCTCCGACACCGTCACGTTCGTCGACCCGGCCCGCGGCGCGTTCGCCTCCGTCGAGGTCGGCACCGCGCCGTACGGGCTCGTCGTCGGCGCCGACGGCCGTGCCTGGGTCGCCACCGCCGAGGGCGTCGCGGTCGTGGACACCCGGACCCGGGCGCGCCTCGCCCTCGTGCCGTACCGCACGGCGACCGGCCCGGCGACGACGGGCGAGTACCGGGGCGGCGGCATGGGCATCGCGCTCTCCCCCGACGGACGACGGGTGTACGTCGGCGTCAACGTGCCCGGCGGCAACGGCACCCTGGAGGTGATCGACACCGCGGCCCTGGAGGTCACCGACCGGGTCCCGGTCGGCCGGCGGCCCTTCGACGTGGACGTCTCGCGCGACGGCTCCGAGGTGTACGCGACGAACCACGACTCCTTCGACGTCACCGTGGTGCGGGCGGACAGCCTGCGCACCCGCCGGATCGAGGTGGCCCCGTACGGCACCGAGGGCGGGCTCGGCTCCTGGCTGAAGCCGCACTACGCCGCCGTGCGCCCCTCCGACGGGCGGCTGCTGCTGCCCTTCGAGGGCGAGAAGCTCGTCGTGGTCGACCCGGCCACCGGGCGCTCCGAGGTCCGGCGTACGACGGCGAACACCCACCAGCACGGCACCACGGTCACTCCCGACGGCACCCTGCTCACCGTCGGCACGGGCCCCGTCGACCCGGCCACCGACCGCGGCCCCTCGCTCACCGTCCGGGCGCCGGACGGCACCGAGCGGGTCTTCCCGCTGGACGGCCCGCACGAGGACGTCGCCGTGTCCGACGACGGCCGCACCGCCTATGTGACAGGCGGCTTCACCCGCGACGGGTACTGGGACGGCCTGACCGTCGTCGACCTGACGGACGGTTCCTCGCACCGGCTCGCCGCCGGTTCGCGGCCGCTGGGGATCGCGGTCTTGTAGTCATGACGGGAAGCGCAGGAGCCGCAGGGAGGGCGGGGCCGGTCCGGGCAGGGGCCGTCGGGGAGCGCAGGGCCGGTCCGGGCAGGGGCCGTCGGGACCGCAGCAGCCACCGGCGCTGCAGGAGCCGTCCGGAGTGGTCGGTGCGGTCGGGCGCGGCAGGAGCCGTCCGGGCTGTCGGTGCCATGGTGTTGGGTGGGAGGCGCACCGGCCCCGTACGAGGAGACGCCATGACCGACCCCGCCCACCGCAACGTCCAGCCGCCCGCGGCCCAGGCCTCCCTGGGCGCGGGTGTCGTGGTGACGGACGCGGCCGGCCGCGTCCTGCTCGGGCTGCACCGCTCCGGCGTCTGGGAGCTGCCCGGCGGCAAGGTCGACCCGGGCGAGTCCATCGAGCAGGCCGCCGTGCGTGAACTCGCCGAGGAGACCACGCTCGTCGCCGACCCGGCCGACGTGTCCGTGATCGGCCTGGTGCTCGACACCGAGACCTCGGCCGAGCTGACCCGGCTGACGGCGGCGACGGTGGTCCACGCCCACACGGGCACCCCGGCCGTCGCCGAGCCCGACAAGATCGAGCGCTGGGAGTGGTTCGCGCCGGACCGGCTGCCCGAGGCCCTGTTCGTGCCCTCCGCCCAGGCCCTCGCATTCTGGCGGCCCGAACTCCCGCTTGCTCAGGGCCCGTTCCACCGATACGGCATGACGCCGCGCCGCTGAAGCGCGACCGGGACGGCGTCAGGGCCGGGTGGCCGCGGCCAGGAACATCGGCAGCGCCAGGAAGAAGCGGTCGGACGCGACCCGGCACCGCTGGTCGCTCAGCCAGGCGTCCGCGTCCGCCGCGGGGACGGCGCCCGTCGCACGGGCCGACTCCGCGAGACCGGCGACCAGCGGCAGCCCCTCCGGGCCGGTCAGGACGGCGGTGCGGACCTCGGCCGTGACGTCCGTGAACCCGGTGTCGAGGAGCAGGTTGCGGTAGCCCCGGGCGGCGCGCGGGGACGGGATCCGGTCGGCGCGGGCGTGGACGAGACGGCGGGTGAGGACGGGATCGCCGGAGTCGAGGACGAAGGCGTCCCAGTCCTAGCCGACGAGCAGGATCCGGCCGCCGGGCGCGAGGACCCGGTGGGCCTCGGCGGCAGCGTGCCCGGGCTCGGCGAGCTCGTGGTACAGCTTGTCGGCCCGGTATCCGTCCAAGCTGCCGTCCCGGAAGGGCAGTTCACCGGCGGAGGCATGATGGAACGTGAGCCCGGGGTGGCGCGCGCGGGCCACCGCGAGCGCTTCCGGGGCGAGATCGGCGCCCTCGGCGCGCACGCCCCGCCCGGCGAGTTCGGCGACGGCGCGGCCCGTGCCGCAGCCGACGTCGAGGATCCGGGAGCCGGGGGCGGCGCCGAGGAGCTCGTAGCCGGCGGTGCGCAGCCGGCGCGCCGACGGCAGGTCGTCGAAGCGATCCAGCAGGGACAGGAGGTGAGTCGTGGACATGGGTGCCACGCTGCCGGTTCATGTCGACATGAAGTCAAGCGGACCGGCCGACGCAGCCGGAGACGCCGGCATGGACTCCGGCGTCCGGATCGGCATCGGCGCGCTGGCCGACCGCTTCGGCCTCGCGACGCACGTACTGCGGCACTGGGAGAGCGTCGGACTGCTCGGTCCGGCGCGGGACGCGGCCGGCCGGCGGGTGTACGGGACGGCGGACGTCGTCCGGACGGCGGTGATCCTGCGCGCCAAGGACGCGGGGCTCGGACTGGACGCGATCCGCGCGGTGCTCACCGCCGGCGGCGACCCCGAGGCGCGCCGGGAGGTGCTGCGCGGGCGGGCCGAGGCGCTGCGGGCCGACATCGCCCGCGCGCGGGCGAGGCTGGAGCTGATCGAGTGCGCGCTCGGGTGCGACCACCCGGACATCGCCGACTGCCCGCACTTCCGGCGGATCGTCGGAGGGACCGGAGGGAACGGAGGGACCAGAGGGAACGGAGGGACCAGAGGGAACGGAGGGAACAGAGGGACCGGAGGGAACGGAGGGAACGGAGGGAACGGAGGGAAGGTACGAGTCGGTGAGACCTCAGCCACGGACCGGACCGCGGACACCGGACAGGTCGGCGAGACCGCGGACACCGCACGGGCCGTCGTCACCGATAAGGCCGCCGGTACCGCCGGCACCTTCGGCACCGCACGGACCCTGGCACGGCCCCCCGACCGCTGACATCATGCCGTCGGGGGGATGCGCTATGGAGCGGCTCGACCGGGTGACGGTGCCCCCGCCGGACGAGGCGGCGACGCGTGCCGCACGCGCGGCGGGACTGGGTGTCTACTTACGGGCTTTCCGGGCCCGGCACTGCGACGACGCACGGGCATCGGCTCGGCCGGGGCGGCGACGCCGCCGGACGCTGCTCCTGATCCTCCTTGCGGCGGCCGGTCTCGCGCTCCCGGCGGTCGCCACCCGCTTGGTGGGGGTCTGGCTCGGCGTACCGCTCTTACTGGTGCCGTTCGGCGCGCTCGGCTGGTTCCTCCGGCGCTCGTTCCGGCCGCCTCCGGCGGGGCTGCGGCCCGACGAGTACGTGTACCTGTACGAGCGGGGCCTGGTCTGTCCCGGTGAGGGAGGGGCTGCCCGGGCGGTGCCCTGGCGGGCCGTGACGGCGATGCACCAGGACGTCACCCGCACCCATGTGAACGGCTGCTACACGGGCACGCACTACGCGTACCGGCTGCTGACGGGCGGGCGGCAGGGGGTCACCGTGGGCGGGTTCCTGAACGAGGAGACGGTGGCGGGGCCCGCGGACTCGCAGATCCGCGAACTGGCCCAGATCGTCCTGGACGAGACCGTACGCCGCGCGCTGCAGCCGGCCGTGACCGCCCTGGAGGCCGGCGAGCGGGTCGCGTTCGGCGAGGTCGCCGTAGACGGGCGGGGCATCGCGCTGCCGTCCGGGACGGCGGCCTGGGAGCGGGTGCGCGGCTGCGAGTGGCGCGGGGACGGTCTGGTCGTGGTGCGGACGGCCGGGGCGGGCCGCTGGGCCCGTGAGGCGAAGGACATCCCCGATTTCCCGGTGTTCTGGACGCTGGTCAAGGAGCTGTTCCCGCACGCGCGGGAGTACCGTCGCTGAATGTTCACTCGAACACCCGTCCACCACCGTGCGTCACCGAGCGGAGCCGGGCGGACGTGGCTAGCGTGGCGTACAGACAACGACGTCAACGATCCGGAAGAGAGTCATCGTCATGACCTCACGAAATCTGGGCGCGCCGTGCTGGACCGACGCGATGTTCACCGACCTCGAGGGTGCGAAGTCGTTCTACGGCGACGTACTGGGCTGGACCTTCGGTGAGGCCTCCTCGGAGTACGGGAACTACACCCAGGCGTACAAGAACGGCAAGGCGGTCGCGGCGGTCGTCCCGCCGATGCCCGACCAGGACGGCGAGACGCACTCGGCCTGGTGTCTGTACTTCGCCTCGCCGGACGTGGCGGCCACCGCCGAGAAGATCAAGGGCGCGGGCGGCACGCTGCTGATGGAGCCCATGCAGGTGGGCGACTTCGGCTCGATGTGCCTCGCACAGGACCCCACGGGCTGTGTGTTCGGCGTGTGGCAGGCCGGTGTCCACGAGGGCTTCGAGCTGCAGGGCGAGACGGGCAGCTACGTGTGGGCCGAGGTGTTCACCCGTGAGCCGGCGAAGGCCGACGCGTTCTACACGGAGGTCTTCGGCTACTCGTCGAAGAAGATCAAGGACGAGCACATGGACTACCGGGTCTTCGAGCTCGGTGCCGACCAGGTGCTCGGCCGCATGGTGATGACCGCGGACGACTTCCCGGCCGAGATCCCCGCGTACATCCAGATCTACTTCGCCGTCGACAACTGCGACAAGGCCGTCGAGGCCGCCGAGGCGGCGGGCGGCCGCAAGGTCTTCGGCCCGATGGACAGCCCCTTCGGCCGCTTCGCGGCCCTGCTCGACCCGCAGGGCGCGGCGTTCGCGGTGATCGACGTGCGGACGACGGTCGGCGAGATGCCCGAAATGGAGTGATCTCCGCGGTGCCCCCCACGGGATGCGGGTGCCCGGGACCGCGGGGTCCCGGGCACCCGTGTGCGTGGGCTCAGCCGCCGTCGCGGACGGAGACGATGCCGTTGAAGACGCCGACGTACGCGGTGCCGTCCGGGCCGATGGTGATCGGCGCCCAGTTGTTGTCGTAGGCGGGGCCGGTGCCGGTGAAGCGGGACCAGGCGCGTGCGCCGGTGCGGAAGTCGACGGCGGTGAGGTACCAGGCGTCGATGGCGAGGAGGTGGGGGCGCTTCTCGTAGAAGTAGAGCAGGCCGTTGGCGGTGGAGAGCTTCGGCACGGTGGACGGCGAGCGGACGTCGCTCTCCCAGACCGTGTCGCAGCCGCTGCCGTCGGGCCGGACGTCGATGCGGGTGACGCCGCCGACGACGCTGCGGCCGAAGGTGAGCGAGGTGGGGTTCTCGTAGCCGTAGTTGTTCTCGACGACGAGGCTGTCGCCCCAGCTGATCAGGGAGTTGTCGGTGGTGGAGGCGCCGGCGCCGAAGACCGGGACCTTGCAGACGAGGCGGTCGGCCTCGGCGACGTCCGTACCGCGCCGGTAGACGAGCACGTTCATCCGGTCGTCGGCGTTGTCGGTGATGGCGACGTACCGCGCACCGCGCCGGCCGAAGAGGTCGGGCGTCGTGCCCGAACCCTGGTTCACGGAGCCGGGCTTGGTGCCGGTGCCGCGGTCGTAGGTCTGCCGCCACTGGACGCGGGGGGTTCCGTCGGCGTCGGCGCGGAAGCTGTAGAGGGCGTGGTCGGAGACGATGGAGACGCCGTCCTCGGCGACGGAGAAGGAGTTCTGGATCTCCTCGCCGTCGAGCCGGACGGCGCGCAGCGCGCCGGTGGCGGGATCGACCGTGCCGACCCGGCCGAGGCGGGTGACCCACCAGATGCGGCCCTGCCAGTCGGGCATCACGGAGGTGACGGGGTCGCAGACGCCGCTCGGGAAGAGGTTGGTCCAGCTGACGCAGTCGTGCGGGACGAGCGAGGTCAGGTCCCAGTCGTCCTCGACCACGAACTCCCAGGCCCCGTCGGCCTTCTGACGGTGCGCGATGCGCAGGACGTGCTGACGGGAGTCGGCGAGCACGACGCGGTCGCGGTCGTCGAGGTAGAAGTAGGCGCCGCCGGAGGTGTCCTTGAAGATCTTCTCGAAGTCGAGGCGGGTGATGGCCTCGACGGTCGACGAGCGCTGGGGCAGCTGGTACTCGGCGAGGGTGCCCAGGGTCCGCGGGTCGAGCAGCTTCAGCAGGAAGCCGCTGAAGGTGCCGCAGACGGTGACGAGGCGGCCGGCGGCGTCGAAGGTGACGGTGGCGCACTCGCCACCGAGGGCGGCGATCTTCTCGCTGTCGGCCTTCGGGTCGCGGCCCAGCGGCCCTGAGTAGGGGTGGGTGCCGCTGCCCGCGGCGTCGGCGTGCATGCCGCTGCGGCCGTTGGGTGCGAGGTACGGGTGCTGGGGCGGGGCCTCGCCGGGGACCGGTCGCGCGGTGGCGGGGGCGCCGTCGTAGTGGTCGACGAGCCGGTGGCCCGGGGCGAGCGGTATCTCGTCGGCGAGGGCGACGGGTGTGGCGAGCGCGAGGGCGGTCGCGCCCACCGCCGCGATCAGCGCGAGTGCGCGGGCTCGTCGGCGGGGTGGTCGGGTGGTCAATGCGGCTCCTCGGGTCCGTACGAAGGTCGCGCCGGCGGCCGACGCTAGGCCCGAGTGCTTGAGATGTACATGGAAATGCGCGCGGTTTCACGGGCACTTCATGACCTTGAAACGCTGGTGCGCGCCGAGGTCTGCCCTCAGAAGTCGAGGCTCGGGGCCTCGGCCCTCAGGGCTTCAGGCTGGACACCACGTTGGCGGTGGCCGCGACGCCGTTCTGGATCGTGGGGGCCATGCTGGTGCTCGCCAGGAAGAAGCCGAGCAGGGCGCAGACGATGGCGTGCGAGAACTTCAGACCTCCGTTGCGGAGGAAGATCACCGCCAGGATCAGCAGCAGCAGGACGACGGAAACGGAAATGGCCACCGGACTCACCCTCCTCGCGCCGCACCGGAATTGCGGCTTTCGGCGGACAGTGTGACGTAAGGGACGATCCGGACGGCGGTATGGCGGGGCGGCCATCCGGGTGACTTTCCGGAGCAGGCCGTTCCTCAGGCGCCGGCCAGGGCTTCTGCCAGGTCCGCCCACTCGACCGTGCGGTCGCACCAGCGTTCCAGGAGCACCCGGTCGTGGCCGACGGCGAGCAGCCCCGCGCCGGTCTCGGCGCGGTACGTCTCGACGGCGGCCACCAGGGCCGCGGTCGTCGACGCGTCGAGCATCGCGGTCATCTCGTCGCAGACCAGCCAGCGGGGGCGCAGCACCAGCGCGCGGGCCAGGCAGGCGCGCTGCAGCTGTCCGTCGCTGACCTCGTGCGGGCGGCGGGCGAGCAGGTCCTCGGTGAGGCCGACGGCGGGCACGAGTTCGGCGAGCCGCGCGGGTATCTCGCCGCGTCGCCCGGTGGCCCTCAGCGGCTCGGCGACGAGGTCGGCGAGCCGCAGCCGCGGGTCGGCGGAGAGCCGTGGCTGCTGGAAGACCACGCCGACCGCGGTGCGCTGTTCGCGCGGGGCGCGGTGGCGCCAGGCCCGTACCGGCGTGCCGTCGAGGACGACGCGGCCGGCGTCCGGGCGGTGCAGCAGGGCGGCGACCCGGGCCAGGGTGGACTTGCCGCAGCCGCTGGGGCCGAGCAGGCCGACGGACTCGCCCGCGCCGACCGTCAGCGAGACGTCGTGGAAGACCGGCGCGCGGCGCTCGTACCCGGCGGTGACGGAGTGGAGTTCAAGCACGGGTCGCTCCCAGGGGATGGTGGCAGGCGGCACCCGCCAGGAACTCCGGCCGCACCGCGCAGGCCGCGCTCGCCCGGGCGCAGCGCGGTGCGAAGGCGCAGCCCTCGGGCAGGTCGGACAGTTCGGGCGGCAGTCCGGGCACGGGGGTGAACTCCCGCTCGGGCAGGGCGTCGAGGAGTCCGCGCGCGTACGGGTGCCGGGGTCCGGGTTCGCCGAAGAAGCGGGCGGCGGGCGCGATCTCGACGATGCGTCCGGCGTACATGACGGCCACCCGGTCGGCCACCCGGCGGGCTGCCGCCAGGTCGTGGGTGATGAGCAGCAGCGCCTTGCCGCCGTCCGCGTGACGGCGCAGCTCGTCGGCGGTGCGGTCGACGAGTTCGCGGTCGAGTCCGGTGGTGGGTTCGTCGGCGAGCAGCAGCGGCGCGTCGCCGATGAGGGCGAGGGCGGTGGCGGCTCGCTGGGCGAGGCCTCCGGAGAGTTCGTGCGGGTAGCGGTCGAGGTGTTCGGCGGGGAACGCGGCACGCTCGGCGGCGGCTTCCGCCACGGCGCGCCGCTCGCGTCGCGGGGTGGCGGTGAGGGCCCGCACGGTCTCCTCCAGGTGGGCCCGTACGGTGCGCACCGGGGTGAGGTGGGCGGCCGGGCTCTGCGGTACGAGGCCGATGCGGCGGCCGCGTACGGTCCGGGCCAGCGTCCGCTCGTCGGCGGCGAGCAGGTCGAGGGCAGGACGTTCCCCGGCGCCGGCGTGCGGTCGGCCCCCACCGTGCCGGTCGCCGCCGTGCGGGCCGGGGCCGCTCGCCAGCAGCGCCGTGCCCTCCGTCTCCGCGTTGCCGGGGAGCAGGCCGAGGAGAGCGGAGGCGAGGACGGACTTGCCGCAGCCGCTCTCGCCGACGAGGGCCAGGCACTCCCCCGCCGCGAGGTCGAAGTCGGCGTCGGTGACGGCCGCGACGCTCCGGCCGCCGCGCATCCGGAAGCGTACGGTGAGGCCGCGGACGCTGAGGACGGCGTCGGCGGCGCGTTCGGCGGTGACGGCTTCGAGCGCCCGTACGAGGTGTGCGTCCGGGGCGGTCACAGCATCAGCTCCGATCGGCGGCGCGGGTTGAGCCGGTCGCGCCAGACGCCGGCGAGACCGGCGACGGCGAGGGTCGGCACGATGAGGAAGAGGCCGGGGAAGAGGGTCGGCCACCAGTCGCCGGCGAGCAGCGAGGAGCGTGCGCCCTGCACCAGGTTGCCGAGGCTGGCCTGGTGGCTGGGCAGGCCGAGACCGAGGAAGGACAAGGCCGACTCGTGCCACATGGCGTGCGGCACCATCAGCACGGCGGCGAGCCCGGCCTGGGGCAGCACGGCCGGCAGCAGGTGCCGCACGGCGATCCGCCACCGGGACGCGCCGCCCGAGATCGCCGCGTCGACGAAGGGCCGGGAGCGCAGCGAGAGGACCTCGGAGCGGACGATCCGGGCGGTGGAGAGCCAGTGGGTGACCGCCACGGAGACGATCACGGGCCAGACCCCCGGCCGGAACATGGCCACGACGAAGATGCCGAGCAGCAGGTGCGGCACGGACGAGAAGGCGTCGACGATCCGCATGACGAAGCGGTCGACGCGTCCGCCCAGCGCGCCGGCCGCGCCGCCGACGGCGGTGCCGACGACGGTGGCGGCGAGGGCGGCTACCAGGCCTACGAGGAGCGAGACGCGCAGCCCGTAGACGCAGCGGAGCAGCAGGTCGCGGCCGACGTCGTCGGTGCCGAAGGGGTGTTCCCAGGACGGCGGCAGCAGTTTCCGTGCCAGGTCGACGGCCTGTTCGTCGAGCCGGACCAGCGGCGGGACGAGGAGGACGGCGAGGGCGACGGTTCCGAGGGTCAGGACGGACGCCCACAGCCGGATCCGGCGGGTGGCGTCGGCCGGGGCGGCGGCGCGGGGCCGTCGGCGGGTGGTCGCGCGCAGCGTGTCAGCCATCGAATCCCACCCGGGGGTCGGCGAGCCCGTAGAGGAGGTCGGAGAGGAGGTTGCCGAGCAGCACGGCGGCGGTGGCGAGCACGGTGAGCGCGGCGAGCAGCGGGAAGTCCGCGGAGACGGCGGCCTGGACGGTGGCGGCGGCGATGCCGGGCCAGCTGAAGACCGTCTCCACGAGCAGGGCTCCGGTGATGAGTTCGGGCACGCGGGAGCCGACGAGGGTGAGCACGGGCAGCATGCCGGAGCGCAGCGCGTGGCCGGTGAGGACGGTGCGTTCGGCGAGACCGCGGGCGCGGGCGCCGCGGACCGGGTCCTCCTCCAGGGCGTCGCCGACGCCCTGGCGTACGTACAGGAAGAACCACGGCAGTTGGGAGATGCCGAGGACCAGGGCGGGCAGCACGAGGTGGGTGGCGACCTGGCCGGCGGTGACGGTGTCGCTGGCGGTGTCGGTGAGGCCGCCGGCCGGCAGCGCTCCGAGCTCCAGGGCGAAGATCCAGATGGCGAGCAGGCCGAGCCAGAAGGCGGGCGCGGCTTCCAGGGTGTACGCGAGGGAGCTGACGGTCCGGTCGAGGAGGCCGCCGCGGCGGCGGCCGGCCAGCGCGCCGAGCGTGGTGCCGAGGGCGATCGCGACGAGGAAGGCGGTGGCGGCGAGCAGCGCGGACCAGCCGACCCGCTCGGCGATGACGTCGGCGACGGGCTGGCGCATGACGCCGGAGTCACCCAACTCGCCCCGGACGGCCCGGGTGAGCCAGTCCCACCACTGGGTGGGCCAGGGCCGGTCGACGCCGAGGTTGGTCCGGATCTGGTCGAGGTTCTCCTGCGAGGCGGTCAGTCCCGCGGTGCCCGCGTAGGCCTTGACCGGGTCGAACGGGGAGGCGGCTGCGACGGCGAAGACCGCGAGGGTGACGCCGAGGAGGACGGGGACGGCGGCGAGCGCGCGCCGTCCCGTCATCCGTGTCATGGCCGCCCAGGGGAGGCGGCGGCTCACTCGGTGCCCGTTCCGCCGCTCTTGGGCTTCCAGTCCTCGATGTTCCACCAGGGGCCGGAGCCGAGGCCGTGGTCGTGCGGCTCGACCTGGGTGGTGAGGCCGCCGGCCGCGGTGTCCCAGCGGTCGTTCACGACGTAGAGGTGGTCGACGTGGGTGAGGAAGGTGTAGCCGGGGTTCTTGACGAGCTCGCGCTGGACGGTGTCGTACGCGGCCTTGCGCCTGGCCGGGTCGCCGGTCCGGCGGCCGTCCTCCAGGGCGCGGTCGACGGTCTTGTCGTCGTAACGGGCCATGTTGTTGAAGCCGTCGCCGCCGAGGGTGGACTTCAGGAGCAGGTACTGGTCGAAGTCGGGGTCGCCGGGCGAGCCGCCGCCGGCGAGGACCGCGTCGGTCTTCATCCGCGGTTCGATGACCTCCCAGGTGCCGGCCTGGGTGGTGATCTCGATGCCGGCCTTCTTGGCGTCGGAGGCGTAGGCGAGCGCGTGGTCCTGGCGGAGCCGGTCGCCGGAGGGGTACCAGAGCGGGAAGGCGGCCCGGACGCCGTTCCTGACGCGGACGCCGTCGGGGCCGGGCTTCCATCCGGCCTCGTCGAGGATCTTCCGCGCACCGGCGAGGTCGTGGCGGCGTTCGGTGCCCTTGGCGAACCAGGGGCTGTCGGTCGGGACGGGTCCGTAGGCGGGCCTGCCGGCGCCGTCGAGGATCTTGTCGACCATGGTCTGCCGGTCGACGGCGACGTCGAGCGCGCGGCGGACGGCCGGGTCGCCGGCGACCCGGTTGTGCGTGGGCAGGGTGACCGTGCGGTAGTCGTAGGTCGTGGCGGTGTAGGTCTTCTTCGCCTTGTCGCCCTTGAATCCGGCGGCGAGGTCGGGCGGGAGGATCGCGGCGTCGAGGTCGCCGGCGCGCAGCCGGGTGGCGCGGACGTCGTCGTCCTTGACGACGGCCATCGTGAACTTCTTCACGGCCGGGACGCCGCCCCAGTAACGAGGGTTGGCCTGGAAGGTGAGCTTCTCGCCCTTGGACCAGCCGGTGAGGACGTACGGGCCGGTGCCGACCGGCCTGGTCGTGAAGGAGCCGGTGTTGACGTCCTGGCGGCCGGCGACGTGCTCGGGCGCGATGGCGAGGACGGTGCGCTCGGCGAAGGGGGCGTACGGGTACCTGAGCGTGAAGACGACGGTGTCGTCGCCGGTGGCCCTCACGTCCTCGAGGGCGTCGAGTTCGGTCCGTGACGGGTTGTTGGTCCTCGGGTCGAGGATCGTCCGGTAGGTGAAGACGACGTCCTTCGCCGTGAAGGGCTTCCCGTCGCTGAAGGTCACGCCCCGGCGCAGCTTGTAGGTGTACGTGAGGCCGTCGGCGCTGACGGTGGGCAGCGACGCGGCCAGGGCGGGCCGCAGCCTCATGCCGGCGTCGAAGGCGAGGAGCCCGTCGAAGATCTTGGAGTTGCCGTCCTTGCCGTAGCCGAGGAGGGGGCTGAGGGTCTCGGGCTCGAAGGCGATGCCGACGACGGCGGAGTCCTCGGTGCTGCGGGATCCGGCGCCGCCGCCGGGGTTCGAGCAGGCCGCCGCCGTGAGGGCGGTGGCCCCGGCGAGCATCGCGGCGGACGCGCGTCGGACCGGTCGGGCGGCCGTCCTGGCCATGGTGTCCACACCCCTTTTGAAGATCATCTGTTATTGCGAAGACTTCGCAATTAAACAGTATGTAAAGGGGTGCGGACACATGGGCCCCTTACCGACCGCTCCTGCGGCCGCCGCGGACGCTCACCTCGGCGCCGGCAGGTCCACCAGGTCGGCGACGGTGTCCTGGTGCCGGCCGGCCGAACCCAGGGCGATCGCGTCGGACTTGGCCCGCTTGAGCGCCAGGTGCGCCGGGTGCTCCCAGGTCATGCCGATGCCGCCGTGCAGCTGCACGCACTCCTCCGCCGCGTGGACGGCCACCTTCGAGCAGTAGGCCTGGGCGACGGCGACGGTCAGGGCGGCGTCCGGGGCCCCGGCCGCGAGGGCGTCGGCGGCGGCGCGGGCCGCCGCCCTGGCGCCCACGAGCTCCAGCCAGAGCTGCGCCATCCGGTGCTTCAGCGCCTGGAAGGAGCCGACCGGCCGGTTGAACTGGTGGCGCTCCTTCGTGTGCCGGACGGTCTCCTCCAGACACCACTCGGCGATCCCCAGCTGCTCGGAGGCGAGCAGCCCGGCGCCCGCGAGCAGCCCCTGCCGGACCGCGGCGCCCCCGTCCTCGGCGCCCGCCAGCCGGACACCCGCGGCGCCGCTCGCGTCGACGACGGCCAGCGGGCGGGTCAGGTCGAGCGAGGACTGCCGGGTGACCACGGCGTCGGCGGCGTCGACGGCGTACAGCCCGTCCGGACGCGGGACGAGGAGGACGTCGGCCGCGGCGGCGTCCGCGACGGCGGGCACACGGCGGGCGGGTTCGGCCACCGCGCCGGGTGCGGTGGCGAACGGCACCGCCAGCACGGCGACGCGTTCGCCGCTCGCCAGCCCGGCGAGCAGGTCGGCCGCCGGGCCGTCCTCGGCACCGAGCGCCAGCAGCGTCCCGGTCGCCACGACCGCGCTCGTGAGATACGGCGCCGGGGTGACCGCCCGGCCGAGTTCCTCGAGGACCACGGCCGCCTCGCGGTGGCTCGCGCCCTGGCCGCCCAGCTTCTCCGGGACGAGCAGCCCGGCGGCGCCGATGCCGCCCGCGAGGGCCTCCCACAGTCCGGGGAGGTACGGGCTCTCGCCCTCGATCCGGCCGAGCACCGCCTGGGCGTCGGCCCGGTCGGCGAGCAGCGCGCGGACAGCGGCCCGCAGGTCGTCCTCGGTCTCCGAGTAGAGCAGATCCGGCTGTCGCGTCATCGGGCGAGGTCCTTCCAGGCGACGTCCTTGTCGTTGCGGGGCTCGGGCGGCAGGCCGAGGACCCGCTCGGCCACGATGTTGAGAAGCACCTCGGTGGTGCCGCCCTCGATCGAGTTGCCCTTGGAGCGCAGATAGCGGTAGCCCGCGTCGCGGCCGGTGAAGTCGACGAGGTCCGGCCGGACCATCGCCCAGTCGCCGTACAACAGGCCCTCGTCGCCGAGGAGTTCGACCTCCAGGGCGCTGATGGCCTGGTTGAGCCGGGCGAAGCCGAGCTTCATGGCGCTGCCCTCGGGGCCGGGCTGGCCCGCGACGAGCTGCTGGCGCAGCCGCTCACCGGTGAGGCGGGCGACCTCGGCGTCCACCCAGAGGTCGAGGAGCCGGCGGTGCAGGTCGTGGGTGCGCAGGCCGGGGCGGGCGCGCCAGGTCTCGGCCGCCTTGCCGATCATGCCGCCCTCGCGGGGCAGCCGGGCGCCGCCGATGGAGACCCGCTCGTTCATGAGGGTGGTCTGGGCGACCCGCCAGCCGTCGCCGACCTCGCCGAGGCGGTGGGCGTCGGGGATGCGGACGTTCGTGAGGAAGACCTCGTTGAACTCGGCCTCGCCGGTGATCTGGCGCAGCGGCCTGACCTCGACCCCCGGGTCGGTCATGTCGCAGACGAAGTAGGTGATGCCCCGGTGTTTGGGCACGTCGGGGTCGGTACGGGCGATGAGGATCGCCCAGCGGGCCACATGGGCGCTGGAGGTCCACACCTTCTGCCCGTTGACCACCCAGTCGTCGCCGTCGCGGACGGCGCGGGTGCCGAGGGCGGCGAGGTCGGAGCCGGCGCCGGGCTCGCTGAACAGCTGGCACCAGACCTCCTCGCCGACCCACAGCGGCTTCAGGAAGCGCTCCTTGACCTCCTCGGAGCCGTAGGCGAGGAGGGTCGGGGCGGCCATGCCGAGGCCGATGCCGATCCGGCGGGGATCGTTGTCGGGGGCTCCGGCGGCGGCGAGTTCGGCGTCGACGACGGCCTGGAGCGACCGCGGGGCGCCGAGGCCGCCGAGGCCCACCGGGTAGTGCACCCAGGCGAGCCCGGCGTCGAAGCGGGCGCGCAGGAACTCGGTGCGGCCGGTGGTCGCGGGCGGGTGATCGGCGAGCAACCGGCGGGTGCGGTCGACGAGTTCGGCGGAGTCGAGCGCGGTCTGCGTCATGCCCGGGATCCTTCCGGGAGGACGACGAGGCGGCCGGTGGTGACGCCCTCGGAGAGCCGCTGCACGGCGTCGGCCGCGCCCGTGAAGGGCACGCGCTCGCTCACGTACGGCTTGATCAGACCCTTGGCGGCGAGTTCGGTGAGGTTCTCGTGGCAGCGCAGGACGGCGGCCGGGTCCTTGAGGTTGTACAGACCCCAGTGCAGACCCACGATCGAGTAGTTCTTCACGAGGGCGTGGTTGAGGGCGGGGCTGGGAATGCTGCCGCTGGCGAAGCCGACGACCACGATCCGGCCCTCGAAGGCGACGAGCTTGGCGGACTGCTGGTAGGCGGCGCCGCCGACCGGGTCGTAGACCACGTCGGCGCCCCGGCCTCCGGTGGCCTCCTTGACGGCGGCGACGACGTCCTGCGCGTGCCGGTCGACGACGGTGTCGCAGCCGAGTCCGCGGGCGACGGAGGCCTTGTCGGCGCCGCCGACGACACCGATGACGGTGGCGCCGGCCGCCTTGCCGAGCTGGACGGCGGCGCTGCCGACGCCGCCCGCGGCGGCGTGCACGAGCAGGGTCTCGCCCTCCTTCAGGGCGGCCCTGCGGTGCAGGCCGAACCAGCCGGTCTGGTAGCCGATGTGGAGGGCTGCGGCCTCGGCGTCGTCCAGCGCCTCGGGCGCGGGGAGCAGCGCGGCCGCGTCGGCCACCGCGTACTCGGCGAGTCCGCCGTGCGGCAGGACGGGCGTCGCGATCACGCGGCGGCCGTCCTCGGTCTCGCCACAGATCTCGACACCGGGCGTGAAGGGCAGCGGCGGGCGCACCTGGTACTGGCCCCGGCACAGCAGCGCGTCGGGGAAGTTGAGGCCGGTGGCGCGCACCTTGAGCAGCACCTGGCCCTCGCCGGGCACGGGCCTGTCGGTCTCGTCGAGCTGCATCACCTCGCCCGGTTCGCCGTTCTCGTGCACTCGCCATGCCTGCATCCGGAGCCTCCAGGTGCCGTCGTCCGTCCTGCGTGGTCGACGGCATACTAAGCGGTCGCTTGGCTTCATGGAACCAGCCGCGCGAGACTCTTTCCGCCGCTGCTAGATTCGTCCGCCATGCGATCACGCGAGTACGACCTCGAGTTCCGCGCCACCGCCCGGCGGACGAGCGCCTGGGGTGTCGGCCTGCTGGCCGTGGCGACGCTCCTGTGGACCTGGTGCGCCCTGCTGCTCCTCACGCCGTACGAGGTCGAGGACAAGCCGAACGGCCGGAGCACCCGGGAGTGCGAGTCCCGGCTCCTGACCGAATACGGCACCGCCAACGAGGGCCTGCAGAGGGGCGACTGGTGCCAGGACGAGCGTGACTGGCCCGAGGCCCTGCTGATACTCGGGCTGTCCGTGCCGGTCTCCGTCGCCGGCACGGCGCTCTACGCCATCGGAACCGTGAGCAGCCGGATGAGCGCCCACTCCGAGGCGATGCGCGAACTGGACGGGCTCGCCGACGCCCGCGGGGCGTAGGGGCCGCGCCGTCCGTCCCCGCCCCGGTCCGGCCCCGCCCCGGTCCTGCCCCGGCCCGGGGTCCCGTCGGGCGCTCAGGAGCTCTTCGGACGTGCCCGTACGTGCATGCGCTCGCCCTGCGGCCCGTACAGGCTGAGGAACTCCACCGGCCGGTCCCCCGCCGGGCCGAACCAGTGCGGCACCCGCGTGTCGAACTCGGCCGCCTCGCCCGCGCCGAGCACCACGTCGTGCTCGCCGAGCACGAGCCGCAGCCGCCCGGAGAGCACGTACAGCCACTCGTAGCCCTCGTGGACCCGCGGGTCGGGCACCTCGGAGCCGGGCTCCTGGACGACCTTGTACGCCTGGAGCCCGCCGGGCTGGCGGGTGAGCGGGTACATCGTGCGGCCGTGACGGACGATCGGCCTGGCCTTGACGCGCGGGTCCCCGACCGGCGGGGCGCCGACCAGCTCGTCCAGCGGAACCTGGTGGGCGCGGGCGATCGGCAGCAGCAGTTCGAGGCTGGGCTTGCGCTGCCCGGACTCCAGGCGCGAGAGCGTGCTCACCGAGATGCCGGTGGCGGTGGAGAGCTCGGCGAGGGTCGCCCCGCGCTCCCGGCGGATGCGGCGGAGCCGGGGGCCGACCTCGGTGAGGACGGCTTCGATGCGTTCGTCTTCGGTCATGGCCCCATTGCAGAAACGGCAACTTCGTTTGTCAACCGCGCTCCGGGCGAGCGACGCTCGCGGCATGAGCGAACACAGCGTGCAGAACGTCCAGGACGTGCGGAACCCGCGGAACGACTACGACGTGGTGGTGGTCGGCGGCGGCGCGGCCGGCCTGAGTGCGGCCCTGGTCCTCGGCCGGGCCCGGCGCACCACCCTGGTGATCGACGCGGGTGAGCCCCGCAACGCGCCCGCCGCCCACATGCAGGGCTATCTCGGCCTGGACGGCATGGGTCCGGCCGACTTCCTGGCGGCCGGGCGGCGGGAGATCGCCGCGTACGGAGTCGAGTGGACGAAGGGCCTGGTCACGTCCGTGACGCGGGAGGCGCCCGGGCCCTCCGAGGAGCGCACCTCGGACGGCGGCCCGTCCAGCGGTTCGGACGGCGGCTCCGGCGGCCCGTCCAGCGGCTCCGGCTTCCCGTCCGGCGGCCCGTCCAGCGGCCCGTCCAGCGGCTCGTCCAGCGGCTCGTACGGCGGTCCCGGCGAGGGCTTCGCGGTGGGTCTGGCGGACGGACGGGCGGTCCGCGCGCGCCGGGTGATCGTCACCACCGGCCTGGTCGACGAGCTGCCGGCGATCGACGGTCTCGCCGAACGCTGGGGCCGTGACGTGATCCACTGCCCGTACTGCCACGGCTGGGAGGTGCGGGACCGTGCCTTCGGTGTGGTCGCGCATCCGGTGATGCCCGCGCACCAGGCACTGATGGTCTCGCAGTGGTCCGACGACGTGACCCTCTTCCTGCACACCGCTCCGGAGCCCTCGGCCGAGGACTCGGCGCGGCTCGCGGCGGCCGGTGTCACGGTCGTGCCCGGCGAGGTCGCCGGGCTCGTGGTCGAGGAGGACCGGATCACGGGCGTACGGATGGCGGACGGGCGGGTCGTGGCCCGCGACGTGGTGTTCGTCGGGACCCGGACCGTGCCCCGCGACGGACTGCTCACGGCGCTCGGCGCGGCCACGCACGAGACTCCGTTCGGCACCTTCGTCACGGTCGACGAGACGGGCCGCACGAGCGTCCCCGGCGTCTGGGCGGCCGGGAACGCGATCGGCGCGCACGAACAGGTGGTGAACGCGGCGAGCGGCGGCTACCGGGCAGCGGCCATGGTCAACGGCGACCTGCTGATGGCGGACCTGGACCGGAAGGCCGGGGCGGGGGCCGGAGCCTGAGCACCCCGGGCGGAAGGCCCGGGCAGCCGGCGGGGCCCGCTCGGCGGCGTCCGGGAGGGTGCGGCCGGGCCGGGCCCGCTGCGCCGTGCGGATGAAACCCGGCGGGCGGCGCTGCACGGACCTGACCCGGCGGCAAGGATCGGCCATGGTGGCCGGAAGACCCCGCCGCCCGCCGTCACGGCACGGCCTCCCCACCGGAAGGACGGGACTCACCCCCATGCTCGGTACGGACTTCACCACCGGCTCGCCCGACTGGCTCGACCTCGGCAGCCCCGACCCGGACGCCGCCGCCGTGTTCTACGGCCGGGTCTTCGGCTGGGACTTCTCCTCGGCCGGCCCCGACGCCGGCGGCTACGGCTTCTTCCAGCAGGACGGCAAAACCGTCGCCGCGCTCGGCCCGCTCACCGAGGAGGGCGCGAGCAGCGCCTGGACCGTGTACTTCCACACGCCGGACGCCGAGGCGACCGCCCAGGCGGCCGAGGACAACGGGGGCACGGTGCGGCTCGCCGCGTTCGACGTCATGGACGCGGGCCGGATGGCGGCGCTGACGGACCGGGGCGGCGCGCAGTTCGCCGTGTGGGAGCCGGGCAAGGTCAAGGGTCTGGAGCGGACCTCGGAGCGCAACACACTGCTGTGGGTCGAGCTGCACACCGTCGACCCGGAGGCCACCCTCGCCTTCTACCGCGCGCTGTTCGGGTGGCGCTGGGAGGAGATGGAGGCGCCGGGCATGACCTACCGGGTGATCTCGACGGCCGAGGGCGACCTGAAGGACGCCTCGTTCGGCGGCGCGGCGCCGCTCCAGGGCGGAGCGGACAAGTCGCGCTGGATCCCGTACTTCATGGTGTCGGACCCCGACACGACCTCCACGACGGTCCAGGAGAGCGGCGGTTCGGTCCTGATGCCGCCGGCGGACGTCCCGGACGTCGGCCGGATCGCGTGGTTCGCGGACCCGTTCGGCGCGCCGTTCGCGGTCCTGAAGCCCGCTCCCGGCATGTGAGCCGTCACCGACCGCGGCGCCGGTGACGACGCCCGGGACCGGTGACGACGTCTGGGGCCCGTGACGACGCCCGGCGCCCGTGACGACGCCCGGCGCCCGTGACGACGCCCGGCGCCCGTGACGACGCCCGGCGCCCGTGACGGCGCGTCGGCGCCGGACGGGCCCCGGCTGCGGCCGGCCGTCAGCGGGCGTAGACCTCGAAGGCCACCGCCGGCCGGCCGCCGAAGCGGTCCGCGGCGCGGCCGGTCGACTCGGCGACGAAGGACCGGCAGTACTCCTCCACGTCCTGCTCGGTCAGCGCCTCGATGTACGTGCGGTGGGCGCGCAGCGAGAGCACGGCGCGCTCCAGGCCCGGGCCCGCGTCGACGGCGTGGGTCGGCAGGTTGGAGCCGGCCACGGCCACCCAGCGCACGCCGTTCCACGGCTCCAGGCCCTGCTCGGTCAGCTCGGGGAAGATCCAGCGGTTGCCGGCGTCCGCCGCCGCGTCCAGGGTGGCGCGGCCGACGGCACGGTGGTCGGGCGTGTTCCAGAAGCCGCCGGGCTCCGGGCCCCAGGTGTCGCGGTGGTTGAGGGTGATGACGAGCTCGGGCCGGTGGCGCCGGATCGCGGCGGCGATGTCGCGGCGCAGCCCGAGGCCGTACTCGATCACGCCGTCCTCGTGGTCGAGGAAGTCCACCGTCTCCACGCCCACGATCGCGGCGCTGTCCCGCTGCTCCTGCTCGCGCAGCGGCCCGCAGGTGGCCGGGTCGAGCGAGTCGATGCCGGCCTCGCCGCGGGTGACGAGGACGTAGGCGACCTCCTTGCCCTCGTCGGTCCAGCGGGCGACGGCGGCCGCGCAGCCGTACTCCAGGTCGTCGGGGTGGGCGACGACGGCGAGGGCGCGCTGCCAGTCGGAGGGCATCTCGGCCAGCCGCGGGGCCTGTTCGGTTTTCTCGATCATGGACGCAGGATACGAGCCCGGGGCGGCGCCGTCCGGGTGATCTTCCGGTCAGCGCGCTCCGGCGAGGATGACCGAGCGGGTGAGGTTGCGCGGCCGGTCGGGGTTGAGGCCGCGGCGGCCGGCCAGGGCGACGGCGAGCAGCTGGGCGCGCACCAGGGCGGCGACCGGGTCGACGGCGTCGGCGACGAACTGGGCGCCGGTGGCGTCGACTTCGTCGGCGAGGCCGGGCGGCACGGGGCCGAGGCACCAGACCAGGCTGCCCGCGTCGCTGATGCTGATCGGCCCGTGCCGGTACTCCATCGCCGGGTACGACTCCGCCCAGGCTCGGGCCGCCTCGCGCAGCTTGAGCGCGGCCTCGTCGGCGAGGCCGACGGTCCAGCCGGTGCCGAGGAAGGTGAACTGGCCGTGCCGCTCCCAGGCGGCGGGCAGCGGCTCGTACAGGGCGAGTTCGGCGTCCGTGACCGACGCTTCGAGGTCGACGCCCAGGCCGGCGCGCAGGAGTTGCAGGGCCGTGGTGGCGAACCGGGTCTGGACGACTGAGCGTTCGTCGGCGAAGCCCAGGTCGAGGACGGCGTCGGCGTGGTGTCCGGCCGGGCTGTCGGGGACACCGGTGAGCGCGAGGGTCGGGATCCGCCCGGCGGCGCGGGCGAGCAGTCCGGCGACCTCGGTGGTGGTGCCGGAGCGGGTGAGGGCGACGATCCGGTCGTAGCCGCGGCCGAGCGGGGTCGGGTCGGAGGCCGGGAAGGCGTCGGTCTCGCCCTCGCCGAGCGACTCGCGCAGGGCGGCGTAGGCGCGGGCGATGAAGTATGAGGTGCCGCAGCCGACGACGGCGATCCGCTCGCCGGTGAGGGGCAGCAGCCCGGACCGCTCGGCGGCGGTCTCGGCGGCGCGCCGCCAGCAGTCCGGCTGGCTCGCGATCTCGGTCTCGACGTGAGTGGTCATGTCCGTCCTCTCCAGGCACGCCGAGACACCTTCTCGGGGCTCGGACTCGGGGCTCGGACCGATGTCTATCCCGCGCGGGAGGGCCGCACCATGAGCAATCAGTGAGCACCGCTTGGACTTTTGTACGCGACGCCGCCGCGGTCGGCCCCGCAGGAGGCACGGACCACGAGGCGCGGCCGCAGCTGCACCTGGTGGAGCGGTGAGGCGTCGCCCTCGGCCAGGCGGCGCAGCAGGACCTGTGCGGCGAGCCGGCCGACCTGGAACTTGGGCGGCGACACGGCCGTCAGCGGGGTCTCGGCGACATCGGCGAACTCGTTGTCGTAGCTGACCAGCGCGAGGTCGTCGGGGACCCGGAGGCCCGCACGGCGGGCGGCGGCGAGCACGAGCGCGGCCTCCCGGTCGCCGAAGCAGAGGGCGGCCGTGACCCGCGCGGCGCGCAGCGCGGCGACGGCGGCGTCGGCGCGCCCGGCGCTCCACCCGTCCATGGCCTCGCGCTCCTGGTGGGGCCCGGGCAGTCCGAGGTCGGCGACGGCCCGGGCGAAGCCGGACACGACGGGCGCGGTGGTGGGCGCGTCGGAGCGCACCACGAGCCCGAGCCGCCGGTGTCCGAGGCCGCGCAGATGGCGTACGGCGTCGTAGGCGCCGCCCTCGTGGTCGGTGCACACGTGCTCGGTGGGGTCGCCGGGGCCGTGGGCGGCGAGCCGCCGTTCGACGAGGACGGCGGGGACGGGCAGGGCGAGCAGTTCCTCGGCGCGCCGGCCCGGGTCGGTGGCGGTGTGCAGGGTGGGCACGAGGAGCAGTCCCCGGACGCCGGAGCCGAGGAGCCGGGTGACGGCGGCGTCCTCCTCGTCGGGGTCGTAGTGGGAGCAGGCGAGCAGCAGCCGGGCGCCGGCGGCGGTCAGTTCCTGCTCGATGCCGTGCAGGACCCGTGGGTAGTAGAAGGCGGTGTCGGGGACGAGGACGCCGACCACCGTCCGGTCGGCGCGGGCCGGTTCGGTGCGCCGGGCGGCGAAGGTGCCGGCGCCCTGGCGGCGTTCGACCAGGCCGAGGTCGACCAGCTCCTCGTAGGCCCGGCGGACGGTCGTCACGGAGAGGCCGGTCTCGGCGGCCAGGGCCCGCTCGGTGGGCAGTTTGGCGCCGGGCGGCCAGGTGCCGTCGAGGATGCCCTGGCGCAGCCGGGCCGTCAGGGCCCGGAACTTCAGCTCGCGTCCGGACGAGGGAGCGGGTATCCCGTCGTGTGCCATCGGGCCCCCTGGTGCTCCGACTGCCGACCGGTCACCGGCCGGATGCCGACCGAATGCGGAATGGTCATCGACGATCGCGGACCGACCACGGACCGGTCGTCGACCGATTGCGCGCGAATACTATCCCCGCGCCCGGGAATTGCTCCCGGGCGCGGAGTGACCGGCTCCGTCAGAGTTCGTCGCGGACGAGCGCGAGGAGCCGGTCGAGGACGCGCGGTCCGCCGGCCCGCACGCCGTCGTGCTCGAACTCGTCGGTGACCCAGGTGCGCAGGCCCCGGATCGCCCGCGCGGTCTCCAGGGAATGGGCGGTGTCCACGTACATGTCGTCGTGGTAGACGGCCGCGGCGACCGGCACCTCGTTGGCGGCGAGCCGCGCCGGGTCGTAGAGCGGCGCCCAGTCGGCGCGCGCGGCGAGGTGCTCGGCGGTCTCGCGCAGCGGGCGCAGCGCCGGGTCGGCGGTGAAGTGCCAGGGGTGGATGCTCTCGCCGGTGAACAGGACGGGCCCGTCGCCGGTGAGCGCCTTCGCCGCGTCGAACTCGGGGAACTCGGTCCGCACGCGCTGTGCGGCCCAGTCGGTCGGGCCGTGGCCCCGGCTCGGGCCCTGGGCGTAGATGACCTCGTGGAGCACCGCGTACAGCGGGTGTCCGGCGTACGAGAGCTGGGCCTGCACGTCCTCGAGGAAGGCGTCGGACAGGGCGGGACCGGCCGTCGTGGGGACGAAGGCCTCCTCCAGGAGCAGGTGGAGCTGGTGGCTGCCGCTCCCGGCGCCGAGGAGGATGCCCAGCGACTGGAAGGCCTCGGGCGTGAGCGTGCCGCCGCCGGGCAGGGCGACCTCGTGCTCGTGGAGGTGCGCGGCGATCCGGCGGACCCGCTCGACGTCGTCGGGATAGCGGGCGTAGTGGGCCTCGTTCTTGCGGCGGATCCGCGGGAACGCGGCCCGGTAGACCTCGTCGGCGGTGGCGTGCAGCGACGGCAGTCCGCCGGTGACGAGGACGGTCGCCAGGCCCTCGGGCGCGGTGCACAGGTAGTGGGTGGCGCAGAAGCCGCCGAAGCTCTGGCCGAGGACGGTCCAGGGGGCGCCTCCGGTCAGTTCGCGGCGCAGCAGCTCGCAGTCCCTGACGATGGAGTCGGCGCGGAAGTGGGCGAGGTAGGCGGCCTGCTCCGCCGGGGTGCCGCGCAGCGGCAGGGTCTGCCGGTTGGCCGGGGTGGAGTGCCCGGTGCCGCGCTGGTCGAGGAGGAGGACGCGGAACTCCTTCACGGCACGGCCGAGCCAGGCCTGCGGCCCGATGAACCGGCGCGCGCCGAAGCCGGGCCCGCCCTCCAGGTACAGCAGCCAGGGCAGGTCCGTCCGGTGCGCCTTGTCGCCCGCGACGACCTCGCGTCCGTAGAGCTCGATCGTCTCGCCGTCGGGGCGCTCGTGGTCGAGGGGGACGGTGAAGCGGCGGTCGGTGAGGACGAGACCGGGCTGGCGATACGTGGACAAGGCTTCCTGCTCCTGTTCGTGACACCGGGACCCGTGTCCGGGCCCCGTGCCGGACACCCTCGTCCGACACCCCCGCCGGGCCAGTGGATCACATGACGGGGGTGCGCCGCCGCGCGGGGGCCGGATCAGTCCTGGAGCACCGCGATGACGTTCTTCGCCGGGTCGGTGAACCAGGCGATGGCCGGGCCGTTCGTGTCCCGGCAGATGCCCTTGTCGTCGAACTCGAAGCCCGGGTAGCGCTGGAACTCGACGCCCTTGTCCTTCAGGGCGTCGACGGCGGCGTCGATGTCGTCGACCTGGAAGTTGAGGACGGTGAAGCTCGCCGGGCTGTGCTGGTCTCCCTTCGGGTAGACCAGGACCCTCGCGCCGCCGGCGAGGGTGAGGAACAGCATCCGCATGTCGCCGGAGCCCTCCTCGCCCGCCTGGAGACCGAGCGTGTCGCCGTAGAAGGCGCGGGCCGCGTCGAGGTCGTCGACCGAGAAGCTGCTGAATGCCGGGGTGCTGCCGAACAACACGGGTGGTTCTCCCTTCGGTGGGACGTCTGCTGACGTCACCTCAGGGCACACCACCGCCCGCTCGCCCGGCGGCCCCCGCCACGCGGAAACGGCCGGATGGTCCCCCGCCCGTCACCCGGGGGTGACGGGCGGGCGCGGCGCACCCGGTGGTGGTGCGGGAAGGGGCTCAGGGCGCGATCGGCAGCCGGCGCTTGTGGTCGGTGAGCTCGTAGCGGCGGACGATCGACGCGAAGGCGGCGTCGCCGACCGGCTTGCCCTCCAGGAAGTCGTCGATCTCGTCGTACGTGACGCCGAGCGCGTCCTCGTCGGGCTTGCCCGGGTCGAGGGTCTCCAGGTCGGCCGTCGGCGTCTTCCAGACCAGCTCGGCGGGGGCGCCGAGCTCGTCCGCGACGGCGCGCACGCGGCGCTTGGTCAGACCGGTGAGCGGCACGACGTCGGCGGCGCCGTCGCCGTACTTGGTGAAGAAGCCGGAGACCGCCTCGGCCGCGTGGTCGGTGCCGACCACGAGCCCGTTGTACGCGCCGGCGACGGCGTACTGGGCGATCATCCGCTGCCGGGCCTTGATGTTGCCGTGCACGAAGTCCTGGTGGTGCGCGTCGCGGAAGGCGACGCCCGTGGCCACGGTCGCGTCGAGGGCGGCGTCGCTGGCCGGCCTGATGTCCACGGTGAGGACCTGGTCGGCCCGGATGAAGTCGAGGGCGAGCTGGGCGTCGTGCTCGTCCGCCTGGACGCCGTACGGCAGGCGCATGGCGTAGAAGGTGGCGTCGTGGCCGGCGGCGCGGGCCCGCTCGACGGCGAGCTGGCAGAGCCGGCCCGTGGTGGTGGAGTCGACGCCGCCGCTGATGCCGAGGACCAGGCAGCGCAGTCCGGAGGAGGTGAGGCGCTCGGTGAGGAAGGCCACCCGGCGCTCGATCTCCGCGCGCGGGTCGAAGGTCTCGGAGACCTCCAGCTCCCGGGCGATCTGCTGCTGCAGGGCGGTGGTCTCCGGGTCGGTCACGGAATGCTCCTCGGTCATGCGGTGGTGTGCGGCGGACGTCCGTGAACGACTCTAACCCGGGCCGCCCGGACGCAACCGGGGCGGGCGGCACGGTGCCTCCGGTGCCCTCGGAGCCACGGCGCCGGGCGCGGCCGGGCCGTTTCCTCCGGGTCAGGGCCGGACAGGCCGCGGCGTCCGGTGCGGTGCGTCGCAGGGCGCCGCGTCGCGACGCAGGAAGGATCCGGAAGACACGCCTAGGGGAGGCAGTGCACCTCGACACGCTGGACCAGGTTGTTGGCGAAGCCGCCACGGTTCCAGGGCGCCGTGAGCGGCTGGGTGTGGCCGGCGGCGTCGGTGGCGCGGACGGTGAGCCGGTGCGTGCCGGGTGTCGCCGTCCAGGTGGTGCGCCAGGCGGCCCAGGCCCAGGGCCGCTCCGGATCGGCGGCCACGTCGGTGTCGGTCCAGCTCTCCTCGCCGTCGTCGCTGAGCTCGACGCGGACCACGGGCGCGTGCCCCGACCAGGCGCGGCCCGCGAGCTCGACCGGGCCGGGCCGGACGACCCGGGCGCGGGTCATGAAGTCGGGGAAGCCGGGCGGGATCATCAGGGCCCGGGGGGCGATGACGGTCACGGGCTCGCCGGGCTCGTCCGCGCGCTGCCGGAAGCGGTAGGAGACGGACTGCTGGAAGCCGGTGAACGGCGTGTCGGTGACGGTGATCGCGCGCAGCCACTTCACGGAGGCCATCCCGTACCAGCCGGGCACGACCAGGCGGAGCGGGCTGCCGTGCTGGGGCGGCAGCGGGCCGCCGTTCATCGCGTACGCGACGAGGACCCCGCGGGCCGGGTCGGCGGCGAGCGTGAGCGGCAGGGCGCGGCGGTAGTCCTGCTCGGTGCCGCGCTCGACGCCGTGGTCGGCGCCGGTGAAGACGACGTCGACGGCGCCCGCGCGGGTGCCCGCCTCGGCGAGCAGGACGTCCAGCGGGACGCCGGTCCAGTCGGCCGTGCCGACGGCCTCGACCAGCCAGGGCTGGCTGACGGGACGGGGCGCGAGTCGGGCCCGGCCGTTGCCGGCGCATTCCAGGGTGACGCGGTGGGTGACGGCGGGTCGGTCGCGCAGCGCCGCGAGGTCGAGCGAGAGCGGCCGGTCGACCAGGCCGTCGACGGTCAGCCGCCAGTCCCCGGTGTCGGCGGCCGGGATGTCGTAGTGGACCAGGACGTAGTGGAGGCCGGGCGGGCTGGTGTCGTAGCGCAGGGCTTCGAGGGGCAGGCCGTGGTTGCGGGCGGCGAGGGCCAGCTCGGCGGTGCTGATCCCCTCGTCGGGCCCGGCGACGCGGCTCGGCGCGTTGAGGTCGCCGAAGTCGGTTGTGCCGTCCATGTCCTCATGGTGCGCCGATCGCGCGCGGGCGGCACCCGGGCGAGAGGGGGTGACCCCGTCGACCGGGCCGGATGAGGAAGCGGCGGCCGGTGCACGGGGCATCCCAGGACCCGGACCTTCACGCCGGGTCGACGGTGACGACGACGGAGTGCAGTCCGGTCGCGCCGTCCGGCATCGTGCCGGTGCGCCGCTCGGTCTGCACGGCCCCGGTGCCGTCGGTTGCGCGCACGGTGAGGGTGTGGCGGCCGGGGGCGGCCTGCCAGCGGTGGAGCCACTGGCGCCAGGTGTCGCGGCTGTCCTCGGTACCGAGCCCGGCGTCCTGCCAGGGCCCGTCGTCGACGCGTACCTGGACCCGCGAGATGCCCCGGTGCTGGGCCCAGGCGACTCCGGCGACGGCGACCGGCCCGGCGGTCACGCGGCCGAAGGGGCGCGGGGTGTCGATCCGCGACTGGGTCTTGACCGGCGCCTCGGCGGCCCAGCCGCGCGGCACCCAGTAGGCGTCGTACGCGTCGAAGGTCGTCAGCTCGACGGACGAGATCCACTTGCAGGCCGAGACGTAGCCGTAGAGGCCGGGGACGAGCATGCGCACCGGGAAGCCGTGGGCGAAGGGCAGCGGCTCGCCGTTCATGCCGAAGGCGAGCAGGGCGTCACGGCCGTCCATGACCTCCTCCACCGGCGTGCCGATGGTCATGCCGTCGACGGAGCGGGCGACGAGCTGGTCGGCGGGCCCGCCGGCCGAGGGCGGGCGCACCCCGCACTCGCGCAGCAGGTCGGCGAGGCGGACGCCGAGCCAGCGGGCGTTGCCGACGAGCGGGCCGCCGACCTCGTTGGAGACGCAGGCGAGGGTGATGTCGCGCTCGACCACCTCGCGGCGCAGCAGCTCGGGCAGGGTGAGGACGCGTTCGTGGGCCACTCCCCTGCCGTGGATCCGCAGCCGCCAGGTGCCGGCGTCGACGCGCGGGACGACGAGGGCGGTGTCGACCCGGTAGAAGTCGCGGTTCGGGGTCACGAAGGGGCTGATGCCCTCGACGGGGAGCTGGGCGCCGGGCGGCACGGCGGGCGCGGGCGAGGCCGGCCGGGGCAGCCGCAGGGCGTTGCGGGAGGCCGTGGCGTGCTCGGAGCGCGTCGAGCCCACGGTGCGGCCGAGGACCAGAACGCCGGTGGAGCCGGCCGCCACGCCCGCCGCGGCGACCAGGAAGCCGCGGCGGCCCGCGCCCCGCGGGGCGGCCGGACGCGGGCGGGTGAGCCGCCGCATCAGGACGTACAGCAGGGCGGCGGCCGCGGCCGCGCCCACGAGCGAGGGCAGCGCGTCGCTCGCGGACCCGGAGTCGGGCCGGGTGACGGCGGCGAGCGCCCCGACGGCACCGACCACGGCCACGCCGGCGAGCGCGGCGGCCGTGCTGCGCAGCGCCAACCGGCCGAGACCGGCCGCGAGTGCGGCCAGCAGCACCAGGATGCCGAACTCCAGGACGGCTTTGTCGCTCTCGCCGAACGTCCGGATCGCCCATTCCTTGACGCCGGTCGGCGTGAGGTCGACGACGGCGTCCCCGACGGCCGGCACCGGCCCGGCCTCGGGCCGCACCACGACGGCGACGAGCCCGGCTGCCGCGAGCCCGCCGTACCCGGCGAGGATCCCGGCGAGCGAGGCGAGCAGCCGGTCGGTGCGGCTGTGTGGCGTGGACGGCGGACTGGCTGCGGGCGGCGTGTCGGTCATGCCCTGGATTCTCGGCACGGCGGAGGCCGGGACTGAGCACGCGGTCCGGGCCCTGCGGCAAGGCCCGCGGCCCGGTCCGCGTCAAGCGCGGCCGGGTCCGCCTCCCTCACTGCCGGTCACCGGGCTCCGGTGGGTGTTCGCCCGGGCGGGCGAGTTCCTCCACCGCCTCGACGCCCACCACCGCGCCGGTGGTCCTCTTGCCACGGCGCAGCCGGCCCTCCAGCCAGGAGGCGAAGGAGGTGAGGAGGAAGTTGAGGACGACGAAGACGACGGCCACGATCGTGAACGACGCGATGGTGTTCGCCCCGTAGTTGGCGCTCATCGGGCGGACGGAGGCGAGGAGCTCGGAGAAGCCGAGCATCGCGCCACCGAGCGCGGTGTCCTTGACGATCACGACGAGCTGGCTGACGAGCGCCGGCAGCATGGCGGTGACGGACTGCGGCAGCAGCACGTTCGTCATGGTCTGGCCCTTGCGCATGCCGATCGCCTTGGCCGCGTCGGTCTGCCCGGCCGGCAGGGCGAGGATGCCCGCGCGGACCACCTCGGCGAGGACGGACGCGTTGTAGAGGACGAGGCCGGTGACGACCGCGTACAGCGGCCGGGTCTCGGGGCTGACGTCGGTGAACTCCGAGTAGGCCGCGTTGGCGAAGAGCATCAGGATCAGGACCGGGATGGCGCGGAAGAACTCCACGACCGTCCCGGCCGCCGCCCGCACCCAGGCGTGGTCGGAGAGCCGGGCGATGCCGAACAGCGCGCCCAGCGGCAGGGCGATGACCATGGCGAGGGCGGCGGCGATCACCGTGTTCTTCAGGCCCGGCAGGATGTACGTGTTCCAGACCCTGGGGTCGGTGAAGAACGGCTCCCACTTGTCGCCCTCGAGCTGGTTCTTGGCGGCGAGGCTGTCCGCCACCCACCAGACGACCGCGGCCACCGCGACGAGGAACAGCACGGTGTAGAGCACGTTGCGGCGGCGGGCGCGCGGACCGGGGACGTCGTAGAGGACGGTGGGCTTCTCCTTCATCGTTTCACCGCCACCTTCTTGGCGACCCAGCCGAGGAACAGCCCGGTGGGCAGGGTGAGGCAGATGAAGCCGAAGGCGAAGATCGCGGAGATGAGGATCAGCTGGGCCTCGTTCTCGATCATCTCGCGCATCAGCAGGGCGGCCTCGGCGACGCCGATGGCCGCCGCGACGGTGGTGTTCTTGGTCAGGGCGATCAGGACGTTGGTGAGCGGGCCGACGACCGAGCGGAAGGCCTGGGGCAGCACGATCAGACGCAGGGTCTGGGTGAAGTTGAGCCCGATCGCGCGGGCGGCCTCGACCTGGCCGAGCGGCACGGTGTTGATCCCGGAGCGCAGCGCCTCGCACACGAAGGCCGAGGTGTAGGCGATGAGACCGAGGACGGCGAGCCGGAAGTTGATGGTGGTGAAGTCCTTGGCGCCGAGGCTGACGCCGAGGGTCTGGAAGAGGCCGAGCGAGGTGAAGACGATGATGACGGTGAGCGGGATGTTGCGGACGATGTTGACGTAGACGGTGCCGAAGCCCCGCATGAGGGGGACGGGGCTGACCCGCATGGCGGCCAGCAGCGTCCCCCAGACGAGGGAGCCGATCGCGGAGTAGAACGTCAGCTGGACCGTGGTCCAGAAGGCTCCCAGGATGTCGTAGCCCTCGAGGAAGTCGAACACGGCGGCCTTCTCAGGGAACCACGACGCCGATCTGCGGGGCCGGTTCGTTCTTGTATCCGGCGGGTCCGAGGTTCTTGTCCACGGCGGCCTGCCAGGAGCCGTCGGCGACCATCTTCTCCAGCGCCTTGTTGATCTGGGCCTTGAGTTCGCTTCCCTTCTGGACGCCGATGCCGTAGTTCTCGTTGCTCATCTTGAAGCCGCCCAGCTTGAACTTGCCCTTGAACTCGGGCTGCGCCGCGTAACCCGCGAGGATCGTGTCGTCGGTGGTCAGGGCGTCGATGACGTTGTTCTCCAGGCCGGTCAGGCATTCGGAGTAGCCGCCGTACTCCTGGAGCTGGGCGTTCGGGGCGAGCTTCGTCTTGACGTTCTGCGCAGAGGTGGAGCCGGTCACCGAGCAGAGCTTCTTGTTGTTGAGGTCGGCCGGCTTGGTGATGGAGTTGTCGTCGGCCCGGATCAGCACGTCCTGGTGGGCGAGCAGGTAGGGACCGGCGAAGTCGACCTTCTCGGCCCGCTTGTCGGTGATCGAGTACGTGGCGGCGATGAAGTCGACGTCGCCGCGCTGCAGCAGCGTCTCGCGGTCGGCGCTCTTCGCCTCCTTCCACTCGATGTCGCCCGGTTCGTGGCCGAGCTCCTTGGCGACGTACGTCGCCACGTCCACGTCGAGGCCGGTGTACTTGCCGTCCGGCGTCTTGAGCCCGAGACCGGGCTGGTCGAACTTGATGCCGACGGTGATCTTCTCGCCGTCTCCGTCGCCCGATCCGCCGCCGCCGTCGTCGCTGCACGCGGCGGCGGTGAAGGAGAGGACGACCGCGGCGGCCGCGGCGATGGCGAGCCTGCGGTTCCTGAGCGGGTTCATGGTCATCACCCCACGCTGATTACGGTGGTACGAGTACGGGTCTGTGGTGCGGTCGTCGGTACGGGTCGGTGGTGCGGGTCGGTGGCGCCGTCGGCGGTCCGGTCAGTGCTTGAGGATCTTGGACAGGAAGTCCTTGGCGCGCTCGCTGCGCGGGTTGCCGAAGAACTCCTCGGGGGTGGCCGACTCGACGATCTTCCCGTCGGCCATGAAGACCACGCGGTTGGCCGCCGAGCGGGCGAAGCCCATCTCGTGGGTGACGACCACCATCGTCATGCCGTCCCTGGCCAGCTGCTGCATGACCTCCAGGACCTCGTTGATCATCTCCGGGTCGAGGGCCGACGTCGGCTCGTCGAACAGCATCACCTTGGGCTCCATCGCGAGCGCGCGGGCGATCGCCACGCGCTGCTGCTGACCGCCGGACAGCTGCGCCGGGTACTTGTCCGCCTGGTTGGCCACCCCGACCCGCTCGAGCAGGGCCCGGGCGCGCTGCTCGGCCTTCTTGCGGTCCGTCTTGCGGACCTTGACCTGGCCGAGGGTGACGTTGCCGAGCACCGTCTTGTGCGCGAAGAGGTTGAACGACTGGAAGACCATGCCGACGTCGGCACGGAGCGCGGCCAGCTCCTTCCCTTCGGCCGGCAGCGGTTTGCCGTCGATGGTGATCGTGCCGGAGTCGATGGTCTCCAGGCGGTTGATGGCACGGCACAGCGTGGACTTGCCGGACCCGGAGGGCCCGATGACGACCACGACCTCCCCGCGGTGGATGGTGAGGTCGATGGACTGGAGCACGTGGAGCGTGCCGAAGTGTTTGTCGACGTCTTCGAGGACGACGAGTGCGTCGCCCCCTTGCGGGACGGCCATGGCACCCTCCTGGGTCCGCCCCCGTGTTGCCGCTTCCTCCCCACGTTCATGCTCCGCCCTCCACTGGGGGAGCGCACGCCGGGACCCCCTCACCGTATGCGCACGGTGACGGTGCCGCGACCGGGCGTCCGGCCGTCACGGGGAGGCGTACGGCGTCCGTGTGACGGGGCGGGTGCGGTGTCGGCGTACGGCGGGTGTGCGGCGGACACTGGAGTCGGGACGCACCGCCGCAGCACCGAGGAGGCCGTCATGAGCACCGCCGCACCGAAGGTCAGCACGCTGCCGCCCGAGCACCGGGAGCGACTCATGGCCTTCGCCGACGACGTGTACTTCGAGTCCGGTCACCGGCTGTTCGAGGAGCAGGACCGGGCGGACCGGTTCTGGATCGTGAAGACGGGCGCGGTCACCCTGGACGCCAAGGTCCCGGGGCGCGGGTCGCCGGTCATCGAGACGCTGCGGCACGGCGAGCTGGTGGGCCTGTCGTGGCTGTTCCCGCCGTATCTGTGCCAGTCCGGCGCCGAGGCGATGACGCCGGTCAGGGCGTACGAGTTCGACGGTGCGGCGGTGCGCTCGATGTGCCACACGGACCCGGGCTTCGGCGCCTCGGTGATGTTCTGGGTGGGCCAGATCCTCGCCCACCGCCTCCAGGTGACCCGGGTCCGCCTGCTCGACCTGTACGCCCCGCACGGCAGCGGGATCCTGGCCTGAACGCGCGACGGTCGGGGGCCTCACCGGCCCCGGACCGCCGGTCCGGCCTGCCTAGGGCAGCGACCTGACGTGCCAGTCGAGTGGCGCCCTCGGCCCGGGCGTGGCCGCAGGCGAGGAGCACGGCCCGGGTCGCGAAGCCGCGGCCGCGGGCCTCCGGTTCGAGGACGAAGCCCAGGTCGACGTCGTGGCCCGCGAGGTCCGCGGGCTCCGCCGCGGCCGGGCGCACCTGGATGGCGCCGACCAGTCGCCCGGCCCGGATGCCGAAGGTGCGCGCGGGCCCGTGGGCACGCCAGGGCGCGCCGGGAGGGGACGGAACGGCACAGAGGAGGCGGGCCGCGTCGGCGGGGTCGAGCGGCGACAGGGTGACGACCCCGTCGGAGAGCTTCGCATCATCACGCACCCGAGCGATCTTGTCGTCAATCCGTCCGTGCCACAATCGGTATCCGGACGATCCGGACGGAGACGCGCGGGCTCCTGTCGGGGCATCACCCGGACGGCCCCGCGCGGACGGTGTGACACACCGCGAAGCCGCAGGCTGGGGCGGGGGTCACGGACGCGGGAGGGCGGACGGTGAGCACGGAGGACCGCTATCAGGTACGGAGGCGGGCTCGGGCACGCCTGTTCGCGCGGTGCGCGCTGCTCGCCGCCGTCCTCGCGGTGGTCTCTCTCTTCGTGCCGTTCGGCAGCGGCGGACTGCTGATCATCGCGAGCGGCCTGGTGGGACTGGCGCTGTGCGCGGCGGGCATCTGGTGGTTCCTCGCCCACCGCGGGCCGGTGCGGCTCCTGGGCGCGCTGCTCGCGGCCGCCACGCCGGTCGGTGTGCTGCTCCTCTACGTCGACCGCGGTCTGTGGCGCTCCGCCCTCACCTCGCTGCTGCTGTGGACCGCGGCCCTGTTCTGCGCGCGGTCGGCGCTGCGCCGTCCGCACCACGGCCGGCGCGCCCGGCCCGCGCCGCGGCCCCGACGGGCCGTGCTCGTGATGAACCCGCAGTCGGGCGGCGGCAAGGTCGGCCGGTTCGGGCTGGTCGAGAAGGCGGAGCGGCTCGGCGCGAAGGTCGTGCTGCTCGACCCGCCGGACCCCGACGGGGAGCCCACCGACGTGACCGAAATCGCGCGCGCGGCGGTCGCGGACGGCGCCGACCTGCTGGGCGTCGCGGGCGGCGACGGCACCCAGGCGCTGGTGGCGGCGGTGGCGGCCGAGCACGACCTGCCGTTCCTGGTGATCAGCGCGGGCACCCGCAACCACCTGGCCATGGACCTCGGCCTCGACCGCGCCGATCCGTCCCGCTGTCTGAGCGCCCTCACCGACGGCGAGGAACTGCGGATCGACCTCGGCGACGTCGGCGGGCGGCCGTTCGTCAACACGGTCTCGTTCGGCGTGTACGCGGACGTCGTGCAGAGCCCCGAGTACCGTGACGCCAAGGCGGGTACGGCGCTGAGCATGATTCCGGACCTGCTGGCCTCGGACACCGGGCGCCGCCTCGACGCCCGCGCCGACGAGACCGCGCTGCGCGACCAGCAGGCGCTGCTCGTCAGCAACAACCCGTACAACTCGCCCGACCCGTTCGGCGGTGGGCGCAGACCGCGACTGGACGGCGGCCTGCTCGGCGTCGTCGCCGTCCGGGTGGAGGGCGCGGCGCAGGCGGCCGACCTCGCGGTCCGCGGCTCCCAGTCCACCGGTCTGAACGTGCTGACGGCCCACCGGGTGGAGGTCACCGCCGACACCGGCACGCTGCCCGTCGCGGTCGACGGCGAGGCCCTGACCCTGCCCACCCCGGTCGTCTGCACCCTGCGCCCGCGCGCGCTGCGCGTCCTCGTCCCCCGCGACCGGCCCGGCATCGTGCCGGCCGCCCCTCCGACGAACTGGAACCGGATCCTCGTCCTCGCCTTCGGCCGCCGCATTCCTCGAGGAGGCTCCCATGGCTGAACCGCCCGCCCCCGGTGGGACCACCCCGCCGCCCGACGGCACGGACCGGAGCGGTTCGCCGCTCCGCGCCGTGCTCGCCGACCTGAGCGCGGTGGACGGCGCGCTGTACGCGGCGGTCGCCGCGACGCCGACACCGGCCCTCGACCGGGCACTGCGCCGGCTCTCCCATGCCGCCGACCACTCCAAGATCTCGCTCGCCGTGGCCGCGGCGCTCGCCCTGCCCCGTGGGCGTCCGCGGAGGGCGGCGGCAGCCGGGGTCGGCGCGGTCGCGGTCGCCTCGGCCGTCGGCAACCTGCTCGGCAAGAGACTCGTGCGCCGTCCGCGGCCCGACCGCGAGGCGGCCCGGGTCACGGTGGACCGGCACGTGCCGATGCCGAGTTCGGCCTCCTTCCCGTCCGGGCACACTGCCTCGGCGGTGGCGTTCGCCACGGCCGTGGGCGTGGTGCTGCCTCCGGCGGCGGTCCCGCTCGGCGTCCTGGCCTGCGCGGTGGGCTACTCCCGCGTCCACACGGGCGTCCACTACCCGGGTGACGTCGCGGCCGGCGCGGTCCTCGGCCTGGCGAGCGCGGCGACGGCCCTGATGGCGGCGGAGGCACTGCTGTCCCGGCCGCTTCCCTGGCCCCGCTCCTGACGTCCTGCGCCCTGCTTCGACGCCTCGGGCGCCCGCGGCGCGTGTCCCGGTCGGCTCGTGGCGGGAACAAAGCGGTGGGGCGCGGGACTTGAAGGAGGACATGACGACGACATCCTTCGACGCCCGCGACCTCCTCGCCAAGAGCCGGCTCGGCGTGCTCGCCACCCTCAAGGCGGACGGCCGTCCGCAGCTCTCCCCCGTGATGCCGTACTACGACGCCGGGACCGGGACCCTGTACGTGTCGATGACCGAGGGCCGCGCCAAGACGGCCAACCTGCGCCGCGACCCGCGCGCCGCCCTGGAGGTGACGAGCGAGGACGGCCGGTCCTGGGCGACCGCCGAGGGCACGGTGACGCTGGTCGGACCCGGGACCGATCCGCACGGGCCCGAGGTCGAGGCGCTCGTGGAGTACTACCGGCTCGCCGCGGGTGAGCACCCGGACTGGGACGAGTACCGGACGGCGATGGTGGCCGACCGGCGGGTGCTCATGCGGATGCCCGTGGACCACGTGTACGGGCAGTCCTTGCGCTGAGCCCGCGGCGGGCCCCGGTGGACGGCCGGCCGCGGGCCGGAACCGCGGCGGGTCAGTTCTTGCGGACCGGGCCGAGGCGGCCGGCGGGGCGCTCGACCGGCTCGTCGCGGGCCTCGGCCCACAGCGAGCGGACATGGCCGAGGTGGCGGAGCATGCAGGCCTCGGCGCCCTCGCGGTCGCCGGAGATCATCAGGTCGAGCAGCTCCAGGTGTTCCTCCGCCGAGGAGACCAGCTTGCCGGCCTCGTCGAGGCCGGTGAGCCCGTAGAGCCGGGAGCGCTTTCGGAGGTCGCCCACGGTCTCCACGAGCCGGTCGTTCCCGGCCAGGCCGAGCAGCGTGAGGTGGAAGAGGCGGTCGGCCTCCAGGTAGCCGATGAGGTTGTGCTCGCGCGCCTTGACGACGATGTCCTCGGCGAGCGGGCGCAGCTCCTCCAGCTGTTCCCGGGTGGCGAGTTCGGTGACCCGGCCGACCGTGGGGACCTCGATCAGCATGCGCAGTTCGGTGCACTGGTCGAGCTCGCGCTCACTGACCTCGGTGATCCGGAAGCCCTTGTTGCGGACGGGCTCGACCAGGCCCTCGCGGGCGAGGTCGAGCATCGCCTCCCGCACCGGGGTGGCCGACACGCCGAGTTCGGCGGCCAGGCCGGGCGCCGAGTAGACGCTGCCCGGCCGGAGTTCGCCCGCTATCAGGGCGGCGCGCAGCGCGTGGCCCACCTGGTCGCGGAGCCGCTCCTGGGCCTTGATGAGACTGTGCTGCTTCAGGTCACCCACGCTGATCCTCCGAGAACTCGCAGGAGGACAGCGTACAATGTCACGTTTCTCCGTCGGACGCCGCTCGGTACAGGGCGACGGCAACGGCGAGATCCTCCCAGGCCATGCCCACGCTCTTGAAGAGCCGCGGCGTCTCGGGATCGGGCGGGGCCGCCCGGCCGGTGACCAGTTCGGCCAGGTTTCCCGCGATGTGCCCCGGCCCGACGGCCCCCTCCGCCTCCGGGATCAGCAGGTCGCCGGCCTCGCGTGCCGCCACGGCGCGCGACTCGACGTACACCGCCGCCCGCCGCACGAGGGCCGAGTCGGTCTCCCGGGCGTCCGGTTCGTGCGAGCCGACGGCGACCACCGTCGCCCCGGGGGCGACGAGCCGCCCGTCGAACAGGGGCGTACGGGCGGTGGTGCAGCACACCACGAGGTCCGCCTCGGCCACGTCCCCGGCTGCGCCCGTACGGGCCTTCGGCACGCCCAGGTCCCGGGCGTGCGCGACGAGCCGGGCGGCACGCTCCTGGTCCCGCCCGACGACCACGGCCTCCGTGACCTCCCGCACCGCGAGCACCGCCTCCAGGTGCCCGTACGCCTGCGGACCCGAGCCGAAGAGCACGAGCCGCGACGGGCGGCCGGTGCCGGTGAGGTGACGGATCGCCAGGGCGGAGACGGCCGGCGTGCGCAGGGAGGTGAGCGCGGCTCCGTCGATCACGGCCAGCGGCCGCAGCGTCGGACCGTCCAGGAGCAGATAGCTGCCGGTGATGCGCGGCAGCCCGAGGGCCGGGTTGCCGGGCGCCACGCCGGCGACCTTCACCCCGGCCCAGGAGGCCGACGCGGCGGGCATCAGCAGCAGTTCGCCGGCCGGCACGGGCACGGCGGTGCGCGGCGGGCAGTCCTCCGGGTCGAGCCCTTCGCGGAGCACCTCGGCCAGTGCCTCGACGGCGCCGCCCGGCGTGAGCAGCCGGGCGACGGCCGGGGCGTCGAGCGGGGTTCCGAGCGGAGTGCCGAGCACGGCGTCGCGCCGGATCGGGTCCGGGCTCACAGGGCGAACCCGGTACCGAGGGCGTCGTCCGGGTCGAGCAGGAAGCGGTGCTCGCCCGTGCGGTGGGCCGTTCCGGTCACCTCGGTGACAAGGCCGCGCCCCGTCGTGGCGGCGGGCACCGTCCGCCCGGTGAACACCGTGCCGGCGACGGACTCGTGGGTGAGCACGTCGCCCGCGCCCAGCCGGCCCTCGTCGGCGAGGAGGGCCAGCCGGGCGGAGGTGCCCGAGCCGCAGGGCGAGCGGTCGATCTGGCCGTCGGCGAAGACGGTGACGTTGCGCTGGTGCGGGCCCCGCGGGGTGTCGGGCAGTTCCTCGTGGAGGATCACGCCGTACACCCCGGAGAGCAGCGGGTCCTCGGGATGCCGGGTGGCGGGGTGGCCGGCGAGGGCGTCGCGGATCTCCCGGCCGGCCCGGGTGAGCGCGGGAAGCGCGGCCCGGTCGACGGTCAGGCCGAGGGTGTGCGCGGGCAGCGAGGCGTAGCAGGCGCCGGCGTGCGCGAGGTCGACCTCGACCGTCCCGAGGCTCGTGGTCACCGGTACCTTGCGGGCCGACACCCGGGCCGGCACGTTGCGGAAGGTGACGCCGGTGGTGCGGCCCCCGGCGCGGTGGACGGTCGCGGTGACCCGCCCGGAGGGGACGTCGATGCGGACCTGTACGTCCCGGTCGCCGGGTGCGGTGACGAGGCCGGAGTCGACGGCCCAGACGCCGAGGGCCATGGTGCCGTGGCCGCAGGCCGTCGAGTAGCCGTCCTTGTGCCAGAACAGCACGCCCAGGTGGGCGCCGTCGTCGTCCGGCGGCACGACGAAGCCGCCGTACATGCCGGCGTGGCCGCGGGGTTCCCGGACGAGCAGTCGCCGCAGCTCGTCCAGGGCACCGGGCCGCGGGGCGGTGCCCGAGCCTCCCGGGCCCAGGAGGGTGGCCCGGCGTTCGGCGACGGTGTCGCCGGGCAGCGGGGGCAGGCCCTCCGAGACGATCCGGAAGGGCTCGCCCGCCGTGTGGTAGTCGGTGGTGCGGATCTCGGTCGGGCGGAAGTCGGTCGGGCTCACAGGAGGAACCCTCCGGGGAACGGGTCGGTCGGGTCGAGGAAGTACTGCGCGGTGCCGGTGATCCACGCCCGCCCGGTGACCGTCGGCACGACGGCGGGCCGGCCTCCGACCGTGGTCTCGGCGACGAGCCGGCCGGTGAACTCCGTACCGATGAAGGACTCGTTGACGAAGTCGGTGTCGAGCGGCAGCAGTCCGCGGGCGTGCAGCTGGGCCATGCGGGCGCTGGTGCCGGTGCCGCACGGGGAGCGGTCGAACCAGCCCGGGTGGATGGCCATGGCGTGCCGCGAGCGGCGGGCGTCGGAGCCGGGGGCGGCGAGGTAGACGTGCTTCACGCCGCTCTGGGCGGGGTCCTCCGGGTGGACCGGCCGGTCGGGGCCCTTGTTGATGGCGTCCATGACGGCCAGGCCCGCGGCGAGCAGGTCCTCCTTGCGGTCCCGGTCGAAGGGCAGCCCGAGGGAGTCCAGCTCCACGAAGGCGTAGAAGTTGCCGCCGTAGGCCAGGTCGTAGGTGACCGTGCCGAGGCCGGGCACCTCGGTCTTGAGGTCGAGGCCGACGGAGAAGGCGGGCACGTTGGTGAGGGTGACGGCGGTGGCCGCGCCGTCCTCCACGCGGACGTCGACGCCGACGAGCCCGGCCGGGGTGTCGAGCCGGACGGTGGTGACGGGCTCGGTCACCGGGACCATGCCGGTCTCGACGAGGACGGTGGCGACGCCGATGGTGCCGTGACCGCACATCGGCAGCAGGCCCGACACCTCGATGAACAGGACGCCGTAGTCGGCGTCGGGGCGGGTGGGCGGCTGGAGGATCGCGCCGCTCATGGCGGCGTGTCCGCGCGGCTCGTACATGAGGAGCGTGCGCAGGTGGTCGAGGTGCTCGATGAAGTGCAGCCGCTTCTCGGCCATGGTGGCGCCGGGGACCACTCCGACGCCACCGGTGATCACCCGGGTGGGCATGCCCTCGGTGTGCGAGTCGACCGCGTGGTAGACGTGACGGGTGCGCATGGGTACGTCCTGACCTCTCAGTGGTGGCCGTCGGCCAGGGCCTTCTCGGTGGCGGCGCGCACGGCGGCCGCCGTGGCGCCGGTGAGCGGGAGGCGGGGCGGCCGGGTGGGGCCGCCGGGCCGGCCGGCGAGGTCCATGGAGGCCTTGATGGCCTGCACGAACTCCGTCTTGGAGTCCCAGCGGAGCAGCGGGTGCAGCGACTTGTAGAGGGGCAGGGCGGTGGCCAGGTCGCCGGCCACGGCGGAGTGGTAGAGCTCGGCGCAGGAGGCCGGAAGCGCGTTGGGGTAGCCGGCGATCCAGCCGACCGCGCCCGCCAGCGCCAGTTCGAGCAGGACGTCGTCCGCGCCGATCAGCAGGTCGAGGTCCGGGGCCAGTTCGGCGATCTCGTAGGCACGGCGGACGTCGCCGCTGAACTCCTTCACCGCCACGATGTGGCCGGCGCCGTGGAGCCGGGCCAGGAGGGACGGGTTCAGGTCGACCTTGGTGTCGATCGGGTTGTTGTACGCGACGATCGGGAGGCCGGCCTTCGCGACCTCCGCGTAGTGGGCGAGGACCGCGGGCTCGTCGGCGCGGAAGGCGTTGGGCGGCAGCAGCAGCACCGAGCCCGCGCCGGCCTCGGCGGCCTGCTCGGCCCAGCGCCGGGACTCCGCGCTGCCGTAGGCGGCGACGCCGGGCATGACCCGCGCGCCGTCACCGGCGGCCTCGACGGCCGTACGGACCACCTGGGCCCGCTCCTCGTCGGTGAGGGTCTGGTACTCCCCCAGCGACCCGTTGGGTACGACGCCGTCGCAGCCGTTCTCGATCAGCCAGCGGACGTGCTCCGCGTAGGCGTCGTGGTCGACCGAGAGGTCGGCGCGCAGCGGGAGGGCGGTGGCGACCATGATGCCGCGCCAGGGGCGGGTGGGGCTCCAGTGGGAGGCGGTCACGCTCTCGCTCATATCGGCAACTCTCCTTAGTAGTGTGTGACATTTTATTGAGTGGTGTACGTCGGTCACAAGACCGCGGTGCGGGAAATCAGCTCAGGTCGGTGGGCAGCGAGGCCAGTTGGCGCAGCGGGACCGGGCAGGCGAGGGGGCGGCGGTCGGGCGTCGGAGCCGCGGTCGCGCCTGCGGACGTGGACGGGCCCTCCGGCGTGGCCGCATCCGCGGTCGTCGTGGCACCGCACAGGGCCGCGACGGCCGGTCCGCACATCCTGCCCTGGCACCAGCCCATGCCCGCGCGGGTCAGGAGCTTCACCGTCCGCGCGTCACGCGCGCCCAGCTCCGTGACCGCCTCACGGACCTGACCGGCCGTGACCTCCTCGCAGCGGCACACGTCGGCGGCGTCGGCCAGCCAGGCCGTCCAGCCCTGGCCGGGGCGGTGCGCCGAGCCCATCGCGTCGGCGAAGGCCCGGAGACGGACGCGGGCGCGTCGCAGGGCTTCGGGGGTGGTGGGCGCGGTGACACCGGGGCTCGCGGCATGGGCGGCTTGTGCGGCACGCGCGACCGAGTGGGCCGCCAGGGTGCCTTCCACCACGGCCAGTTGGGCGCCACCGATGCCGCCGGTCTCGCCCGCCGACCAGATGCCCGGCACCGAGGTGCGCAGCTCGTCGGTGAGCGCGAGGGCGACCGTGCCGTCCGCCGCCGTCCGGGTCGCGCAGCCCAGCGCGGTCGCCAGGGACAGCTCGGGGACCAGGCCGTGGCCGACCGCCACCGCGTCGCACGGGATGCGGCGGGCGGTGCCGGGCACCGGGCGCCAGTCGCGGTCCAGGCGGGCGACCGTGACGGCCTCCACCCGGTCGGTGCCGTGCGCCTCGACCACGGCGTGCCGGTTCAGCAGCCGGGTGTGGTGGCGTACCAGCGCGGTGCCGTAGCGGGCACCTTCGACGAGCTTGGCCGGGTTGCGCAGGAGCGTGGTCGCGTGGGTGGCGTAGCCGCCGTATCCGGACGCCTCGACGACCGCCGGGACCCGCGCTCCGGCGGCCGAGAGGGAAGCGGCGACGGCGAGCAAGAGGGGACCGCTGCCCGCGACGACGACCCGCCGGCCCGGCAGCACCAGGCCGCCCTTGAGCATGGCCTGCGCGCCGCCCGCGCCGACCACGCCGGGCAGCGTCCAGCCGGGGAACGGGAGTTGGCGCTCGTACGAGCCGGTGGCGAGGAGGATCGCGCGGGCGGTGACGGGCGCGGGTGACTCGGACGCGCTGTCGGTGCGGCTGTGGACGGTCCACGAGCCGGTGTCGCCGGACGGCGTCACCGCCCAGACCTGGCGGTCCGGGAGGTACGAGATCCCGGACGTCCTCCGGTGTTCTTCCAGGCGCCGCACGAGTGCCGCGAAGGCTCGCCAGTCGTGGTGCAGGGCCTGGGGGCGCGTCGCGCCGAGGCCGGGCGCCGGGTGGCGGTAGTACTGGCCGCCGGGGCGCGCGCCCGCGTCGAGCAGGGCCACGGAGAGGCCGAGGTCCGCGGCCGTGACGGCGGCGGCGAGGCCGGCCGGGCCCGCGCCGACGACGGCGAGGTCAACGGTCGAGTGCGGCACGGCCCGTTCCTTCCTGGGTGGTGACGGTGTCGCCCGGGCGGGCCTGCACCGTGCACGCGCGCTGGTTCGGGCGGCCGTTGACGGTGACCAGGCAGTCGTAGCACTGGCCGATGCCGCAGAAGACTCCGCGCGGCGCGGCGCCGTTCCGGGTGGTGCGCCAGGCGAGGATGCCGGCCGACCAGAGCACCGCGGCGATCGACTGGCCCTCCTGGGCCGGGAGTTCGCGGTCGTCGAAGGTCAGGGTGAACGTGGTGCGGGGCGCGCCGCCCACGAGGTCGCGCGGGGTGGTCAAGACGTGGCTCCTGGGTGGTCGGTGCGTGCGTGGCGGCCGTGCGTCATCCGGCTTCCCCCTCGTGGTGGGTGAAGTCCCGGGACGGCGAGAACGGCGTCGGGTCCAGGGGAGGTTCCGAGCCGGTCAGGCTCGCCGCCAGCAGCGATCCCGTCGCCGGGGCCAGGCCGATGCCCGCGCCCTCGTGCCCGCAGGCGTGGAACAGACCCGGGACCCCCGGGTCGGCGCCGATCGCCGGGAGGTGGTCGGGGAGGTAGGGGCGGAAGCCGTGGTACGCGCGGATCACCTCGACGTCCGCGAGGAAGGGGAAGAGCCCGGCGGCCTGGGTCGCCAGCCGGCGCAGTGCCTCAAGGGAGAGCGAGCGGTCGAAGCCGACGCGTTCGCGGGTGGCGCCGATGAGGACCGGGCCGGACGGCGTGCCCTCCACGACCGCGGAGGACTGCAGCGACGCGGAGCCGCTGGCCACGTCGGCGACGTAGTCCGCCGCGTACACCTTGTGGCGGACCATGTGGGGCAGCGGTTCGGTGACCAGGACGAAGCCGCGGCGGGGCAGGACGGGGAGGCTCGTGCCCGCGAGGCGGGCCACGTCGCCGCCCCAGGTCCCGGCGGCGTTCACCACGGCCGGGGCGAGGAGTTCACGGCGGGCCGTGCGGACGCCCGTGATCCTGCCGGTCGGCGTGCGCAGGATCTCCGTGACCTCCTCACCGAGGTGGACCGGCACCCCGGCCGCCTCCAGGAGCCGCGCGGCGGCCTTGGCCGGCTGGACCTGGGCGTCCTGCGGGTAGCGGAAGCCGCCCGCCTGGTCGGGTGACAGGTGGGGTTCGAGTGTGGTCAGGTCCTCCGCGGCGATCTCGTCGGCCCGGACGCCGGCGGTCCGCTGGGACTCGGCGAACACGCGGAGGGCCTTCAGGGTGGGCTCGTCGTGCGCCACGACGAGCCCACCCTTCGGCTCGTACTCGATGTCCGCCGGGAGTGCGTCGGACAGCTCGCGCCAGAGTCTCGTGGACAGCAGCGCGAGGTCGAGCTCGGGGCCCGTCCCCTTGTCGGAGACGAGCAGGTTGCCTTCCCCGGCACCGGTGGTGCCGCCCGCGACGGGACCGCGGTCGACGACGGCGACGGAGAGTCCGGAGCGGGCCGCGTAGTACGCGCAGGCGGCTCCGACCACGCCGGCACCGATGATCACGGCGTCCAGGGAGTGTCTCTTGGGCACGGCAGTAATATGTCACATTCTTTAGGCGGTGCCCAGGGGTTCCGGCCCCTGGGCACCGGGTTGACGGCGGATCAGGCGGGGAGCAGGTGGGGATCAGCTGCGGAGCGGGCCCTCGCAGCGGTAGCCGGCCGTTCCCGCGACCCTGTTGGACCAGATCTCGATGGGCCCGAAGCTGCAGTTCATGTCGGCCAGGTTGTTCAGGCGGGACTCCGCGGCACGGTCGAGGATGAAGTAGTCGACCGTCTCCGACATGTCCTTGAAGTTCCGGTCGTCGCTGGTCCAGTCGCTCAGGTTCGCGGTGATCCGCCCGGTGCAGACGAAGCGCCGCTTGCCGGTGTCCCCGTTCTCGACGCAGTCCGGGTTGTTGTACGTGGCCCCGGCGAAGGCGGTCCGGACGCCCGCCACGGTGGAGTACGTCAGCTGGTCGTTGGGCGTGAACGTGGTGTTCGGGACGAACAGGTCGTTCACCTTGGCGATCTGCGCGTCGAGGAAACGGTCGTAGGCCGCCTGGAGGCCGGTGTCGGCGCTGAGGCGTTCGCGCCAGGCGTCGTAGCCGGCGACGTCGTCCGCGCGCAGCCGCCCGTACATCTCGCGCAGCTGGGACGGCCGCTCGGTCCACAGGAACTCGAAGAAGGTGCCCGCGTAGTTGTAGAAGCGGAAGCCGTCGCCGTCGTAGGTGGCGTGCAGGATCTGGCGCACGTTCATGCGGGGGCCGCCGCCGGCCGTGTCGTTGATGATGCCGCGGACCAGGGACTTGCGGACGGCGATGCCGTTGTCGCGGGTGGCTCCGTCGAAGAACTCGGCGGTTCCCTCGTCCATGGCCGTGGTCCGGTCGCCCTGGTACCAGGGGCCCTCGCCGAAGAAGCCCGGGACCGCGAAGCGGCCGTTGAGGTAGTGCGTGTACTCGTGCCGGAAGAGCTCTTCGAGGGTGAGCGTGGAGTCCTGCGGGACGCGGCGCTGGTACGTGTAGAAGGTGGCGCCGTTCTCGATGTAGATGCCGCCGTTGTTGGTGGAGTAGCCCGTGAGGATCGGATGGTAGTTCTCGTAGTCCGCGCGGGAGGCGTAGAGGACGATGTTGAGGGTGGTGTTGGGGTCGCCGGCGAGGGGCTGCTCGGTGCCGAGCACGCGGTGGTACTGGGCCTTGACCTGCTTGCTGGCGTAGTACAGCTGGTCGACGGTGGCCCGGTCGAGGGCGGTGCGGACCTTGATGGCGCCGTTGTCGTAGGTGTACGTGTACGGGAAGATGCGCTTCTCGATGTCCGCCTTGCAGACGCCGTAGGGCGCGCAGGCCTCGTAGAAGTTCAGCCAGTTGACCAGGCTCGCCCACGGCGCGCTGCCGGCGCCGAAGCGGGACTCGACGGGGGCGAGGAGGGCGCCGAGGTCGGCGGTGACTGCCTCCTTGAGGCCGGATATCTGGCCGAAGCGGCCGTACTCGGAGAGTGCGTCGCGGACCGCCCAGGCGTTGGCCGTGCCCTTGAGGTGGGTGTATCCGGCGAAGGCCTTGAAGGCGGCCCGGTAGGCGGGGTCGGCCTTCGCGGCGGCGTGGAAGGCGGTGTCCTGGTTGCCGGGGTAGACGCCCAGGTAGTTGACGGAGAGCGCGGCGAGAGCGGCACCGGCCCAGGCGGGGTCCTGGTTGGTCGCGGTGTGCGCGCCGTCCAGGGTGGCGAGGACCTTCACGATGAGGCCGAGCTGGTGCTGGCGCAGGCCGGGCGCGCTGCCGATGTAGAGGGCCTCGCGCAGGGTGCGGGCGTTGCTCGCGGTGGCGTCGAAGGTGCGGGCGGCGTTGCCGAAGTCGGCGATCGCGCGGCGGACCGCGTCGACGGTGGGGGCGTCGGTGATGTCGATCTCGGTGCGGGAGAAGTCGTGGTACGCCACCGCGTGGAGGTAGGTGAACATCTCCTCCAGGTGGGTGGAGTTCCGGCCGTCGTGGGCGGCGGCCAGGGTGGAGATCCGGCGGGCGACGGCCTGGACGTGGGCGTCGGACATCACCGGGACGAGCCGGGCGTCCCAGGTCCAGACGAGGTTGCGCAGACAGCCGTCGGCGGTCACGGCGGGGTCGGCGAGGAAGTCGGCGAACTGCTCGGGTGACAGGCCGGTGACGCCGTCGAGGGTGCAGGGGACGCCTGCGGCGAGGGCGGGCGTGGCGGCGCGGGCCGCCTTGGCCTTCGCGGTGGCGGGGCCGGGGACGCGGGCCTGGATGCCGCCGGGGGCGGGCGCCGGGGCGGGCTTGGCGGCCCGGGCGTCGGCGAGGTGTTCGACCTCGTCGAACGGGTTGGGCGCGGGCGCGGCGAAGGTCGCGGGGGCCTGTGCGCGGGCCGGGGCGGGTCGCTCGGCCGCCTGGACGGACTGTCCGGCGGAGGCGACGAGGGTCACCACGACGGCGGTGGCGAGGAGGGAGCTGCGCACGACTCTGTGCTGGGACACCTGGGCTCCTGAAAGTGGGGGAAGGTACGCGCGCGGCGAACTCCCCTGGCTCACAGGGGAGTTGACGGTCGTCGAACTCACCGCGCGAGCTGTAACATAGTAATGTGAAATTGTACTGACAAGGTCTGTGCACCCGTCAGTTCACGAAGGGGCAACCGAGGGGCCCCTTCCGGAGCCCGCCGCGGCGCCCTGCGGCCACCCCGGTCGCCCCCGGACGTACGAGCCACGCGTGGCGCACGCGCGGGCCGTTCACGTCGTCGCCGGACGGATCGACGAGGCGGGGAAGGAAGAGGCGCGCGCCCGAGCCGGAGGAGCCGGTCGGGACGAGGCTCGGGGCCGGCGGCGAGGAGCGCGGGGGTGCGCGCCCGTAGCTCGACGACATGCTCGCCGAGACCGGGGCGGATGCGGACGCGCGGCTCGTGTTCCAGGGGGCGTACCCCGTGGTCCGAGCGTGCGGGCGGTTACCCTGGCGCCCGACGCGAGGAGGCAGCATGGCACGGATGCCGTCGGCGGAGCGACGCCGGCAGTTGGTCGAGGCGGCGGTCCGGGTCATGGCCAGGGACGGGGTGGCGCGGGCGACGACCCGGGCGATCTGCGCCGAGGCGGAGGTCTCGCTCAGCGTCTTCCACTACTGCTTCGACTCCAAGCAGGAGCTCCTGGAGGCGGCGATCGGCTCCATCACGGGCAACTACGTGGCGCGTGTGATGTCGGCGGTCGAGCCGCGCGCGACGCTGCGGGAGACGGTGCGGGCCGCGCTCGGGACGTACTGGGAGGACGTGACGGACCACCCGGCCGAGCACATGCTCACCTACGAGCTCACCCAGTACGCGCTGCGCGAGGAGGGCTTCGAACGGCTCGCGCGGGCCCAGTACGAGCAGTACGTGGCGTCGGCGGCGGTCCTGGTCGAGCAGGTGTGCGCGCTGCGCGGCATCACGCCCAAGGTGCCGGTGGACCTGGTCGCGCGGGTGCTCGCGGCGACGATCGACGGGCTCACGCTGCAGTACCTCGTGCTCGGGGACGACCGTGCCGCCGAGGCGCTGCTCGACGCGACCGCCGACCACCTGGTGGCGCTCGTCGAGGGCTGAGCGATCGTCAACAGGTCATTTGACCCGGACCCTTGACTCACTCCGCGATCCTCGCGATCCTCGGCCCGGAGCCGCTGTTACCGCAAGAAACACCCTGGACGGCTCGCAGCCCGGTATCCCCCATGACCGAAGGCATCGCTGACCATGAATCGACCATCAACACGCGGGGCGGGCGGCCGGTTCGCCCTCGTGTCCCTGTTCATCGCCCTGGCCACCGTCGTCTTCGGCGCCGGTCCGGTCCCCGCCGCCGACACGGGCGGCTCCTGGTGGGAGCCGGCCTCCCGCCCTGCGCCCGACTCGCAGATCAACGTCACGGGCACGCCGTTCACGGGAACGGACGCGTCCGGCAAGGTGCGCGGCTTCGTCGACGCCCACAACCACCTGATGTCCAACGAGGGCTTCGGCGGCCGCATGATCTGCGGCCAGACCTTCTCCGCCGCGGGGATCGCCGACGCGCTCAAGGACTGTCCCGAGCACTACCCGGACGGCTCGGGCGCCCTCTTCGAGCACCTCACCGGCGGCGACAACGGCAAGCACGACCCCGTCGGCTGGCCCACCTTCAAGCACTGGCCCGCCCACAACTCCCTGAGCCACCAGCAGAACTACTACGCGTGGGTCGAGCGGGCCTGGCGCGGCGGCCAGCGGGTGCTGGTCAACGACCTCGTCACCAACGGCCTCATCTGCTCGCTCCTGCCCCGGGACCGCGGCTGCAACGAGATGGACGCGATCCGTCTCGAGGCGCGCAAGACCTACGAACTGCAGGACTACGTGGACCGGATGTACGGCGGCCCGGGCAAGGGCTGGTTCCGCGTCGTCACGGACTCGGCGCAGGCCCGTTCGGTGATCGAGCAGGGCAAGCTCGCGGTCGTCCTCGGCGTGGAGACCTCGGAGCCCTTCGGCTGCAAGATGATCCTCGACGTCGCCCAGTGCAGTGAGGCGGACATCGACAAGGGGCTCGACGAGCTGTACGGCCTCGGTGTGCGCAGCATGTTCCTGTGCCACAAGTTCGACAACGCGCTGTGCGGCGTCCGCTTCGACAGCGGCACCACCGGTGTCGCGGTCAACATCGGCCAGTTCCTGTCCACGGGCACCTTCTGGGTGACGGAGAAGTGCGCGGGCCCGCAGAGCGACAACCCGATCGGCCTGGCCGCCGCCCCGGCGGCGATGGCCGAGAAGCTGCCGCCCGGCGTGACCGTGCCCTCGTACGCCTCCGACGCCCGGTGCAACAAGCGCGGCCTCACCCGCCTCGGCGAGTACGCCGTCAAGGGGATGATGCAGCGCGGGATGATGCTCGAACTGGACCACATGAGCGTCAAGGCCGCGGGCCGGGCGCTGGACATCCTGGAGTCCGAGGAGTACCCGGGCGTCCTCTCCACCCACAGCTGGATGGACCTGGACTGGACCGAGCGGCTCTACCGCCTCGGCGGATTCGTCGCCCCGTACATGCACGGCGCCGAGGGCTTCGTCGGCGAGGCCGCGCAGAAGGCGGACCTGCGGAAGAAGTACGGCGTCGGTCTCGGCTACGGCACCGACATGAACGGTGTCGGCGGCTGGCCGGGACCGGTCGGCGAGAGCGCCCCGAACGCGGTGAAGTACCCGTTCAAGAGCTTCGACGGCGGCTCGGTGCTCGACCGGCAGGTGACGGGCGAGCGCACCTGGGACCTCAACAAGGACGGTGCCGCGCACAACGGTCTGGTCCCGGACTGGATCGAGCAGATCCGGCTCACGCCGGGCGGCCCGGCCGTCGTGGAGGAGCTGTCGCGGGGCGCCGAGTCGTACCTCACGACCTGGAAGGCCACCGAGCGGCACGAGGTCGGCGTGAACCTGGCGTCCGGGGCGCCGACCGCGGCGAGCACCACCCAGTGGTGGAACCCGTTCGTGGACTACTCGCCGGGTCTCGCCACCGACGGGAACACCGGCACCCGCTGGGCCAGCGAGTGGTCCGACGACCAGTGGTGGCAGGTGGACCTGGGTTCGTCGCGCCGGGTCGGCCAGGTCACCCTGGACTGGGAGGCGGCCTACGCGCGGGCGTACCGGATCGAGCTGTCCGACGACGGCACCCACTGGCGTTCCGTGTGGTCCACGGACTCCGGTGACGGCGGCTACGACACGGCGGAGTTCGCCTCGCAGCCGGCTCGTTACGTGCGGGTCCACGGCGAGCGGCGAGGGACCGGCTGGGGCTATTCGCTCCACGAGGTGAAGGTCACCAGGTCCTGATCCGCAGAACACCGAAGGGGCCTGCCGTGTCCGGCAGGCCCCTTCGTCGTGTGCGTCGTCGTGTCCGCCGGGCCGGCTACAGAGCTCGGCAGAGCAGGGCGTCGGGCGTCTTGCCCTTCGCCCAGGCGCCGGTGAAGGCGACCCCGGCGACGTACTCGGTGGTGGCGCACTGGCCCTTGTAGTTGCCCTGGGCGAACTCGCCGCCGGGCCCGCCGGCCGGCCGGTTGTCGCCGCGGTCGAACCACACGGTACGGCCGGAGACCGGCAGGGCGCGGGTGGCGGGGGCGCACAGGGCGGCCGAGACGGCCTGGCCGCGGACGCTGTAGCCGGTCATGAACTGGCCCTGCGGGCACTGGAGTTTGGTGTAGCCGGAGGCCCAGTCGCCCTCCTTGACGTAACGCTCGTCCCGGACGACCGTGAACGCGCCCGTCGGCGCGGTGAGCCCGGCCGCTCCGGCATCGGTGCAGAGGCCCCGGCCGTCGCGGTGGGCGAGGCCGACGAGCCGCTGTCCGTCGGGGCAGACGCCCTTGCGGGCGCCCTGGTCCCAGTCGCCGCCCGCGCGGACGCGGAGCGACTGGACGGCGTCGGCGTGGTCGAGGTTGAGCTGGTCCCAGGTGTCGGTGACGGGGACGGTCCCGGTCTTCGCGGGGGCCGTGACGAGCCGGGTCCAGTCGGCGGCGCGCCAGTCGTCCCCGTCGAGGATGCCGGAGCGGCGGCCCTGGGCGTCGTAGTCGAGGAGCTTCCAGCGGCCGTGGCCGGTGAAGCCGACGAGGGGCCAGTAGGCGAAGTCGGCGTCGGTGGCGACGAGGTGGTCGACGAAGTTGCCGAACCAGGCACGGCCCTGGGGGTTGGTCTCGTCGGCGCCGATGCCGAACTCGCTGATCCACACGGGTGCGGTGTAGTGCCGGCCGGTGTCGGCGGAGACGAAGAAGGCCTGCCGGTCCAGGGTCGCGAACAGGTCCTCGCGTGACAGTTCCTGGTAGCGCCAGTCGTGGGTCTCGCCGGTGCCGGTGGCACCGGTGTGGTTCGGGCCGGTGTAGCCGTAGAAGTGCGCCGAGTAGACGAGCTTGTCCGAGGCGACGAGGGTGTGGGAGAGGGTGCGGGCGGGCTCGAGGGTGGGCCGCCAGTGGAAGAGGCCGTCGGCGGGGATGCCCTGCCAGTTGATGCCCTCGACGATGACGAGGAGGTCGGGGTTGGCCTCGGTGAGGAGGCGGTCGCCGAGCCGCTGGGTGGCGGTCCACCAGTCGTGGTCGTCGCCCCAGCCCCAGTTGGCGTCGTCCATGACGGTGCGCCGGACCTCGTTGTAGAGGTCGGCGCCGACGACCCGCTTGTTGTCCTTGTAGCGCCTGGCGAGGAACAGCCAGTCGTTCTCCCACTGCGCGGTGGACTGGCTGGTGTTCCAGCGCTCGTTCCCGTCGAGGCCGCAGCACCAACGGGAGGTGTTGGTGTGGTTGTTGAGGATGACGGCGAAGCCCTCGGCGGTCGTGGCGGCGACGACGGCGTCGAAGACCTGGAGCGGGGTGCGGCCGCGCAGCTGCGGGTTGGCCGCGACCGCCGCGTCGGGGACGGGGCGCTGGTCGTGGAGCATCTCGTTGGAGAAGGGCAGCCGGAGGCTGTTGATGCCGAGGGCGTGGAAGTCGGCGAGGATCGTGGCGAGGGGCGCGCGGTCGAGGCCGAGCGGGAGCTGGTCGGACTTCTCCGCGTCGTGGTGGTTCGCGGGGTCGGCGAGGTCGCCGGAGCCGTTCCACGAGCCCTGCGCGCCGTGCCAGTTGCCGGACTTCAGTTTGAAGCGCCGGCCGTCGGCGTCGACGATGTACCGCCCGCGGGTGGAGAGGGGCGGCTGCCAGCTGTCGGCGAGGGCGGCTCCGGCAGGGGCCGGTGCGGTCGCCGAGGAGGTGGCGGGGAGGGCCGAGGCGGGTGCCGCCGGTGTCCCGGCAGCCAGGAGGGCCGCGGCGAGCGCGGCCCCCAGGAGTGTTCTCTTCACGATGTCCTTCGGTGGGGTGAGGGTGTCAGCCGGCCGTGGGGCCGGTCCAGTCGGCGGGTACGTGGGCGAGCCGTACGCGCTGGGGGTGGTCGCCGACCTCGACGGAGGCGACCCGCTCGCCGGTGGCGAAGTCGATCGCGCTGACCCGGTCGGCGCCGCTCTCGGAGACGACGCAGGAGCGGCCGTCACCGCTGACGGTGGCCCAGTACGGCTTGGAGGTCTCGACGAGGGGGCCCTGGGCGAGGGTTTCGCGGTCGACGACGGTCGTGTAGTCGTCCATGGTGCCGGCGACGCACAGCCGGGTGCCGTCGGGACTCATCGAGAGGCCGTGGTGGCGGGAGTCGTTGACCCAGGTGGTGCGGTCGGGGTCGGTCGCCGGGTTGCCGGGCAGGGCCTTCAGGCGGGTGATCCGGTCGGTGGCGACGTCGTACTCGAGGAAGCCGTTGAAGAAGGAGACCTGGAAGTAGATCTTCTTCTCGTCGGGCGTGAAGACGAGGGGGCGCACGGCGTCGGAGAGGTCGCCGCGGCCGAAGGCGTCGAGCCGTTGGCGCATGTCGATCACGCGTACCGTCTTGAAGGTGGTCGCGTCGACGACGGTGATCTTCCGGTCGCCCTTGGTCCAGTCGAGCCAGGGGGCGTCGAGGGCGGTGGTGACCTCGCCGATGGACATGTTCCAGAGCAGTCCGTCGGAGGTGAAGACGTTCTCGTGGGGCTTGTCGCCGGTCTTGAAGGAGCCGAGCTGGCGGCCGGAGACGACGTCGAGGACGTGGACGGTGTTGGCGGTGGACGCGGAGACGGCGACGCGGGTGCCGTCGGGCGAGACGGCCATGTGGTCGGAGCGGTAACCGGCCACGGGGAAGCGCCAGTTGATACGGCCGGTGCGCAGGTCGACGGAGACGACGTCGGCGAAGCTGGGCCGGGAGACGACCATCGCGGAGCCGTCGGGCGTGGCGTACATGTCGTCGACGAACTGGTCGTGGCCCTCGCCCGGCCCGTTGCGCACGCCCAGGAAGAAGGCCAGCTTGATCGGGTCGAGGTGGATCTCCCGCATCCGCTCCTCGCGGTCGGGGATGACGTCGACGCGCCCGATGCGGCGGAACTCCCCACGGGACTCGATCACGTCGGCGGTGCCGTCCCAGTTGTTGCCGACGAACATCACCTCGCGCAGCCCCGCGGCGGTGCGCGCCGCGTCGGCGGTGGCCGGGGCCGCCGCGGCCGGTACGGCGGTGGCGCCGGAGCCGGCGACGGCGGCGAGCAGGGCGAGCGCCGCGGCGAGGGGGCCGCCGATCCGCCGGCGCCGGCCGCGCGGGGGCCGCGGGAGGGGGTCGGGAAGGGGCGTACGGGGAGAGGGCATGGGGGTTCCTTCCTCCGGCTCCGGACAGGACTTACCGGCGGTAAGCGAGCGAGGCTCCCCCGAGGGAAGCATGACCCTGCCGCCCTCAACAAGCCCTCGGCGGCCGCCCGTTACCCCTGAGTACGATGTCCGGGCACAGCAGCCGCACACCGTCTTCACATCGCCCACAAATCGGCTGGTAGCGGCCCTGTCGGCCGGTGCGGGCTCGGGCAGAATGCGGGACGACGGGGACGGTCGGGGCATGGTGGTACGGGAGGCACGGTCTTGCCGGTGGGGTCCTTATCCATGGCGTGGTCGCGAACCACGGGGTGGTCGCGCGCACTGCGGCAGTCGAAGGGCGTGGGCTCCGCGCTCCAGCGCGCCCGGTCGTTCATGATCCTCACCACCCTCCTGTACCGAGGGAGCCATCTCACCGTCGGCGTCCTCGCCGTCGCCCAGCGCAGCTCCGGTCACCCGGTGCCGTACCTGGGGATCGCCGCCGCGCTCGGCCTGAGCGTCCTCGGGTACGGGACCGCGCTGCGGCGCGGCTGGTTCGACGCCCGGCACGTGTGGGCCGACGTCCTCGTCACCGGCTGCCTGCTGCCGTTCGCCCTGTACGCGTGGGGCGGACTGCGGGAGACACCGGCGATCGGCTGGGCGATGCTGCTCGGCGGTTCGGCGAGCGCCGCCGCGGCCATCGCCCTCCCCCGGCTCCAGGCCGTCGTCGCCGTCGCGCTGCTCGTCGCGACCCACCTCGTCGGCTACCACCTGGTCGGCGCGAGCCGGGCCGTGCTCGGCGGGCACCTCAACTCGCTCCTGTCCTCCGCCGTGATGGCCTGGGTGATGTGGTGGTACCTGCGCCGCCAGGGCCGGCTGCTCGACGAGGCGAACGCCCGCGCGCTCGCCGCCGAGACGCAGAAGGCCCGTTACGCCGAACGGCTCGACCACCACCGGGCGCTGCACGACACCGTCCTCGCCACCCTGACCACGCTCGCGGCGGGCGGTGTCGACGCCAACGCCCCCGAGGTGCGCGAGCGTTGCGCCCGCGAGGCCGCCTACCTGCGCCGGCTCATCCAGCAGACAGCCGAGGAGGTCCACCACCCGGAGATGGGCGCCGCCCTGGAGGAGGCCGTCAGCTCCGTGGAGAGCCTCCGGCTGCGGGTCACCACCCAGTACCACGAACTGCCCGAGGTGCCGCCCGCGGTCGCCGCCGCGTTCGCCGACGCCGCCCGCGAGGCCCTCAACAACGTGCGCCGCCACGCGGGCACCGGCCACGCGTACCTCACCGCGACCGGCGAGGCCGACGGCGCGGGCGCCGTCGTGACGGTCGTCGACCGGGGGCCGGGCTTCGACCCCGAGCACCACGTGCCCGGCTTCGGGCTGCGCGGATCCGTGCACGCCCGGATGGCCGAGGTGGGCGGCCGGGCCGTCGTCGACACCGCGCCCGGCGAAGGCGTACGGGTGGAGCTGCGATGGCCGGCGTGATCACCGTCGCCGTCGTCGACGACGACCGGATGCTCCTCGACGGCATGCGGTCCTGGCTGGGCGGCGTACCGGAGCTCCGGCTGGTGGCCACCGCGGGAACCGTCGGCGAACTCCTCGCCGCCGTGGGCCCCGGCGCTCCTCCCGCCGGGCCGGGCGGCGGCGTGCCGCCGGACATCGTGCTGCTCGACCTGCTGCTCCGCGACGACTCGGCGCCGGCCGACAACATCCGGCGGCTGCTCGCCGCAGGCAGCCGGGTCCTGATGATCAGCACCGTCCCCGACCGCACCCGGATCATCGAATCCCTCCGGGCGGGCGCCGACGGCTATCTGACCAAGGACAACGACCTGCCGACCCTCGTCGCCGCCATCAAGGACGTGGCGGCCGGACACGGTGCCCACTCCCCCGAACTCGCCTTCGCCTGTGCCCACGACAACAGCCCCTCCCGGCCGAAGCTCTCGCCGCGCGAACGGCAGATCCTGCTCGACTACGCGTCCGGTCTGACCCTCAAGTCCGCCGCCCGGCGCGCCGGGATCACCGTGCACACGGCGAAGGACTACCTCGACCGGGTCAAGGCCAAGTACCAGCAGGCCGGCCGCCCCGCCTACACGAAGATCGACCTCGCCCGACGGGTCCGCGAGGACAGTCTCGACGCCGGGTGACCCCTTCCCGCAAGCCCCCCAAACGGACGGCTGCAGCGACACGCGCCCGCTTCCTATCGTCGTCCCCGGCGCGCCGCCGAGCGGGGCCGGAGTGGGAGAGGCAGATGACGGAGCCGCACGCCTGTACCGACCCGGCCCGTGGGGAACTCGTGGGCCGGGATGAGGAGATGAGCCGCCTCACCGCAGTCCTCGGGGAAGCCCGCTCGGGGCGCGGTGCGGCGGTCTTCGTCAGCGGCGAACCGGGCGTGGGGAAGACCCGGTTCGCCGCCGAGGTGATCGCCGGGGCGAGGGCGGCGGGGATGCTCGCGGTCCGGGGAGGCCCGGGGACGGTCGACGGGGCCGTTCCCTACCGGCCCCTGGTCGAGGCCCTGCTCGCCCTCGCCCGGACCGGGCGGCTGCCCGCGCCGGGGGAACCGGGCGGCCACGGGCGGGTCCTCGCCCGGCTGCTCGGGGGGAACGGGGGGATCGGGGGCGGGGGCGGCACCGGAGCGGTCCGTGCGCGGAGCTCCGTCGTGCCGCCCCTGACGGCCGCCGAGGCGATCCTGCGCACGATCGCCGGGGCGGGCGGGCGGCGGGGGTTCCTGCTCGTGCTCGACGACCTGCACGAGGCCGACCCGGGAACCCTCGCCGTCGTGGACTACCTCGTCGACCAGCTCGCCGCGGTGCCGGTGGTGCTCCTGGCCACCACCGTTCCGGTACGCGGAGTGGGGCACGGCGCGGTGGCGGCCCTCGCCGCCCGGGCGCACCGGACGCTCGCCCTGGCGCCGCTCGCCCCCGCCGACGTCCGACGGCTGGCGTCGGACGAGTTACGGGCCGGGCGAGGGGAACCGGCACCGGAGCTGGTCCGCCGGGTGACCGGCCGGGTGGTCGACGAGTGCGGCGGACTTCCCTTCGCCGTACGGGAGTTGGCCAGGGAGCTCGCCACGTGCGGGGCGCCGGCGGCGACGGGAGTGCCGCCGACGGTCGCGGCGGACGTGCTGCGCCGCACCGAGCGGCTCGGCCCCGATGCCACCCGGCTCCTGGGTGTGGCCGCCCTGTTCGGGGACGCGTTCGCCGTTCCCGCCCTCGCGTGCGCGACCGGACGCGCCGAGGAGGAGCTGGCGCCGCTGCTGCGGGCCGCGGCCCACGCCTTCCTCCTCGTCCCGGACCCGGCGGACCCCGAGCGCCTCGCGTTCCGCCACGCCCTCGCGGGCCGGGCCCTGCGGGAAGGCCTGGCGCCGGGGGAACGCACCCGCGCCGCCCGGCGGGCCGTACGCGCCATGGCCGAGGGGCATCCGGGACTGCCCGGGCCGTGGTGCGCGCGCGCAGCGGCGCTGCACGCGGCGGCCGGCGACACCGAGGCGGCCGTCCGGCACTACGCGGAGGCGGCGCGCCGGGCGACGGCCGAGGGCGCCCCGGACCGGGCGCTCACCCTTCTGACCACGGCCCACGGCCTGGTGTCCCCCGCCGTGCCGCCCGAGGCCCGCGCCGCCGTACGGGAGCGCCTGCTGGACGCCGCCGTCCTCACCGGTCACCTGGCCGCACTGCCCGCGGACGCCCTGGACCTCCCGTGCGACGGCCACGGCCTGCCGGCGCCACGCCGGGCCGCGCTGCACGCCCGCCTCGCCCGGGTCCACTCCCTCGCCGGGCGCCCGGAGGAGGCCCTGCGCCATCTGGACCTCGCCCGTTGGCTCCTCGGCGGTCCCGGCGACCTCGGCGGCCCGAGCGGCCCGAGCGGCCTGCGCGACTCCCGCGACGACGCCGAGGCAGTCGCCCTCGTCGAGCTGGCCGCCGCGCACGTGGAACCGTCCCGGCTCGCACCCGAGCGGCTGCGCACCGCCGCCACGGCGGCCCGCCGCGCCCTCGCCACGGCCCTCGCGGCAGACCTCCCCGAGTCCGCGGGGCGGACGCTCCTGGCCCTCGGCCACCTGACCCGGAACACCGACGCGGACACCGCGGCGCAGCACTTCGCGCGGGCCCGGACGCTCGTGCCCGGCCCGGCGGGCATACCGCTGCGGATCGCGGCCGACGGGTGTCTGGCGCACCTCGTGATGTGGCGGGACGGGGTGGCGGCGGCGGTCGAGGAGGTCCGCCGGGAGGCGCTGCGGGCCGGGCTCGCGCCGCAGGCGCACGAGCTGGGGGTCGCGCTGGCTCTCGACCGGGTGCGGCGCGGAGAGTCGGCGGCGGCGCGTGAGCTGATCCGGGACGGGGAGGCCGACGCGTCGCACCGGGGCCTCGGGCGGGCGGTGGCACTGTGGCGGCTGGCAGACGCGGTGCGCGCCGCGCACCGGGGCCGGCGCGACGAACTTCGGGAGGCACTGGAGCGGTTCGATCCCGTGGCCGACGCGGCGCCCGGACTGCGGGCGATGGAGTCCGGGCTCGCCCGGGGCTTCTGCTCGCTCCTGGAGGAGGACCGCGAGGCGGCCGAGCGGGAGTTCGCGCAGGCCCTCGCGTGCCACGCGGAGAACCCGGCGACCGGTGACTTCGGCCGGTACGGGGTCGCCCTGCTGTGCGGGGTGCTCGCGGGGCGGGCCGGGCGGCGGCACCACGACCGGGCGACGGCGGCGAGTGCCGCGGAGGCCCGCTGGAACCGGCCGTTCGCGGGCCTCGCCGACGCCGTGCTGCTCGGCCGGGAGGGCCGTCCCGACCGGGCGACGGCCGCGGCCGGGGCGGCGCTCCGCGCCGCCGCTCCCTATCCCCTGGCCCGTCACCTGGGCCTGCGCCTGGTGGCCCGGGCCGCGTACGAGGACGGCTGGGGCGCGCCGGCGGAGTGGGCGCGCGAGGCGGAGGAGTACTTCCACGGCGCGGGGCTCCCGGCGGTCGCGGGCGCCTGCCGGGCGTTGCTGCGGTCGATGGGCGCCCCGGTGCGGCAGCGCCGGTCGGGGACGGAGCTGGTGCCGCCGGGGCTGCGCCGGTGCGGGATCACGGTGCGCGAGTTCGAGGTGGCGCGGCTGCTCGCGAAGCGGTTCGGGAACCGGGACATCGCCGGCCGCCTGCACATCTCGCCGCGCACGGTGGAGAAGCACGTGGCGAGCCTGCTGCAGAAGACCGGCCATCCCAACCGGGCGGCCTTCGCGTCCGCCGCCCGTGAACTGGTGGCGGGCGCGGCCCCGTAGCCGAGGGTTCCGGGTGGACGGCGCACCGGCCCCGTAGCCGAGGGACCCTGGCGGACGGCGCACCAGCCCCGTAGCCGAGGGACCCTGGCGGACGGCGGTGCGCCGGTCCCGTGGCCGAAGGGGCCACGGCCGCGGCGCGCCGCTCCCGTCGTCCGCCGGCTCAGCTCCGTACCGCCCCGGCGGGCGCGCCCACGCGCACCACCCGGTCGAAGTCGAGGTCCAGGTCCTCGTCGCCGTGGTGGACGACGAGCAGGGCACGGCCCGCGGTGCGTTCCCGCAGCAGGCGCAGCACGAGCGCCCGGCCCGTGTCGTCGAGGTTCGCGAAGGGCTCGTCGGCGAGGTACGCGTCCGCGTCCTCGCAGAGCAGCGCGCCGATCCCGACCCGCTGCCGCTGTCCCGACGACAGGTCGGCGGGCAGCTGCCCGGCGAGGGCGTCGAGGTCGAGCGCGGCCCGCAGGGCGGGGTCGGTGACGAGTTCGCGCACGGGCAGCGGGGGCAGGTCGACGGGGGCGGTGAGGCTCGCGACGCGGGGCGGCAGGGTGACGGTGCCGTGATCGGGCGCGAGGGTGCCGGCGACGACGTGCAGGAGGGTGGTCTTGCCGCAGCCGTTGGGCCCGCGCAGCAGGACGTGCTCGCCGGACCGCTGGACGAAGTCGGGCAGGACCAGGTCCCGCTCCCCGGACCCGGCCGGGTCCCCGTCCGGCTCCCCGTCTCCGTAGCGGATCCGCGCGCCGTGCACCCGGATCAGCGGGCCCTCCTCGTGGTACGGGGCGGCGGGCGCGGCCCGCAGCGCCTCGATGCGCTGCAGGACGGCGGTGCTGCGACGGGTCTGCGGGATCATGTTGACCAGGTCGAAGATGCCGGTGACGGCCCGCCAGAGCGAGTTGACGAAGGCGAGGAAGCTGCCGAAGGACATCCGTCCGGAGAAGACGAAGAACGCTCCGATGACCATCGACGCCGTGTCCGAGAGGTTCATGACGAGGTCGCTGAGGGTGCGCTGCTTCTGGGCGAGACGGTGATTGGTGAAGGTGATGCCGAGGAAGCCGCCGAGCGCGTCGCGGTTGGCGGCGCGGGTGCCGGGCAGCAGGGCCGGCAGGCCGCGCAGGGCGTGGAAGGCTTCGAGGGTCCGGGTGAGGATGTTGACGTAGCGGGCCTCGGCCTCGCGTTCGGCCTCGGTGTTCTTCGCGATGCGCTTGGCGAGGCGGTTGCTGGTGAGCACGAGCGGCGGAACGATCACGAGGAGGACGAGGCTGGCCTGCCAGGACAGGTAGAGCAGGACGCCGAGGAAGACGGCGGAGGCGACGGCCTGGCGGGCGATGCGGATGCTCACGTCGACGGCCGGCAGCACGCCCTCGCGGACGTCGTTGTGGATGCGGCTGACGTACGAGGCGCTGCCGGGCCCCGCGAGGCGTCGGCCGTCCAGGCCGAGGGCGCGGGCGAGGAGTTCGGACTCCAGGGCGAGCACGAAGCCGTTCTCGAGGCGTTTGCGCCACCAGGCGGTCCAGTAGCCGGCGATGTTGAGGGTGAGTCCGAGCAGCAGGTAACAGCCGCCGAGGAAGAGGAAGCGCCGGAAGTCGGCGGTGAGGATGGCCTGGTCGAACAGGGCCTTGAGCAGCAGCGGGTGCAGCAGGGCCTCGGTGCCGCCGGTGACGGCCTCGGCGGCGAGGATCGCCGTGAACGGGGCGCGGTGTCCGCGAAGGGTGCGCCAGAGCTGGTTCACCTGGCCACCTCGTCGAGGAGGAAGTCGGCGGCGGCGCCGGTGCGGACGCGGTGGAGCACGCGCAGGACGCCCGCCGAGCCGGTGAGGTAGTCGGTGGAGCAGCGGAGCAGTCCCTCGCCGGGGACGCCGAGCGGGGCCGGTCCGGCCGGGTCGCGCGGGACGCGGAAGCGCGCGGCGGGCTCGAAGAGGAACACCCGGCGGACGTGGTCGAGCTGGCGCAGGGCCGTCTCGCGGTATCGGCGGTCCCTGGTGAACTCGGCGGCGTCGAGGAGCGCGTCGGCGATGCCGCTCATGCCGAAGGAGAAGCCGGGCAGGACGGAGTGGCCGACGTCGAGGCCGCGGAGCACGGTCCGGGCCGTGTCGAGGTCCCCGTAGCGCAGCAGGACGCGTGCCACTCCGGCGGAGCCGACCTCGTGGTACGGCTCCATGGTGCCCTCGTGCTCGAACATGACCGGGCCGCCCTCGTCGTCGATGGGGCGGGCGTGCGCCGTCTCCCAGGCCAGCGCGGCCCGGCCGAGCCGCAGATGGCTCTCCTCGCCGGTGATCTGGTGCATCCGCAGCAGGAACAGGGCGACGCCGGCCTGGCCGAAGCCGAGCCCGGTCAGCGGCCCGTCGGCCGAGAAGGAGTTGAGCCAGTAGGCGCGGGGCCCGTCCCGGTGGACCGTGTCGTGGAGGGCGTCCGCGCACTCCCGGGCGGCGGCGAGGTCGCGCGGGATGCGGTCGCGACCGTGCAGGTGGAAGCGGAGGTTGGTCATGCCGAGCCCGGCGAGGCCGTAGTAGAAGGTGTGGTCGGCGGCCTCGGTCCCGGCCGCGCGGGCCCGCCGGTTGGCGTGGTCGAGGAGCTCCCTGGCCTCGTCCCTGAGGCCGAGGGTGTCGGCGGCCCAGGCGATGCCGGCGAGACCGCTCATCAGCCCGTCGGGGTACGGCCGCGTGTCGAGGCAGGTCAGTCGTTCGCGCAGCCAGGCGCGCCACTCGTGCCGTACGGGCACGCCGGAGGCGTGCAGCGCCCACAGCACGCCGCTCGCCCCGAAGCCGAGGCTGAGCGGGTTGGTGACGTGGGCGAACGGGTCTACGGGGAAGAGCGTGGCGCGTTCCGTGTCGGCGACGGCGGTGACGAACGCGGCGACCCCGCCCTCGGCGTCCGCGAGGGCGGACGGCTCGGCGGGCCGGGGTGCGGGCTGCCGCACCTGGTCGATCAGGGCCTGTGCGTCCGCGAGGGCGTCGACGACCTCGGTGAGGCCGACGCGGGCGGCGGCGAGGCCGGTGATCAGCTCGTGCAGGCGCGGCGGCCAGCCCAGGTCGTCGAGGTAGAGGCGGTAGCTGTCGAGGACGTTCTCGCGGAGGTACGACATGGCGGCGATCGGGAAGACGAAGTACGCCATGGTGGTGGCGAGGGCGAAGAGGTCGCCCTCGAAGCCGAAGGCCTCGTAGGTGTGGCGGGAGAGGCTGAAGCCGGGCGTGAAGAGCTCGACGGGCCGGTCGAGCCCGAGCCCGTGGGCCCCGCCGTCCCCCTCGGCGTCGGGGGCGTCGGGGGCGTCGTCGGCGAGCCGGCAGGCCTCCAGGTCGACGATGGTGACCTCGTACGTGTCGGGGTCGATGAGCAGGTTGGCGGCGGTGAGGTCGCCGAGGACGACATGGCGCCGGTGGGCGGCCCTGACGGCGCGGGCGAGGCTGCGGAAGACGGTGAGGAAGATCCGCAGGAAGTCCTTGGAGCGCTCGACGTCGAAGCCGGGCCGGGCGAGCGGGTTGTGTTCGAGGAGCACCGCACGGATGTCGGAGCCCTCGACGAACTCCTCGGCGATGTAGTGGTGTTCCCAGTGGGTGAACCGCGCGACGGGTGCGGGGAAGGCGCCGGTGCCGGCGAGCCGGTTCAGGAAGGACCACTCGCGGGCGAGGATGTCGACGGCGTCGTGGTCCTGGCGGGGGTTGGGATTGGTGTGCGGGCGGGCCTCCTTGAGGACCACCTTGCGGTCGCCGTCGGCGGTGTCTTCGGCGGTGTACACGCCACCGCTGTTGGAGAACTGGATGGCGCCGGTCACCCGGAAGCGCCCGCCGAGCAGGCCGTCGTCGGCCTCGTCGGGGCCGTCGGGCTTCCAGTCGGTGAACGGCCAGGGCACCCACCAGGGGTGGGCCTGCCCGACCCGGCGGTCGTCGGGTACGGCGGTCCCGTCGGGGCCGGTGACGTGCGGTACCCGCCGCCCGAGCGCGTCGACGGTGTGGGTGTCGAGGAACTGGCCGTAACGGAAGTAGAGCGCCTTGCTGTCGCGGTAGCGGAGGTCCGACAGGACGTACGCGCCCTCGGCGCCCTCCAGGAGCCGGGCGAGGTCGGCGAGGCAGGCGCGGAAGCGCTCCTCGTCGCGCGGGTAGACGGTGACGAGCTTGCCGCCGCTGCCCCGGGACATGCCCTTGGAGTTGAGCATCTCGAAGATGTTGAGGTCGAGGGCGATCTTGAAGTCGTCGCCGCGCTCGGTGAGGTACCCGATCACGGTGGCGGCCACCTCCCGCACATTGCGGTGGTGCGCCGAGACGTGGATCTTCCAGCCCTGCGCCGGCAGGTCCGGGTCGTGCCGATGGCTCCACCAGATGCCGCTGCGGACGAAGCGCGCCCTGGTCCGCTCGTCCAGCCCGGCGAGGAAGTGGTCGTCGCGCGGGATGTAGTGGACGTCGAGCGGATCGAAGAACAGCGTGTTGTTCCAGGCGAAGAGGAACCGGTTGACCCATCGTTCGTTGCGCATCTCAGCCTCTGCTCAACCTCTGCGTTCGACAGGGAGTACGGGAATGCGGGAATGCGGGATCCGCGCGGAGGTGCCCCGTGCACCTCCGCGCGGATCACCGCCGGGTCACTCCGGCTTCGTGCTGCAGCAGTTGCTGCTGGAGCTGGTGAGGCTGACGACGGCCGCGTTGTTGGTGGCGGCCGTGGCCTCCAGCTCCTGGAGCTTGAGAACGCTGCTCATCCGGATCATCTCCTCGGAATGGCGGGTGCGCCGCTGGGCGCACGTGGATGGGGTGTCGGTACCGGCCGGCCGTTCGGCATGCGTAAGTCTTCGCCGTCCGCGGCTCCCGCACATGGGAGTTCGGCCCCCATAATCCGCGGCCCGACTTCCGCGAGAATGGTGGGGTGTGTCAGGAGTGCCGGGGTGCCGGGTGCTCCCGGGGAGTCAGGAGCACCGAGGTGTCAGGAGCGCTGGGGCGTCAGGAGCACCGAGGTGTCAGCACCGGGGTGCCAGGAGCAGGGGGGCGTCAGGAGCGCTGGAAGCGCCGGGGGACGCGCACGGCGTGCGCCTGCCGGAGAGCGGTCCTCGACCCCGCGCGCCGCGCCCGCTCGACACGCACGTGGGGCGGCGGCGATGTCCGGATCTGCAAGTCACATGACATTGCCGCCATCCAGGGCGGGTTCGTAGCGTGGACGCACGGCCACCGGGCCGCCGCGCGACACGGTCGCGGCCCGGTTCTCCGGCCGTTTCCGACCCACGCCCCGAGAAGGGACACCCATTGTCCACCACCGCGCCTTCGACCAGCCTGCGCGAGCTCAGCGGCTTCGACCAGACCCCGGCCTCGCTCGCCGCGTCGACGCTGGTCCTCGTCGACTACCAGAACACGTACACCCAGGGCGTGCTCGAGCTGACCGGCTGGGAGGCGGCTCTCGACGCCACGGCCGAGCTGCTCGGCAGGGCCCGGGCCGCCGGTGCCGCGGTCATCCACGTCGTCAACGACGGCGGCGAGGGCACGCCGTACGACATCCGCGCCGAAATCGGGCAGATCCACCCGCGGGTGGCGCCGGTCGAGGGCGAGCGGGTCGTGGTGAAGACCGCGCCCGACGCGTTCGTCGGCACCGAGCTCGGGGAGCTGCTCGACGCCGCGGGCAACAAGGACGTGGTCGTCGTCGGGTTCATGACCCACATGTGCGTGGCGTTCACGTCGGCCGGCGCCTTCCTGCGCGGCAACCGCCCGACGGTCGTCGCCGACGCGTGCGCCACGCGCCCGCTGGCCACGCCGGGCGGTGAGGTTCCGGCCGAGCAGTTGCACCTCGGCGCGCTCGCGACCATCGGCGACGTGTACGGGATCGTCGTGCCCGACGCCTCGGCGCTGAACTGAGGCGCGACGGCCCGGGACGAATCGGAACGGTCCGCGGCGGGACGGGCCGAGCCGCAACGGGCCGAGCCGGGGCAGCGGAGCCGCGACGGGCCGAGCCCGGCACCGGACGAGCCGGGCCAGCGGAGCCGCGACGGGCCGAGCCCGGCACGGGACGAGCCGGGCCAGCGGAGCCGCGACGGGCCGAGCCCGGCACCGGACGAGCCGGGCCAGCGGAGCCGCGACGGGCCGCGCTGAGTGCCCCGGCGGCCGGGGCGCCGCTGTGCGGGCACGGGGGTCCGGCACAGCGGCGGTCCGGGCGTCGTCACAGCCCTGTCGACGAGCTCAGAGGCGGCGCAGGACGGACACGACCTTGCCGAGGACGACCGCCTCGTCGCCCGGAATCGGCTCGTAGCGGGGGTTGGCCGGGTTGAGCCAGACGTGCGGGCCGTCGTGGGCGAGCCGCTTGACGGTGGCCTCGCCGTCCAGCATGGCGGCGACGATGTCGCCGTCGTCGGCGGTGTCCTGGGCCCGCACGACCACCACGTCGCCGTCCTCGATGTGGGCGTCGCGCATGGAGTCGCCGACGACGGTCACGGCGAACAGCCGGCCCGCGCCGACGACCTGGGCGGGCAGGACGAGCGTGTCCTCGACCATCTCCTCCGCCGTGATGGGCACACCGGCCGCGATCCGGCCGACCAGCGGCACGGTCACCGCCTGGCGCTCGCCCTCCCGCTCCAGACGGCTCTCGCGACCGTTCTCGGCCGCGTCGTCGTAGGGCCTGGTGTCGGCGAGGACGTAGGCGCGCGGACGCTGCGGGTCCTGACGCAGGAAGCCCTTCTTCTCCAGGGCCCGGATCTGGTGCGAGACGCTGGACGTGCTGAGCAGACCGGCACCGGCGGCGATCTCGCGCATGGAGGGCGGGAACCCGTGCCGCCGGGTGTGGGTGCGGATGATGTCGAGGATCTGCTGCTGGCGCTGGGTCAGCCCGTCGTGGTTGATCCGGGTGCCCGGCGGCCGGCCGGCACGGTTTCTGCCCATGGTCGGCCTCCGTTCTTCCGTTTCTTCGTCGGTTCGTCGTCGGCTCGTCGATCTGTCATGCCATTTCGCCGATGAGGCACATTAACCCGGCCCACTGACATCGCAGCAGGTCGGGTGCCTCCGGTGTCGGTCACGGCTGATAGCAATGGCGTCATGATCAGTACGGAGACCATCGTGACGGCGGCGCGGACGATGACGGAGGCCGCCTGGGACCTCGACGGGTCGGAGAAGGGGCTGGGGGAACTCGCCGACCGGCTCGGGCCGCCTGTCGAGGTGGACGAGGACGCGGCGCGACTCGTGCTGCCGGTGAGCCGGCCGGCCGGGGACGCCCTCGCGCAGGCGCGGGAGTTCCGGCGCGTCGGGGACGCGCTGCGCGAGGGGCTGGGCCTGCCGGGCTTCGTCGGGGCGCACGGTCATCGCCGTCCGCCCGGCCCGCGGGCGGATCCCCGCTGGGGCCGTCCCTTCATGCGCTGGCGGCTCGGCGGGACCACCCTGGAGCTGCGGGCGGGCGCCGAGGGACCGGAACTCGTGCTCGAACCGAGCAGCACGTGGGAGGTCTGGTACCAGCGGGAAGGCACCGGCTTCGTGGGGGTCGGGCAGGCCTCCGGTCTCGGCATCGACCACCCGCGGCACGAGCCGCCGGGCGACTGGGAGGACCTGGGCCTCGACCTGGCCGTCCTGCTGCGCACGCTGCCGGCGGAGACGTACGCGCTCGGCATCGCCCACAGCATGCCGCTGTACGGGCGGATCCCCGGCACCAAGACGCCGCTGCTGTTCTGCATCACCTCCGACACCCGGCTGTTCCTGGACTTCACCGAGTACGACGTCGCCGAGACCGCCCGCGGGGAGCACGCCGCCGCGCTCGGCTGGCCCCGCAGGGAGTCGCTGCCGCCGAGCGGCCTGGACCCGCGCCTGGACGGCGAGGCCCCGTGGCGGACCGACGCGGGCGGCCCGGGCGAGGTCGACGCGGGCGCCATGGCGCGGCTGCTGGTCCGCACGGCGATCGCGGCCGGCGTCGAGCGGCCCACGGACCTGCTGCTCGGCGGCGAGGGCGAGTACCGCCCTCCGTACGAGTTCGGCTTCCCGGGGCTCGGGCTGCGGACGGTGTGACGCGGCCGCGGGCCTGGCCGGAGACGCCGGGGCGCGGGTACGGCACGGGCTCGGCACGGGCCTGGCGGACACGGCCGCGAGCCCGGTGAGCACGGCCCGGGCTCGGGTACGGCCCGGGCGCGGGCACGGCCCGGGCACGGGCGCGAGCCTGGTGAGCACGGCCCGGGCTCGGGTACGGCGAGGGCCCGGCGCGGGTACGGCGAAGGGCGCGGGCGCGAGCCTGGTGAGCACGGCCCGGGCTCGGGTACGGCGAGGGCCCGGCGCGGGTACGGCGAGGGGCGCGGGCGCGGGTACGGCGATGGGCGCGGGCGCGGGTACGGCGAGGGGCGCGGGCGCGCCCCGGTCACTCGAAGCGTGCCGGGTCGCCGGCCCCGCGCCGTACGATCTCGGCCTCGCCTCCGGAGAAGTCGACGACGGTCGTGGGTTCGGTGCCGCAGTCACCCGAGTCCAGGACGGCGTCGAGGAGGTGGTCGAGCCGGTCCTTGATCTCCCAGCCCTGGGTCATCGGCTCGTCCTCGTCGGGCATGAGCAGGGTGCTCGACACCAGGGGTTCGCCGAGTTCGGCCAGCAGGGCGCGGGTCACGGTGTGGTCGGGGATGCGGACGCCGACGGTCTTCTTCTTGGGGTGCATCAGGCGGCGCGGGACCTCCCGGGTCGCGGGCAGGATGAAGGTGTAGCTGCCCGGCGTCGCCGCCTTCACCGCGCGGAAGACGTTGTTGTCGACCTGGACGAACTGCCCGAGCTGGGAGAAGTTCTCGCACACCAGGGTGAAGTGGTGCCGGTCGTCGAGGCGCCGGATGGACCGGATCCGTTCGAGGCCCTCGTGGTTGCCGATCCGGCAGCCCAGTGCGAAGCAGGAGTCCGTGGGGTACGCGATGAGGGCTCCGGCCCGGAGGCTGTCGACCACGGTGCCGATGGTGCGCGACTGCGGGGACTGCGGGTGGACATCGAAGTACTTGGCCATTTTCCGACCCTACGGGATCTCCGGCGGGATCGTTCGCGCCCCGCGCTCGCGCCCCCCGGTGCGGTGACCTCCCTCCGCGCGTTGACAGTCTCGCCCACGGCTCCCGATACTGACTGACGGATCAGTCAGTAGACCGTTGCCGCACCCCGTCAGGAGACACCGTGTCCGACCTCCCGACCGAGCCGGTCCCCGGTGGCGGCCGGCCCCTCACGGGCGCCGGGTCGCTCACCGGCGGCGAGACCGTCGTCCGCGCTCTGGCCGCGCACGGCGTGACGGACGCGTTCGGCATCCCCGGCACGCACAACCTGGAGATCTACCGCCACCTCCGGCCTTACGGCGTCCGGCATGTGACGACCCGTCACGAACAGGGCGCCGGCTACGCGGCGGACGCCTACGCCCGGGTGTCCGGGCGGCCCGGCGTCGCGGTCACCACGACGGGACCCGCGCTCCTGAACATCGCGGCGGCGGTGGGCCAGGCGTACTCCGACAGCGTCCCGCTGCTCGTGGTCTCGCCCGGCATGCCGCTGCGGCACCCCCGGCAGTCGACCGGCCTGCTCCACGAGATGCGCAGCCAGACGGACGCGCTGCGGGGCGTGGCGGCGGTCAGCCACCGTGTGTCGTCCGTCGACGAGATCGGTGCGGCGGTGGCACGGGCCTTCACCCTGTTCCGTACGCGCCGGCCCCGGCCCGTGCACATCGAGGTGCCGCTGGATCTGATGGAGGCCGTCGAACCGGCCGGCCCCGCCCGGCCGGCGCCGCCCGCCGGGCCCGCGCTGCCCGACCCGGACGCGGTCCGCGCGGCGGCGGAGGCGCTGTCCGCGGCCCGCCGGCCCGGCCTCGTCCTGGGCGGCGGCGCGCGAGCGGCCTCGGCCGAGTGCCGGGCGCTCGCCGCGCTGCTCGGCGCACCGGTCGTCACCACCGCCAACGGCAAGGGGATCGTGGACGAGCGGCATCCGCTGTCGCTGGGCGTGTCCCTGCACAGCCCGGCGGTGCAGAAGTGGCTGGCGGACCGCGACGTCGTCCTCGCCGTCGGCACGGAGCTGGCCGAGTCCGACGTCTGGGGGCCGCTGCCCGTGCTCGCCGGAAGCCTGATCCGGGTCGACCTCGACCCGGCCCAGATGTACGCGGGGCTTCCGGCGGACGTTCCGCTGGTCGGGGACGCTCCGCTGGTCCTCCGCGCGCTGCTCGACGCGTGCCGCGGGTGGGACCGGGACGCCGCCGACCGTGACGACGGGGCCGACGCCGGGGCGCTCGTCACCGATCTGCGGACCACGCGCGACGACGAGACCCGGGCGCGCGACGCGCGCTGGCGGCCGTACCTGCGGGCGATGCGCCGGGTGCTCGCGGAGGACGCCGTGATCACCTCCGACAGCGCCCAGTGCTGCTACTACGGCGCGCTGCCGCATCTGCCGGTCGGCCCCGAGGGGCGCTTCCTGCACCCGACCGGGTTCGGCACCCTCGGCTACGCGCTGCCCGCCGCCATCGGCGCCAAGACCGCGTACCCCGAGCGGCAGGTGGTGGCCCTGAGCGGTGACGGCGGTCTGCAGTTCTCCGTGCAGGAGCTCGCCACCGCCGCGCAGTCGGGCCTGCCGCTGCCGGTCGTGGTCTTCGACAACGGCGGGTACGGCGAGATCCGCGAGGGGATGGCGGCGCGCGGGGACGAGCCCGTGGCCGTCGACCTGCCGGCGGTCGACCTTCCGGCACTCGCCCGCGCGTACGGCGGGCAGGGCGCCGTCGCCCGCTCGCCGGAGGAACTGGCCGCCGCCCTGACCGCGTCCTTGACCACTCCTGGCCCCACCATCGTCACCGTTCCCGAGGAGTCCGCCCGATGACGCCCCCAGCCCCCGCCCCCGGACCTGCCCCCGCACCTGCCCCTGTTCCAGGCCCGGCCTCTGCCGGCGGCCTCGTCCAGGGTGGATCCGCCCCGCTCGTGTCGGTCACCTGGACCGATCACGTGACGGGTCGCCAGGGCTACCTGGTCATCGACCGGCTGGTGCGCGGCGTGTCCAGCGGCGGGCTGCGGATGCGCGCGGGCTGCACCCTCGACGAGGTCGCCGGGCTCGCCCGCGGCATGACGATGAAGGAGGCCCTGCACTACGACCCGCGGGCCCGCTACGTCCCGCTCGGCGGTGCCAAAGGCGGCATCGACTGCGACCCGCGCGACCCCGGGGCCTACGGCGTGCTCGTCCGCTATCTGCGCGCGATGCGGCCGTACGTAGAGCGGTTCTGGACCACCGGCGAGGACCTGGGGCTCACCCAGGACCTGGTCGACCGGGCGGTGGCCGAGGTGGGCCTGGTCTCCTCCGTGCAGGCGGTCTACCCGCTGCTCGACGACGAGGCCGCGGCGCGGCGACGGCTCGCCGAGGCGTTCGCGGTGGAGGTCGACGGCATCGGGCTCGACGAGCTGGCCGGCGGCTGCGGCGTCGCCGAGTCCGTGCTGACCGCGCTCGACCGGGCCGGGGTGCCGCACGCGGGGACGCGCGTCGCGGTGCAGGGCTTCGGGACGATGGGCGGGGCGACCGCCCGCTTCCTGGCCCGGGCCGGACTGCGGATCGTGGCCGTGGCCGACGTCAAGGGCACCGTCGCCAACCCCGAGGGCCTGGACGTCGAGGCGCTGCTGGCCGCGCGCGACGCGTACGGCACGGTGGACCGGGCGGCGCTGCGTCCCGGTGACGCCGAGCTGCCCGGCGGTGCCTGGCTGTCGGCGGACGCCGACGTGCTGGTTCCGGCGGCCGTGTCGTATGCGGTCGACGCGGACAACCAGGGCGGCATCACGGCCCGTTGGGTCGTGGAGGCGGCCAACATGCCGGTACTTGCCGAGGCGGAGGAACTCCTGGCCGCTCGCGGGATCACGGTCCTTCCGGACGTCGTGGTCAACTCGGCCACCAACGCGTGGTGGTGGTGGACGCTGTTCGGCGACATCGGCGCCGACGCGGACGAGGCCTTCGCGCACATCCGGCGCGCCATGCGGGCGTTGGTCGGGCAAGTGCTGACCCGCGCCGAGGAGGACGGGACCACGCCGCGGGTCGCGGCGCACCGCCTGGTCGCCGACCGGCTGCCGGAGATCGCCGGCCGCTTCGGCTGTTACGCATGAGCCCGGGCGGGAGGCCTGTGTAGGGTGAGCCCGTGGCCAGAGTCCGGTTGAGCGTGGAGGAACGGCGGGCGGAGATCCTGCGCGTCGCCGTCGAGCAGATCGAGGCCCGCGGCATCGGCAACGTGCGCATCTCGGACGTCGCTTCGGTGCTCGGAGTCAGCAGCTCGCTGGTGCTGTACCACTTCTCCACCAAGGAACTCCTCGTCGCCGAGGCCTTCGCCCACGCCGCCGAGAGCGACCTCGCCCAGCTGCGCGAGATCCTGGACAAACCGCGTACCAGCGCCACCCGGCGCCTGCGGTCGGCGGTGCGCTGGTACGCGCCGACCGGACAGGCCAAGGGCTGGCGGCTGTGGATCGAGGGCTGGGCCGCGGCGCTGCGCGAACCCGCGCTGCGCAAGGTCACCCACGACCTCGACCGGCGGTGGAAGGCCGCGATCGCCGAGGTCGTGGCGGAGGGCGTGGCCGCCGGCGAGTTCGTCTGCGACCGCCCGGAGGACGCGGCCTGGCGGCTCACCGCCCTGCTCGACGGACTGGCCGTCCAGACCACCTCGTACGGAGGGCCGCTCAGCCGCGCCACGATGCTGGACTGGGTCGATGACGCACTCGTCCGCGAACTGGGCATCGGCCGCGAGGCCCTGACCACCGGCCGGCGCTGACGCCCCGGCGCCGGCCGCTATCTGCCCGTGACGCGGATCCGCAGCTCGTAGGGGGCGCCGCTGCTGATGGCCCGGGCCTGGTCGAGCAGGTCGGCCGGTGTGAAGCCGAGCAGCGCCCGCTCGGCCGCCGCCCGGAGCAGCGGCACGATCGTCTCGGCGGGCCGCCCGCGGTGGGAGTCGGCGAGGGCGGCGAAGGCCTCCTGATACGGCACGTCGTACCCGCTCGCGCTGTCCGCGAGCAGATGGTCGAGCTGCCGCCGGTCCACACTGATCTCACCCATGACCGCTCCCTCGCGCCGTGGGTCCGGCGTCTTCCGGACCCTTCTTTCCCGACGTTACGAGGGGGGTCTGACATTGATACTCGTAGCGGGTTCGGGTGGTCGTGGCTCAGGGTCCGACTGACGTCCTGCTGGGCTGTCCTTCGATTGTTCTGTCCGGCTGCCGGGACCCGTTCTCCATGGCTCCGGCCAGGTGGAACATGACCTAGTAGGAGCTTGGCCAGAGGCCCCCTCAATGTCCTGTCTGACCCACCCGGCCGGCGTCACCTACAAGCCCGAGAAGGCAGCTGACAGGATGACCGACCTCGGGTTCACCCGCGCCGCCCGCCACACCGGCGCGCGACGACCGCGGCGCGAACTCAGCCTTCTGCCGCATCGCTCTCGTCCGCATGTCCAGCGACGCCCGCACCCGCGAATACGCCGCCCGGCAGACCGCCGCCGGACGCACGAGGAAGGAGATCATCCTCCTGCTCAAGCGACGATCGCCCGGGAGATCTTCCGCTACCTCACCACACCGGTCAGCGTCTCGGACGTCTCCGACCTCCGGCCCGCACGCCAGGCCAAGAACATCACCCTCACCACCGTCGCCGAGAACTTCGGTGTCCGGCCGGCAGTGATCTCCTGCATCGAACGCGGCACACGCCGCGACGACGACTCCGCAGACGCCTACCGAGACTGGCTCACCGCCGCTTGACCTCGGCCAACCCGGCAACTCCTCGATCCTGAGACGTGACGTCGGTGGATGATGGGGCGATGTTCGTCCGCACGGAGAGCCTGCCGCAGACCCCGCGGCAGCACATGACAGTTCGCGTTCACACCGCCATCGGGTCCGCCGTGGTGCTCTGGCGCGGTGATCCACGAGACGCCGACGGCCAGCATCTCATCGAATGGACAATCGACGAGGACATTCGCTGGGGCCAGAACACCCGGGCGGCCTCTGCCACCGAGCCGGAACTCCGGCAGGAAGGCGACCGGGTGATCATGAGCGGCCGCCTCCAACTGACCGACGACGGCGCCGCCTACCTCCAGATCGGCCACTGGTCCGTGCTGTTCGATCTGGCATCACCCGTCCCCAGCGGCATGGACGGTTCCTGGGTACAGATCAGCGTCGGATCGGACAGTGTCGCGCTACTCCCCTACCAAACCTGACTGGGCCACCCTCGGTTCTCGACAGCCCTTGACTGTCGAAAGGAGCATCAACGCCCGGCCACGAGGGGCCGCCGGCCGCCGGGCCCTCGTGGCGGACCGTCCCCCTCGCCGGCTCCCCGCGCCCACGGGGCCTTACGGCCGGGGCGTGCCGTCCCAGCGCCAGGTGGTACGGCGCGGGTGTCCGGGGAGGTCGGCGCGGCCGGTGGCCCAGAGGAGGGTGGGCCAGGGGGCCGTGCCGGTGGGCGCGTCCGGGAAGAGGCGGGCGAGGGTCCTGGCGCAGAGCGCCGCGGGCGGCTGCCAGGGCAGGCCGAGGCCTTCGGCGAGGTCGTGGGTGTGGACCAGGGTCTCGACGACGCCCATGGCCGCGAAGCCCTCGGGGTCCGACACCCCGTAGGGGTGGTAGGCGCGCCTCTCGGGAGGCGTGGTGCGCACCACGGCGACCAGCAGCGCCCCGCACGCCTCCAGGACCTGGAGCAGTCCGGCGGGGCCCGCGGTCCGGTCGGCGTGGACGGCGTTCTCGGGGCCGCCGGGACGACGGCTGTGCCAGACGAAAGGCACGTTGCCGTCCAGGGGCGGTGCGGCGGGGCCCAGTTGCACGGCGTACGCGAAGAGGTCGTCGGCGAGGTGCTCGACGGTCTCCCAGCACTCCCACTCCAGCGAGCCGGCGTTCCCGTCCCACGCCTCGGGCGGGGCCTCGCCCAGCGCGGCCACGGCGAGCCGTACGGCGTCGTGGAGGTCTTCGGCGGTGACGGGCGGCCGGGAGGCGTCGCGCTCGGATGATGAGGACATGACGGGACCGTACCTTGGCCGCGTGGGCTCGGACCTCGCCTTTCACGGCGGCCGCGCGCCGTCTTCGTCACGGAGCGGCCGGCAAGCCCGGCCCGGGCACCCCTTAGGGTGTGCGACGTGCGCGTTCTGCTCGTCGAGGACGACGAAAACCTCCGGTTCGGTGTGGCCGCCGCGTTGCGGGCCGCCGGGCTCGCCGTCGACGAGGCGGCCGATCTGCCCCAGGCCGACGAGGCGCTCTTCGTGACCGCGTACGACTGCGCGGTCTTCGACCGGATGCTGCCGTCCGGGGACGCCGCCGGCTACGTCGAGGGGCTGCGGAGCGCCGGGCGCGCGGTGCCAGTGCTGTTCCTGACCGCGCGGGACACGGTGGCGGACCGGGTGGAGGGCTTCGCCAGCGGCGGCGACGACTACCTCGTGAAACCGTTCGCGGTGCCCGAGCTGGTCGCCCGGGTGCGCAGCCTGTGCCGCCGCGCGGCCGTCGTACGCCCGCCGGTGCACCGCGTCGGCGACCTGGAGATCGACACGGCAAGGCGGCACGTCCGCCGGGCGGGTGTGCTGCTCACGCTCACCGGCCGGGAGTTCGCCGTCCTGGAGGTGCTCGCGGCCCGCGCCGACCAGGCCGTGGCCCGGGCCGAGCTGATCGAGAGCTGCTGGGACGAGATGGCGGAGCCGCAGTCCAACGTGCTGGAGGTGCTGGTCTCCCAGCTGCGCCGCAAGCTCGGCGACCCCCCGCTCATCCACACCGTGCGCGGGGTCGGCTACCGGCTCGCGCCGCCCGGCGCGCCGTGACGGCCGTGCGCCGCTGGAGGCGGCCCGCACTCCCCCGCCGGTCGCGGACGGCGGTGCCGCTCACGCCCACCGCGCGGGTGCTGCGGCTGCGCCGCCGCATCAGTCTGCTGTTCGCGCTGACCAGCGCGCTGGGCCTGATCACGATGGGCGTCCTGGCGGTGCGCAGCGACAGCGGGCGCTGGCGCGAGCAACTCGACCACGCGATGGACGCGGACACCAGCTGGGCGCTCGGTCTCCTGGAGACCGACGAGAACGGGCGGCTGGAGACCGACGTCCTGGCGGACAACGTGAACACCGCGTGCCCGCCGCTCACCGTCCTCCTCGTGAACGGCGACGACCCCGGCGACCTCACCGTCCGGCACGCCCCGGCGCAGCCGTGCCTCGCCGTAAGCCCGGGCGTCGTTCTGGAGGCCGGCCGGGCCGCGGCACGCGCCGGGGAGGCGCGCGCCTTCGACCGGCGGACGACGGACGGCGCTCCGGTACGGGTGTTCGCGATGCCGTTCTATCCGTCGGACGACGAGGTCGCGGCGGACGGGGCCGGTGGGGCCGACGGACCGGACGGCGCCGGTGGGGCCGACGAGCCGAACGCGGCTGGTGAGGCCAGTGCGGCCGGTAGAGCCAGTGGGGTCGGTGAGGCCAGTGGGGCCGACGAGACTGACGGGGCTGAAGGGGCCGGTGGCGCCGACGGGGCGAGCGGCGCCGGGTATGCCGGTCCGCAGGGCGTCCTCGTGACGCTCGCCGACGCGACGGCGCAGCGCGACGACCACCGCCGTCTGGTGTGGCTGGTGACGGGCGGCTGCGCGGTGCTCGTGCTCCTGTCGGCGGCCGTCGGCCATGTCCTTTCCGGGCGCGCGGTCCGGCCCGCGCTCACGGCCCTCGCCCAGCAGGAGGCGTTCCTCGCCGACGCCGCGCACGACCTGCGCACCCCGGCCGCCTCGCTGCGGACCCTCGCCGAGACGGCGCTGCGCGGGGAGACCGACAGCGCCGACGTGCACCGGCGCACCCTGCGTCTGGCGGAAGGCATGGGCGGGCTGGTCGACGGTCTGCTCACCCGGGCCCGGCTGCTGTCCGGCACGGCGGCCGTCGCACGCCAGCCGCTCCGCCTCGACCAGCTGGTGGAGGCGGTCGCCGAGGAGGCCGCCGGCGGACCGGCGCGCGGCCATCGGGTGCGGGTCGAGGCCGAGGAGACGGTCGTGCTCGCCGACCCCGACCTGCTCCGCCGGGCGGTGGACAACCTGCTGGGCAACGCGCTGGCGCACGGCCACGCGCCGGGCGCCCCGGCGGACGTGCTGCTCACGGTCGCGCGGGACGGCACGCTGACGGTGGAGGACGCGGGCCCGGGCCTGCCACCGGAGGTCGCGGGCGCGCTGTTCGAGCGCTTCCGCAGCGGTTCGGGCTCCACCGGCCTCGGCCTCTCCATCGCCTCCTGGGTCGCCCACGCCCACGGCGGCACCCTCACGGCACCCGGGACCGGCCAGGGCGGCGGCGCCCGCTTCGTCCTGCGCCTGCCGACACCCGACTGATCCGCCGGGCGGCTCCGGCCCCCGCTCCTCAGGAAATCCTCAGCATCCGCGCGCGAAGCTTCCCCGGACCGACCACTCAGGGGAGCAATTCGTGATACGCGCCGCCGTCCGCCGCCGCCAGGCACTCGTCATCGCCCTCGCCGTCCTCGGCGCCGCCTCCCTGGCCGCCGGGTGCACGGCTGGGTCCGGCCCGGACGCCGGGCGGCCGGGGGCCGGGGCCGCCGTGGATCCGGCCGAACGCCCCGACCTGCGGCGCTTCTACGGGCAGAAGCTGGACTGGAAGCCCTGCGGCGACTTCTCCTGCGCCTCGCTCACCGTGCCCATGGACTACTCCCGGCCCGGCGACGGCAGGACCTTCGTGCTGCCGGTCGCGAAGGCGGCCACCGCCACCACCGGGCGGCGGACGGGCGCCCTGCTCTACAACCCCGGCGGGCCGGGCGAGCGCGGCGTCCAGGCGCTCATGGACGGCCTGGCCGACGAGCTGGGCCGGGGCGTGCGCGAGCACTTCGACATCGTGGCCTTCGACCCGCGCGGGGTCGGGGAGAGCAGGCCGGCCCTGACCTGCCTCACGCCCGAACAGTCCGCTCCGCGAACCGATTCGGAACCCGGCTCGGAGTCCGGCTCGCAGTCCGAGCATGGTCCGGGCGAGGCGTCCGGCGACACGGGCGAGGCGTCCGGTGCGCCGCTCCATCCCCGTACCGCCGCCGAGCGCGCCGACGTCCTGGCCGAGGCCCGGGCGACCGCCGACGCCTGCCGGAAGGCCAGCGGCCCGCTGCTCCCGCACGTCGGTACGGTGGACGCGGCGCGGGACCTGGACGTGCTCAGGGCGGCGCTGGGCGAGCGGAAGCTGACCTATGTCGGCTGGTCGTACGGGACGAGCCTGGGCACGTCGTACGCCGAGCAGTTCCCGCACCGCGTACGGGCGATGGTCCTGGACGGGGCGGTCGACCCGTCGCTCGACTGGCGGCAGCGGATGCTGAGCCAGGCCACGGGCTTCCGGGACGCGGTCGAGGACTACGCGCAGACCTGCGCCGACACGGTGGGCGACCGCTGTCCCGGCGCCACGCCCGGGGAGGTGCGGGCGCTGATCGACCGCCTCCTGGAGCGAACGCAGCGCGAGCCGCTGCCGGTCGACGGTTCCGAGGCGGGCCTGGACGCGGCGACGCTGGTGTCCGCGCTCAGCCTGTCCATGTACACGCCGGAGGCGCAGTGGGAGGCCCTGTCCGAGGCGCTGCGCGCGGCGGACGGCGGCGACGGCACGAAGCTGGCGGACCTCGCGGCGGGCGACGACACCCGGCCCGAGGACGAGGAGGAGGCTCAGGAGCAGGAGGGAGGCCAGGAGGACGAGTCGACGGACGGTGACACGGGCGCCCCGTCCGCCGAGTCCGTGCCCGAGGACAACAGCGACGCAGCCCTGATCGCGGTCAACTGCCTCGACGTTCCGCACCCGCGCGACGAGCGCGCCTACTGGGACGCCCTGGCGCCCGCCGACCGCGCGGCGGGCGCGTACGGCACCAGCGGGCTGACCGGTGAGCTGGTCTGCAAGGACTGGCCCGCCGGACCGCAGCGCCCGCACCGGGTGAACGCACCGGGCGTGCCGCCGGTCCTGGTCGTGGGCACGGCGGGCGACCCGGCCACGCCGTACGAGGAGGCGGTGAGCCTGGCCCGGCAGTTCCCCGGCGGCATGCTGCTGTCGTACGAGGCCGCGGGCCACACCGGTTACGGCCGCGACGCCTGCGTCGACCGGAAGGTCGAGGACTATCTGGTGCACCTCACGAAGGTGGGGCCGGGCACGACCTGCGGACGCTGACGGCCGGGGGGCGGCCGTCAGTGGCGGATGTCAGGCTGTGGCCGTACGGACGAACGACCGCAGGAGACTCACAAACCCTCAAGACGGACAAGCGCTCGCGAAAACCGCGGAACACCGCGGGATCCCGCGAGCGCCCGCCCCTCAGCCCGCACATCCGCGAAAGGCCACGCCCATGATCACCACGGACTTCACCCCCGGCACCCCCTGCTGGCTCGACCTCGGCGCGCCCGACGTCCGCGCCGCCGCCGACTTCTACGGCGCGGTCCTCGGATGGGACTACGAGCCGATGGAAGAGAGCGAGGACATGGAGGGAGGCATGTTCCGGAAGGACGGCAAGCTCGTCGCGGGCCTCGGCAGACTCACGGAGGAGGGCGCGCGCTCGGCCTGGATGATCTACTACACGGTCACCGACGCGGACGCGACGACGGAGGCCGTCGAGGCGGCGGGCGGCACGGTGCGGGTGGCGCCGCGCGACCTGGGCGAGTGGGGCCGGATGGCCCAGTACAGCGATCCGCTGGGCGGCCAGTTCGCCGTCTGGCAGCCGGGCACGGACACGGGCGTGGAGCTGGTCGACAAGCCGGGCTCGCTCAACTGGACCGAGCTGTACACGAGCGACGCCGCCGCGGCGCGGGAGTTCTACGGCGGCGTCTTCGGCTGGCGGTTCGGCGACATGGACCTGCCGGGCGGCGGTGGCACGTACACCCTGATCACGCCCGCCGGACTGCCCGAGGAGCGGATGCAGGGCGGTCTCATGGAGCTCTCGGAGGACGACTTGGCGGTGGCCGGCGGGCGCCCCTACTGGCACCCGGTGTTCGCCGTCGACGACTGCGACGCGGCGGCCGCGGCGGTGACGGCGAACGGCGGCACCGTGCAGATGGGACCGGCCGACGCCGAGGGCGTGGGCCGGCTCGCCGTCTGTCTCGACCCGTCGAACGCGGACTTCGTGGTCCTGGCCCCGACCCCGCCCGCCTGAACCCGGACAGGCCGCCGGACGGGCCCGACGACCTGTCCGGCCGCCCCGCTCCACCGGGCGGGCCCCAAGCCGTCTCTTCCGGATCCTGTCCGGGTCCGCGGTGCCTGGCCCTGGTTCGGGAGAAACGGCCTGCTAGGGAGCCAGGACGTTGAGGGCGGCCGGCCGTACGCGGACCGTCACCGGCAGGGTGGCGTCGACCTCGCCGTCCGCCCCGTACGGCAGCGGGCGGTCGGCCTCGATCCGGATCTCCTTGCCGCGCAGGATCTCGACCTGAGGTCGCTCCAGGTGCGCGCCCGTCTTCAGCTCGTTCATCATGGCGAAGAAGTGGCGCTTCGGCGCCGCCTTGATCACCACGACGTCGAGGAGACCGTCGTCGAGCCGTGCGCCCGGCGCGATGTTCCGGCCGAAGCCGTAGAAGCCGGAGTTCGCCGCGACCACGGTGTAGCCGGTGCGCTCGTGCCGTTCCCCGTCGATGGTGAGCCGGTACGCGGCGGGCTTCCAGGCGAGGACCGCCCGGAGGCCTCCGACGTAGTACGACGCCGCGCCCCGCAGCAGCCGGGAGTCGTTGGCATGGCGGTTGGCCACGGCGTCGACGCCCGCGTACACGCTCCCGAGGACGCAGACCCGGTCGTGTGCCGCGGACTCCACCTCGATCGTGTCGACGGCCCGGGGCGTGCCCTCGAGCAGCACCTCGGCGAGCCGCGGTGCGTCGGTGGGCAGCCCGAGGGCCCGGGCGAAGTCGTTGCCGCGGCCCGCGGGCACCAGGCCGAACACCGTGTCCGTGCCGCTGAGCGCGCCGCCGACGCAGCCGGCCATGCCGTCGCCGCCGACGGCGAGCACGACGTGGCCGCGCGCACCGGCGTCGCGGGCGATCTCCCGCGCGTGCTCCAGGCTGCGGCTGTAGACGGTGTCGAGCCGCGCGCCCGCCTCCCTGAGGAGCCGGGCCAGCGGGAGCAGGCCCGCCGTGCCACTGGAACCCCCGGCGGTGGGGTTGACGACGGCGGTGAACTGTCGCATGGGTCAGGCCTCCGGGCGGCAGACGAAGCGGCGGACGAGGGGGTTCAGCGGACGGCGGGGTGCAGCGGAAGGCAGGGTGCAGCGGACGCCGAGCCCGGCCGACGACGAGCGCGGCGCACGGCCGGGCTCGGCGCACGGCCGGCCGGGCGAGCGGCCCGGCTCGGCGCACGGCAGGCTCAGCGGAGCGGGACGAGGATTCCGGGGTTGAGGACGCCCGACGGGTCCACCTCGGCCTTGACCGCCTGCAGCATACGGATGCCGAGCGGGCCGATCTCGCGGACGTAGCCGTCCCGGTGGTCGGTGCCGACGCCGTGGTGGTGGCTGATGGTGCCGCCCGCCGCCAGGATCGCGTCGTTGGCCGCGCGCTTCGCCGGCGCCCAGTGCGCGACCGGGTCCTCGCCCTGCGCCGAGACGACGGTGAAGTAGAGCGAGGCGCCGTTCTCGTACGTGTGCGAGATGTGGCACATGACCAGCGGCGGGGTGCCGGCCTCGGTGAGCGTGCTGGTCAGCGCGTCGCGCACCGCCGTGTACAGGCCGGGGATCGCGGACCAGAAGGCGGCCGTCTCCAGCGTCTCGGCGAAGGCGCCGGCGTCGAGGAGGGCGTCGCGCAGGTAGGGCGCGTTGTAGCGGCCGTGCTCCCACTTGTCGCCGGGCGCCTCGCCGAGGTACTCGCCGTCGCAGGCGAGCAGGACCTCGCGGGCGGCGGCGCGGCGGGCGGCGGTGTCCGCCTCGGTGCCCTCGTAGCCGACGATCGCCATGCAGCCCGGGTTCTGCGGGAGTTCGGTGCTGCCGATGGCGTCCGGCTGGGCCAGTCCGACGAAGGTCTCCGACTCGTCGGAGAGGCGCAGCACGGTGGGCCGGGGGCCGTCCTGTGCGAGCCGGCGGAGTGCCGCGGTGCCGGCCTCGAAGGAGGCGAAGCGCCAGCCCTCGTAGATCCGCTCGTCCGGCAGCGGGCGGACGCGCACGGTCACGGCGGTGATCACGCCGAGGGCGCCCTCGGAGCCGAGGATGAGCTGGCGCAGGTCGGGGCCGGCGGCCGAGCGCGGGGCCCGGCCGAGCTCCAGCGTGCCCTCGGGCGTGGCGACCGTGAGGGCGAGGACCATCTCGTCGAAGCGGCCGTAGCCGGCGGAGGCCTGGCCGCTGGAGCGGGCCGCGGCGAAGCCGCCGACGGTGGCCCATTCGAACGACTGCGGGAAGTGCCCGAGGGTCCAGCCCTGCTCGTTGAGCAGCGCCTCGCACTGCGGGCCGCGCAGGCCGGGCTGCAGCGTCGCGGTGCGGGACACCTCGTCGACGGCGACCAGCCGGTCGAGGCGGCGCAGGTCGAGCGCGACGAACGGGCGCTTCGTGGTGGGCGCGAGACCGCCGACGACGGAGGTGCCGCCGCCGAACGGAACGGCGGCGAGGCCGTGCTCGGCGCAGGCGCGCAGCACGGCGAGGACCTCGTCGTGGCTGCCCGGGAGCACGACGGCGGCCGGGATGTCGTCGACCTCGCCGGCGCGGATGCGCAGCAGGTCGGGGGTCGACTTGCCGCGGGTGTGCCGGATGCGGCTCTCGGCGTCGTCACGCAGGCCGTCCGGCTCGGCGACGGCCGTGCGCAGCGCGGTGAGCGCCTCGTCGGTGAGCGCGGGAGCGGGCGGTTCGACGGCATCGAGGGTCGCCGGGCCGCTCTCGCGCGGGGTGACGCCGAGCAGGTCCCGCAGGAGGCCGGTCACCGCGTCGGGCAGCGGCGCCGCCTTGGCCGGGTCGCCCCAGCCGCTCCACAACATGTCCATTCGAATGGTCCTCACGGTCTGTTTCACGGACGGCGCTGCCGCTCGGCCCGCACTGGCATTACACTGTGACAGATGACGCCCATTCGTCACAACCATACGGACGCAGATCCCGTGCTCGACGCCGCCCGCGACTGCGTGCTCGCCGTCGGCGTACGCCGCACGACCCTGACCGACGTCGCCCGGCGCGCGGGCGTGTCCCGGATGACGCTGTACCGGCGGTGGCCCGACGTGCGCACCCTGGTCGGCGACCTGATGACCCGTGAGTGGATCGCCGTCGCCGCGGGCGCCATGCCGCCCGACGCCGACGGCGGCCTCGACGGCGACACGGACGGCGACGCCAGGCCCGCACGGGAGCGGATCGTCCAGGGGATGGTCGCGGGAGTCGCCGCGTTCCGGAGCCACCCGCTGTTCCACAAGATCATCGACGTCGACCCGGAACTGCTGCTGCCGTACGTCCTCGACCGCCGCGGCGCCAGCCAGGACGCCCTGCTCGGGCTGCTCACCACCGCGCTGGACGAAGGCCACGAGGACGGTTCCGTGCGCCGCGTACGGACGGACCTGCAGGCCCGGTCCCTGCTGCTCGTCGTGCAGTCCTTCACTCTCTCGCTGCGCACCATGACCGACGAGACCGATCCCGAACTGAGCGAAGCCGCCTTCCTCGACGAGCTGCGCACCCTGCTGGAGAGGACCCTCACGCCATGAACCCCACGAGCAGCACCCCGAACCCCGCGGGCGGCGCCGCCCTGCCCGGCTCCTCGCTCGACGCCGAGCGGCGCCGACGCGAACTGGAACGGCTCGCCGACGGCGCGGACGGCGTCGACGGCGTGGTCGACGTCCTGGTCGTCGGTCTCGGCGCCACCGGGGCCGGAGCGGCCCTGGACGCGGCCACCCGCGGCCTCAGCGTGGTCGCGATCGACGCCCACGACCTCGCGTTCGGCACGTCCCGCTGGAGCTCCAAGCTGATCCACGGCGGGCTGCGCTACCTCGCGTCGGGACAGCTCGACGTGGCGCACGAGAGCGCCGTCGAGCGCGGCATCCTCATGGAGCGCACCGCGCCGCACCTGGTCCGCCCCCAGCCCTTCGTCCTGCCCCTCACCCCGCTCGTGAGCCGGGGCCAGGCGGCCCTCGCCCGCGCCGGCTTCGTCGCGGGCGACCTGCTGCGCGTCTCCGCCCGCACCTCGCGCGGCACGCTGCCCCGGCCGCGCGCGCTGTCCGCCGTCGAGACCCGCCACCTCGCCCCGGCGCTGCGCCCCACCGGGCTGCGCGGCGGACTGCTCTCCTGGGACGGCCGGCTCTCCGACGACGCACGCCTGGTGACCGCGATCGCCCGCACCGCGGCCGCCCACGGCGCCCGCGTCCTCACCCGCACCCGTGCCCTGGAGCTCCACCGCGACGGCGCTCTGGTCCGCGACGAGACCACCGGCCAGGAGCTGAGCATCCGCGCCCGCGCGGTCGTGAACGCGACCGGGGTCTGGGCGGGCGGCCTCGTCGACGACGTACGCCTGCGGCCCTCGCGCGGCACCCATCTCGTCCTGCGCTCCGAGGACCTCGGGCGGCTCTCCGCCGGGCTGCACATCCCGATCCCCGGCGAGACCAACCGCTTCGTCCTGGTCCTCCCCCAGGGCGACGGGCGCGTCTACGTCGGCCTCACCGACGAGCCCGTCGACGGAGCCGTCCCCGACGTGCCGGACGTCCCCGAGACCGACATCGGCTTCCTGCTCGACGTCCTCGGCTCGGCGCTCGACGTCACCCTCCAGCGCGCCGACGTGGTCGGTGCCTTCGCCGGACTGCGCCCCCTGCTCGACACCCAGGACGCCGCCGGCCGGACCGCCGACATCTCCCGCAAGCACGCCGTGCTCACCTCGGCCGACGGCGTCGTCACCGTCGTCGGCGGCAAGCTGACCACCTACCGGCGCATGGCCCAGGACGCCGTCGACGCGGCCGTGGCCGCCCGGGGCCTCACCGCCGGCCCGTGCCGCACCGCGTCGGTGCCCCTGGTCGGCGCCGCCGCGCCGCGGACCCTCGCCGGGCTCGACGTCCCGGCGCGCCTCGTGCACCGCTACGGCTCCGAGGCGCCGGCCGTCCACGCGCTCGGCGCGCAGGACCCGGACCTCGCCCGGCCCGTGGTGCCCGGCCACCCGGTGACCGGCGCCGAACTGCTGTGGGCCGTCCGGCACGAGGGCGCACTCGACACCTCCGACCTCCTCGACCGGCGCACCCGCATCGGTCTGGTCCCGGAGGACCGCACCACGGCCGAGAAGGCCGCCCGCGACGCCCTCGCCCGTGCCGCCTGACGCCGGACGGCGCCGGACGGGCCCTGGGGCGTGTCCTCAGAGCCGCTCGGTGCGGCCGGCGACGAGCTCGCCCTCGGCGAAGCCGTCGACCCGCACCGAACCGGCGCCGGTGGCTCCGGGGACCGTGACCTCGACCTGACCGTCGGGGACGTCCACGGAGGTACGGGGACGCCGGTCGAGGTAGACGTCCACGCGGTCGACGTTGGCCGTCCTGAGCTTCAGGCGGAGCGAGCCGTCGGCACGCGTGGCGTCGGTGATGGTCAGCTCGCGGACGGGCCGGGCCTTGAGGAGTTCACCGGCGCGTGCCAGGAGGTCGACGTTGCCCTGCAGCAGGTCCCGCCGGGTCATCCGGTGGCGCTCGTCCGGTACGACGCCGAGGTCCTCCAGCGGCGTGCCGGCGCGTTCGCCGACCCGCAGGGACCTGCGGATCGCCACGCGCATGCCCGCTCCGTTCGGCAGCGGACGGTACGGGCTGTCGGGGATCGGGAAGAACTCGATGATGTCGTCGTGCGCCCAGACGTTGGCGCCGCCGGCCCCGGTGTTGTCGTCGGTGCCGAGCACGGTGCCGATCCGGTGGTCCTGGAAGCCCGCGGCGAACATGTCGGTGGCGGAGTAGCAGCGCGCGTTGGTGATGAGCACGACCGGGCCGAAGTAGCGCTGGCCGATCGCGTTGGCGGGTCCCTCCGGGGTGAGGGGTACGGCGGCGGAGAAGGCGGCGCCGAGTTCGACGGCCTGCTCCATGGACTCCAGCCAGGGCCTGAGACTGGCGTGGTTGCGGCACAGCCGCAGGTTGAGCGGCGTGTTGATGAACTGGAACGGCTCCGGTGCGATCCGGTGCGGCGTCAGTGTCTGGAGGGTGAGCTCGGACGCCCAGACCAGGCCGCCGCCGTTGTCGCGTACGTCGAGGATCAGCCCGTTCTGCGGCAGCGCGCCCACGAGCCGGAGGAACTCCTCGACGAAGGGTTCGACGTCTCGGACGCTGAAGGTGTGGATGCGGAGGTGACCGAAGGTGCCCGACGGGGTGTCGACGGTACGGGCGGTGAAGACCTGCGGCATCGTGCTCACGATCTCGCCCGCCGCGGCGGTGGGCGACTGCCCCGCGTCCACGGCCCGCTGCCGTGCGACCACGTGCGGGGCGAAGAGCATGATGTTGGCCCGGCCGATCTCCTCGGACTCGTCGTCGACGCCCATCACGAGCGCGGCGTCACCGCTCGGGGCGGGCAACGGCGGGAGGTTGTCCACGATCTGCCAGTTCTGCCGCAGCTCGCGCGCGACGCCGTCGGTGTCCGTGTAGCTGACGGTCACCCACTCCTCGAACGGCGGCAGATGGGCCGAGAGCGAGCGCACGGTCAGCGACTGGACGCCGCGGCTGCGGCGCGCCGCCGCGTTGCTCCCGGCGAACCGGGCCGCGTTCAGCTCCACGGCCCGCTCGATGGGGATGCCGCTCCAGTGGGTGATCTCGACGCCCGGTACGAAGCCGGGGGCGGAGAAGCCCTGGGTGATGCGGGTGACCAGGAAGCGGGGTTCCGGTCCGTCGGTGCACTCCTCGACCCGGAACGGAAGGAAGGCGATCTTCCTCGCGAAGGGCTCGGGCAGCCGGTAGTTGGTGTGCAGGTCGCGGACCGAGTGGAAGACCTGCGCCATCTGCGCGTGGAAGGCCCACTCCGGTTCCATCGTCTCGGGGGTCTGCTGTTCCAGCTCGCGGCGGATGAGCCGCAGCCGCTGCACGGGGTTGACGGCGTGCATCGCGATCTTCAGGGGCAGATGGACGTAGTTGCCCTCCATCAGCACCAGGGCCTGGTCGACGAGGAGCAGCCGCTGGTCCAGGGTGAGGTCGCCGGCACCCGCCAGGAAGGTCTGGAGCTCGGTGGCGGCGGACAGGTGCTCACGGACCGGTTCGGCCGTGCGCTTGAGGTAGTCACGGGAGGTGTCGGGGCCGGCGGCGTTCATGATGTCTCCGTGGTCGGTGCGGTGCTGGTGGCTTGGGACTGGTGGCTGGTGCCGTGGCCAGCGCGTGGCCGGTGCGGTGGCCGGCCTTCGACCGGCCCGGTGGGAGTCCGCCCGTCACACCGGCATCGCCCGGAGTGCCGTGTACGCGGCCCAGGCGTCGAGCAGCGGCGGCGTCACCGAGCGCCGTCGGACGGGCCCGTGCGTGACCGCGTACCGCACGGCCGCCGGACCGGCCTTCGGGAAGGCCGAGCGGAGGAGGGCGACCGCCCCCGTGACGAAGGGCGCGGCGGCGCTCGTACCGCTCAGGACGAGGGTGCGGCCGTCGAGCCCCGGGCCCGGGACCCGGTCGCCGGGGGCACCGACGCCGTGGCGGCCGATGGACGCGCCCCGGTTGGACCGGGTCATGGGGCGGCCGGCGCGGTCGTACGCGGTCACCGGGATCGCCCACGGGTGGTCGGTGAGCACGGCGCCGCCCAGCCGGCCCTGGTTCCCCGCGGCGACCACGACGATCACGCCCCGGGCCGCGGCGTGGTCGAGGGCGCCCTCCAGCGCGTGGTCACGGACGGCGGAGGGCGCCGGCTGCGCCATGCTGAGGTTCAGGACGTGGACACCCGCGTCGACGATCTCGACGATCGCCTCGGCCAGCTCCCCGGTCCGTACGCCCGTCAGACAGGTCGCGGGACCGCCGTCGGCCGGCCGGTCCGCGAACAGGGGCCGGGACAGCAGGGTGCAGCCGGGACAGACGCCCCGGCTCCCGGCGATGAGCCCGGCCACGGCGGTGCCGTGCGCGCAGCACACGTCGCCGCCGCGACAGGCCCCCGTACCGCCGGTGGGCCTCAGTTCCCGGACCGCACGGCCGGCGAAGGCCGGGTGGTCCAGGGCGACGCGGCCGTCGATCAGACCGACCACGACCGAGGCCCGGCCGGTGGTCCGCGCCATGACGGGCGTGAGGCCGACCAGGTCCAGGAGGTCCATGGGCACCCCTGCGTCGTCTCGGTCCCGCCGGGTCATCTCGGTCCGGCGGGTCTTGTCGGTCCTGCCGGGTCGACTCGGTCCCGCAGGTCGTCTCGGTCCTGCCGGGCCATCTCGGTCCCGCAGGTCGTCTCGGTCCTGCCGGGTCGACTCGGTCCGGCAGGTCTTCTCGGTCCGGCAGGTCTTGTCGGTCCTGCCGGGTCGACTCGGTCCCGCAGGTCGTCTCGGTCCTGCCGGGCCATCTCGGGGGCTCGCCAGGCCATCCCGGGCCCGGCAGGTCGTCTCGGTCCTTGTGCGCCGTCTCGCTCCCTCCGCGTCACCTCGCTCCCCGGTCGGTGTAGCAGACCCGCCTGATGCACTCGCCGAAGCACCGGGGGTTCCCGGAGTGCTCGCAGACGATCTCGCAGTACGGCCCGTGCTCCTCCTCGCACGTGAAGTGCTGGGGGACGAGTCGGTCGCCGGGTGCGGCGACCGGTGGGTTTCGGGTGAATCCCGGGAGGCCCATGTCGGGTCACCTCCGCGCGAGGTGGTGACGGCCGCTGCTCGGTCAGCGGCACGTGTCCATGCAGGAGTCGAAGCACTCGGCCCATTCCGGTGAGCCGTACTCGTGGCTGAAGCCGCATTCCACACGGCACTCGCGCGAGCAGTAGGACTCCAGCTGCGGGAACAGCCGGTCGGGTTCCGGCGCCTCCGGGGCCGGACGCGTCCCGACGACGGGGCGCTCGAATCCGGGGGTGCGCATCGCGGTCACCACTTCTCCGAGCAGGCCTTGTCCAGGCACCGCCGCACGCACGCGCGCGGGTTGTGGGCGCCCTTGCACCGGTGGCGGCACACCGGTGCCAGTTCCTCCTCGCAGGTGAAGAACTGGGGGTGGACTCGGTCACCGGCGGTCGCGTCGCGTGCCGGCGACTCGACGGCGAATCCGGGGATACGCATGTCCGTTCGCCTCCTTCTGTCTCGGTTACCGGTGGTAGTAGTCCTGGAACGAGGTCACCGTGCGCGGGAAGAGCCCCGTGACGTCGACGCGGGCGAAGGACCGCACGACGACGTTGGTCTGACGGTGGGTGTAGGAGAACACGACCGTGACGACGGTCTGCGACCGGGTGCTGAGCCGGGATGGACCGGCCTCCACCCCGGAGAGGACGTAGCCCTCGTCGCGCCTCTCGTGGCACGTCTGGTAGATCTCCTGGGACCTGACCGTCAGGTGGTTGACGGCCCGCTCGGTCGGCAGGGTGCCGGCGTTGTTGCCGAGCTGGAGCAGCCGGTCGAGCGTGTCCCGCGCTCCCCTCTCGAACTCCTTCTTGGAGACGTCGACGCGGCGCTCGATCGCCTTGATCAGCTCCTTGCGGTCGAAGGCCCAGACCTTCTCGACGCTCACCTGGGTGAGGGAGAGCCCCTGGCAGGCGCCGGGAGGCGCGACCGGGCCGAGGTATCCGACGACCACGGCCAGGTCGCGGTTGTCCCTGACCGGGCGCAGGGCCTCCACGAGCTCGTCCAGTTCGGTCTGGTCGGCCGGCCTCAGGATGTGGGTCTCGACGCCCTCGACGGAGAGCACGAAGCACATCTGCCGGGCGATGTATCGGTTCTCCGGGTCGGAGAGGACGCGGTACAGGGCCTCGGCGTCCGTGCTGTCGGTCCTCCCTCCGGCACCGGCCGCCTGGAAGTACTCGTGCTGGACGGAGAGGTCGGGGAACAGGGCGTGGACGCGCCCCAACGCGTAGACGTACCCGAGGGTCGTGCCGCCGTCGCCCTCCTCGCCGCCCGGGGAGGCGGCCGTGGTACAGCCGCAGCGGGCCTGGGCGGTGTCGCGTGGCACGGTGGGAATGGCTTCGTCGACGGCGCTCGCGGGCCGGAAGTCCTCCGGGTCGAGCGTGGGAAGGGCGGGAGGGGAAGCGGAAGCGGGGGCCGGCGGCGAGGGCCGTACCTCGGCCTCCGGCGGGGGGCCGGTGGCGATGACGGTGTCGGTGATCTCGGCGTCCATCGGTCACTCCTCACGCACACTCTGTCGGGCCGTCAGCCCGGAACGCGCGGCGGCGTTCGATGAGGTCCTGCCGTGCGGGCGCGCCCGGTGGAGCCGTGCCTCGCGGGCGCGCCCCGTGGGCCCTGCCGTGCGAACGCGCCCGGCGAACTCCTGCTGCGCGGACGAGGCCTGCCGCCCGTCAGCGGTCGTGTTCGCCGCCGATCGTCATCCACCTGTTCAGCGCCTCGGCGCGGCGGCCGCAGCCGCCGCAGGGCCGGATGCCGACCGCCTTGGTCGCCCGGGCGACGGCGTCGCCCAGACCGATCTCCGCACCCTCACGCGCGAAGCCGGGGATGCGGACCTGATGCCGGGGCCGGTCGTGACGGCGGCTGTCGCGGGAGTCACGGGCAGCGCGGGAGTCAGGCTCCGTGCGGGAGGCTCGGGAGTCACGCTCCGTGCGGGAGGCTCGGGAGTCACGCTCCGTGCGTTCCCGGGCCGCGCCCCGACTGCTCGTTGCACGGTCAACCATCCTGCTCACATCCCGTTGCTGACCATCCGGCAGATCCACCGGCGTCGCCCCCACACCTCTCCATCTTCCTCCCGGACCGCTCCCCACGCACTCCGACCTGCCCCTTCCCCGCTGCCTCCGCAGCGTCGCCCCACCGCAGCCGCGGTCGGAGCCGCTGCCGGGTTCACGCGTCCGCGGTCCGGCTCCGCATGTGCTCGTGATCGCCGGCCCACGGCCCACGCCCCCGGTCCGGGCGGACCGGACCGAGGGCGTGGGCCGACCCCGGAAGCGTCCCCCTCCCTGTCCTCCCCCTCTCGCGGGACGCGTCCGCGTGCCAGTGGGGGCGGTTTCGTCCCGGCAGGGTCCGCTATGCCGTCAGAGCCCGTAGGCCTTGACCACGCGCCGCGCCTGGGCGAAGAGCATGCCCACGTTCACCGACTTGCGGCAGACGACGACCGCGACGACGTCCTGACTCTCGGTCATGCGGATGAACAGGTGTGTCAGGTTGGCGCTGTTGACCAGGATCTCCTGGAAGTAGTGCTGGGTGCTGTCGACACCGCGCCGCTCCTTGAACACGTCCTCGATCAGGACGACGGTGCGGCCCTGGAAGAGGTCCAGCGTGGCTCCCGCGAGCAGGTCGAGGACCTCGGGCGGGTGGCTGTCGATCGTCTCGTACGAGAGGAGCATGCCCGTCCCCATGTCGACCACGCCGGCCGCCACGCAGTCCGGGGCCTCCGCCCGCAGCTCCTTCACCAGTCCCTGGATCGCGTCCGAGAATCCCTGCACCATGGGCTTCGTCACCATCGCCGTCACTTCCTTCCGGACAGAATCGCCTCGACACGCTTCAACACGGGCTGGGATTCGACGTGCAGGCGCTCGAGGTCCATCCCCTCGTCGCCCAGGACGACCATCAGCGCCGTGTCGGCCACCGCGTAGACCGCCGCGCAGCCGGAGCTGCCGTACGCCACGGTCCGGCGCAGAGCCCCACGGCCGGTCGCACCGGTCGTGCGGCGTGCGAGGCCGAGACTGGCCGCGGCGAGGGCTGCGAGGCCGTTGGGTTCTATGCCGTCCTCCATGTCGGCAGCGATCAGCAGTCCGTCGACGGCCGCCAGGGCCGTGTCGGTGATTCCCGGGATCTGATCGCGGAGACCTCTCATCTCCCCGGTCAACGCCTCATGGTCCATTCGTTTCCCTTCGCACATGTTCCTGACTTCCCCGAGCGCCATGGGCCGGCGGCCCACCCGTCACCGCTCGGGTACGACTCCGTGTCCGGAGGCCCTTCACCCCGTCGCGGACGGGTCCGTGACGAGGGCCTTCGTCGTGAATCCGCTGGCGCCCGGGACGCGGTACGGCAGCTCCGTACGTTCGTCCACGGCGTCCGGAGCGGCGGCCACGCGCCGCGGTTCGAGTGCCGGGACCGACCACGCCGTCGTCGTGCCGAGCACCTCGCCCCGGCCCGCTCGCTCCAGCAGCCCCTCGCCGAGCATCCGGGAGATCTCGACCGTGACCTGGTAGACGCCGCGGCCCACCACGAAGGCGATGTCGCGTGCGGTGCGCCTGCCGTTGGCGTGGAAGAGGATCTCCCTGCGGTGCGGGGCCAGGTCCTCGGCCGGCCCCACCACACCGCGGCCGGCGACGACCCGCTCGCGGTCGGGGAGAACGGCCTGCGGCAGCGCTTCGAGTCCGACGACCTTCCGGGCCGCCTCCTCCAGGAGCTTCAGCGGATCCTCGCCGCCGACGGCGGGAACGGTCGGCCCGCCCTGCTTGACGGCGACGCACTCGGCGGTCTCCCCCGCGACGACGGCGAAGACCGCGTCCCGGAGGGCCATCATCGTGACCACCTTCAGTTCGGCCGCCCCGATGCGTCCTCTCGCCACGAGCTCGGCGCCCGGCTCGAGCGCTCCGGTCGGTGACAGCGACGACCAGTCCGCGGCACTGACCCGTCCTGAGCGCAGCAGCAGCGCCTCCACCCCTGGGGCACCGGGTGTCTCGACCGCCACCACCTGGCCCTGCCGGAGGTGGAACAACCCTCCGGGCCTGCCGTGAACCCGCAGGGCGAGGGTGGAACGGGCCGCCCGGCACTGGGCCAGGGCGAGGTGGAGCAGTCTGTGTCCGGCACGGCGTGGGCTGTTGCACGTATCCAGCAATGCCCACCCTTTCCACGCCCGGCACAGACCGGACCGACGACTACCGCACTGGCGTCTGAGGTGTAACGCCTGCGGGGAAAGGTGTATCAGCCGACTGGACAAAGATTCCATCGGTGACGCCATGTGACAGAAGCTGCAACATTATGACGAACCAGGCCTGCCGCAGGACCGAATCACAGGCCTGTTCCGTCCGAATTGCTTCGTAGTCGCACCCACCTGTGTCGAGGCGCCCGTCGTGCCCGTCCGTGTCGAGGCGCACGCCGACGCCTTCGCGCGGAGGTGGGAGGTGAGCCCGGCAACCGGGCACCGCGCCCGAGCGCCGCATGTCCGGATCTGACAGAACATGGTCATTGCGGCCCTCTGGGCGGGGCGGAATGATCGGCACATGCTTCCACCGCACAGGGTCGTCATCGCGGCCTTCCCCGGCGTCGAACTGCTCAACGTCACCGGTCCGGCCGAGGTGTTCTCCGTCGCCACACGGGTCGCCGGCACCGGCCGCCCCGGCTACACCGTCCGCGTCGCGACGGCCCAGGGCGAGCCGGTGACCACCTCCAGCGGGATCCGGCTGATGGCCGACCTGACCCTGGACGAGGTGGACGGAGACGTGGACACCCTGCTCGTGTCGGGGGCCGTCCGGGTGCACGGCCACGAGGTGGAGCCGATGGTCGACCGCGGGATCACCGACTGGCTGCGCGAAACGGCACCCGGCGTCCCCAGGCTGGGTTCCATCTGTTCGGGCGCGCACCTGCTGGCGGCGGCGGGCCTGCTGGACGGCCGTTCCGCCACGACCCACTGGCGGACGGCCGCGCGGCTGGCCGCCGACCACCCGCTCGTCACCGTCGATCCGGATCCGATCTTCATCCGGCAAGGCCGTCTGTGGACGTGCGCCGGCATCGCCTCGGGGATGGACATGGCCCTGGCCATGGTCACCGAGGACCACGGCCCCGAACGCGCCCTGGCCGCCGCCCGGACGATGGTCATGTACGTCAAACGTGCCGGCGGTCAGAGCCAGTTCAGCGCCCCGCTCGCGCCTCCCGCGGCGCCCGGCGACCGGCTGGACGACCTGCGCGTGTGGATCGGTGAGCACCTCACCGAGGACCTGTCGGCCGAAGCCCTGTCCGCACGGCTGCACCTGAGTGTGCGTCACTTCTCCCGGCTGTTCCGCGAGCGTACGGGCACCACTCCGACCGCGTACGTCGAGTCCGTCCGGCTGGACGCCGCCCGCAGGCTGCTCCAGGACAGCAGCCACGGCCTGCCCGAGATCGCCGCCCTCAGCGGCCTCGGTTCCGTGGAGAGCCTGCACCGTTCCTTCCGGCGCCGCCTCGGAACCACTCCCGCCCAGTACCGGCGCCGCTTCCGCTGATCCCGCCGTACCCCTGACCGCCCGCGGACCACCGCGCGGCGGAAGACAGTCATGCCCAAGGAGAGAACCGTGTCCCGAACCAAGGTCGTCCCCATCCCGGTCATGGGCCGGCACAACATCAACGCGTATCTGCTGCTGGGCCGTCGGCCCGTCATCGTCGACGCGGGAACGCCCGGCAGCGGCCGGAGGATCTACGAACAGGTCGCGGCCCATGGGGTGGACCCCACCGACGTGTCGCTGATCGTCATCACCCACGGCCACATCGACCACTTCGGCTCCGCCGCCGAACTGCACCGCCTGACCGGGGCACCCGTGGCAGGGCACGTCGCCGACCTCGGCCCGTACCGCACCGGCCGGGCCCGCGAACCCTATCTGCCCACCGGGCCGACGGGCCGCCTCATGGCCGGGAACAGGAACCTGCACATGCGCGTCGAACCGTTCGAACCCGGGGTCCTCGTGACGGGCGAGACCGACCTGGAGGACTTCGGGATCGCGGCCCGCATCATGCCCACACCGGGGCACACCGCGGGTTCGGTCTCCGTCCTCACCGACCAGGGAGACCTCGTCGCCGGCGACCTGATCGCCAACTCCCTCTTCGGTCTCGTGCGGGGCCGGCCCGCCAACCCGCCCTTCCACGACGACCCGCTGCAGAACCTCGCCAGCCTGCGGAACATGCTCGCCCTGAACCCCACCGCACTCCACGTCGGCCACGGCACGCCGCTGGAGCCCGACCGGGTCCGACGCTGGGCCGACCGGGAACACCAGCGGCTGTCCCGGCTCGCGGCGGCGGGGCGGCTCCCCACCCGCGCGGAGGACAGCACGGCCTGACCGGCTGGTCCCGGTCGGCGCCCCAAGCCGCATGAGCCCCACGAGCCGCTCAGGCCGCACACGCCGGCCGAGCGGTCCGGAATCATCCGGCGGGGAGCGAGTCCAGGAGCGCCCGCGCGGTCCTCAGGTCCTTGTCGTCGGCCAGGTCGCCGAGGGAGAGGACCTGGCGCAGGCAGTAGCGGGCCTCCTCGGTCTCTCCCAGTTCGATCAGGGCCTCCGCCAGATGCCTCAGCGTTTCGCCTTCCCTGTGGGAGATGCCGATGGCGCACGACCTGACCCGGGCGTCGCGGAAGTGGTCGGCGGCCTCCCGCCACCGCCCCAGCGCGGCGTGGTCGTGACCGATGGCCTGCATCGTGTGGGCACGGAAGATGTCGGCGATGTGCCCGGTCACCGGGCAGTCGGGCGCGTCGAGGAACGCGATGATGCGCTCGTGCTCGGTCAGGGCGTCCTCGGCACGGCCGAGCAGGCGCAGGGCGCTTCCGTAGAGGCGCACGGCCTGGGGCCAGGCCTCGTAGTGACCGGTGTCCTCGGACAGGCCCATGGCCGCGAGGGCCTTCTCCGCGACCTTCCGGGGGTCGCCGAGTTGCCGGTACGCGCTGGCCGTGTGCATCAGTGCCGAGACCTGCTGGTGGACGTCCTGGGCGCGGCGGGCGTGTTCCAGTCCTTCCTCGGCCCGTTCGACGGCCTCGCGGTGGCGCCGTCCGCAGGCGTTCAGGGCCCAGGACTGGCAGTTGAGGTGGAACGCCCGCATGTACGGGTCGTCGAGCGCGGCGGCGGACTCGGCGGCCAGACCGAAGACCTCGGGCCAGTGTCCCCAGTGGACCCACAGGTCGCAGAACCATTCCATGGCGTGGACGGTCTCCACGACCTGGATGTGCTCGTCCCGCCCGGCGGCGGCGCGCAGGGCGGCGAGCCAGGAGGGCGCTTCGTTCCGGAGCCAGTCACGGGCCTGGTCGGCGCTCTCCAGCGGGACCAGGCCCTGCCAGGAGGGCGGCGGCGCCCCGTACGCGGGCTGGTACCAGCGGCCGGCGACCGTGGCCGTCTCCAGCAGCCAGGTGCGCAGCCGGTCGTCGGCCGCCTCCCGCTCGCCGGGTTCCTCCTCGCGGGACAGCCGGGCGCGCGCGAACAGCCGCAGCAGGTCGTGCAACTGGTAGCGACCGGTGAAGGTGGCCTGCAGCAAGCCGGCCTCGACGAGTTCCTCCATCACGTCCTCGGCCTCGAAGACGGCCGTGGCGGTCAGAGCGGCACCGTAGGCAGCGGTCATGTCCGGCCCCGGGACCAGGCTCAGCAGCCGCAGCATGTGTGCTGCCTGGCCGGTCAGCTGACGGTAGGACAGTTCGAAGGCGGCCTCCACGCGCACGTCGCCGGCGGTGAGTGCGCCCAGGCGGCGTTCTTCGTCGGCCAGGCGCCGGACCAGGCGGCCGACGGTCCATCCGGACCGGACCGTCAGCCAGTTCGCCGCCACCCGGAGGGCCAGGGGCAGTCGCCCGCACAGCTCCGCCACCCGCGCCACGTCCTCGGCCTCCGCGTCGGCCCGCTCCTTGCCCAGGATCCGGCGCAGCAGATCGACCGCCTCCTCCTGCGCCATCTCCGACAGGGGGAGGCGGTCGACGTGCTCGAGACCGGTCAAGGGCCGCCGACTTGTGACCAGCACCAGACTCCGCCCGCCTGCCGGCAGCAGCGCACGCACCTGCTTCTCGTCGCGGGCGTTGTCCCACACGACCAGGCACCGGCGGTCGCCCAGCAGCGCCCGCAGCAGCCCCGCGCGGCCCTGCTCGTCCTCCTGCGCCAGCCGGCGGTCCGACACCCCGAGGGCCTTCAGCAGCTTCAGCAGCGCCTCCCCCGTGTCCACGGGGCCGTCCACCCCGTGCAGGTCCACCACGAAGCACCCGTCGGGGAACCTCTCTACGAGGTCCGCCGCCGCCTTCAGCGCCAGCGTCGTCTTCCCACACCCCGGAGGACCCGAGACGACCCACGCCGACGCGCCGCCCGCCGGAGCCCGCTCCGCGGCGTTCCGCAGGAGCGCCAGCTCCGCCTCGCGCCCCGTGAAGTCCCCCACCGACCGCGGCGGCACGACCGTCCCCGCCACCGTGACCGCTCGCGTCGGACGCGCCGCCCGCGCCGTGGTCAGCAGCGCCTCCCGCTCACCGTCCGTGAGCCCGAGCCCCTCCGCCAGCGCCACCACCGTGCGCCGCTGCGGAACCCGACTGCGACCCCGCTCCATGTCGCCGATGGCCCGGACACTCACACCCGACGCCTCGGCCAACTCCTCCATCGTCAGACGTCCTCGCTGCCGCAGACCGCGGAGAACGGCACCGAACGACTTCTCCTCGTACACGACTCCCCTTTCCCGGCTCGGTCGCTCGGTCGGTCAGCCTGTCGCTCGTACCGCGGTCCTGATCAGATCGGCGACTCTCGTGGGCTCGGAGAGGGCGACGGCGTGGGAGGCGTCGGGGAGTTCGACGACGACGGCGCCGGCCCGTGCGGCGCCGAAGCGCTGGACCTCGGGGCCGATCGTGCGGTCGGCCCCGGCCACGAGGGCCCAGGACGGTTTCGTCCGCCATGCCGCCACGGCCGCGGTCTCGGTGAACGCGGCCGCGGCGAAGGGGCGTTGGGCAGCCGCCAGGACGCCGGCGACATCCCCGGGCACGTCCGCCGCGAAGACGGAGGGAAACGCCGTCTCCTCTATGGTGACCTCGACGGCCCGGGCGCCGTCGTGGAGCGGGTAGGTCCACTCCTTCAGGCTGCCTTTCAGGGGAGGATCGGGGAAGCTCCGCTGGAGCCGGTCGAGGCTCTCGCCTTCCTGGGGCACGTAGGCGGCCACGTAGACGAGCCCCACGACGTTCTCCGCGGCGCCGGCCACCGTGATCAGCGCACCACCGTACGAGTGGCCGACGAGGACGGCCGGACCCTCGACCTGCGTCAGGACGGAGGAGAGGTAGGCGGCGTCCGATGCCAGGCCCCGGAGCGGGTTCGGCGGGGCGATCACCGGGATACCGCTGCTCCGCAGTTCCGCGATGACGCCTATCCAGCCGGTCGCGTCCGTGAAGGCGCCGTGCACGAGGACGACGGTGGGGTGGGACATACGAGTTCTCTTCTCGGTGTCGGGCATGACGGAGCGCGCGCGTCTCAGCGCCGTCGCTCGTCCTGGGCGTCGGCGGTCACCGGCGCGAAGGCCGAGGTCGCCAGGGCCTGCCATTCGCTGGGGCTCATGCCGTAGGCCCCGCGGAACGTGCGGCTGAAGTGCGAGGGGCTGCTGAAGCCCCAGCGGTGCGCCATCGCGGCCATCGTGGTTCTCCGGGTGGAGTGGCCCAGCTCGAACCGGCAGGACTCGAGCCTGCGCTGCCGCACCCACTGGCTCACCGTGCTGCCGTCGTTCTGGAACAGCTTCTGCAGGTACCGGACGGAGATGTGGTGGGCGCGTGCGATGGACTCCGGCGAGAGGTCCGGGTCCATCAGGTGTTCCTCGATGTGGGCGTGGATCCGGGACAGGAGCTCGTTGCCGGCTCCGGCCGCGTCGTCGGCCGTGTCCGTCGTGTCCGCTGCGAGGAGCTCCACGACCAGGACGGAGAGGAGGTGGACGGCCGTGCGGGCACGCCGGTCCCCGATCGCGGACCGGCGGAACTCCGGCCTGGCCGCGAGCGCGGTCAGGAAGTCGGACGCCAGCGCCCCGATCCCCTCCCCGCCGCGTACGGGTATGCCGAGCACCCGGTCCAGTTCCGGCCCCGTGACGCCCAGATGGCAGCGGGGCACCCGGAAGAAGATCATCTGGCAGTCTTCGCCGAACTGGAGCAGGTGCGGTCGGGCCGGGTCGCAGAAGACCAGGTCACTCGGTTCCAACAGGGTCCTGGAACGCTCGTGGACGACGGTCACGGGCCCACGGACGTGGACGCCGAGGTAGACGTGGGTCCGCCCGTTCGTCTCCGGCATCTCGGAGAGCATCTGGACCAGCCACCCCGAGCGGGAGGAGGGCGAGACCGGGTCGGGCGCCGGCCGGGGCACCCGTCCGGGCGCACGGGACGTCAGTGTGAGGGGCATGGGGATTCCTGGCGGTAGGTGCGTGCGGGCGGAGGGCGGGTTCACACCCCGTTCGCCGGCTCCTCGGCCAGGAACTTCTCCACCACGGCGTTGAAGGCCGGCGGGTTCTCCAGGAAGGGGAAGTGCGAGCTCGCCACGTCGGAGGCGAAGACGTGCAGGCGTGCGCCGGGAATCCGCTCGGCGACGAAGCGCTGCGAATCGGGGTGCACATGGCTTCCCTCGCAGCCGATCACCAGGGTCGGCACATCGATCCGGGGAAGCACGTCCCGCCAGTCCTGCGCGCAGTGGTCGAACAGCAGCGGTACGCCCGCGTGGGCGGGTGTCGACCGGATCTCCTCGGCGACGAAGTCCAGTACCTCGGGGTCGGGCTCGCCGGAGAACATGCCGCGCACGAAGTCGGCGCGGACCGTGTCGCCTTCCGGTCCCGCGAGGGACGCGCCCAGGTACAGCAGCCCCGACACGTCGAAGATGGCGCCGGAGTCCCGCTGTTCCCGCTCGGTCATCCAGGGCACGGCGGCGACCGCCGCGGGCTGGTCGACGGTGACGAATCGACGGATCCGACCGGTTCCGTACTGGTCGATGAAGCTCCACCACACCGAGGCGCCCATGGACCAGCCCAGTGCGTCGAACCGTTCCAGGCCGAGGTGGTCGACGAGTTCGAGCACGTCGCGGGAGAGCCGGGCGATGCGGTAGCCGTGGCGCGGCTTGCCCGACTGCCCGTGGCCGCGGAGGTCGACGGTGACGACCCGACGGGCGGGCGCGAGCCCCTCGGTCTGATGGCGGAACATCGCCTGCGTCTGCCCCCAGCCGTGCAGCATCACCAGCGGGATGCCCTCGCCGCCGGTGTCCTGGTACGCGAGCCGTGCGCCGTCCGTCGTGATCAGTTGTTGCATGACCTCTCCCCTGGTCAGAGGCGGTACGTTCGTCCCCGCCCGTCCGGACATCATCGAATGGGGCCCGTCGCCCGCACCACCGCGAGCTGTAGGAATCGGGCCGTGGATCCTCCTCGCTTTGTCGAAGCGAGTCCGGGGTCAGACGGGCCTGCCGGCGCCCGCGTCGAGGAGTTCCCCGACCCTGAGGCCGAGGTGCAGGGCGAGCCGGTGGGCACCGTCGTCGAGGTCGAGTCCGGTGAGCTCCTGGATCTGGCGCAGGCGGTAGTACAGCGAGGTGCGGTGGATGCCCAGCGTCTCCGCGGTCTTGGGGATCGAGCCCGCGTGTTCGAGGAAGCAGCGCAGGGTGTCCCGCAGGCGGTCGCCGCCGTGAGCCTCGGCCAGGGTGCGGAGCGGCTTCGGGACCAGCGACGCGTTCAGAGCGTGCTCGGGGAGCTGCAGCAGTACGGAGAGCTCCCCGAGGAGTTCCCAGTCGCCGATGCTGTTCAGGGAGGGCAGTCGGCGTGCCGCACGGGCCGCCACGAGCGCCTGCTCGTACGACGTCCACGCGTCGTCCAGGGTGGCGTGGCGGCCGCCGACGCCGATCACGGGGTCCGCCGACGGGTCCAGGAAGGTGCGGAGTTCGTCGAGGATGCGGGCGGACTGGGCGGCGACCTCGTCCGGGTGCGGCGGCCGGTCGCGGAGCTGGAGCAGGAGCGCCCGCTCCTTGCCGATCGCGATGAGTCCCTGGGCGGAGCGCGTCTGCCGGTGCCCCTCGAGCGCGGCCCACAGGGCGGCCTCGGACCGGCGCACGGCCTCCGCCCCGCAGCTGAGCCGGACGACGGTGACCAGGACGTGCTCCGCCGAGCGGAGGAGCCCCGTTTCCCTGCCGCGCCGACGCGCGGTGGTGCGTGCCGCGACGTCGGTGCCGACGAGTGCGAGGGCCAGGTCCCGCTCGTCGGTCTTCCGGGTGTCGGCGGCGATCTGCTCTCCGTACATCTGTGCCGACATGGCGTCCGCGGCCCGGGCGATGGCGCGGGTATCCTCCTCCCCCAGCGTCTTCTCGGGGACGACCACCACGAGGAGCCCGAGGAGATGCCCGCGCTCGCGCAGCGGCACGACGTACCGGGGCAGCAGTCCGAGGTCGTCACGGCCGTCGATGAAGCCGGGCCTCGCCCACTGGGTCACGCCCTGGGCGAGGACGTGCCGGATGGCCGCGTTGTCGGCGCGGCCCTGCAGCAGGGTGCCGATGCGCACCGGGTCCTCGTCGCCGAAGTGGCGGCTCGTGCAGACCATGCGGACCAGCGGGTCGTCGACGGCGACGGACCGGCCGAGCCGCTCCGCGAGCTCGTCGACGAGTGCCTGGAGCTCGGGGCTGCCGGGGCGGGCTCGCTGGAGCCTTACGGTCATGCGTTGTTCCTCTCTCGATCAAGGGTCCCCGCGGACCTCTCCATTCCGCGGTTCTTGATCAGTCTGAGGAAACGACGACGTCGGCACATCGCATGAATCGTCCATTGCCATGACGCCCACAGGGGATACGAAGCGACTACTCTCCGCTGTCGCGACGCGTGACCAGCCGGTTCAGCTCCGTGCGCGAGGTGACGTCCAGCTTGGTGAAGGCCCGGCGCAGGTGCGAACTCACCGTGTGCGGTGAGAGGGAGAGCTCCTCGGCCGCCTGCTGGTTGGTCAGCCCTCGGGCCACGAGCCGTACCACGCGTGTCTCCGCGGCCGTCAGCTCGGGCCAGGCGCCGTCGAGTCCGGCGGTCGCGGGGCGCTTGCGGACACCGGCGGCCCGCAGGCGGCGGCGCACCCGTGCGGCGTCCCGTTCGGCGCCCGCGCGCGCGTAGAGCGCGAGGGCCGTCTCGAAGTACGGCACCGCTTCGGACCTTCGGGTGGCTGCCAGCTTGCGTCCGGCGTCCTCCAGTGCCGACGCCCGGGCCGGCACCCGGGGGCAGTCCTCGTAGAGCCGTACGGCGCGTACGAGGGGGGCGAGGTCGTTGTCGAGGAGACCCCGGGCGTGCGCGGCGGTGGCGGCGAGGAACGTGAGGCCGGGATTGAGTGCGGCTCGTCGCTCGGCCTGGGCGACCGCCTGCGCGGCCCGTTCGAGCGCGCCCGCCCGCAGCGCCAGCCGGACGAGCACGGGGGCGTCGGCGGGGTCGATGAGGCCGGCGTAGGCGGGCCGGCCCTCGGCGGGCGACGTCATCACCTCGTCGAGTTCGGCCATGGCACGGTCGGGCCGGCCTTCGAAGTCGGCCGTCAGTGCCAGCATCCAGGAGCCGAAGTGCCGGACGACGGGTGCGCCGTCGCTCCGCATGCGCCTGGCCTCCGCCGCGTACGCCTGTACGGTCTGCCGGTCGCCGGTGTGGAGGGCGACGCGCAGCATCACGTACCGGAGCGTGACGTCGGCGAGGTTGCCCGGGCCGGGATCGTCGTTCGCGGACGCGGCTTCGCAGTCGGCCCGGGCGTCCGCCAGCCGTCCGGCTTCCAGCAGGATGCGGGCGCGGGTCATGAGCCACATGCGGGTGGCTGCCGTCCGGCCCTGCTCCCCGGTGATCCGGATGCCCTCCTCCGCGACGGCGAGCGCCTCCGCGGTGCGTCCGGTGGTGTTCGACAGGAGGGCGTGCCACAGGGCCTCCGGTACCCACAGCGAGGTGCTGACGCCCAGGGCGTCGGCCAGCGCGGCGGACCGCTCGGCCTGCCGGAACGCCTCGGTCAGGTCCATGCGGTGGAAGCTCACGGCCGAACGGACCGTCGTCAGGGTGGCCTCGGCGGCGCGGTCCCCCGCTGCCGCCGCGGTCTCCCAGGCCTCCGCGGCGACCTGTTCGGCCGCCGCGTGCTCGCCCGACATCGACAGGCCGACGGCGAGCACGGCGAGCAGTCGTCCCTTCGCGGTCGCGGAGATCCCGGGCAGTGCCGCGCCGGCGCGGGCCTGCCGGACCGCCTCGGAGAAGTCGAACGGTACGGCGAGGCGTGCCAGGGCGAGGCGTATGAGCGCCTCGTCCTCGGGTCCGAGCCCGCCGGCCGCCAGGGCGGTCGCACCCAGCTCACGCGCCTGGGCGGCCCGGCCCGTCTGCCAGAGCAGCGGGATCGTCTCGGCGATGATCCGGGGACGCTCCGGAGCGTCCGCGCCGGCGAGTTCCAGGGCCTTGAGGCTGCGCTCCGCGGCGGGTCCGGGAGCGGTGGCGGCGAGTTCCGCCGCTTCGGTGCGGAGCCGGTCGGCCTCCACGGCGTCGCTCGGCGCCGGGCTCTCGGCCTCCGAAGCATCAGCTTGTGCTCTCCCGGGCGGCAGCCCGGCGCCCTGTCGGCGCAGGGCCTGACGCAGGGGCAGGGGGAGGCCGGCGTCCACCGCCTCGCGGACCAGGTCGTGGCGGAAGGCGAGGCGATCGCCGCTCTCGGCGAGCAGATCGGCGTCGAGGGATTCCCGTACGGCGGTGATGAGCGCCGCCGGGGACCTGCCGAGCAGTTCGGCGAGCAGCGGAACGGTGACCGTGCCGCCCACGGCGGCCGCCGTCTGCACCAGCTCCCGCGCCCCGTCGGACAACTGGTCGAGGCGGCGCGCGACGGAGGGGAGCTGCCGTGGGGCGGGAGGTCCGGCCGGCAGCCCGGCCATGCCGTTCCCGATCGTCACCGCCTCCTCGCGCAGCGAGCCGAGCAGCTCCACCAGCAGCTGGGGCACCCCCTCGGCGCGGTGGGCGAGGCGGAGGACGTCCGGGCCGGGAGGGGCGCCGAGGACGTCCTCGGTGATCCGGGCGACCGCACGGTCCTCCAGCGCTTCGACGACCAGCTCGTGTGCGCCCGCCTGACGGATCCGGTCCAGGGTGGTGCGAACCCCCGACGGCACGCTGCCGCCGCGCACGGCGACCACCCACAGGATGGCGTGCGACGAGAGTCCCGCCGCGAGGGTGTGGAAGGTGAGGAGGGTCAGGTCGTCGCACCGCTGGAGGTCGTCGAGGACGACGAGCAGCGGGCCGTTTCGCGCCGTCTCCCGCAGGCGGTCCCCCAGTTCCTGGAGCAGCCAGAAGCGCCGGCCGGGTGTCGTGGCGAGGTCCCTGAGGCGGACGGCGCCCGGCAGCGGTTCCTCGCCGGAGAGCAGACCGTCGAGGAGCGGGCCGAGCGGCACGAACTGTTCGTCGGGGTCCGCCGCTCCCTCGAACACCCTCGTCCCGCGCCGCCTCGCGGCTGCCGCGGCCTCCGCGAGGATCCTGGACCTGCCGATGCCGACGGGGCCTTCGACGCGGATGATTCCGCCTTCGCCCCGGTCGAGCGCGTCGAGCCGCGCCTCGATGAACGCCATTTCGACGTCCCTGCCGCGGAGTGGCGTCCGTCCACCGTCGGATTCCTCGGGCACGGTCCTCGTCGTCACTCGGTTCACGCTCATACGGCGGAACAGTATGAACCATGTGAACCACTCCGGCGCCGCCCGGCCCAGGGGCCCGTCTCAGTCGAAGCGCAGGTCGGCGAGTTGCCGTTCGAGGACGGTGACGTCGTCCTCGGGCTCTTCCCCGACCGGGCGCGCCGCCATGAGGGCGGCGAGCTCGACGCCCGCCCGGCGGACGCGGCCGGGCAGGCCGTCGGTGTACTCGTCTCCTCCCGAGCCCCAGTCCTCGGAGGCCGCGAACACGGCGGTGGGGACGACGACGGCGCGGAGATAGGAGAAGAGCGGGCGCACGGCGTGCTCCAGGACCAGGGAGTGGCGGGCGGTGCCGCCCGTCGCCGCGATCAGGACGGGCTTCCCGGAGAGGGCGTCCGGATCGATCACGTCGAAGAAGGACTTGAAGAGGCCGCTGTAGGAGGCCGCGAACACGGGAGTGACGACGATCAGGCCGTCGGCCGCCGTCACCGAGTCGATCGCGGCGGCCAGTCGCGGCGGCGGAAAGCCGGTCACGAGGTGGTTGGCGATGTCGCCGGCCAGTTCGCGCAGCTCCACGACCTCGGTCGAAGCCGCCTGCTTACGGGCGGCGAGTTCCTCGCGGGCCGATTCGGCCAGCCGGTCCGCGAGCAGGCGGGTGGAGGAGGGGGTGCTCAGCCCGGCGGAGAGGACGATCAGCTTCATGCGGCGGCCACCTCCCGGGCGGCTCGGAGCGACGCGTGCGTGGGGGCCTCGGGCACGTCGGCCGGACGCCCTTCGGCGAATTCCCTCCGCAGCACGGGCACGACCTCTTCGCCGAGGATGTCGAGCTGTTCGAGGACGGTCTTCAGGGGCAGGCCCGCGTGGTCCATCAGGAACAGCTGGCGCTGGTAGTCGCCGACGGTCTCCCGGAACGACAGGGTCCGCTCGATGACCTGCTGGGGAGAGCCCACCGTCAGCGGGGTCTGCTCGGTGAAGTCCTCCAGCGACGGGCCGTGGCCGTACACCGGCGCGTTGTCGAAGTAGGGACGGAACTCCCGTACGGCGTTCTGGGAGTTCTTCCGCATGAAGACCTGTCCGCCCAGGCCGACGACGGCGTCCTCCGGCCGGCCGTGACCGTGGTGCGCGAACCGGCGCCGGTAGAGCTGCACCATGCGCCTGGTGTGGTCGGCGGGCCAGAAGATGTTGTTGTGGAAGAAGCCGTCGCCGTAGAAGGCGGCCTGCTCCGCGATCTCTGGGGACCTGATGGAGCCGTGCCAGACGAAGGGCGCAACGCCGTCCAGCGGTCGGGGTGTCGAGGTGAAGGCCTGGAGCGGGGTACGGAAGGTGCCCTCCCAGTCCACGACGTCCTCGCGCCACAGCCGCCGCAGCAGCGCGTAGTTCTCCTTGGCGAGGTTGATGCCCTGGCGGATGTCCTGGCCGAACCACGGGTACACCGGACCGGTGTTGCCGCGGCCCAGCATGAGGTCGACCCGGCCGTCGGCCAGGTGCTGGAGCATCGCGTAGTCCTCGGCGATCTTCACCGGGTCGTTGGTGGTGATCAGCGTCGTGGACGTGGACAGGATCAGCTTCTCGGTGCGGGCGGCGATGTAGCCGAGCATGGTGGTCGGCGACGACGGCACGAACGGCGGGTTGTGATGCTCGCCCGTCGCGAAGACGTCCAGGCCGACCTCCTCGGCCTTGAGCGCGATGGCCACCATCGCCTTGATGCGCTCGTGTTCGGTCGGGGTGCGGCCGGTGGTGGGATCGGGGGTCACGTCCCCGACGGTGAAGATGCCGAACTGCATGGGGTGTCTGCTCTCCTGAGCTCGTCCGGTTCCCGCGCCGGGGAACCGTGGGGCCGGGGTGGCGCCGGAGCGGTGCACGGCCTGGGGTTCGATTCGGAGTGGCTGGTCCGCGCGTCGAAGCAGCGCGGTGTGCCCGTCACGCTAGGACCGGCCCCGCGCCTCCTGTTGCCGTACCGCGCACCACGCCTTGCCCGGGGGCGCAGAGCTCGCGCTCAGTCGGCGCCGGCCGGTCCGTCGTCGTCCTCCGCGAGGACGATCCGGGCCAGGTGGACCCTGGAGCGCACCGCGAGCTTGCGGAAGATCGACGCCAGATGGGTGTTGACCGTGTGCGGGGAGACGACGAGGGCCTCCGCGGCCGAGCGGTTGGTGTGGCCCGCGGCGACCAGCCGGGCCACCTTCCGTTCGGAGGCCGTGAGCGCGTCCCAGCCCTGGTCGGTGCGCGGCCGGAGACGTCCGGTGCGCCGGCCGGGGCGGCGCGTGGGCTGCTCCAGATCGGCCCGGACCCGTTCGGCCTCGGCGTCGGCCCCCGCCTGGGCGTAGATGCCGTGCGCCCTGGTCAGGGCGGGTGTCGCGGCGGCGTCGCCCGAGGTCAGGAGCGCGCGCCCCAGGTCGGCGGACGCGGCAGCGAGGGACAGCGGCCGGGGGCCGTCCGAGAGGATGTCCACCGCCCGCTCCAGGAGTCCTCGGTCGCTGTTCACCAGGGCGGACGCGTGGGCGGCCGTCCCCTGGGCGGTCGGCACGCCGGGGTTGCGGATGGCGTGTGCGGCGGCCTGGGCCGCGAGGTCCTCGGCCAGCTTCCGGTCCCCGCCGCACAGGGCGATCCGCACGGCCTGGACGACATGAGGGCGCAGAAGCCGCCACCGGAGGAAGGGGTGGTCGCGCTGCACCGACCGGACGAGTCCGGCCGCTGCCGTGTGGTCGCCGCCGGCGTCGGCGACGACCGCCTCGAAGTACCGGTGCGTGGCGTGGTTGCCCGTGTTCGGCCGGTCGGCCACGGTCCCCCGCACGACGTCCAGGTGTTCCCGCGCGGCCTCGCGGTCGCCGCGCATCATCGCGAGGAGCCCTCGGTTGACGCGGATGTTGACCAGGTTGCCGGGCACGTGGAGGTCCGCTTCGAGACGCTCGGCGGTGACGAAGTCGGCGTCCGCGTCGTCGAGCCGCCCGAGCCCCATGTTCAGGGTTCCCTGGGCCCAGATCAGCATGGCGGGGCGCAGGGGAGCATCGCCCGCCGTCCGGAGCAGTCGCCGTACGGCGTCGAAGTCGTCCATGTGGATCAGGGCGACGGCCTCCTCGGGAAGGAAGGCCGGGTCGAACACTCTCAGTTTCGTGTGGTGTTCGACGGCGGCGGCGCAGTCTCCCGCGTTGAGGGCGATCTCGCCGAGGCCCCACAGGGCGAGGACGCGGGCCTCCCGGTCGCCGGCCCCCTCCGCCTCGGCGAGCGCCCGTTCGCCGGTCTCCCGAGCGGCCCCGAGGTCGCTCCCGCGGGACCGGGCCAGGGCGTGCCGGGCTGTCAGCCGGGCGCGGACGGCCGGGTCGGTGACCGCTGCCAGCGCCGTCGTCGTGCGGCGGGTCAACTCGTGGACGTCGTCGAGGTGCCAGAGCGCGTCGCCGAGTACGGACTGCAGCCGGGCGAAGACGTCCAGGGGCGGCTGCCGGGCGAGCAGCGCGTCGCCGGTGGCCCGTGCCTGCTTGTACCGGCCCGCGCGGGTCAGCGCGACGACGGCCCGTTCCCCCACGTCGTACGCCATGGGCGCGCGGGCCGGTACGAGTTCCAGGGCGCGGACGGCCAGGTCGGCGGCGAGGTCGGGCATCACGGCGATCACGTCCTCGGCGGCTGTGCCGAGCAGTGCGATCGCCTCCACGTCGCCGGGTTCGGCGCTCTTCAGCAGATGCGGGACGGCGTCGCCGGAGCTCCGGCCCGTCGCGACGAGCCGGCTCGCGGCCTCCCGGTGCAGTGCCCGGCGGACGGAGGGGGCGAGGTCGGCGTACACGGCCTGGCGGAGCAGGTCGTGGCGGAACAGGAGGCGTTCGCCGTCGTCGTGGAGGAGGGCGGCGGCGATCGCCTCGTCCACTTCGACGCTCAGTCCGGAGGCGGGCCGGCCGCACAGGGCGGCGGCGTCGGCGAGCGTGAACGCGCGGCCGAGGACCGAGCCGATCCGCAGGAAGTGCAGGGTGTCCGGCCGGAGGCCGGCCAGTCGGTCCCGTACGCCGAGGACCAGCCGCTCGGGCGGTTCCGGCCCGTCCGCGCCCGCCGCCGCGATGCCCGAGAGCATCTCGGCCGCGAGGAAGGGGTTGCCGCCCGCCCCGTCGAGGAGCTCCTCGACCCGCGCCGGCACGTCCCCGCCGAGCACGTCGCGTGCCAGCTCGGCCAGGGCCGTCTCGGACAGCGGCCGCAGACGGAGGGTCGTCGTCAGCGGCGCCTGCCCGTACAGCTCCGGGTCCTCCCTGCTCGTGAGCAGCCAGAGGACCGGGGAGCTGAGCAGCCGTGCCGGCAGGACGCTCAGGGCGAAACGGCTCAGCGGGTCGGCCCATTGGACGTCGTCGACCGCGATCAGTACGGGTGTGCCCGCCGAGCGTTCCTCGACCAGCTGGGCCAGTCGTTCGACGAGCCAGATGCGCTGGTCGTGGTGGCCGGCGAGGGCCGCGAAGTCCGTGCCGGAGAGCAGCGGCGGGTCACCGTGCAGGAGGCCCGAGGCCAGTGAGGCGAGCGGTGCCAGTTCGTGCAGTTCCTCGGCGCGTCCGTGACTGACGAGGAATCCCCGGGCCCGGGCGAGCGAGACGGCCTCCTGGAGCAGCGCGGTCTTCCCGATCCCGGGCTCGCCGAGGAGCAGCGCGACCGCGCCTCCCTCGCCGCCGCGTACCGCCTCGACCAGGGCGCGCAGCTGCTCCAGCTCGGCTTCGCGGCCCCGTAGTCCGGGCCGGCTCGGCCCCGTGGCCACGACTCGCTCCTCGGTCCGGTCGGGGCTCATCCCTTGACCGATCCGGCGAGCAGTCCCCGCGCGAAGTGCCGCCGGAGGGAGAGGAAGACGAGCAGCGGAACGAGCGCCGCGACGAAGGCTCCCGCGGTGAGCCGCTGCCACTCGTTGCCGTAGGTCCCGGCCAGGCTCGCCAGTCTGACCGTCATCGGCGCGGTCTCGGCCGTTCCGCCCGACAGGGTCAGTGCCACGAGGAGGTCGTTCCACACCCAGACGAACTGGATGACGGCGAAGCCGACAAGGGCCGGGCGGGCCGACGGCAGCACGATCCGGAGCAGCAGCGTCCCGTGCGACGCGCCGTCGACGCGGGCGGCCTCGATCAGTTCCCGGGGCAGCGCTGCCAGGAAGTTGTGCAGGAGGAACACCGCGAACGGCAGCGCGAAGACCGTGTGGGCGAACCAGACCTGGCCGAACCGCGCGGGACCGGTGAGGTGCCACGCGGGCAGGAACAGCCAGCCCTGGGAGAAGAGCTTCAGGAGGGGGACGAGCGCCATCTGGAGCGGCACGGCCTGGAGCGCGAAGATGCCGACGACGAGCGCGCCGCGCCCCTTGAAGTCGATCCAGGCCAGGGCGTACGCCGCGAAGAAGGCCAGGACGAGCGGGAACAGCACCGAGGGAACGGTGATGACGACGGAGTTGACGAAGTACTCCGCAAGCCGCCCCGACCCGTTCCCGCCGCCGAACAGCACCTCGCCGTAGTTGTCGAGCGTGAGGTGCGGCGTACCGAACACGGTCCACCAGCCCGTCGTCTTGATCTCCTCCTCGGGGCGGAACGAGGAGAGCAGGAGACCGAGGGTCGGTGTCGTCCAGAGGACCGCGATCACCACGGCGATCGACGTGAAGGCGCGGGAGGCCAGACGCTCCCGGACGCCGTTCACCCCGTCCTCCGGTGCGCCCGGACCTGGTGGGCGACGAAGGGGGTGACGAGGAGGAAGAGGAGCACGGCGAGCGCCGCGCCCCGGCCCGTCTCGCCGTAGCGGAAGGCCTGGTCGTACATGGCGTGGGCGATGACGCCCGTGTCGAACTGTCCGCCGGTCATGGTCTTGACGATGTCGAAGGCCTTGAAGGTGCCGATCGCCTGGGCGAGGAGCACGACGAGGAGCGTGGGCCGGATCGACGGCATGGTGATCCGCCGGAAGATCTGCCCGGGGGACGCGCCGTCGAGCCGGGCGGCCTCGGTCAGCTCCGTGGGTACGGCTCTGATCGCGCCGGCCAGCAGGACGGCCGCGAAGCCCGCCTGGGTCCACACCATCGCCACGATGAGGAACAGGACGTTCCAGGGTGAGTCGACGAGCCACTGCCTCGGTTCGCCGCCGGACGCGACGACGAGCTGGTTCAGCAGTCCGATCTGCCCGGCCTCCGCGGGACGGTAGGCGTAGACGAACTTCCAGACGACGCCCGCGCCGACGAACGAGATCGCCATCGGCGTCAGGAGGAGGGACAGCGCGAACGTCCTGAACCGCGACCGTGCGACGGCCGCCGCGTAGAGCAGACCGACCGCGGTGGACGTCAGCGGCACGAGGACCACCCACGCCAGGGTGTTGCGCAGCGCCACCAGCGCCCGGTGGTCGGTGAACATCCACACGTAGTTGTCGAGGCCGGCCCAGGTGTCTCCCCCGTCGTCGGTGAACGACAGCGCCAGGGTGCGCAGCCCGGGCAGGAGAAGACCGACCGCGAGCAGCAGCAGGGCGGGGGCGAGCAGGAGGAGGGCCGCGGCCCTCCTCCGTACCGGCCCCCGGTGCAGTGCGAGCAGGATCAGGGAGACCACCGCCGCGAAGGCGGCGACGCCCTGGAGCAGGTACAGCAGCTTGGGCTGCTGGGCGGCGGCGTCGAACGACATCACGTCCTCGGCCAGGACCGTTCGACGGAGTCGGCGACCTGCCGGGTGCTCGCGCCGCCGATCCAGTCGACGGCTCCCTTCCAGAACGTCCCGGCGCCGACCGAGGCCGGCATCAGGTCCGAACCGTCGAACCTGAACTCCGTCCTGGGGTCCTGGAGCAGCCGGATCGAGAGCCTGTCGACCGGGTTCGCGGAGTTCGCCGGATCCACGCCCTTGTTCGCCGAGACGAACGGGCCCTTCCTCATCCGCGCGTTCGCGAAGTCGGCGGAGGCCAGGTACTCCTGGAACGCCCGCACCTCGGGGCGGTCGGCGAACGCCGAGGTGAACACTCCACCGCCCAGGACGGGCCGGCTCGCCGGGTCGGCCCCCGGCAGGAGGAAGGCGTGGACGTCCTTGTCCGGTCCGATCTCGGTGCCCTCCGGCCACATGTCGGCATAGAACGAGGCCTGGCGGTGCATCGCGCAGTCGCCGGAGAGAACCGGTGTGCCGGCCTCCTGGAAGGAGATCGACGCCATCGACCGGGCCGGACCGAAACCGCCGTTGGCGTACCGGTCGTTCTTGAGGACGGACCCCACCGTGTCCATGGCCCTGATCACCCGCGGGTCGTTGAAGGGGATCTCGTGGGCGACCCACTGGTCGTAGACGTCGGTGCCCTGCTGGCGCAGCAGGACGTCCTCGATCCAGTCCGTCACGGGCCAGCCGGTCGCCTCGGCGGACTCGATGCCCGCGCACCAGGGCTTGACGCCCGACGCCGCGATCTCCTCCGTCACGGCCATCAGTTCGGACCATGTACGGGGAACGCTCAGTCCCTTGTCACGGAAGAACGTCGGGGAGTACCAGACGAACGACTTCACGTTCGCGACCAGCGGCGTGCCGTAGAGGGTGCCGTCCACGGTCGCGTAGCCGTTCCAGTCCGCCGACCAGCCCTCCTTCGCAAGGCCCACCACCCCGGGGCTCGCGGGCTTGAGCTTCCCCGCCCGCGCGAAGCGTTCCAGGAGCCCGGGCTGGGGGAAGAACGCCACGTCGGGGGCGCTGCCGCCGTCGACCCGGAGCTGGATCCGGGCCTCGAAGTCGCCGTCCCCCTCGTACTGGACGTCGATTCCCGTGCAGTCGGCGAAGTCCGCCCAGGTCTCCTCGAAGAGGTCGGCCTCCCGGTCCCGGTTCTCCGCGTAGACGGTGACCTCGGTGCCGGGGTGCTTGCCGTAGCGGGCGTAGGGTGCGCAGTCCGCGGTGGTGTGCGAGCGCGAACCGTTGTCCTGCGGGGTGCCGCAGGCGGTGGCGGTGACGGCGAGGGTGATGACGGCGAGCGCGAGCCTCGCGCCGAACCTCATGGGTGTGCTTCCTCCGATCGCCCGCCGCGTGTTCTCGGCGGGCGTTTCGGAAAGCTACCGGGTTCGAACGACATAGACCAATCGTTCGAAGTTCAAGCGCCGGGTCAGTGCCCCGTGGACCGGGCCGCCTCCGGGATCAGCTCCGCCACGGCCCTGGGCTGGGAGAGCATGACCAGGTGGGAGGAGTCGGCCTCGACGGTGGTCATGCCGGCCCGCTCGTACCCGTACCGCTCCACGTCGGGGCTGATCGTGCGGTCGGAGGAGGCGACCAGGCCCCACGAGGGCTCGGTCCTCCACGCGGCGACCGGTGCCGCCTCCGCGAAGGCCCGTGCGGCCAGGGGGCGCTGCGGTCGGGGGCCGGTTCACAGGCCGAAGCGGGCGCGGCGTGCCTCGGGCACCAGGTCGGCGTACGCGGGGTTCTTGCCGATCCAGCCGCGGATGAAGGGGCAGTACGGCAGGACCCCCAGCCCACGGGCCCGGGCGTCGTCGAGGGCGCCGCGGGCGAGCAGGCCGCCAAGGCCCCGGCCGCCGAAGCGGGGATCGATCTCGGTGTGGATGAAGGCGATCTCGCCCTCGGAGAGGTGGTACTCGGCGAAGCCGGCGGTCTCGGTGCCGTCGCCGTGGGCACCGGCCTCGGGCTCGGCGAGGATCTCGTACCGGGACTTCTCGGGCCGGTCGATGACCTGGGGTTCCATGAGCGCTCCTGTCGGGTCGCGGGGTACGGGGGCCAGTGGCCGGGGTCAGAGGGTGCGGCGCACGCCCGCCTGGCGTTCCAGGTTGCGGAGCTGGACGGCGAGGTCGCCTTCCACGGCGAGGTGGGCGGGGCCGCTGCGGCCGATGGGCAGGACCTGCTCGCTGCGCATGTCCTCGAGCATCAGGGCGAACGCCGTGTACATCGCGACCAGCGCCACCACGAGGCCGAGCACCCCGGACGTGCGGGTCAGCCACTCGGCGCCGGTGACGCCCGCGAGGCCGGTGGCCGCCCAGCGGGGCAGGGAGACCGCGAGGACGAGCCAGAGCGCCCGCTTGGGCCCGGTCACGGCGGTCATCAGCGCGCCGAAGCAGAGGAGCGCCAGGTTGAAGACGCCGAGCACCTTCAGGCCGTCGGCCGCGCCGCTGAGCATGATGAGCGAGTAGGGCAGCCAGCTGCCGGCGAACACCGCCATCAGCGTGGCCGCGATCACGTCACGGGCACCGAAGGCCAGGAAGCTGACCAGGAGTTGGAGGGCGAAGGCCGGCAGCACGGTGAGGGCGACCGCGGCACGGGCCTCCTCGCCGAGGATCCCGAGCTGGAGGCAGCCCGTCATCACGGACGCGATGGCGATCGTGAAGAAGCCGAGCGGCATGGGCGAGGCGATGGGGCGCAGGTTGATCCGTGTCATCGACCGGAGGTCCGGCTCGAAACGGCGGCCGGGCGGGGCGGCCGGGTCTTCTTCGCCGCCGTCCGCGGCGAAGGAGGCTGTACTCATCGTGTGGTCTCTTTCGGTGTGCGAAGCTCTAGTGGTCGAAGCAGGGGTCGACGAAGGACGGCGTCGTCTCGGGGACGGAGCCGCGCGCGACGCGCCACCGGCGGTGCTGCTCGGACTCGGCGACGGCCTCGGCCACCAGCGATGCCTGGTGGGCGCCTCCCTGACCCGACTGGTAGCCGCCGAAGTGGGCGACGGGGCTCCACTCGGGGCTCACCGGCGGGACGGCCTCGTCGAGTCCCTCGTACTCCGCGGTCGCGTAGACGATGCGGCCGCCGACGACGGTGAGGACGGACTCGATGTCGGGGATGACGTCCTCGGACACGGTGAGGAAGTCGTCGGAGAGGACCGCGAGGTCGCCGTAGCAGCCCTCCCGCAGGCTTCCCTTGACGTCCTGCTCGCCGGTGAGCTGTGCTCCGCCCCGGGTGTAGAGGCCGAGGGCGGTCTCCCGGTCGATCGGGTTCCCGGCCGGGTGGAGCGCGGTGCCGCCGACCGTGCGCCCGGTGACCAGCCAGTGGAGGGCGACCCACGGGTTGTACGAGGAGACGCGGGTCGCGTCGGTTCCGGCGGCGACGGTCAGGCCCCGGTCGAGCATGGCCCGGACCGGCGGGGCGTGGGCGGCGGCCTCGGCGCCGTACCGGTCGAGGAAGGCGGCGCCCTGGAAGGACATCCGGTTCTGGACCGAGACGGCGCCGCCGAGGGCGGCGATCCGGTCGAGGCTGCCGGCCGAGACCGTCTCCGCGTGGTCGAAGAGCCAGCGGTTGCCGCCGGGGAAGAGTCCCTCCGCGGCGAGCTTCTCGAAGACGGCCAGGTCGCGCCGGATCGTCTCGTCGTAGGTCGCGTGGAGTCTGAATCCCCAGCCGTTCTCGAGCAGGAGCCGCACGGCGTTCTCGAACTCGGTCTCGTAGCCTGCGGCGAGCTCGGGCCGGGGCTCGGAGAAGTTCTCGAAGTCGGCGGCGGCCCAGGTCAGGTTCTCGCCGGCGCCGTTGAGCCGGAGCCACTCGTCCCCGTCCCCCGGCTTGACCGTCTCGGTCCAGCGCTTGAGGTCGGCGAGCTCCTGCCCGGCCGTCTGCGGGAAGAGGTGGTAGGCGATCCGGAGGGTCAGCTCCCCCGACCTGGCGAGGTCGACGACGGTCGCGTAGTTGTCGGGGAAGTTCTGGAAGCCGCCCGCGGCGTCGACCGCCGAGGTCAGTCCGAAGCGGTTCAGCTCGCGCAGGAAGTGCCGCGTCGACGTCCGCTTGTCGGCCTCGTCGAGGGGCGGCGCCTTCGCCAGGGTCGAGTAGAGGATGAGCGCGCTCGGCGCCGCGAGGAGCACCCCGTTGGGCTCACCGTCCCTGCCCCGCACGATCTGTCCGCCGCGCGGATCGGGGGTGTCGCGGGTGAATCCCGCGGCCTGTACGGCGGCGCGGTTCATCAGCGCGGACTGGTAGAGGTGGAGGACGAAGACCGGTGTGTCGGGGGCGGCGGCGTTCAGCTCGGCGACGGTCGGCATCCTGCGCTCGGCGAACTGTTCCGCGGTCCAGCCGCCGACGACCCGGATCCACTGGCCCTTGGGCGTGCGGCCGGCCTGCTCGCGCAGCATCGCCAGGGCATGGCGGAGGCTGCGTACGCCGTCCCAGCGCAGCTCCAGGACGTAGTTGAGGCCGCCCCGGATGACGTGCAGGTGCGAGTCGTTGAGGCCGGGGATCACGCGGCGGCCGAGCGCGTCGACGACCTTCGTGCCGGGCCCGACGAGGTGGGCGAGGTCGTGGTCGTCGCCGAGGGCCGCGACCCGGCCGTCGCGGATCGCGACGGCGCGGGCCTCGGGGCGGTCGGGATCACCCGTGAACACCTTGGCGTTGCGGACGAGGAGATCGGCGTGCTCGGGTTCCCGCCGAGGGGCGGGCACGAGGCCCGCCACCGGCATGCTGGTCGACGGCCCGGTCATGCGAGGGCCTTGCGGAGGGTGTCGGCGGCGAGACCGATGGCGAGGTCCGCGGCCCACGTGTCGCGCAGCGCGTTCAGCATCACGAAGTCGTGGATGGTGCCCTGGACGCGCAGGGCGGTGACGGCCACCCCGGCGGCACGGAGCTTCGCCGCGTACGCCTCGCCCTCGTCGCGCAGGACGTCCGCCTCGGCGGTGATGACCAGGGCGGGCGGCAGGCCGGTGAGCTGCTCGGTGGAGGCGCGCAGCGGCGAGGCGGTGATCTGGGCGCGCTCGGCCTCGTCGGTCGTGTACTGCTCCCAGAACCACTTCATGGCGTCACGGCGCAGGAAGTAGCCCTCGGCGAAGGCGTGGTACGACTCGGTGTCGAAGCTCGCGTCCGTGACCGGGTAGAAGAGGACCTGCTGGACGAGCGTGACGTCGCCGCGCTGCTTGGCCATGAGGGTGAGGGCGGCGCTCATGTTGCCGCCGACCGAGTCGCCCGCGACGGCGATCCGGGTGCCGTCGAGGTCCTTGTGGTGACCCTCGCGGGCGACCCACTGGGCGACGCTGTAGTTCTGCTCGATCGCCACGGGGTAGCGGGCCTCGGGCGACAGGTCGTACTCGGGGAAGACCACGGCCGCCCCGGTGCCGACGGCGAGTTCGCGGACGAGCCGGTCGTGGGTGTGGGCGTTGCCGAACACCCAGCCCGCGCCGTGGATGTAGAGGACGACGGGAAGCGGGCCGGTGGCGCCGCGGGGGCGGACGAGGCGGGCGCGGACGTCGCCGGTCGGACCGCCGTGGACGGTGATCCACTCCTCGTCGACCTCCGGCAGGGGAACGCCCTCGCCGCTCTGGACGTCGTCCACGGCCTTGCGGCCTTCGGCGACGGGGATCTCGTAGAGGAACGGCGGCTGGGCGGTGGCGTCGGCGAACGCCTGGGCGGCGGGTTCGAGGACCGGACGGTTCGTCATGTGGGGTTCTCCTTGGGGATGTGCGGGAGGGGGAAGTCCGGGGCTCAGCGGGTCGCCCGCGCGGCGGCGAGGATCACGTGGGTGACCACGGCCGGGCGGGAGACGGCCACGGCGTGCGACGCGTCCACTTCGGTGACGGACGAGCCGGCGCGCCGGGCCATCCACTGCTGCGCGGCCGGCGGGATGTTCTTGTCGGCGGTGGCGATCAGCGCCCAGGACGGGATCGTCCTCCAGGCCGTATCGCCGGCCTGCTCCTCCAGTGCGGTGGTGGCGACCGGGCGCTGGGTCACGGCCATGACGGCCGCGTCGGTGGTGGGGACGTCGGCGGCGAACTGCTTGTGGAACTTGGTCCGTTCGATGACCAGCTCGGTGCCGCTGCCGCCGCCGGGCAGCGGGTAGGACCGCGGGTTCACGGTGTCGCCGAGGGTCGAGCCGGGGAACTTGGCGGCGAGCTCGGCCGCGCTCTCGCCCTTGTCCGGGGTGAACGCGGCGATGTAGACGAGGGCCTTCACCCGGCTGTCGCCCACCGCGGCCCCGCTGATGACGGCGCCGCCGTAGGAGTGGCCGACCAGGACGACGGGTCCGTCGACGGCGTCCAGCACGCTGCGCAGGTAGGCGGTGTCGTCGGCGAGGCCGCGCAGCGGGTTGGCGGGGGCCAGGACGGGGTAGCCGGCGTGCTGCAGCCGCCGGATCGTGCCGCTCCAGCTGGAGGCGTCCGCGAACGCTCCGTGGACGAGGACGATCGTGGGCTTGGGCTCGTGCCGGTCGTCACCGGCGGCGGCCGGGCGGCTCGCGGGTGCGGCGGGTCCGGCGCCGAGCAGGGCGGCCAGCGTCGCGGGCAGGGCGAGGCCGAGGGCGAGGGAGCGCCTCGTGGGATGCATGGGATTTTCCTTGTCGGGTGGTGAAACGTTCGGGTGTGCTGGGCCGGGCGGGAGCGTGCGCCGAGCGGGTGCGGCGGGCGGGAGGTGGGCCGATCGGGCCGGCCGGGAGCCACGATCGTGGGGCCGGCCTCAGGCCGTACGCCTCCAGGAACGGTGATTCGGCGGGGTCCGGCCTCAGAGGCCGTACGCCTCCAGGAGGCGGAGCCAGACCTCGTTCACCGTCGGGAAGGCGGGCACGGCGTGCCACAGGCGCTCCAGGGGGATCTCGCCCACGATGGCCACGGTGGCGGTGTGGAGGAGTTCGGTCGCCATCGGGCCGGTCAGCGTGCAGCCGACGACGACTCCTCGGGACTCGTCGACGACGAGTTTGGCGAGGCCGCGGTAGTCGTCCGCGTGGAGCGCGGCGCCGGCGACGTCGTCGATGCGGTACTCCACCACGCGTACCGCGAGGCCCGCTTCGCGTGCCGCGCGTTCCGTGAACCCGACGCTCGCGACCTCGGGGCGGGTGAAGACGGCCTGCGGGACGGCGAAACGGTCGGCCTCCGCGCTCCACGGCTGCCGGCCGCCGGTCTCGGCAGGGCGCCCCGCGGCGCGCTCGGCGATCGCCGCCGCGCAGGCCCGGGCCTGGTACTTGGCCATGTGGGTCAGCGGCGCACGGTGGTTCACGTCGCCGACGGCGTAGAGCCAGTCGCCCTCGACCGCGGTGACCCGGCAGGTGTCGTCGACCGGGAGCCAGTCGCCGGCCGGCAGTCCCACGGAGTCCAGGCCGAGGTCCGCGGTCCGCGGCCGCCGTCCGACGGCGGCGAGGACCTCGTCGCAGACGAGGACGGTGCCGTCGTCGGTGTGCACGGTCACCGTGCGGGTCTCGCCGTCACGGGCGACCCGTACGGCCGACACCCCGAAGCGGATCGTGACGCCCAGGTCGCTCAGCCCGCGGGTGACCTCTTCGCCGGCACACGGCTCCCAGCCGGTGAGCAGGGCCTGATCACGGACGAGCAGGGTGACGGCGGCGCCGAGCGAGCGCCACGCGGTGGCCATCTCGCAGGCCACCACTCCCCCGCCGATGACGACGAGCCGCCCGGGCACCGCATCGGCCGTGGTGGCCTGCCGGTTGGTCCACACGCCGATCCGGTCGATCCCCTCGACCGGCGGAAGGGCGGGTTCCGTGCCGGTGGAGACCACGACCGCGCGCCGGGCCCGCAGGGTACGGACCGTGCCGTCGGCCGCCGTCACCTCCACCCGGCGCTCACCGGCGAGCCGTCCGTGCCCCCGTACGAGCGCGATGCCCGCACCGTCAAGCCAGTCGGCCTGACCGGTGTCGTCGCCGCGCCCGGTGAAGCGGTCGCGGCGGGCCAGCACGCGCGCCGGGTCGAGTGGCGCCGTGACCGTCTGCCGGGCCCCGTCGACCGCTCGGGCCTCCGCTCGGGCTGCGCCGGGTCGCAGCAGCGCCTTGCTCGGCACGCAGGCGTGGTAGGAGCACTCGCCGCCCACCGCCTCGGCCTCGACGACGACGGCGGTCAGGCCGGACCGCACGAGCCGGTCGGCGACGACCTCACCGCCCGGTCCTCCGCCGACCACGACGACGTCGTACGTGTCCATCAGCCGCGCACCAGAGGGGTGTCCACGAGGTGCTCGGCCAGGAACCACACCTGTGCCTCGCCGGTGCGAATGACCTCGGAGACGAGCAGGTCGGCGCTGCCTTCGTCGCCCTCCTCGGAGAGCCGGGCGGCGGCTTCCCGGGCGTCGATCAGGATCCGCTCGTGCGCGTCGAGGAGCCGCGACAGCATGACGGGCACCGGCTCGACGCCGTCCGGCGGGCGGGGGATCGACGTCAGCTCGGCGACGTGGCGCGGGTCTCCGACGGCGACGCCGCCGAGGCTCTGGACCCGCTCGGCCAGCGCGTCCACGATGGCCAGTTGGGCCTCCGCGTGCTTGTCCAGCATGAGGTGGAGCGAGTAGAAGGTCGCCCCGCGCATGAGCCAGTGGTGCTTCTTGTAGAGGGAGTAGAGGATCTGCGTGTCGGCGAGGACGCGGTTCAGCCGCTGGCAGGCGTACATGCGGGTGTCGTGGCCGAGGCCGATCGGCAGCTGCTTGAGCGTGCCGTACGCCTGGGTCTCGGCGCCCTTCTGGTGCAGCAGCGGCTGGCCGCCGCCGTGCGGGGTCGTGAGGGTGTCCATCGAGTGCTCCTGATGGGGAAGGGGTGGGAAGGGCCCGGCCGCCCGGTCGGGGGTGCACGAGCGGCCGGACCCGGTCTGTGTGGCTCGCGCTCGGCGCTCAGCGCTCGGCGTTCGCCGGGGCGGGGATCCGGTGCAGGACGAGCCGGGTGAGGAGTCCGCTGCCGAGACCGGCGGCGAGCGCGAGGGCGGCCCACCACAGCGGGTACGGCGTGAGGCCGAGGGCCGCGTCGAGGGACCAGGCACCGGGGCCGGTGGCGGCGAGGGCGGCGGCGGTGCCGATGAGGACGAGCGGGTACTCGTAGCCGTCGTTCTGCACCCAGAGTCCGTGGCGCCACTTCACGGTGAGCGCGACGGTCATGACCCCGATGGTGCCGGTCGCGGCGAGCGGGGTGAGGAAGCCGGCCGCGAGCAGCAGACCCGAACCGATCTGGCCACCGCCCGCAGCGAGGGCGGTGAGGGCTCCGCCGCGGAATCCGTCGGCGCGGAACTCCTCCGTGCCGCCCGCGAGTCCCCTGCCGCCCAGGTGTGTGCTGACCTTCTGCACACCGTGGCCGGCGACGAGCAGTCCCACCAGCAGACGCAGGATCAGAATGCCGGTGTCCACCGGGGTCAGCCGGCGGCGTGCGCGCCGATGACGCTCTGCGCGTACACGACACCCAGGCCGTACGCGCCGGCGTGGGCCTTGACGATCTCCATGACGTCGCCGTACGTCTCCTGACGCGCCCAGTCGCGCTGCAGCTCCAGGAGGACCTGGACCCAGGTCACCGGGACGGCGCCGGCGGCGATCATCCGCTGCAGGGCGTGCTCGTGGGCGGCCGGGCTGACGCCGCCGGAGGCGTCGGTCACGACGTACACCTCGTAGCCCTGCTCGAGCGCCGAGAGCGCGGGCAGCACCAGGCAGACCTCGGTCCACAGACCCGAGAGGATGATCTTCTTGCGACCGGTCGCCCTGACGGCGGCGACGAGCGCCTCGTCCTCCCAGGCGTTCATGGTGGTGCGGTCGATGATCTCGTTCTTGGGGAACACCTCGGCGAGCTGCGGCAGCAGGGGGCCCGAGAAGGACTCGGCGGCGACCGTGGTCAGGACGGCCGGAACGTCGAACGCCCTGGCCGCCTTGGCGAGGCCCACGGTGCTGTTGATGATCGCGGCACGGTCGCCGCTCCCCGTGCCGAAGAACATCTGCGGCTGGTGGTCCACGAAGAGCATGACCGAGTTGTCGGGCGTGAGCAGGTCCTTGCTCGGGGCGGCCTTCACCTGGGCGATGTCGAACATGAGGAGTCCTTTCGAAGCTATCGGCAACGTGCCCACCGCCTCCGCGGCCCGGCACTCCTTCAAGCTACGAGCGACCCGGCCGGCCGAGTTGACCCCCTGCGCCCAGGAGTTGGCACGACAGCGCACAACCGGTCGAGGACGAAGCCACCGTCCAGGCTGCGTCGGATACGGGGCTCCGGCACGGCCGCGGACCCTGACGCGCCTGGCACCGGAGCTCTTCCGGGACCTGAGCCCGCAAAGGGCTCAGGTCCCGGGAGCGAGGGGTCATCCGGCGGTCAGGGTGGTCCACTTCTGGTTGGAGCCGCCGTGGCAGTCCCACAGCTGGAGCTGTGTGCCGTTGGTGGTGGAGGAGCCGGGGACGTCGAGGCAGCGGCCGGAGGCGGGGTTGCGGTAGCCGCCGTTGTAGGGCTGCCAGACCTGGTTGGCGCCGCCGTGGCAGGACCAGAGCTGCGCCTTGGTGCCGTTGGCGGTGCCGGCGCCGGCGGCGTCGAGGCACTTGCCGAGGGAGCGCAGGGTGCCGTCGGTGTAGGCGGACCAGTACTGGTTGGCGCCGTCGCCGCAGCTCCACGTCTGGACGGCGGTCCCGTCGGCGGTGCCGGCGCCGTTGACGTCCATGCACGTGCCGGCGATGCCGGACTGCACGCGCGCGGGGGCCGGCGCGGGGTTCCTCAGCCACCCCGCGCCGTCCGCGGCCCGGACGCCCCGGTGGAAGGCGTCGGCCATCTTCCGGTAGCCGGAGTCGTTGGGATGCAGCGCGTCGGCCAGGTCGGCCGTGTTCAGACCGCTCATGTCGACGAACGCGACGCGCTTGCCCGCGGCCTGCGCCTCGCTCACGATCTGGGGAATAGCCTGGTTGTACGCGGCCCGGTACTGCTCCTCGGACCCGCTGGTGGACACCACCAGGGAGGCCACGAGGACGGTGGCGTCGGGTGCGGCGGCGGTGATCCTGCCGACGAGGGACTTCAGCCGGGCGGTGGCGGTGGAGACCTGGTGGGAGCGGTTGAGGTCGTTGGTGCCGATGTGCAGCGTCACGACGTTGGGCCGGTAACGGGTCAGTGAGGCGTCGGCGAGGGCGGCGATCTGCTCGATGAGGTATCCGGAGTGGCCTTCGTTGTCGGGGTCGGACATCGAACCGGCCCGCCCCGTGCCCACGAAGTCCAGCGGGTGGCCGTCCGCCGCGAGCCTGTCCCACAACGGCCCCCGGTAGCCGTTGCCCGTGCTGCTTCCCACGCCCCAGGTGATCGAGTCGCCCAGCGGCATGACCCGCAGAGGTGTGTCGGAGGCGGCGGAGGCGGGGGCCGCTCCTGCCGCCGTCACCCCGAGCACGGCGGCGACGAGCGTGATCAGAAGGCGGATCCAGGACCTTCTCATGGGTTTCCCTTTCCTCGGGTCGCGCGTCACGGGAGCGTGGTCCACTTCTGGTTGCTCTGGCCGTTGCAGGTCCACAGGACGACAGGGGTTCCGTTGGCGGTGCCGGCCCCGTTCGCGTCGAGGCACAGACCGGCGTGGACGTTGCGCATCGACCCGTCGGCCTGCGCGGTCCACTTCTGGTTGTTCTGGCCGTTGCAGGGCCAGATGATGACCGGCGTTCCGTTGGTGGTGCCCTGGCCGGAGGCGTCCAGGCACTTGTCGCCGTAGACGCGGATCTCGCCTCCGGCCCACGTGGTCCACAGCTGGTTGGCGGCGGTGTGGCAGTCCCAGATCAGCGCCCGCGTCCCGGCCGCGGTGGAGGCGCGGTCCACGTCCAGGCAGCGGCCTGATCCGGTACCGCGCAGGCGTGCGGTGGTGGCGGCCAGCGGGCTCCCCCCGGTCATCTTGAACACGGCGGCACCGTGCGCGGGTACGCTCGCGGAGATCTGGCCGGAGGTGCTCGACGTGCCGCCGGTCCACAGGTCGGTGAGAGTGAACGACTGGCCGGTGAGGCCGACTTGCGCGGCCGTGGCGGTGACGGTCGTGGTGCTCCCTCCTCTGTTGATCAGGCCCACGGCGACGGAGCCGTCGGCCAGGGGCTTGGCGAACACCTCGGTGTCGCCGTCGTCGCGCACCCTGCGTCCGCCCGATCCCAGCGTGTCCTGGTTCACCGCCACCAGGCGGGGGTTGCGCAGGATGGCGCTCACGTCGGCGGACATGGTGCGGATGTCGTTGCCGGCCATGAGCGGGGCGCCGAGCAGCGCCCAGAGGGCGAAGTGGGTGCGGGACTCGGTCAGTGACAGGCCGGGGCGGCCGACGACCAGCATGTCGGGGTCGTTCCAGTGTCCCGGACCCGACTGCGCGGCCAGGGGCGCGGTGATGTCCAGGACGTTGCCGACGCCCATCGGGTAGCTGTTGGTGTTGGTGTTCTGCCAGATGTCGAGCAGGTCCTCGGTCGTCCGCCACAGGTCGGCGACCTCGCCCCAGTCGTAGGTGGCGCCGGTGGGGGCGTGGAAGCTGTTGGGGTTGATGCTGTAGACGACCGGGCGGCCGGTGGCGCGCAGGGCGTCGCGCATGACGGTGAACCGTTCGACCTGTTCGCCGAGGGTGCCGCTGCCGGAGCACCAGTCGTACTTGAGGTAGTCGACACCCCATGAGGCGAAGGTGGTGGCGTCCTGGGCCTCGTGGCCCTTGCTGCCGGTGGAGCCGGGGTAGGTGCCCACGCCCTGCGCGCAGGTCTTCTCGTTGGGCGCCTGGTAGATGCCGAACTTCAGGCCCTTGCCGTGGATGTAGTCCCCGAGCGCCTTCATGCCGCTCGGGAACGTGGTGGGATTGGCCCGGAGGTTGCCCGCCGCGTCGCGCTGCGGGTCGAACCAGCAGTCGTCGACCACGACGTACTGGTAGCCGGCGTCCTTCATGCCCGAGGACACCATCGTGTCGGCGGCCTGGCGGACCTGTGCCTCGGTGATCCCGCATCCGAAGCTGTTCCAGCTGTTCCAGCCCATCGGCGGGGTGAGCGCCGGGCTGCCCGGCGCGGCCTCGGCGGTCGTGTGGGCGGAGGCGGTGACGCACGCGGTGAGCGTCAGTGCGGCGGCCGTGAGGAGACGCAGTAATCGTCGGGGCAGGGGAACCATGAGGATTCCTTCCTGGCCCGCACAACGGGAGACGCTGTGCGGGCCGGATGGGCGGGGGTCATGAGCCGTTGACCGGATGCGGCGGATCAGCGCTGCAGGGTGAGCAGGCCCGGCCGGTACGGCAGTCGCTGGTAGGGGGTCCCCTGCGGTGTGCCGGGGTCGTAGCCCTGGTAGAGGAACTGCAGGTTGCAGGGGTCGACGGTCATGGTCTGGTCGGGGTTGACGCGGATCAGGTCACCGTGGCTGATGTCGTTGGTCCAGGTGGCGCCGCTGTTGGCCTTGCCCGCGAAGGGGCTGCTCTCGTTGCCGGCCTGGAGGGTCCACGGGCCGTTCAGGCTGGAGGCGGTGAACGAGCGGAAGTAGCGGTGCTCGTTCACCCCCCGGGCCTCGACGATCATGAGGTACTGGTTCCGGCCCTGGACCTTGTAGACCTCCGGCGCCTCGAAGAGGTTCTTCGCCGTGTCGCTCATGACCGTGGTGTACGACGAGCCGAAGCTGCTCGGGAAGCTCCCGATCGGCACGGTCGACTTGTAGATCCTGCCGTTGTCGTCGGCGAAGAACAGGTACATGTTCTGGTCGTCGCCGATCAGGGTCGGGTCGATGGGGCCGGACTCGGGGAGGCTGCCGGTGAACAGCGGTTGCGGGGCGGACCAGCCGTGGGGATCGGTGGGGTCGCTGGACGTGCGGTAGGTGAAGGGCCAGGCGGTACCCCAGCCGTTCGAGGCCAGCACCCAGATGTTCTTGGGCGCGAAGTAGAACAGTTTGGGCGCCACTGCCAGTCCCTGGCTCATCCCGGTCTGGGTGGCCGTCGCCATGTCCGACCAGTTCGTGAAGGGACGGAACGCCATCGTGCCCCACGACGAACCGTCGGATGTGGTCGCGTAGACCAGGTTCCGGCCGTTGTACGGGACGGTGGTGAAGTCCTTCAGCGCAACCCACCCGTTCGCCGGCTGCGCCAGCGGGCCCGTCGAGGTCCACCGGTACGTCGACGGAAGGGAACACGTGGTTCCCGGCCCGGACAGACCGGTCCACTTCTGGTTACTGCCGCCGTTGCACGCCCAGAGCTGCACCGCCGTGCCGTTGGCCGTACCGGCACCCGAAACGTCCAGACACAGCCCGGACTCCACGGCGACGACCGTGCCGTCGGCGGTGACCCGCCACTGCTGGTTCGTACCGCCGTTGCAGCTCCAGATCACCGGCCGGGTCCCGGCCGTGGTGGCGTGGCCCGGAACATCAAGGCATTTGTCGCCGTACACGGTCAGCCGGTCGTCGTCGGTCAGGGTCCACCGCTGGTTGGTCCCACCATGGCAGTCCCAGATCTGTACGTTCGTGCCATCGGTCCGGCCGGCGCCCGGCACATCGAGACACCGGCCGGAACCGTCACCGCGTAAGGCGCCGCTGGTGGCCGCCTCGGCCGGGCCGGCGACGAGCATCGCCGCCAGCGAGACCAGGGCCGCAAGCACGGCGGGGAGCGCCAGGGACGGGTGTCCGCGGTGGAGTCGGCGTCTGCGCATGGTGTCCTCTCACATCCTTGAGTGGGCGGTTCGAGCGCCCTGACCCGAAGCCGGGACGCCTGAAGGGGTGCGGTGGCACGGGGTGCCTGGTCTCCGGCGCCGCCGGACGAGGCCCTGCCGCGTGTGGGGCGAGTGCGCACTCCCGCGCCGTTACGGGTGAACGCGGTCGTCGTGTCCGTGCCGGCCCGCCTCGTCGGTGGCGCGGCGCCGGAGGCGGCACCTCTGGAGGACGGGAATACCCGGCGGGAGGAGTAACAGGGGCGGCCCAGCGGGGCGAGCAGCGCTCTTCCGGTTCCGTTCCATGCATCCTCCGGGGCCGTTCCGCGCGTTCGATCCACTGCGACGAGGGGGCAGATTGTTCGAAATCACGAACAGTGTGCGGCACTTCGAGCAGAAGATAGATTTCGAGCCGAGGTCCCGTCAACGCTTTCGACGAGTTGTATTTCCGGCGCGTTACACCCCGCCCGGATAACAGAAATTACGGGCCCTCGGACAAGTTGACTTGATTAAGGCGCGCCTTTTGCGTTCACCGCCGACCGTGTCCGCCAATTCGGCCTGTTCGGTATATCGGTTATTCGAGGTGCGAGGTCGTCGAAACCCCGGCCGAGGTGTGCCCGTCTCGCCCGCCCCGTCTCCCCGACCGACCCCGGAACGGGGAGGCACTCCAGGAGAGGGCTCGACGCTCCCGTGCCGCACCCGGCGCCGAGGTTCCAACTCGCGCGAACCGGCCCGCCATCCGGGACATCAGGATCTCGAACGTCCCCTGCCAGCGGACAGGGTCTACGCTGAGACGCGCGGCCACCGCATGATCTTCAGTCGTCTCACACCGGTGATCAACAGTGGCCGCGCCCGTCTTCACCGCCCCTCGGTCACGACGCGCGAAGACGGGGCCGCGTCCCTTCCGTGTCCCGCACGGGGCACTCAGCGTTCGCCCGCCGTCTCGTGCCAGGAGGACACATGCAACGCGGTGAGGTCTGGTGGGTCGACTTCGATGAGCGACGCCCGTTCGTGCTGCTCTCGGACGAGGAGTCATCCGGGTTTCAGGCGATGCAGGTCGTTGCGCCGGCAGGCGTCGACATCAGCGGCCTGGGCGTTGAAGTGGCTGTAGGAGCCCCGGAAGGACTGCCCTTCGAAGGCGTGCTGCGGTTCGCGTTCCCGCGCCCGGGCCTTACTCCGTGCACCTGGCTGACCACTGTGGCCCGGGACGACCTGATCGAGCGGGCCGGCGTGTTGTCCTCCGTGAAGATCGGCGAGGTCGGGGAAGCCCTCCGTGCCGCTGGAGAGAGGAGGGAGTGGACCCCGATGGCGGCTGCCAGGATCAGCGAGATCAGAGATGCCCGCCGTCTCGGAGGACTGGAGTAGCGGACGCCTGTGCTGCCCGGCTCGATCTCGTCGACGACCGAGCGCTGCCGCCGGGTCCCTGGGCAAACCGCGGTGCTCGCCGGCGCATCGGCGGCCCCGACGGCGCCCTGCTCACCCGGCCGGCACCGCCGAGGCCGAACTGCCGCACCCGGTCGCAACCGCCCGCCGTGGCGGGGCCCCAGCGGGGCCCGGCCCCGGCATGTCGCGCGGGCCGAGCGAGCCCGCTTCGGACCACGGCCGCGAGGAGAAGACCCCAGGTCAGCGCACCCTCCCCCGCGCCTTCAGCTGGGTCGCCGGGACCTCCGGTGCGTCCAGCCGGTCGCCGTCGTACCCCTTCACCTCGCCGAAGCGGGAACCGGTCGTCCAGTCCTCCCGCGCCTTGCGGATCTCCTCGTCCGTGCGGCCGACGAAGTTCCACCACATGACGATCTCCTCCTCGAACGGCTCGCCGCCGAGGAGCATCAGTCCGGCGTCGGAGACGGCGCGCAGCGGGAGTTCGGTGCGGCCGCAGCCGAGGTAGAGCATGGAGCCGGGGAGGACGGGGACGTCGTCGACGTGCGCCTCGCCGGACATGGCGAGGACGGCGTACTCGAAGTCGGGGTCGAGCGGCAGCCGGTGCTCGGCGCCCGCGGTCAGGGCGAGGTCGGCGCCGACGAGGGGCGTGTACGTGGTGCCCGGTGAGACCGCGCCGTCGAGTGCGCCGAGGACGACCGTGGCGGTCAGGCCGGGGGCCGTGACGTGCGGGAGTTCGGCGTGGTGCTGGAAGTGGGGTTCGACGTGCCGGTGGGCGTCGGGCAGGGCGACCCAGAGCTGGGCGCCGTGGAGGTAGCGGGCGTGCGGCCTGGGGCTCTCCTCGGAGTGGGAGATGGCCCGGCCGGAGGTCATCAGGCCCAGCTCGCGGGGCCTGATGGTCTGCAGGCTGCCGGTCGAGTCGCGGTGCAGCACCTCGCCCTCGTGGAGCCAGCTGACGGTCTGCAGGCCCATGTGCGGGTGGGGCGGGACCTGCATGCCGGGCTCGTCGGCGATGTCGTCGGGGCCGTAGTGGTCGACGAAGGCCCAGGCGCCGACCATGCGGCGGCCGAGGTTGGGGAGCAGTCGGCGGACCTGCGTCGATTCGCCGAGCTGGACGTGGCGGGGGCTGAGGAGCTCGCGCACCGGTTCGGCGACGACGAAGCCCCTGCCACCGCAGACCTGGAGGGTGGCCTGGCGGTCGAGATTGCTCATGCCGCTCAACCTATTCCCGTCGGGGCGCGGAGGGACGCGGACCCGCGACGGAATATTGATGGAATGTTCAACCACCTCGGTGTGTTGACGCGCCTGTAAGAGGCTGGAACGCACCAGTGGGAGCGAGTGAGCGGTGAGCGACGAGACGTACTACGAGTTCGGCACGGCGGCCGACCGATGGGGCCGCGCGCAGCTGTTCTTCGAGGCGAAGGAGTACCTGACGGCGGCGCGGATCCTGCGCGGTCTGGTCACCGAGCACCCGGACCAGACGGCGCAGCGGCTGCTGCTGGCCCGGGCGTACTACCACTCGGCGCAGCTCACCCGGGCCGAGGAGGAGCTGCGGGCCGTCCTGGAGCGCGACCCGGTCGAGCACTACGCCCGCCTGATGCTCGGCCGCACCCTGGAACGGCAGGGCCGCGCGGACGAGGCGGCGCCGCACCTGCGGCTGGCCGCCGCCATGTCCGGCGACCCCGTCGAGTGACCACCGCGGGGGGACGGTGACCCATCACGGGTGACCGCGCGGCCGGCCGGTCCGGGCCCGGTCCACGCCGTCCGGCCGTCACGGTGCGCACCGGCCCCGGCACGGGTGCCGTCAGCACCCGCACCGGTCCTGCGGGCCCGCCCGGCGCGGTGGCGAACGGCGTCACGGTCCACGGCCGGCCGGGCCCGCGCACCACCAGCAGCAGGTCCCGCTCGGACCGCGCCGGCGGGGCGACGAAGGAGACGGCCACCGGCCCGGTGCCGGGGACGGTACGGCCCGCGTACTGCCGCCCCGATCCGGGGTCGGCCTCCAGGAAGGCGCCGTCGAGGGCCGGCACTCCCGGGAACAGGGCGGGTCGCGCACGTCGACGTCGGCGGGCAGCGCGAGCGCGACCCGCTGCCCGGGATGGAGGTCGGCCGGGGACGAGGGCTGCACCCGGTAGGACCAGATCTGGTACCAGGAGCCCGCGGCGGGGAGCGGGGTGCGTCCGGCGAAGGTGACGACGATCGACATGCGGGTGCCTCCCGAGGTCCCGAGGTGAGGGGCCTTGCGGGATCAGGGTCGGGGCGCGGGCGGGACGGTGTCACGGGCGTGGCCGGGGTACGCCATGGGGGCGTGGCAGAGCTCAGCCCCCAGTGGGACGCACGGGTCGGTGCCGGTACCCACGTGGGGTATTCGGTAAGGTCGGGAGGAGACGGAAGAGGACCGGCGGGACCGGGAGGAGGACGCACGGCGTGCACACGGGTCGGGCGGGCGGCGGCCGGACGCGGGCGAGCGGTGCCCTGGCGCACCTGCTGCTCGTCGTCGTGCTCGCGCTCGGCGTGTTCGTGATGCACTCGGTCGGCCACCCGGAGGGCTCCGCCGGAAGCGGTACGGACGGGATGACGCACGCGGCGGCCGTCACCCACGCCGCCGCGGACACCCATGCCGCGGCCGCCACCCGCACGCCCGCCCCGCCTTCCTCCCAGGAAGGCGCCCATCACGGGGCCTCCTCGCACGGCTCCGACTCCGGCACGGACATGACCACGCTCTGCGTTGCCGTCCTCGGGGCCTGGCTGCTCCTCGCGCTCGTCCGGGCGGCCCTCGCGCGGCGTCCGGACCGGACCGCCCGGCTCCTCGCCGGGCTGCTGTCCGCCCTGGGCCCCCACGCGCCGCCGCCCCGGCCGCCCGCCCTCGCCCAGCTGTCGGTCCTGCGGATCTAGAACACGTCCCGCCCCGCGGTTGCTTCGCGCTGCCCGCGGACGCGTTCGAACGATCCCAGACACGAAACGACAGCACACGAGGTGTGACACACATGCGTGCCCTGAACCACCACCGCATCACCCGCAAGCTCGCCCTGTCCGGCGCCGTCGCCGCCGCCGGCCTCCTGCTCGCCGCCTGCGGAGGCTCCGGCGACTCCGACGGCACCGCCCACGGCGGCCGTGCCTCCGCCACCGCCTCGGCCTCCTCGGGCGCCTCGGCCGGGACCTTCAACGACGCGGACGTGATGTTCGCGCAGATGATGATCCCGCACCACGAGCAGGCCCTGTCGATGGCGAAGCTCGCCGACGGCCGTGCCGAGGACGCCGAGATCAAGCAGATCGTCGCGGCCGTCGAGAAGGCCCAGGACCCCGAGATCCGGAAGATGAAGTCCTGGCTGAAGGCCTGGGGCAAGCCCGAGGCCACGGCCGGCGGCCATGGCGGTCACGCCATGGCCGGAATGCTGTCCGACGCGGACATGACCGACCTGGCGGCCGCGAAGGGCAGGGAGTTCGACCGGAAGTTCGCCGAGCTGATGATCGCGCACCACGAGGGCGCGGTGGAGATGGCGAAGACCGAGCAGAAGGACGGCAAGGACCCGGAGGCGAAGAAGGTCGCCGACGACGTGGTGCGGACCCAGGCCGCGGAGATCGCCCAGCTGAGGAAGGTCCTCGACCGGCTCTGACCGGCTCCGACCGGCTCTGCCGAGCGCTGAGGAGCGCTGACGAGCGCTGAGGGTGTCGCACGGCACCGGCCGCCGCTGAGCGGCCGGTGCCGTCCGTTCCACCGTCACGGCGGTCCCGCGCCCCGCGCGCAGGGGCCGCCACCCTCCTCGTACGCCCGGCCTCCCTCGTACACCTGGCGTCCTTCGTGCCCCCCGGCGTCCCCCTGCCCCCGGCGACCCGTACGTCCGGCCTCCCCGCACCTCTGGCGTCCTACGTACCCCCGGCGTCCCCGTACGTCCGACCTCCCTCGCCCCCCCGTCTCCCCCACGCCCCTAGCCTCCCTCGATTCCCTCGCACCCCTGGAACGCTCCCCGCCATGAAGAAGCACCTCACCGCCCTCGCCTCAGCCGTGGTCCTCACGTTCGTCCTCAGCGCCTGCGGCTCCGCCACCGGCACCGGCTCGTCGGCCGATCCGGCCGAGGACACCGGTCTCGGCCACATCCACGGCGTCGGCGCCTCCGGGGCGACCCTCTACGTCGCCACCCACCAGGGCGTCTACACGCCGGCGCCCGACGGCCGGCCCGCACTTGTAGGTACGCGCAAGGACGACTTCATGGGGTTCACCGTGACCCCGAAGGGCACCTTCCTCGCCAGCGGCCACCCGGCGCCCGGCGGCGACGGGCCCGCCGACCTCGGTCTGATCGAGTCCACGGACCGGGGCGCCACCTGGACGACGCGCTCCCTCGCGGGAGAGGTCGACTTCCACGCCCTCGACACCGGTCCCGACGCGACCGTCTACGGCTACGACGCCGCCGACGGCAGGCTGCGCGTCAGCGGCGACGGGGTCGTCTGGGAGGAGCGTGCCGCGCTGCGCGCCCTGGACATCGCGGTGTCGCCCGCCGCCGGCGCGAAGGCGGGCGCGACCGTTCTCGCGACGACGGAGCAGGGCGTGGTCCGCAGCACCGACGGCGGCCGGACCTTCGGCGCGCCGCTCTCGCCGCAGGTCGTGGCGTACGTGTCCTGGGCGGCCCCCGACGCCCTGTTCGGCGCCGACCCGTCCGGGACGCTGCTGCGCAGCGCGGACGGCGGCGCGTCCTGGACGCGGGTCGCGCGGCTGCCGGGCGGCGCGCCGCAGGCGCTGACCGCCGTCGACGCGCGCCGGATCCTCGCGGCCACCGGTGACGGTGTGTACGAGTCGGCCGACGGCGGGCGGAGGTTCGTCCGGCGGATGGCCGTCGCCTCGGGCGGCGACGGCCACTGAGCCGGGACTCCGCCCGTCACGCGGGCGGATCGCCTCACGTGGTCGGGCGGCTGAAGCCCGCCTGTGCGGTGTGGACGGTGACGGTCGCCCCGCCGAGCATCTCGGCCTTCGCCCGGAGCCGCTCGACGGCCGCCTCGCTCGGCCGGCCGTACAGGTCGATGGAGCGCATCCGGATGAGTTCGGCGAACCCTCGGAACTTGTCCCCGCCGATGTCCATGTGGAGTTCGAGGGACGCCGAGTCCGGGTGGACGGCCACCAGGGTCATCGTGGACGCGGTCTCGTCGAGGTAGAACCGATAGGCGATCAGCTGGGGCTCGCGGGCCCTGACGAACTCGGCCAGGTCGCTCATCGCCGACCGGACGTCCGCGAGCTTTCCTTCGCGCACGTCCGACCGGTCGACGTAGTAGAGGGGGTCCGCCATGCCGGCCGACGCTACCTGCGGCGGCCGGGGGCGGCGGCGCGACGCGCCCCACCAGGGCGGCGCTACCCCCAGGCGCGGGAGCGGAGGACCGGACGGTGGCCGTCGGGGCCGGCGACGGCGAGGCCGGACTCGTCAGGGGGCGGCGGTGGGCTGGTCGCTCGCCTTGTCCATCATGTTGAGGACTGTACGACCTTGGAACCGAGCCCGGCATTCCGCTTCCGTGCACCAGCAGACCGGCCGGCGCCCTACGCCACCGTGTGGACCACCTCGCCGCCCACGACGACGGTCTCGGCCACCGTGCCGGGTATCGCGTCGGCGTCGACCCGCAGGATGTCGCGGGAGAGGACCACGAAGTCGGCGAGCTTGCCAACGGTCAGCGAACCCCGGTCGTGCTCCAGGAAGTTGGCGCGCGCCGAGCCCATCGTGTAGCCCTCGACGGCGGTGGCGACGTCGAGCGTCTCCTCCGGCGTCCAGGCGGGCCCGCCGCCGGGCGGGCGGCGGGTGACGGCGGCGTGGATGCCGATCATGGGGTCCATCTCGGCCACGTTCCAGTCGCTGGACAGGGCGAGCAGGGCTCCGGCGCGGTGCAGGCTGCGCAGCGGCCAGGCCTTGTGCCAGCGCTCGGGGCCGATGTTCTCGGCCCAGTCCCGGCCGGGGCCTGCGATGTCAGGGGCGGCGTGCCGGGGCTGCATGCAGGCGGTGACGCCGAGTTCGGCGAAGCGCGGGGTGTCGGCGGGGTCGAGGCACTCGACGTGGACGACCTGGTGACGGGCGTCGCGCGGCCCGTTGACGGCGCGAGCCCGTTCGACGGCGTCGAGGACGGTGCGGATGCCGCGGTCGCCGGTGGCGTGCACGAAGCACTGGAAGCCGCGCGCGTCGAGCCGGGTGAGCAGCTCGGCGAACTCCTCGGGCGGGTAGAAGGTGTCGCCGCGGTGGTGGCGGCAGCCCGCGTACGGCTCGAGCAGGGCGGCGGTGCGTGGTTCGACGACGTCGTCGATGTACAGCTTGAGCGGTCCGACGCGCAGCCGGTCGTCGGCGAACTCCCTTGCCGCCGCGGCGAATTCGTCGAGCTCGGCGTCCGTCGTGCCGCGCGGGTGGAAGAGCGCGGCGACGATGCGGGAGCGGAGCCTGCCCTCGGCGCGGGCCCGCTGGAAGAGGGCGAGGTCGTCGAGGGAGTTCTGCGGCTCGACGACGGTGGTGATGCCGTAGCGGACGGCGTCGTCCAGGCTCCTGGCGAGGCGCCCGTACTGCCGGTCCGCCGAGGCCCAGGGGACGCCGAGGTCCCGCAGCGCGCGGTGGCCCTCGCGGGAGAGCCCCTTGACGGCGAAGTCCTTCACGAATCCGGTGGGTTGGCCGGTGGCGGCATCGGTGACGGCGGTGCCGAAGGGCAGGTCGGTGTGCCCCGCGCGGACGTCCAGCAGGCGCAGGGCGGCGGTGTTGAGCCAGGCGGTGTGGACGTCGTACGAGAGGACGAGGGCGGGGGTGTCGCCGGTGGCGGGGTCGAGGTCGGCGGCGGTCGGCATCCGGCCGCCGGGGATCGCGGAGTAGTCGAAGGCCTCGGCCTCGATCCAGGGCGCGTCGGGGTGGGCGGCGCGCCAGGCGCGGACGCGGGCGTGGATCCCGTCGAGGTCGCGGGCGCCGGCGAGCTGCACGCAGGCGTCGTCGGAGCCGAGGCGGACGTGGTTGTGGGCGTCGACGAAGCCGGGCAGGACGAGCCTGCCGCCCGCGTCGACGACCCGGGTGCGGGGTCCGGTCCAGGCCTCGGCCTCGCTGTCGGCGCCGATCCACACGATCCGGCCGCCGCGGACGGCGAAGGCCTCGGCTTCCGGGAGGTGCGGGTCGACGGTGTGGACGCGTCCGTGGACGAGGAGGAGGTCGGCGGGGGCGGGGCGGTTCATGCGGGTGGTTCTCCTGGTGCGGTACGGATCGGCGGTGGAAGCGGTACGGGTCGGGGACGGGGCGACCGACGGGGGCGCCCCTGTCCCGACGGGGGCGAGGGCTCGGGCGAGGTCAGGCGGTGCCGGCGGGGCGCACGGTGCGGCGGGCCAGGAGGACGTGGACGGCGGCGGCGACCACGGCACCGAGGAGGGAGAGGTCGGCTCCGCCCAGCGGGGCGACGAGGGGGCCGGTCCACAGTTCGGAGTCGCAGGTGAGGGCGGAGAAGAGCATTCCGGCGAGCAGCGCGGCGATCCCCGCCGGGTGCCAGCCGGCCCGGTACCAGTAGGCGCCGTGTTCGCCCGCGTGCAGGGCGGCGGAGTCGTAGCGGCAGCGGCGCAGCACCATGTCGGCGAGGAAGACGCCGCCCCACGGGGCGAACACGATGATCAGGAGGGAGAGGAAGGACAGCAGCGAGGTGGTGAAGTCGACGAGGAAGAGCGCGCCGAGCGAGCCGGCGGCGGTGACCGCCGCGCTGACGAGGATGGCGCGGGCGCGGCTCCACGGAATGCCGAGGACCTGGAGGTTCAGGCTGGAGGAGTAGAGCGTGATGATCGAGTTGGTGACCGAACCGCCGAGCACCAGGGCGAGGAAGAGCGGCTGGAACCAGCCCGGCAGCAGTCCTTCGGTGCCGGCGACCGCGTCGGTCAGGTCGGCCTGGGTGGCGGCGGCGACGCCCGCGATGCCGAGGGCCACGGAGGAGACGAGTCCGCCGAGGCCGCCGCTCCAGGTGAGCGCCTTGAGGCTGGTGGTGCGGGGCAGGTAGCGGGTGTAGTCGGCGGGCATGGGGACGTACGAGAAGGGGCCGGCGAGCATGACGACCAGGGCCAGGCTCCAGCCGGAGGCGCCGGGTGCGGCGGCGGGCGCGGAGGTGTCGGCGCCGGGCAGGACGAAGGCGAGCAGGGCGGCGAAGCCGACGGCGAGGACGTAGGCCATCCAGCGCTCGGCCCACTGGACGGTGGCGTGGCCCCAGAGCGCGACGACGAAGGTCAGGGCGAGGGTGACGGCGAGCGCGAGGGCGCGTGGGAGGTGGCCGCCGCTCCAGCCGAGGTCGGCGAGGAAGGCTTCGAGGGCGAGGGTGCCGACCACGGTGTTGACGATGGTGTAGCCGATGCTGACCACCCAGTTGAGCAGTCCCGCGGGCCAGTTGCCGCGGACGCCGAAGGCGGCGCGGGAGATGACGAGGGTGGCGGTGCCGGTGCGCACGCCGCCGAGTCCTGCGGCGCTGATGGCGAAGAAGGAGAGTCCGCCGAGCACGACGACGGCGGTGGCCTGCCAGAAGGAGAGGCCGAAGGAGACCGCGAGGGCGCCGTTGATGACGTAGGTGAAGGTCAGGTTCGAGCCGAACCAGAGCCAGAAGAGGTCCTTGGCTCCGCCGTGCCGTTCGGCGTCGGGGATCGGGTCGATGCCGTGGCCCTCGACCTGGAAGACCTCGTCGCGGCCCGCCGGGCCGTCGGTCGTGGGCGCCGCCTCGTGTCCGAGCACGCCGCACCCCCTTAGTGAGTGACGTGTTTCTGGAGAACGTCCTTGAACGCCATTCTTGAATGGCGTTCTAAGTTCTTGAATGACATTCAAGATGAGGGCAAGGTTCCGGCCACGTCAAGACCTCGGGAGATTGCGGTTAGGGTCGAGCCGTGGACGGCGGACGGCGTACGGCATGAGGGCGGGACCGGTGGCAGGCACAGCGCGGACGGGACGGCGGCGGGACGGGAGCATCACGCGGGAGCGGATGCTCGAGGAAGCCATGACCGCCATCGCCGAGGACGGCCTCGCCGCCCTCACCATGTCCGCGCTCGCCGAGCGCCTCGGCACCAGCGGCGGCCACATCCTCTATTACTTCGGCAGCAAGGACCTGTTGCTGCTCGCCGCGCTGCGCTGGAGCGAGGCCGCGCTCGCGGAGGAACGCCGACAGCTGCTCGCCCGCCGGCTGAGCGCGCCGCGCCGCCTCGACCTCTTCCTCGGCCTCTACCTGCCGCGCGGCCCGCGCGACCCGCGGTGGACGCTCTGGATCGAACTGTGGGCACGCATTCCGGCCAACGAGGAACTCCGCGCCGCCCAGCGCGAACTCGACCGCGCCTGGCAGGACGACCTGGAGTCCCTGCTCACCAAGGGCGTGGAACGCGGCCACTTCGCCCCGACGGACGTCCCCGCCCGCGCCTCCGAACTCCTGGCGCTGCTCGACGGCCTGAGCACCCGCGTGGTCCTCGCCGACGACCCGGTCGCCGCCCCGCGCGCCGCCCTGGAATCCGCCCGCAGGGCGGCGGAACTGCTGGTGCCGCGCACCTGACGCCGCGTGGCCTACCCGTGCGCGGGCGGCGGCTCCCACGGCAGCGGGTCCGGCGTCGCGCCGGGCCAGGGCGGGGCGTCGGGGTGACGGGACGTCTGGTCGGCGTACCAGAGGATCTGTTCGGTGTGGAGGGCCGGGCGGGACAGGCGGGCCAGACCCGGGTACGAGGCGGCCAGGGCCTGGGCAAGGTGGAGGGCCGTCCCGGCGTCCGAGGCGGGGTCGCCCGGGCGGGTGTGCGGGACGCCGTACCACTCGGCGACGGCCCGGAGGGAGCGGCTTCCCAGGCGGTAGCGGTCGGCGTGCCGGTCGAGGACGAGCGGGTCGCAGACCGGGGCGACGCCGGACGGGAGCCGCTCGGTGAGCGGGGCCAGGCCGTGGCGGACGAGTTCGGCGTGCAGGGTCGACAGGACGTGCGGAGCGAACCAGACGACGAGCGGTTCCCCGGTCGCGAGGTGGGCGGCGACGAGGCCCGCGACCTCCTCCAGGGCCTCGGCGGGCGGCCGTGCGGCGGTGCCGCGGCCGGCCTCGGGGACCTCGATCTCGGACGCGAGGTCGAGCACCCAGTCGCGCGCCGTGCCGTCGCTGCCGCGCAGCGCCGCCGCGCGGATCCGGTCCACGGCCGGACGGTGGCCGGTGGCCGCGATGTCCAGGGACAGCAGCGGCCGCCGGTGCCAGCCGGGATGGTCGCCTCGCGGCGGCGGGCCGGGTTCGGGGGCGTGTTCCGCGTGGAAGACCTCCCAGCCCCTGGCGCCGTGCCGCAGCAGCCCGGCGCCCGCCGGGACCGGGCCGCCGCAGCGCGCGCAGGAGGCGTCGTACTCGTTGGCGTGCTCCCCGGCGGTCACGAGGCGCCCGCCCCGTCCCGGTAGGCCTCGAGGAGCCGCAGCCAGGCCTCGCTCAGGGTCGGATAGGACGGGACGGCGTGCCAGAGGCGGGCGATCGGCACCTCGCCCGCGACGGCGACCGTCGCCGAGTGGAGCAGTTCACCGATCCCGGGCCCCACGAAGGTGACACCGAGCACGACCTCGCGGTCCGCGTCGACGACCATCCGCGCGTGTCCCCGGTATCCCTGGGCGTACAGACCGGCGCCCGCCACCGACGTCAGGTCGAGGTCGACGGCCGTGACCCGGTGCCCCGCGGCCTCCGCGGCGGCCAGCGAGAGCCCCACCGCGGCCACCTCGGGATCGGTGAACACGACCTGGGGGACGGCCGCGTGGTCGGCGGTCGCGCGGTGCGGGCTCCACGCGGCGCCGTCCTCCGCTCCCGCCCCGCCGGCCCGGGCCGCGATGGCTGCGCCCGCGATCCTCGCCTGGTACTTGCCCTGGTGGGTGAGCAGCGCCCGGTGGTTGACGTCGCCCACCGCGTACAGCCAGTCGTGGCCCTCGACCCGCAGGCTGTCGTCGACCGGGAGCCAGGACCCGGGTTCCAGGCCGACCGTCTCCAGACCGATGTCCTCGGTGCGCGCCCGGCGCCCGGTCGCGAACAGCACCTCGTCGCCCTCCACGACGTCGCCGTCCGCCAGGACCACGGTGACCGGGCCCGTGCTCCCGTCCCGTACGACCGCGGAGACGGCGGCCCGGGTACGGACGTCAGCGCCGCGCTCGGCGAGGGCGTCGGCGACGTGCTCGCCCGCGAACGGCTCCATGCGGGGCAGCAGGCCGTCGCCCCGGACCAGCAGCGTGACCCGGGAGCCGAGCGCCTGCCACGCGGTCGCCATCTCGGCCCCGACCACTCCGCCGCCGACCACGACCAGCCGCTCGGGCACCCGCCGGGAACTCGTCGCCTCGCGGCTGGTCCACGGCCGGGCGCCGGCGAGACCCGGCAGGTCGGGCAGCACGGGGCGGCTGCCGGTGCACACGGCGACGGCGTGCCGGGCGGTCAGGACGTGGCGGTCGCCCTCGGGGCCCTCCACCGTGACCCGCCGGGGTCCGTCCAGCCGGCCCCGGCCGCGGTAGAGCTGCGCACCGGTGGACCGCACCCACTCCACCTGGCCGTCGTCCTTCCAGTCGCCGACCACCCAGTCGCGGTGGGCGAGGACCTCGTGGGCGTCCAGCGGACCGTAGGCGTGGGCGCGCAGACCCGGCACCCTGCGCGCCTCGGAGCGGACGATCGCCGGCCGGAGCAGTGACTTGCTGGGCATGCAGGCCCAGTACGAGCACTCCCCGCCGACCAGTTCGGCCTCCACCACCGCCGCGCTGAGCCCGGCCGCCCGGACCCGGTCCACCACGTTCTCCCCGACCGGTCCCGCGCCCAGCACCACCACGTCGTACTCGTGCTCGTGGCCGTGGTCGTGGGTCCGTCCGCCCTCGTGCGCCCGCTCGTGCTCCGCCGCTCGTGTCATGGGAAACAGTCTGGCGGCGACGGCGCGGATCGGCGCGGAATAGCACGGCTCGATAGACGGTTGTGCGGGACGAGTCCCCAGGGGACCGTAAGGCAACCGCCAGGAGACCGGAAGGTAGGCACATGAGCACTGTCGAGCTCACCAAGGACAACTTCGACGAGATCGTGAGCGAGAACGATTTCGTTCTGATCGACTTCTGGGCTTCCTGGTGCGGTCCCTGCCGTCATTTCGCTCCGGTCTTCGAGGCCGCCTCCGAGCGGCACGAGGACCTGGTCTTCGCCAAGGTCGACACCGAGGCGCAGCAGGAGCTGGCGGCGGCGTTCGAGATCCGCTCGATCCCGACCCTGATGATCGTCCGCGACAAGGTCGCGGTGTTCGCCCAGCCCGGCGCGCTGCCGGAGGCGGCCCTGGAGGACCTGATCGGCCAGGCCCGCAAGCTGGACATGGACGAGGTGCGCAAGTCCATCGCCGAGGCGCAGTCCGCGCAGCAGAGCTGACCGGCGGCGGCCGGACGGCGACGAGGGGCGGCCCGGATCCCACCGGGCCGCCCCTCGTGCGTGCCGTGCCCGGAGCCCGTCCGGCCACCGATCCGGGCGGACGGGACCCGGGGGCGTCAGCGCTCCAGGACCAGCGCGATGCCCTGGCCCACGCCGATGCAGAGCGCTGCCAGGCCCGTGCCGGAGCCGGCCGCCGCGAGCTGGTGGGCTACCGCGCCGGCGAGCCGGGCGCCCGAGGCGCCGAGGGGGTGACCGATGGCGATGGCGCCGCCGCGCGGATTGACCACCGTGGGGTCGAGTTCCGGCCATTCGGCGAGGCAGCCGAGCGCCTGGGCGGCGAAGGCCTCGTTCAGCTCGAAGGTCGTCAGGTCGGAGAAGCCGCGGCCGGCCTTGTCCAGGGCCCGCCGCACGGCCTCCACCGGGCCGAGCCCGAAGAGCTGCGGCTCGATGCCGGTGACGGCGGAGGCGCGGATCCGGGCCAGCGGCTCGCGGCCGGTCTCGCGCAGCCCGGCCTCGTCGACGAGGAGCAGGGCCGCGGCGCCGTCGTTGAGCGGGGAGGCGTTGCCGGCGGTGACGGTGCCGCCGTCGGGGCGGAAGGACGGCTTGAGCTTGGCCAGGGCCTCGGGCGAGGTGCTGTCGCGGATGCACTCGTCGCGCGCGAGCTCGACGCCCGGGTACGGGACGACCTCGCCGTCGTACAGGCCCTTGGCCCAGGCCTCGGCGGCCTTGCGGTGGCTGGCGAGGGCGAAGGCGTCCTGCGCCTCCCGGGTGATCGCGTGCTTGTCGGCGACCTGCTCGGCGCCCTCGCCGAGGGAGACGGTCCACTCGGCGGGCATCCGCGGGTTGGTCATGCGCCAGCCGAGGGTGGTGGAGTGCAGCTGCTGGTGACCGGCGGGGAAGGCGCGCTCCGGCTTCTGCAGCACCCAGGGTGCCCGGGACATCGACTCGACGCCGCCGGCGATCGCCACGGAGGCGTCGCCGAGGGCGACGGCGCGGGCGGCCTGGATGACGGCCTCCATGCCGGAGCCGCAGAGCCGGTTGACGGTCACGCCGGGCACCGAGGTCGGCAGGCCGGCGAGCAGGACGGCCATCCTGGCCACGTCGCGGTTGTCCTCGCCCGCGCCGTTGGCGTCGCCGAAGTACACGTCGTCCACCCGGGCCGGGTCGAGCGCCGGCGAGCGGTCGACGAGCGCCTTCACCACATGGGCGGCGAGGTCGTCGGGCCGTACGGAGGAGAGGGCACCGCCGAACTTGCCGATCGGGGTGCGGACGGCGTCGACGATGTAGACGTCGCGGATGCTCATCGGTTTCTCTCCCACAGGACGTTCGCGGACGGGCGATGACGCGGGGACGTCCACCGGCGACGCTCGCGTTCGCCTGGTGAAATATTCTTCATCTCCGCGGGCCCGAGTCTCCGCCCGTCCACGGCTCCTGTCAACGCCCCTTCCGGCCGGTCTCCGGTCCCCTGATCAGCGCCGTCAGACCGTAGTCGAGCTCACGGCCGTCGACCAGCAGGGCCTCCACCGTCCGCGTCCCGGGATCGATGTCGGCGACCAGGCCGTGTCCCTCGTAGATCGGGTACCCAGACTCGCCGGTACGGCCGGTCGCCTCGACGACCGCCGAGCGGACGGCACTGTCCTCGACGGAGGCGCCGCCCCGGTCCTCCACGTGCGCCGGGACCAGCAGGATCTCGAAACGCTTCGGATGTGTGCTCATGGACCGACGCTAAGCCGACCGCACGCACCCCGCCGCCCGGGCCCGCCCGGCGACCCCGCCGACGGGCCGCCCGGCCGCCGCAGGGCGCCGCCGCGGCCCGCGCCCTCAGCTGGACTCGCGGTGCACCACGTGCGAGTCGAGACGTTCGTGCCGCTCCGGGGCCGTCTCCGGCTCGCGGACGACCCGGTCCACCAGCTCGGCGAGCTCGCGCCCGCCGACCATGTCGATGCGCACCGTGCTGAGCCTGGGCCGCAGCAGGCGTCCGATGACCAGGTCGTCCGAGCCGACCACGGCCGTGTCCTCCGGCACCGCGATCCCGGCGTCCTGGAGCGCCCGCATGAGGAGCATCGCGTACTCGTCGTTGTAACCGAACACACCGTCGAGGGCGAGATCGCGCCAGCGCGCGGCGAGCGCCTCGGCCGGCTCCTCCTCGTACCGCAGCGGCAGCGGCACGACGGTGGCGCCGGCCGCCTCCGCGGCGGCGCGGACGCCCTCCAGACGCGGTACGGAGAACATCTCCAGGCCCGGCTCCTCGGGCATCACGACGCCGATCCTCCGGCGGCCGCGCTCGACGAGGTGGGCCCCGGCGAGCCGGCCGACCCGGGTCTGGTCCATGACGAGCGCATGGGTGCCCTCGACCTGCTGCGGGCCGACCGAGATGACCGCCTTGGCGCCGGAGCGCTTGAGCAGCTCCACCCCGGTCGGGGTGAGCTCCACCTGACCGAGCGAGACCACGGCGACCGGACGCAGCTCGGCCCAGGCGCGGGCGGCCTCGTCCGCGTCCATGCCGACGCTGCCGTACTGCACCACCGTGTAGTCGAGGCTCCGCAGAGCCCACTGGAGCTCGTTGAAGAAACGGCTGTAGAGCGGGCCGACCGGGACGTGCGCGGTGGGCAGCAGCACCATCCGGCTGTGCCCGGCGCGCAGACTGCGGGCCGCGGCGTGCGGCACGTAGCCGAGCTCCTCCGCGGCCTCCCGGACCCTGCGGCGGGTGGGCTCGCTGATCCGGACGGCCGAGGTGTTGTTGAGGACGTAGCTCACGGTGGCGCGCGAGACCCCCGCGAGCCGCGCCACATCGGCGCTGGTCGGGACGGGACTACCGGCGGACTGCTTCGGTGACTGGCTCATCGGTCCGGCATCTTTCCAGAACGATCCGGCGCAGGGTCTGGCGGATGGCCGGATTCGAGTGCTACACAAGATTTACACGCGTCACTGACACGTGTCACCACGTTCATCACGTGGTCATCTCCGCATCACCTTCCCTGTCATCCTTCCGCTCCTCGCCCCCGCATCGGGCGATCACTCCAGGAGGGCACCGTGGCCCTTTCCTCCCCCGGCACGTCCCCCGGCACCGCCCCGGACACCGCCGGTCCCGGCTCCCGCCCGCCGTCCCGGCCGACCCGCGGGCTGCTGCCCCTGCTGCTGGCGGGCAACACCGCCATGTACGCGCTGTACGTCGGCGTCCCCGGACTGCTTCTCGCCCTGCAGATCGAGGCCATCGACCCGGCGGACAAGGTGGCCAACTTCGGTCTGGTCTCCGGCATCTCCGCGATCTTCGCGACGGTCTTCAACCCGGTCGCCGGCGCGCTCTCCGACCGCTCGGGGCGCCGCAACCCCTGGATCCTGGCGGGCGGACTGCTCGCGCTGCCCGTGATGCTGCTGCTCGGCAGCGTGCACACGGTCCTGCTGGTGACGATCGCCTGGTGCCTCGGCCAGGCGGTGATGAACGTCTACCAGGCCGCCCTCACCTCCGTGGTGCCCGACCGGGTCCCGCTCGCCTCGCGGGGCAGGGCCTCGGCGGCCGTGGGACTCGGCCTCCCCATCGGATCGACCATAGGCGCCCTGGTCGGCGCGGCCTTCTCGGAGGACTACCGCACCGGCTACCTGGTCTTCGGCGCGATCGTCGCCGCCACCGCCGTCGTGTTCACCTCGCTGGCCCGCGAGGAGCGCATGCCGCCGAAGGCGCAGCTGCCGGTGAGGGCGCAGCTGGCCGCGTTCGGCAGCGCGCTGAAGGACCACGACTTCCGCTGGGCGTTCATCGGCCGGGCGTTGCTCGTCCTCGGCTACTTCGCGGTCGCCGGCTTCCAGCTGTACATCCTGAAGGACCACACCGACCTGCCGGCCGGGCTCGGCCCGGAGGCGGCGGTGGCCGTGCTGATGCCGGTCAACTCGGTGGCCATGGTGGTCTCCACGGTCCTGGGCGGCTGGCTCTCCGACCGCTACGACCGGCGCAAGCTCTTCGTGGGCGCCTCCGCCGCGCTGGCCGCCGTGGCGCTGCTGATCCCGGCGGTCTCGACCAGCTGGACCGCGATGCTGGCCTTCTCCGTCGTCAACGGCCTTGGTTTCGGCTGCTACATGGCCGTGGACACGGCCCTGGTCACGATGGTGCTCCCGAAGGCCGAGGACGCGGCCCGGGACATGGGCGTGCTGAACATCGCCAACGCCGGTCCGCAGATCGTGGCACCGTTCGTCGCGTCCCTGATCGTGTCGCTCAGCGGCGGCTACACCGCGCTGTTCCTGGTCGCCGCCGTGCTGTCGGTGCTCGGGGCACTGGCGGTGCGCCCGATCCGTAGGGTGCGCTGATCCCGGGGCGGTCACGAGACCTCCGTAACCGCCCTGAACTGCCGGATCTGTCGTACCTTTTGGTCATGGACGACGCTTCGATGGTGGGAATGCTAGGCCGGGTGACCGGCACTGTCGGGCCCGGCCTCGTCGGTGAGGTGATCGTCCGCATCCGGGGCGGCGCCGAGCACTTCCTCGCCTATCCGGCCTCGGCGAAGGACCGGATCGAGACCGGGACGGTCGTGATGGTCATGGAACATCTACCTCCACGCACCGTGTATGTCACAGCCGCGTACGACAGTTGACGCAACCGTTGAGCGGCGGACGCACCGGGCGCACACTCCCTTCACCGGAACCGCACGGGTCCGGTGAAGGGGGACCTGTCCGATGAGCCTCTGGATGCTGGTGGGCGCCGCCGTCGGCGCCTTCGCCGTTCTGATCGGTCTGTTCAAAATGATGTGGCGCGTCGCCGAACCCAACGAGGCGCTGATCATCTCGGGTTCGAACCACAAGACGGAGGGCCTGGGCGAGGGCATGGGCTTCCGCATCGTCACCGGACGGGGCACGCTCGTGCTGCCCGGCGTCCAGGCGGTGCGGAAGCTGTCGCTCGACCTCAACGAGACCCAGCTGTCGGTGGAGTGCGTCACGCACCAGGGCATCCCGCTGAAGGTGCGGGGTGTCGTCATCTTCAAGGTGGGCGACGACTTCGTGTCGATCGCCAACGCCGCCCGCCGCTTCCTCGACCAGCAGAAGCTGATGTCCGAGCGGGTGCACATCGTCTTCGCCGGTCATCTCCGAGCCATCGTGGGCGGGTTGACGGTCGAGGACATGATCCGTGACCGGGAGAAGCTGACCGGGCAGGCCCGTTCGGCCTGTGGCACGGAGATGGAGAAGCTCGGCCTGATCGTGGACTCGCTGCAGATCCACGAGATCGAGGACCCGACGGGCTACATCAAGAACCTGGCCGCCCCGCACGCGGCCGCGGTGCAGCGGGACGCCCGCATCGCGCAGGCGGAGGCCAACCGCCGGGCGACCGAGGCCGAACAGCAGGCCGCGGCACGCATGTCGGAGGCGACGCGCGACAGCGAGATCCTCCAGGCGGGCTACCAGGCCGAGCGCGACCAGGCGGCCGCGAAGGCCCGGCAGGCAGGTCCGCTGGCGAACGCGGCGGCCCGCCAGGAGGTCGTGGTCGAGGAAACCCGGGTCGCCCAGCTGGAGGCCGACCGCAAGGAGCAGCAACTCCAGGCGGAGGTCCGCAAGCCGGCCGACGCCCTCGCGTACGAGCAGCGGACGCTGGCCGCGGCCGAGCGCGACGCCCGGATCCTGGCGGCCGAGGCCGAGGCCCGGAAGACCGAGCTGGCGAGCGCGGCCACGGCGACGGCGACCCGGCTCACCGGTGAGGCGGAGGCCGCGGCGGCCCACGCCAAGGGGCTCGCGGTCGCCGAGGCGACCCGGGCGAAGGGCCTGGCCGAGGCCGAGGCGATCAAGGCGCGGGCGGCGGCCCTCGCGGAGAACCAGGAGGCCGTGGTCGCCCAGCAACTCGCCGAGAAGTGGCCGGAGATCGTGGGCGCGGGCGCCTCGGCGTTCGGCAACGTCGACCAGATGGTGCTGCTCAACGGCGCGGACGGGATGGCGGAGATGTTCGCCAAGGCGCTCACGATGGGCGGTACGGGCCTGGGGCTGGCCCGGCAGCTGCTCGCCAACATGAACCCGAACGCCGAGCGGCAGCAGCCCGAACCCGTGGCGGCGGTGCCCGCCCCGCGGGCCGAGGAGATCGTGGTCGAGGAGATCACGGCCGGCGACGGCGACTGACCGGCGGATGGCCGGATGGCCGGATGGCCGGATGGCATGACGGTCGATGGCCGGATAGCCGGATAGCCGGATGGCATGACGGTCGATGGCCGGATGGCCGGATGGCGTGACGGTCGAACGGCCTGGCGGTCGAACGGCCTGGCGGTCGGATGGCCGAGCAGACCAACGGCCGAACAGGCGAGGGCCCGGCGCGCGTTGTCGCGCCGGGCCCTCCGTCGTGTGCTCAGCCTGCTGCCGGATCAGCAGTTCTCGTCGTTCTTCACCGCACCGATCACGATGGTGAGCCCCTCGACCCTGGCCCCGGGCGCCGGGTCCTGGGTGCAGACCTTCCAGTCCTCGCTGGTGGTGGGGACGGTGCGGCCCTGGCCGGAGGCGTCCTCGAACCGCATCGAGCCGGACAGCTGCCCGTACGCACCGGCGACGCTGCCGCCGCGGAGGTCCGGCATGAACCCGTCCTGCACCCGCGCAGGTGCGGTGGGCGTGGCGGGCGCGGTGGTCGCGGGCCGGGGCTCCGACGTGTGCGTCCGGTCCTGCCCCTCCGGCGTGGAGGAACAGGCGGTGAGCGCGGCGAGCAGACCTGCGGCAAGGGCGGCGCTGAGACCGGTGGTGCGGGTGTGACGCATGTTCTCCCCTGGGACGAGCGTGAACGAGGAGGTACATCATCCACGCGCCGTCCCACCGGTGTCCGGCCGCCCCGGGAGTTGTCTCAGTTGTGCCCGAACTTCCGTTCCTTGCGGTGGGCTGGGACGTCGATGGCCGGGCGGGGCGCCTCCGACGCGGCCGAGCGCGATGTCTCCTTGGCCGTGATGGCGGCGGCGCGGTGCTCGTGGCCGCCGGTGCGGGCGCCCTTGTTGACCCGGGTCTGTTTCTTGCCCACGATCATGCCTCCCGTCTCGGAATCTCGTTCCAGGCTCGCACGGGGGCACGAACGCCGCATGTCAGGCCTTCCGGCCCTGCCGCCCCTGGTCCTCCTGGCCGAGGACCCGGCGGAACGCACCGAGCGTCCCCTGGTCGCGGGTGCGGTCGAGGACGCCGAAGACGACCTCGTCGAAGTGGCGGGCGAACCGGCCGTCGCCGGTGAGCAGGGCCTTGAACGCGCCCGCGACCTCGGCCGGGTCGTTCCGGAAGACCCCGCAGCCCCAGGCGCCGAGGACGAGCCGGCGGTAACCGTTCGCCGCCGCGGTCTCCAGGACCCGCTCGGCGCGGGAGGCGAGGGCGGCGGGGACGCGGCCGGCGAGCTCGGGCGTGCGGCGCTGGATCACTCCGGCGTTGGGCGCCGGCGAGGTGAGGAAGCCGACCGCGAAGGGCTCGTCGAGCAGCGTGCCGCGGTCGTCGCGGAACACCGGCACCGCGGGCGAGTGAATCACCCGGTCGGTGTAGAAGGCGTCCCGTTCGGCCCGGTGGTGCTCGTAGTACGCGGGTGCGCGCAGCAGGGTGCCGTAGAGGGCGGAGGAACGGCACAGGGCCTCCTCCTGCGCCTGGGCGCCGTTGAGGTAGCCGCCGCCGGGGTTCCGGGCGGAGGCGAAGTTGAGGACGGCCACGGGCGCGGAGGCGTCCTCGCGGAGCATCCGCCGGGCCGCGGCGAGACTGCTCTCGCCGGTGACCCGGAGCGTGGTCGTCCGGTCGCTGTCGGGCGTGACGGGGACGGGCTCGGGGCCGTACAGACGGGTGCCTTCGAGGGCGGCGGCCAGCTGCTCGGCAAGGGGGACGGTCCGCCCGCCGGGGGCCGTGTAGCGGCCCTCGGCGACGATCCGCTCGTTCTCACGGGCCAGTGCCCGCAGTCGTGCGCTCATGACCCGAAAGCATGATCGACGCGCCGCGCGGGCGACAACGGAATTAGGGCGTGTGCTTCGGATCGGGACGCCGGATCCGAAGCACACGCCTCGGTGCCGGACGCGCCGACGGCCCGCCGCCGCGCCGCGAAAGGCGCTCTTGCACGCCCGTGCCGGGTGGCTTTAGGTGGAAGCAGCGCTTACCCAGGAGGTGGAGCGATGACGACTCCGTCGTCGAGCGGCATACCCAGGGGCGGTCCTGCTCTGACCGAGGAGGAAGCCGAGGACCTGCTGCGATGTATCTGTTTCAAGACGGGCCCGCCGCGCACGGTCGGGGCCGAGCTGGAATGGCTCGTCCACGAACTGCGTGATCCCCGTGTTCCCGTTCCGCCGCACCGACTGGCCGCGGCGATCGACACCGTACGGGCCCTTCCACTGGTGGCGGCCCTCACCTTCGAACCCGGTGGGCAGCTGGAGCTCAGCTCGCCGCCCGCCGCCTCGCTCATGGAGTGCCTGGACTCGCTCGCCGCCGACCTGCGGGCGGTGCGGGAGGCGCTCGCCCCGCTCGGACTCGGCCTCAGCGGCTACGGCGTCGACCCCTGGCACGCGCCCCGCGCGCGGGTGCTGCACGAGCCGCGCTACGACGCCATGGAGCTCGCGCTCGCCAGGACCGGGCCGTGGGGACGGGCCATGATGTGCGAGTCGGCCTCCGTGCAGATCTGTCTCGACGCCGGTCTCGACGACGACGGGCCGCTCGGCTACCGCAGGCGCTGGCGGCTCGCGCACCTGCTCGGCGCGGTGCTGGTCGCCGCCTTCGCCAACTCCCCCGTGCACGGCGGGCGGCGGACCGGCTGGCGGTCGACCCGGCAGGCGCTGTGGACGGACCTCGATCCGACGCGGGCGCTCGCCCCGTCGCCGGACGGGGAGCCGCGCAGCGAGTGGGCGTCGCACGTCATGGACACTCCCGTGATGTGCGTACGGACTCCGCAGGGGCCCTGGACGGTTCCGGAAGGCCTGTCGTTCCGGCAGTGGCTGCGGACGGGAGCGCCGCGCCGGGCGGACGCGGACGACCTGCGCTACCACCTGACCACCCTTTTCCCGCCGGTGCGGCCGCGCGGGCATCTGGAGCTGAGGATGATCGACGCACAGCCGGGCACCGACGGCTGGATGGTGCCGCTCGCGGTCACCACCGCCCTCTTCGAGGACCCGCGGGCCGCGGAGGCGGCGTACCAGGCGGTGCTGCCGCTGGCACCGCTCGCCGGGCCCGGTCCCGCCCCGCGCAATCCGCTGTGGCGGACGGCGGCCAGGGAAGGACTGACCGACCCGCTGCTGCACGCGACGGCGCTGACCGTGTTCGAGGCCGCCCTGGAGGCGCTGCCGAGGACGGGGGCGACGCCCGCGGTGGTGGGCGCGGTGGCCGCGTTCCACGAACGGTACGTGCTGCCGGGCAGCTGTCCGGCCGACGAGCTCCTCGAGGTGGCGTCATGACCGCACCGAACACCGGGCCGCCCGACACCCGGTCGCCCGACGGCAGGTCGCCCGACAGCGGGTCGCCCGAGGGCCGCCATGACGCCGCACCCGCGACCGTGCTCGACGAGGCCGCGCTGCGGCGGCGGGCGGTGGCGGCGCTGAGCACGGCGCGGGCGCGGACCGCGCTGCTCACCTCCTGCGTGGAGGAGGCCGAACTGACCGCCCAGCACTCGCCGTTGATGTCGCCGCTGGTGTGGGACCTGGCACACATCGGCAACCAGGAGGAGCAGTGGCTGTGGCGGGCGGTCGCCGGCCGTGAGGCGTTGCGGCCCGAGATCGACTCGATGTACGACGCCTTCGAGCACCCGCGCGCGAGCCGGCCCTCGCTGCCGCTCCTGGCTCCCGCCGAGGCGCGGGCGTACGCGGCGGACGTGCGCGACCGGGTCCTCGGAGTCCTGGACTCCACCCGCTTGGAGGGCCGGCCGCTGGTCGAAGCGGCCTTCGCCTTCGGGATGATCGCCCAGCACGAGCAGCAGCACGACGAGACCATGCTGATCACCCATCAGCTCCGCACGGGTCCCGCCGCGCTCTTCGCGCCCGCGCCTCCCGCGACCGTGCCGGACCCACCCGAGACGCGTGAAGTCCTCGTCCCGGGCGGCCCCTTCACCATGGGCACCTCCGACGAGCCGTGGGCGCTCGACAACGAGCGGCCCGCGCACACCCGGATCGTGCGCTCCTTCCTCATCGACACCGCGCCCGTCACCAACGGCGCCTACCAGGCCTTCATCGCGGACGGCGGCTACCACGACGAGCGCTGGTGGCGTCCGGACGGCTGGGCGCAGATCCGCGAACACGGCATCGAGGCACCGCTGTTCTGGCGGCGCGAGGGCGGCCAGTGGCTGCGCCGGCGCTTCGGCGTGACGGGGCCGGTCGCCGAGGACGAGCCGGTGCTGCACGTCAGCTGGTACGAGGCGGACGCCTACGCCCGCTGGGCCGGGCGCCGGCTCCCCACCGAGGCCGAGTGGGAGAAGGCCGCCCGCCACGACCCGGCGACCGGCCGGTCGCGCCGCTACCCGTGGGGCGACGCCGATCCCGGGCCCGAGCACGCCAACCTGGGGCAGCGGCACCTGGGGCCGGCGCCGGCCGGGAGCTTCCCGGAAGGCGCCTCGCCGCTGGGCGTACGCCAGTTGATCGGCGACGTGTGGGAGTGGACGGCGAGCGACTTCCTGCCGTACCCGGGCTTCCGGGCATTCCCGTACAAGGAGTACTCGGAGGTGTTCTTCGGACCCGAGTACAAGGTGCTGCGCGGCGGTTCGTTCGCCGTCGACCCGGTGGCCTGCCGGGGCACCTTCCGCAACTGGGACCTGCCCGTGCGCCGGCAGATCTTCTCCGGCTTCCGCACCGCACGCGACGCGGAGCCGGCCTGATGTGCCGTCACATCGCCTATCTGGGACCGCCGGTGGCACTCGGAGAGCTGCTGCTGCGTCCGCCGCACTCCCTGGAGCGGCAGTCCTGGGCGCCGCGCACGCAGAGCAGCGGAGTGGTGAACGCCGACGGGTTCGGCGTCGGCTGGTACGCGGAGGACGATCCGGTGCCCGCCCGCTACCGGCGGGCGGCGCCCATCTGGGGCGACCTCTCGTTCGCCGACCTCGCCCGGGTGGTGCGGACGGGGGCGCTGCTCGCCGCCGTCCGCGGCGCCACCCTGCCGGGGGCGGACGCGGAGGCCGCGGCGGCACCCTTCGCGGCCGACCGCTGGCTGTTCAGCCACAACGGTGCCGTGCCGGGCTGGCCCGGCTCGCTCGTCCCGCTGGCGGCGACCCTGCCGGCGGCCGAACTGCTCGCCATGGAGGCGCGCACCGACTCGGCGCTCGTGTGGGCGCTCGCGCTGCACCGGCTGCGCGCCGGGACCGCCCCCGGTCCCGCGCTCGCCGGCACCGTGCGGGAGGTGGACCGGGCGGCGCCCGGCGCGCGCCTCAACCTGCTGCTCACCGACGGCACGACGGTGGCCGCCACCACGTGGGGGAACTCGCTCTGGTACCTGACCGGGCCCGGCCGGACCGCCGTGGCCTCCGAACCGTACGACGGCGACCCGGGCTGGACGGAGGTGCCGGACCGCACGGTCCTCACCGCGTCCCGCGACGGCGTCGCCCTCACCCCGATCGAGGAGCTCTCCCCGTGAGCCCGTTCCAGCTGACCCGTACCCTCGCCGAGGACGCCATGGACGCCGCGCTGCGCGCCGACGTGCTCCACGGCCTCACCCGCACGCCGAAGGAACTTCCGCCCAAGTGGTTCTACGACGCGCACGGCAGCGACCTCTTCGAGGAGATCACGCGGCTGCCGGAGTACTACCCGACCCGGGCCGAGCGGGAGATCCTGATCGCCCGGGCGGCGGAGATCGCGGCGGCGACCGGGGCGCGGACCCTGGTGGAGCTGGGCTCGGGCTCCTCGGAGAAGACCCGCCACCTGCTCGACGCGCTGCTGCCCGGCCTCGAGGTCTACGTGCCGGTCGACGTGAGCGAGTCGGCACTCAAGGGCGCGGGCGACGCGCTGCTCGCCGAGCGGCCGGGGCTGCGGGTGCACGCGCTGGTCGCCGACTTCACGCACGGTCTGGAGCTGCCGCCGACGGCGGGTCCGCGCCTGGTGGCGTTCCTTGGCGGCACCATCGGCAACCTGCTGCCGGAGGAGCGCCGTGAGTTCCTGCGGGCGGTGCGCCGGATGCTGGTGCCCGGTGACGCGCTGCTGCTCGGCACGGACCTCGTGAAGGACGAGGGCACCCTGGTCGCGGCGTACGACGACGCGGCGGGAGTGACGGCCGCCTTCAACAAGAACGTGCTGGCGGTCGTCGACCGTGAGCTGGGCGCGGACGCCGACCCGGACGACTTCGAGCACGTGGCGCTGTGGGACCGGGAACACGAGTGGATCGAGATGCGGCTGCGGGCGCGGCACGCGCTGGCGGTGAAGATCCCGGAGCTGGACCTGGTGGTGCCGTTCGAGGCGGGCGAGGAGCTGCGGACGGAGGTGTCGGCGAAGTTCCGTCAGGAGGGCGTGCGGGCGGAGCTGGCGGAGGCGGGCTTCAGGCTGTCGCACTGGTGGACGGACGAGAAGGGCCGGTTCGCGCTGTCCCTGGCCGCGGTGAGCCCGGCGCCGGCCGCGGAGGACTGAGCGGGGACGCCGGGGAGTCGGCGAGGGCCAGCGGCGGCGGGGACGGTCGACGGGGCGGTCGTCGGGGTGCTCGGCGTGACGGTTGTCGGGGCGGTCTCCGTGGCGCTCGCCGTGACGGTTGTCGGGGCGGTCGTCGGGGTGCTCGGCGTGACGGTTGTCGGGGCGGTCTCCGTGGCGCTCGCCGTGACGGTTGTCGGGGCGGTCGTCGTGGCGGTCGTGGTGGCGGTCGCCTTGACGGGCTCCGTGACCCTCGTCCCGGCCGTCGTCGTGACCGTCGCCTTGACGGGCTCCGTGACCCTCGTCCCGGCCGTCGTCGTGACCGTCGCCTTGACGGGCTCCGTGACCCTCGTCCCGGCCGTCGTCGTGGCGGGATCCGTGACCCTCGTCCCGGCCGTCGTCGTGACCGTCGTCGTGTTCAGGGCGACGGCCGCCTCGGCGGCACGGGCGAGGGAGCGCCGGTCCGTGCCGGGCGCCGTGGAAAGCGGGTCCAGGACGCGGAGTTCGGCGACGAGACCCGGCGTCGTCGCGATCCGCCACAGCGAGGCGCCGAGGGTGTCCGCGCCGACGAAACCGGCGGGGCCGACGGGCCGGTAGTCGATCCGTAGCGGCTGGATGCCGGCTCCGCCGTCGAGCGCGGCCTGGAAGGCGGCGGGGCGGAAGGCCCCGCGGGCCCGCCCGCACCATGTGGAGCCTTCCGGGAACACGGTCACCCGGCCGCCCGCGGCGAGGGCGGCGGCCATGGTGGCCACGGTCGCGGGCAGGCTCTTGATCCGGTCGCGGTCGATGAAGACGGTGCCGCCGAGCGCGGCGAGCGGGCCGAGCACGGGCCAGCCGCGCACCTCGCGCTTGGCCAGCATGCGGCCCGGCAGCACGGCCGCGATCAGCGGTATGTCCAACCACGAGATGTGGTTGGCGACCACGAGGAGCGGCCCGGGGCCCGGCACCGGCCGGCCGGTGACCCGGATCCGTACCCCGAAGCCCCGCAGCACGGCCCGGCACCAGAGGCGGACGAGGAGGAGCCGCCCGGCGGCGGGCAGCGGGGCCGCGAGCGGGGAGAGCAGGACCCCGAGGAGCACGGCGGCGAGCCCGGCGGTCAGCCGGAGCACACCTGCCGCGGTGCCGCCGCGCCGGGCGGCGGCACCGGGGTGGGCGGCGCACCGGCCGGGTGTGCAGGGCGCCGTGGGGAGCCACGGCGAGACGGCCGCGGCGTTCACCGGGCCGGGGCGAGCGAGAGGAAGTGCCGCAGGTAGCGCGGGTTGGTGCGGCGCAGCGAGAGCAGCACGTAGAGGTCGGCCACGCCGAAGTCCGGGTCGTGGGCGGGGGCGCCACAGACCCAGGCGCCGAGCCGGATGTAGCCGCGGAGCAGTGGCGGCAGCTCCGCGCGGCTGCCGCCGCCGGCGGCGGCCGGGGGGACGCCCTCGGGGGTCCAGAGCCGGTGCGGGGTGACCCAGTACTCCTCGGGGGCGAGGTGCTTGGTCCTGACGGTGTCCCAGGTGGCGGCGGCGAGCTGCCCGCCGTCGGCGAGCGGCACGGAGCAGCAGCCGGCCAGCCAGTTGTGTCCGGTGCGGGTCATGTAGCGGGCGAGGCCCGCCCAGACGAGGGCGATGACGGCGCCGTTGCGGTGGGCGGGGTGGACGCAGGAGCGGCCGACCTCGACCAGGTCGTGGCGGATCGGGTCGAGCCGGCTGAGGTCGAACTCGGTCTCGGAGTAGAGCCGCCCGGCGACGGCGGCGCGCTCGGGCGGCAGCACCCGGTAGGTGCCGACGACCTCGCCGGTGTCCTCCTGGCGTACGAGGAGGTGGTCGCAGTACGCGTCGAAGGCGTCGCTGTCGAGGCCGGGCTCGGGCCCGTCGAGGCGGGCGCCCATCTCGCCGGCGAACACCAGGTGGCGCAGCCGCTGGGCGGCCCGGACGTCCTCCTGGTCCCGGGCCAGGCCCACCACGTACCGGGGCTGCGGCTCGCCGCCGGTCCCCGGCTGGGGCGGGACGGCGGAGAGGGTCCCGGCCGACGGTTCGGCGACGGGCTGGGCGAGGGGAACGGCGGCCATGTCGGGCTCCTCCGGCGGTACGGAAGGGACATTCGGAGCCGGGCCGTGCGAGCGGTGGCCCGGCTCCTTGTTTCTTCCGTGACCGGCTGGATTCGACGTGACCGTCCGTGGGCCGGTTGGTGTGGAGGGGCTGAATGGTGGGCGGACCCAGGGCCGGGGCGGGGCTGGGGATCGGAGGTCGGCCGACGGGAGACGGGACGTCGTAAGTCGGCCTCGGGAGGTCGTAAGTCGGCGTCGGGAGAGGAGTGGGCGGAGGTCGGCGGCGGGAGAGGAGTGGTGGTAGGTCAGGGTCGTGACGCCCTACTCGGCGAGTGTGTCGGTGATCTCCTCGGAGGCGTCCCGGGCGGCCTGCTGCGGGTCCTCGCCGGAGAGCACGGCGGTCATGTAGGGCTTGATCGGGTTGTCGGCCTCGACGTCGGCCCACTGGGGCGAGTTGGGCGTGGCCCGGCCGCGGGCGGCGGCGGCCGCCATGGTGGCGGTGGCCTCCTGGCCGGCCACGACCGAGGCGAGGGAGGTCTTGTTGGGCACGTAGTTCATGGCGCGGGCGAGTTCGCCCTGCCACTTCTCGCCGGCGAGGGCCTTGACGACGTCGAGGGCGGCGCCGCGTTCGGGTGCGTTCTCCGGGATGATGAGGTCGGAGCCGCCGGTGAAGACGACGCAGGGCCGGCCGGCCTTCCTGCCGGGGATGGGGAAGTAGCCCAGCTTGTCCTTGAGCGCCGGGTTGGCCTTGGTGATGGCCGGGACGACGCTGGGCGGGGCGATGATCTGGGCGACGTCCCCCCGCGCGAACACCTCGGCCTGCGGCGGGTTCTGTTCGTCGGCGTTCTTGGGTCCCTTGCCGAGGGCCTGGAGCCGCTTGTAGACGTCCATGCCGCGCAGGGCGGCCGGGGTGTCGAGCGCACCGGCCCACACGCCGCCCTTGTCGACGGCGAGGTCCCCGCCCTCGTCCCAGATGAAGCCGGACAGCGTGTACCAGTCCTGTCCGGCGAGGTAGATGCCCTGGTTGCCCCCGTCGTTGAGCTTCTCCGTGTCGTCGAGCCACTCGTCGCGGCTCTTCGGCGGCTCGATGCCGGCCTCGGCGAAGAGCTCCTTGTTGTAGATGACGATGCGGCTGGCCGCGTACCAGGGAATGCCGTACTGGGCGCCGTCGATGCTGCCGGGCTCGGCGAGACCGGGGAGCCAGTCCTCGCTGCCGAGGTCGCGGACGGACTCCAGGGTGAGGTCGTAGAGCTTGTCGGTCTCGGCGTACTGGGCGACCTGGGTGTTGCCGACCTCGATGACGTCGGGGCCGCCGGGGCCCTCGATCGCCTCGGTGACCTTCTTCCCGATGCCGGTCCAGTCCTGGATCGTGACGTTCAGTTCGACGCCGTCGTGCTCGGCCTCGAAGGAGTCCGTGAACCGCTGGAGGAAGTCGTCGCTGACGCTGTCGCGCATCAGCCACACGTTGACCGTGCGGGTCTTGTTCCCGCCGCCCGGAAGGAGCCCGCAGCCGGCGAGGGCGAGGGCGGAGACGAGTGCCAGCGGACAGACGAGACGGCGGTTCTTCACGTAGGTCACCTTCTGCGGGGGAGGTTGCCGACCCGACGTGTGGGGGGACCGAACGGGAGGTTCGCGCGGGTATGTGGCCTGGATTCTGGTCTGGACCAATGCGCATGGTCAAGTCCTTGACTCCCTCGTCCTCGCTCCGCCCCGTACTCGGCCGGCCGGCGGCGGACGTGTCGCGGACCCCGGCCGGGTGGGGCACGGTGGAGGGAACCCACCGAGGGCACCGAGAGGAGTCCGGCTCCCATGTCGAACCACACCTACCGCGTCACCGAGATCGTCGGCACGTCCACCGAGGGCGTCGACCAGGCCATCCGCAACGGCATCGAACGGGCCTCGCAGACCCTGCGCGGCCTCGACTGGTTCGAGGTCACGGAGGTGCGCGGGCATCTCGTGGACGGCGCGATCGAGCACTACCAGGTGGGCCTCAAGGTGGGCTTCCGCCTGGAGGAGGGCGCCTGACGACGCCTCGGCGCCACGCGACCGGGACACCCGCTCGGGTCCACCCCGGACATGGCGCGACTCCGCACCGGCACACCGCGCGAATCCGGCCCGGACAGCCGCGCGAGGCCGGATCGGGATCCACGCGCGTCCACCCCGGACATGCCCGCGAGTCCGGATCGGAATCCGCGCGTGACCACCCCGGACATCCCCGCGAGTCCGTGCCGGCACGCCCCGAGTCCACCCCGACAATCCGCGCGGCTCTGGGCCGGATGTCCGCGCGGCTCTGCGCCGGATGTCCGCGAGGCTCTGCGCCGGATGTCCGCGAGGCTCTCGGCCGCGCGGTCCGCTCAGGTCCGCCCCTCCCCCTCCTGGGCGTCCTTCAGCGCCTGAGACGCCGTCGCCCAGCGGGCCCGCACCACGGTGAAGCCCGCCGCCTCGGCTGCGTCGCAGACCAGCTCGTCGTCGTCGACGAGGACGTGCACCCCGCGTTCGCTCTCCAGGCGGCGCAGCACGTCGAGCTTGGTCTGCCGGGCCGGGCGGAAGTCCCGGTTGCGCCGCATGTGCACGGGCCCCTCCGGGAGCCCGTGCGCGGCGAGCCAGTCGAGGGTGTCCCGGCGGCAGCGCTCGGGCCGCCCGGTGAGGTAGACGACGTCGCACTCCTCCGCGGTACGGAGGCACAGAGCGACGCCCTCCGCGAGCGGCGGGTCCTTCGGCGCGGCGGCGAAGAAGCCGTCCCAGTCGCGGGGCCGCTCCTCCAGGAAGTGCTGCCGGTGGGCGGTCGAGGCGAGGGTGTTGTCGAGGTCGAAGACGGCCACGGGCCTGCGGTGTCGGATCACTCCCCCAGCCTAGGCAGCCGTCCCTTCCCTCCGCCCGCGGCCTCGCGCCGCGCCTTGCCTCCCCTCGGGCCCCGCTCCCCCGCCGTGGCTGACCAGGGCAAACGCGGCAAGCCGGGCCTAGAATCGTCGGATGCGCGACACCGGCACCGACCTGTTTCCCCCTGGCCCCGCCGCACCCCACGACCCGTTCGTGCGGGTGCGGGGTGCTCGTGAGCACAATCTGCGGGGCGTGGACGTCGACATTCCCCGGGACGCGTTGGCCGTGTTCACCGGGGTGTCGGGCTCGGGCAAGTCGTCGCTGGCGTTCGGCACGATCTACGCGGAGGCGCAGCGCCGCTACTTCGAGTCGGTGGCGCCGTACGCGCGGCGGCTGATCCACCAGGTGGGCGCGCCGAAGGTCGGCGAGATCACCGGGCTGCCTCCCGCGGTGTCGCTCGAGCAGCGGCGGGCGGCGCCCAACGCGCGGTCCTCGGTGGGCACCGTGACGACGCTGTCCAACTCGCTGCGGATGCTGTTCTCCCGGGCGGGCAGCTATCCCCCGGGAGCGGAGCGGCTCGACTCCGACGCCTTCTCGCCCAACACCGCCGCCGGGGCCTGCCCGTCCTGCCACGGGCTGGGCCGGGTGCACGGGACGAGCGAGGAACTGCTCGTGCCCGATCCGGCGCTGTCGATCCGGGACGGCGCCATCGCGGCCTGGCCCGGAGCGTGGCAGGGCAAGAACCTGCGGGACGTGCTCGACGCGCTCGGGTACGACGTGGACCGGCCGTGGCGGGAGCTCGACGCGAAGGACCGGGAGTGGATCCTGTTCACGGACGAGCAGCCGGTGGTGACGGTCCACCCGGTGCGCGAGGCGGACCGCATCCAACGCCCGTACCAGGGCACGTACACGAGCGCCCGGCGCTATGTGATGCACACCTTCTCCGACTCGAAGAGCGCGACGCTGCGGGCGAAGGCCGAGCGCTTCCTGACGAGCTCGCCGTGCCCGGTGTGCGGGGGCAGCAGGCTGCGGCCGGAGGCGCTGGCGGTGACGTTCGCGGGCCGCACGATCGCCGAGCTGGCGGCGCTGCCGCTGACCGGGCTGGCGGAGGCGCTGACGGCACACGACGGCTCGGAGACGGCCCGGGTGCTCACCGAGGACCTGGTGGCGCGGATCGCGACCGTGACCGAGCTGGGCCTCGGCTATCTCAGCCTGGACCGGGCGACGCCGACGCTGTCGAACGGGGAGCTGCAGCGGCTGCGGCTCGCCACCCAGCTGCGTTCGGGTCTCTTCGGCGTCGTGTACGTGCTCGACGAGCCGTCGGCGGGACTGCACCCGGCGGACACGGAGGCGCTGCTGGTGGTCCTCGACCGGCTGAAGGCGGCGGGCAACACCGTGTTCGTGGTCGAGCACCACCTGGACGTGGTGCGGCACGCCGACTGGCTGGTGGACGTGGGTCCGGGGGCCGGCGAGCACGGTGGCCGGGTGCTGCACAGCGGGCCTCCCGAGGCGCTCGCGGAGGTGACCGGGTCGACGACCCGCCGTTACCTCTTCGACCGGGCGCCGGTGCCGGAGGGGGCGGTGCGGACGGCCTCCAGGCGGCTGCGCGTCGGCCCGGTGACCCGGCACAATCTGCGCGGCCTGGAGGCCGACTTCCCGCTGGGCGTGCTCACGGCCGTCACGGGAGTGTCGGGCTCGGGCAAGTCGACGCTGGTGGGTGCGCTCACCGAGGCGGCGGAGGAAGCTCCGGGCGTGGCCCGGGTGGTGACGGTCGATCAGAAACCGATCGGGCGCACCCCGCGCTCCAACCTGGCCACGTACACCGGGCTCTTCGACGTCGTGCGCAAGCTGTTCACGGAGACGGAGCAGGCCCGGAAGCGCGGCTACAAGGCGGGGCGGTTCTCGTTCAACGTGCCGGGCGGCCGCTGCGAGACCTGCCAGGGCGAGGGCTTCGTCTCGGTGGAGCTGCTGTTCCTGCCGAGCACGTACGCGCCCTGCCCGGACTGTCACGGGGCCCGCTACAACCCGGAGACGCTCGAAGTGCGGCTGCGGGGGCGGACGATCGCGGAGGTGCTCGACCTGACGGTGGAGGCGGCCGCGGACTTCTTCGCCGGGACCCCGGCGGCGGCCCGTTCCCTGCGCACTCTGCTCGACGTCGGTCTGGGCCATCTGCGGCTCGGCCGGCCGGCGACGGAGCTCTCCGGCGGCGAGGCACAGCGCATCAAGCTGGCCGCAGAGCTGCAGCGGCCGCGCCGCGCGCACACCCTGTACGTCCTGGACGAGCCGACGACCGGCCTGCACCCGGCCGACGTGGAGGTGCTGATGCGCCAGCTGCACGGCCTGGTGGACGGCGGCCACACCGTGGTGGTCGTGGAGCACGACATGGATGTGGTGGCGACCGCCGACCGGGTCCTCGACCTGGGGCCCGGCGGCGGTGACGAGGGCGGCCGGATCGTGGCCGAGGGAACGCCCGCGGAGGTGGCCCGGGCGGCGGGGAGCCGGACCGCGCGCTTCCTCGCGGCCCGGCTCCGGGCGTGAACCGCCCTCTCCCGTCGCTTACTTGGGCTCGACGAACTGGATCTCCAGGCCCACCTTGATCACGTCACCGAGGAATCCGGGCGCGAAGTCGAGCCCGAAGTCGCTGCGCCGGAACTCCCCGGTCGCGTCGAAGCCCGCGTGACGGCTGCCGTCCACCGGGACGTCCACGACGCCGCCGAACTCGACGTCGAAGGTCACGGGCCGGGTCACGTCGCCGATGGTGAGCTCGCCCTCCAGGGTCCAGTCCTCGCCCGCCCCGGCGATCCGGGTCGACCGGAAGGCCATCGTGGGCCGCTTCTCCACGTCGAGCAGGTCGGCGGCGCGGACGTGGGCGTCGCGGTCGGCGTTGCCGGTGTCGATCGAGGCGAGCCGGACGGTCGCGGTGATCGAGGAGTCCTCCAGGGTGTCGCCGACGACGAGTTCGGTGGTGAAGTCGTTGAAGCGGCCGCGGACCTTGGAGATGCCGAGGTGGCGGATGGTGAATCCGACGGAGGAGTGCAGCGGGTCGAAGGTCCAGCGGCCCGGGACGAGCGGAAGGGTGGTGGGAGCGGTGTTCTGCGTCTCAGCGGTCATGGCTCCACGATCACCGCCCGCCGCACGGCGAGGAAGGCCGCGCTCAGGCGGGTAGTGGCGGAGCCTGGTAGTGACAGGGCCACCCTGCGCGGGCCGTCCGCTCGTACGATCGGTGGATGAGCGACAACGAGATCGGGGCCTTCCTGCGCGCGCGCCGCGAGGCACTCTCGCCCGCCGAGGTCGGGCTCCCCGCGGGGCCGCGACGGCGCACTCCGGGGCTCCGCAGGGCGGAGCTGGCGATGCTCGCCGGCATCAGCGTCGAGTACCTGGCCCGCCTGGAGCAGGGCCGCGACCGCAACCCGTCGGCGCAGGTGCTCGGGGCGCTGAGCGACGCGCTGCGGCTGCCGGTCGACGCCCGGGTGCACCTGCGGCGGCTGTCGAAGCTCCAGGGGCACGGTCACATGTGCCAGGCGGCGCCGCCTCCGTCCCGCCAGGTGCGGCCCGCGGTGCGGGCCCTGCTGGACCGGCTCGGCTCGACCCCGGCGGCGGTCGTGAACATGCTGGGCGAGATCGTCGCGTACACCGAGGGCTACGAGCGGCTCGCGGGCCCGCTGGGAATCCTGGACGGGGACCCGCCGAGCCTGCTGCGCTTCGTCTTCACGGATCCGCGGGCCCGGGAGGCGTACCCGGACTGGGACGTGGTCGCCGACCAGCTGGTGGCCGCGATGGCGTACGGCGTGTCCCTGGGCGATCCGCACACGGCGGACCTGGCCCGGGAGCTGACCGTCACGGCGGGGGCTCCGTTCTCGGACCGGCTGACCGCGGGCGGACTGCTGCGCAGCCGTTCGGGGACGGAGCGCGTGGTGCACCCGGAGGCGGGCGAGCTGCGGCTCTCGTACGAGGTGCTCGAACTGGCGGAGACCGACGCCCAGCACGTTCTGGTGCACCTGCCCGCCGACGAGGCGAGTTCAGCGGCCCTGGACCGCCTGGTCGGCCGCCGCCCGGGCACCCTGCGCGCGGTCGGTTCCTGACCCGCCCTCTCCGCCTCTCGGCCCCTCCGACCCGCTCCGCCCCTCCCCCGTCCGCCGCCTCTCCCCCGTCCGTCCCTCTCCACCCCTCCGCCCCGTCGCCCCCTGGCCCCCGTGACTCCCGGCAGGGGTGTACCCAGGTACACCCCTGCCGGGCAGCTGGACGCAGTGACCGCGCCCGCGCCGGACGGAAGAGTCGCATGCGACGGAATCGGACCGGGCGACCGGGCGACGGGGAGGCCGACGGCATGCGGGTGTGGGGAGGGAAGGCGGAGGCCGGGGTGTTCCTCGGCGTCGCCTTCGTGGCGGCGGGGGTTCTGGGGTCGGCGCAGCCGGCGACGGGGATACCGCCGGAAGTGGTGCAGCTGACCCAGTTCGGGCCGGCGGCGGGCGTGCTCGCGGTCGCGCTCCTGTGGCCCGGGCGGATCCGGACGAGGCTCGCGGGGGCGCTGCCCGCTCGTGAGCCGGGGCCGGCGCAAGGCGAACGGAAGCTGTGGCTGCTGCTGACGGCGCCGATGGTCGTCGTCTTCGCCGCCGGCGCGTACGCCTGGGCGCACGGTGACGCGGTCGTCACGGATCCGCGTGCGCTCGGCCATCCGTTCACGCTGGTCGTGGCGGCCCAACTGGTCGGCGCCTGCGGGGAGGAGATCGGCTGGCGGTGCTTCCTCCAGCCGCTGCTGAGCGCACGATTCGGACCGGTGGCGGCGTCACTGCTCGTGGGTCTCGTGTGGGGCGCCTGGCACGTCGGGGTGTTCGCGCAGGATCCGGCGTACGCGGCCGGATTCCTGGTGGCGACGGTCGCGATGTCCCTGGTGCTGGGGCTCGCCCTGGAGCGCGTGCGGGCCGGCCGGCTGTTGCTCGCGGGCGGCTTCCACACCTTGGTGAACCTGGGGATGCTGCTCTTCATGGACGAGGAGTCGGGTGCCGTGCTCCCGATGGTCCTGTTCGGGGCGGCGTGTCTGGCCGCGGCGGTGCCGTGGCTGCTGCGGACACCGGCGGATACGATCACGGCGGCGCGAAGGGGCGCGCCCTGACATGGGGGAACGGTCGGTGAGCGGAATGCGGGAGGCGTGGCGCGCCTTCGGTCGGTGCCAGCTCCTCTCCCTGAGCGCCCTGGTGCTCCCCTGCTACGGCGGACTCGTCGTGGCCGCGCTGCTCCTGCTGCCCGTGGGTCTCGGTTTCCCGCTCCTGCCGTCCGCCGCGGCCGCGCTGCGCCGACGCGCCGACCGCGTGCGGTCCCGTACCGCCTCCTGGTCGTGCCGGGAGCTCGCTCCGCCCGAGCCGCTCCCCCGTACGGCGCGCGCCGTCCTCGGCGACGCGGGCTTCTGGCGGGATCTGCGGTGGGCGTGGCTGGAGCCGGTGACGGGCGGGCTGGTCGTGGCGGTGCCCCTGGCGCTGTTCTGGTACGGCGTCTTCGGCGCCCTCGTCCAGCCTTTCGTGTGGCGGGACTTGGGGGACGGCAACTGGTACGCCTTCGTACCGGTCGGCTCCCCCGGCACCGTGCTGGGCGCGCTGTTCCTCGGCCTCGGTCTCGTCGCCGCGGCACCGTTCACGGCTCCGTGGGCGCTGGCCCGGCACGCCCGCTGGAGCCGGTCGGCGCTCTCGTTGCCGTACACGACCGCGCTGGTCCGCCGGATCGACCGGTTGACCGGCACCCGGGCCGACGCGCACGACTTCCAGGCCGCCGAGCTGCGGCGCATCGAACGGGACCTGCACGACGGGGCGCAGGCACGGCTCGTGGCGCTCGGCATGAGCCTGGAAGCGGCGGACCGGCGGCTCGACGTCGACCCGGACGCGGCCCGTGTGCTGCTCGGCGAGGCGCGGGCGGCGTCGGAGCGCGCCCTGCAGGACCTGCGGGAGCTGGTGCACGGGATCCTGCCGCCGGTGCTCGCCGACCGCGGGCTCGGCGACGCGGTGCGCTCCCTGGCACTCGACAGCTTCCTCGACGTCCGGGTGGACGTCGGACTGCCGCCCGGCCGGCTGCCGGCGGCCGTCGAGTCCGCCGCGTACTTCGCGGTCGCCGAGCTGCTGGCCAACGCGACCAAGCACTCCGGCGCCGCCGAGGTCCGCATCGGACTCGGCCACGCGGACGGCGTGCTCCGGGTGACCGTCGAGGACGACGGCCGTGGCGGTGCGGCGCCGGCCGCGGACGGCGGCGGGCTGCACGGGGTGCGGCGCCGGCTGCGTACCTTCGACGGAAGCCTCGCCCTGGACAGCCCGCCGGGCGGCCCCACCCTCGCGATCCTGGAGATTCCGTGCGCGTCGTCCTCGCCGAAGACCTCTTCCTCCTCCGGGACGGGCTGACTCGCACCCTCCAGGAGCACGGCTGCGAGGTGGTCGCCGCGGTCGACAACGGGCCCGCGCTGGTGCGCGCGCTGCGCGAGGAGCGCCCGGACGTCGCGGTGATCGACATCCGGCTGCCGCCGGACTTCACCGACGAGGGCCTGCGGGCGGCCCTGGAGGCCCGCCGGGAGCGGCCGGGCCTCCCGGTTCTGATCCTGTCGCAGTACGTGGAGCAGTTGTACGCCCAGGAGCTGCTGGCGGGCGGGGAAGGTGCCGTCGGCTACCTCCTGAAGGACCGGGTGACGCACACGGCGCAGTTCGTCGACGCGGTACGGACGGTCGCCGCGGGCGGCACCGTGCTCGACCCGCAGGTCGTGGCCCGGCTGCTGGCCCGCAGCGACGCCCGGGGCGGCACGTCGGCGCTCACCCCGCGCGAGCACGAGGTGCTGAAGCTGATGGCCGAGGGCCGGTCGAACGCGGCCGTCGCCGCCACGCTTCACGTGAGCGAGAGCGCCGTGGCGAAACACACGGCGAGCATCTTCGCGAAGCTGCGGATCGAGGCGTCCCCGGACCACAACCGCCGGGTGCTCGCCGTGCTGGCCCACCTTCGTCGGTGACCGGCTGCGGGGATTCGCTCACACGTCGGGGAGGGTGCCCGGCCATGGCTTGCGCGGTGGCATCCGCGGGCCCATGGTCGGAGGTATGGACCCGCGTGAGGCGGCGCTCCGACAGGCGTACGGCCATGCCGTCCGGTGGCTGGCGAGCCTGCCCGACCGCCGGGTTCCGGCCCGCGCCGACGTCGACGAGATCGTGCGCGCCCTCGGTGCGGACCTGCCCGACGGTCCCGGCAGACCCGCCGACGTCGTCGACCTCCTGGCCACGGCCTGCGAACCGGGGCTCACGGCCTTCCCCAGCGGACGCTTCTACGGCTTCGTGGTCGGCGGCACCGAACCGGCCGCGCTGGCCGCCGACTGGCTGGTCAGCGCCTGGGACCAGAACTGCGTGATGCGCACGGTCTCCCCCGCGTACACGGCGGCGGAGGACCTCGCCGGCACGTGGCTGCTCGATCTGCTCGGCCTGCCGGCCGACAGCTCCGTCGGCTTCACCACGGGCGCGACGATGGCGAACTTCACGTGCCTCGCGGCCGGCCGCGACGAGGTGCTGCGACGCGCCGGCTGGAACGCGGCCCGCGACGGCCTCAACGGCGGCCCTGCCGTACGCGTCCTCGCCGGCGAGTCGCGGCACATGGCCGTCGACCTGGCGCTGCGCTACCTCGGGCTCGGGAGGCCCGAGCTGGTGACGGCGGACGATCAGGGGCGCATCGTGGCCGAGGCGCTGCGGCACGCGCTGGCGGACGGCGGGCGCGGGCCCGTCATCGTGGTCCTCCAGGCCGGCGACGTCCATTCCGGCGCCTTCGACCCCTTCACCGAGTGCGTCCGGGCGGCGCGCGAGGCGGGCGCGTGGGTGCACGCCGACGGAGCCTTCGGGCTGTGGGCGGCCGCCTCACCGCGGTACGCCCACCTGACGGCGGGCTGCGCGGACGCCGACTCCTGGGCGACGGACGCCCACAAGACGCTGAACGTCCCCTACGACTGCGGGCTCGCGATCGTGCGCGACCCGTCCGCGGTCAGGGCGGCGATGGGCGAACGCGGCGACTACCTGATCCACCATGAACACGGTGACCCCATCGACAAGGTTCCCGAGCTCTCCCGGCGCGGCCGTGCCTTCACCGTGTGGGCCGCGCTCAGGTCCCTCGGCCGGTCGGGGGTGGCCGACCTCGTCGAGCGGCTGTGCCGTCATGCCGGCACGTTCGCGACCGGCATCGCCGGTATCGACGGCGCGACCGTGTTGAACGACGTCGTGTTCACCCAGGTGTGCGCCGAGTTCGGCGGCGACGAGCGCACGGACCGGGTCCTCGCGCGGCTGCTCGACGACGGCACCGCCTGGATCAGCGGCTCCACCTGGCACGGGCGGCGCATCATGCGCATCTCGGTGAGCAACTGGTCGACCACCGACGACGACGTGCGGCGCACGCTCGACGCGATCCGGCGCGCTGCCGGAGCCGCTGGCTAGCTGTATTGCCCTGTGAGGCTGGGGACGCGGCCGACGTGCCCGCCCGGCCCGGCCGGAGTCCCCGCCCGGCAGCGGGGCGCCGCGCGCGGCCCCTGTCAGGCCGCCGCCGGGGCGAAGCGGTGCAGCTCGTCGGTGCCGGGCTGGACGACGCCGTAGCTGTTCTCCGGCACCTCGTTCCAGGCGCCGGGCAGATCGCCGAGGGGCTCGGAGACGATGAGGCGGCTCTCCTCGGACAGGTGCTTCAGGAAGGCGACATCGGGATGGAGTCTGCGCAGCGCCTCCACCCGGCTGCTGTAGAAGAGCGAGCGGGAGGCGCGTGCGCTGGAGTAGCGGAAGGCCCAGACCCGCTCGCCGTCGGTCACGGCGAGGGTCATCTGGAGCGGGAACTCCACGCCGTGTTCACGGCCGACCCGTTCCACGGCCCCCGCCATCCGGGCGACGGCGGCGGGCGGGTCCCGGTCGAGGCCGTACGTGAGGGCCAGGTGGAACATCACCTCGGAGTCCGTCGTGCCCTCGATGTCGGGGAACAGCCGGGGCTCGACGAGCAGGGTGAGGTCCCGGCGCAGAAGGGGGAACCCGGAGATGGCGCCGTTGTGCATGAACATCCACCGCCCGTGCCGGAACGGGTGGCAGTTCGACTGCTGCACCGCCGTCCCGGTCGACGCCCGGATGTGGGCGAAGAAGAGCGCCGACCGGACGTGGTCCGCCAGCTCCCGCAGGTTGCGGTTGTTCCAGGCGGGGCCGACGTCCCGCAGGAGTGCGGGGGTGTCGTTCTCGGGCGAGTACCAGCCGACGCCGAAGCCGTCACCGTTGGTGGTCTCCACCCCCAGCTTGGAGTGCAGGCTCTGGTCGATCAGGGAGTGTTCGGGTTTGTAGAGGATGGTGTCGAGGAGCACGGGCGTCCCCCAGTACGCGAGCCATCGGCACATCCGTGATCACCTGCTCCCGTCCGGTCCTTTCATTCTCGGCCCGCTCGCCGCCGAGCGCCACGCGGCCCCTGCCGGCTACGAGCGGCCTGCCTTCCTCCTGGCCCGCAGCCACTCCTTGTTCATGGCCGCGATCGACGGCAGCGGGATGCCCTTGGGGCAGGCCGTGGCGCACTCCCCGGTGAGGGTGCAGCCGCCGAAGCCCTCGGCGTCCATCCGGGCCACCATGTCGAGGACGCGGGTCTCACGCTCGGGCGCGCCCTGGGGCAGCACGCCGAGGTGGTTGACCTTGGCGGAGGTGAAGAGCATCGCGGAGCCGTTGGGGCAGGCGGCGACGCAGGCGCCGCAGCCGATGCACTCGGCGTGCTCGAAGGCGTGGTCGGCGTCGGCTTTGGGGACCGGGGTGGCGTGTGCCTCGGGCGCGGAGCCGGTGGGGACGCTCACGTAGCCGCCGGCCTGGATGATCCGGTCGAAGGCCGAGCGGTCGACGACCAGGTCTTTGACGACGGGGAAGGCGGCGGCCCGCCAGGGTTCGACGTCGATGGTGTCGCCGTCGCGGAAGGACCGCATGTGCAGCTGGCAGGTGGTGGTGCGCTCGGGGCCGTGGGCGTCGCCGTTGATGACCAGGCTGCACGCGCCGCAGATGCCCTCGCGGCAGTCGTGGTCGAAGGCGACGGGGTCCTCGCCGCGCAGGATGAGTTCTTCGTTGAGGGTGTCCAGCATCTCCAGGAAGGACATGTCGGGCGAGATGCCGTCGACCTCGTAGGTGGCCATGGCGCCCTCGGCGTCCTCGTTCTTCTGGCGCCAGACGCGCAGGTTGAGCCTCATGCGTAGCTCCGCTGGGTGGGGTGGACGTACTCGAAGGTCAGGGCTTCCTTGTGCAGGACGGGTGTGTCCGTCCCGCCGAACTCCCAGGCCGCCGCGTACGCGAACTCCTCGTCGCGGCGCGCGGCTTCGCCGTCCGGCGTCTGGGACTCCTCGCGGAAGTGGCCGCCGCAGGACTCTTCGCGGTGGAGGGCGTCGAGGCACATGAGCTCGGCGAGCTCGAGGTAGTCGACGATCCGGTTGGCCTTCTCCAGGGACTGGTTGAACTCCTCGCCGGTGCCGGGGACCTTGATGCGGCGCCAGAACTCCTCGCGGATCTCGGGGATGCGGCGCAGCGCCTTGCGCAGCCCGGCCTCGGTGCGGGCCATGCCGCAGAACTCCCACATGACCTCGCCGAGTTCGCGGTGGAAGGAGTCGGGCGTGCGGTCGCCGTCGACCGCGAGGAGGAGGTGGAGCCGGTCCTCGGTCTCGGCGAGGACCTCCCGTACGGCGGGGTGCTCGTCGGTGACGGGTTCGCGGTGCGGGTGGCGGGCCAGGTAGTCGTTGATGGTGGCCGGGAGCACGAAGTAGCCGTCGGCGAGGCCCTGCATGAGGGCCGAGGCGCCGAGACGGTTGGCGCCGTGGTCCGAGAAGTTGGCCTCGCCGATGGCGAAGAGCCCGGGGACGGTGGTCTGGAGGTCGTAGTCGACCCAGAGTCCGCCCATCGTGTAGTGCACGGCGGGGTAGATCCGCATCGGGACCTCGTACGGGTTCTCGGCGGTGATCCGCTCGTACATGTCGAAGAGGTTGCCGTACTTCTCCTCGACGCGGGCCCGGCCCATGCGCCGGATGGCGTCGGCGAAGTCGAGGTAGACGCCCTGGCCGCCGGGGCCCACTCCCCTGCCCTCGTCGCAGACGTTCTTCGCGGCGCGGGAGGCGATGTCGCGGGGGACGAGGTTGCCGAAGGAGGGGTAGATGCGCTCCAGGTAGTAGTCGCGCTCGTCCTCGGGGATCTCGTTGGCGGGGCGGTCGTCGCCCTGGGCCCTGGGGACCCAGATGCGGCCGTCGTTGCGCAGCGACTCGCTCATCAGGGTGAGCTTGGACTGGTGGTCGCCGGTGCGCGGGATGCAGGTGGGGTGGATCTGGGTGAAGCAGGGGTTGGCGAAGTACGCGCCGCGCCGGTGGGCCCGCCACACTGCGGTGGCGTTGGAGTTCATGGCGTTGGTGGACAGGTAGAAGACGTTGCCGTAGCCGCCGGTGGCGAGGACGACCGCGTCGGCGTAGTGGGTGGAGATCCGTCCGGTGACGAGGTCGCGGGCGACGATGCCGCGGGCCCGGCCGTCGACCACGATGAGGTCGAGCATCTCGGTGCGCGGGTGCATCTCGACGTTCCCGGCGGCGATCTGCCGGGACAGCGCCTGGTAGGCGCCGAGGAGGAGCTGCTGGCCCGTCTGGCCGCGGGCGTAGAAGGTGCGGGAGACCTGGACGCCGCCGAAGGAGCGGGTGTCGAGGAGGCCGCCGTACTCGCGGGCGAAGGGCACGCCCTGGGCGACGCACTGGTCGATGATCTCGACGGAGATCTGGGCGAGCCGGTGGACGTTGGACTCGCGGGCGCGGAAGTCGCCGCCCTTGACGGTGTCGTAGAACAGCCGGTGGACGGAGTCGCCGTCGTTGCGGTAGTTCTTCGCGGCGTTGATGCCGCCCTGGGCGGCGATCGAGTGGGCGCGGCGCGGCGAGTCCTGGTAGCAGAACTGGACGACCTGGTAGCCCTGTTCGGCGAGGGTGGCGCCGGCGGAGCCGCCGGCGAGGCCGGTGCCGACGACGATGATCCGGTGGCCGCGGCGGTTCGCGGGGTTGACGAGCTTCGCCTGGAAGCGGCGGGTGTCCCAGCGTTCGGCGATCGGCCCTTCGGGGGCCTTGGTGTCGGCGATCGGCTCGCCCAGGCGGTAGTCGTTGGAGGTCATGTCAGCTCACCACTCCGGTCATGACGCCGACGGGTACGGCGATGAAGCCCGCGGTCAGGACGAGCGCGAGGGCGTTGGCCAGGAACTTGAGGGCGCGTTCGCGCCGGGCGTTGCCGATGCCGAGGGTCTGGGCGGCGCTCCAGAACCCGTGCCGGACGTGGAGGCCCACGGCGAGCATGGCGACGATGTAGACGACGTTGCCGTACCAGGTGGAGAAGGTGTCGATGACGTTCTGGTAGGGCCTGCCCTCCTCGAAGCCGCCGGGGTGGACGGTGCCGGTGGTCAGGTCGAGGACGTGCCAGACGATGAACAGGCCGAGGATGATCCCGCCCCAGCGCATGGTGCGGGTGGCGTAGGAGGAGCCCTTGCGCCGGTGGACGTACGCGGTGGGGCGGGCCTTGATGTCGCGCCTGCTGAGCTGGTACGCGGAGACGGCGTGCGCGACGACGGCGGTGAGCAGCACGATGCGGGCGATCCACAGTCCCCACTGGTGGTGCAGGACCGGGGCGCCCATGACGCGCAGCCAGTGGCCGTAGCCGTTGAACTCCTCGGGGCCGAAGAAGACCTTCAGGTTGCCCGTGACGTGGGCGACGAGGTAGGCGAGCATGATCAGGCCGCTCGCGGCCATCACGGTCTTCTTGCCGATGGTCGACGCCCAGAAGCCGCGGGTCGGCGCGGCGGCGGGGGGCCGGGCGGTGTTCCGTCCGGACTTGGTTGCCAGAGCCATGTGAGCGACGGTAGGGGCGAAGGACCCGAGTGGTCCAAGACATGGTTCGGCTGATCTCCATAGGCGGGCCCTATGGAGCCGGGTAGGCTGGGTGCATGCAGTTCCAGCAGCTCCTCTACTTCGTCGCCGTCGCCGAGACCCGCCACTTCACCCGGGCCGCCGAGCGCGTCCACGTCTCGCAGCCCTCGCTCTCCCAGCAGATCAAGGCCCTGGAGCAGGAGCTGGGCGCGGAGCTGTTCAGCCGGGCCCGGGGCAACATCGCCCTCACCGACGCGGGCGAGGCCCTGCTGCCGCTGGCCCGCCGGATCCTCGCCGACACCGACACCGCCCGGCACGAGGTGCAGGAACTGGTGCAGCTCCGGCGGGGCCGGGTGCGGCTCGGGGCGACGCCCAGCCTGTGCACCGGCCTGCTCCCGGACGTGCTGCGCGCCTTCCACGACCTGCACCCGGGGATCAGCCTCCTCATCGAGGAGGGCGGCTCGCACGACCTGGTGCGGGAGCTGGCGCGCGGCGCGCTGGACCTGGCCCTGGTGGTGCTGCCGCTGCCGACGCCCTCGCCGGCCCTGACGACGGTGGAGCTGCTGGCCGAGGACCTGGTGGTGGTGTCCTCGGCCTCGGCGCCCGCGCCGCGCCGGCCGGTGCGCATCGCGGATCTGCGCGACCAGCCGCTCGTGATGTTCCGGCACGGCTACGACCTGCGGGAGCTGACCGTGGCGGCCTGCCGGGCCGAGGGCTTCGAGCCCTCGTTCACGGTCGAGGGCGGCGAGCTGGACGCCGTCCTCGGTTTCGTACGGGCCGGGCTCGGCCTCGCCGTGGTCCCGGCGATGGTGGCCGCCCGGGCGGGCCGCGACCTGCGGGTCACGGCCCTGGCGCGGCCCGGCCTGCGCCGCACGATCGCGCTGGCCCACCGCAGCGACGTGGCGCCGCCGCGGGCGGCCCGCGAGCTCCAGAAGCTCCTCATGGCCTCACGGAGGGGCGCCGCCGGGAAGGCGACGCCCCGGCCGGGCTCCGCCACGGCCTGAGTACTGCCTACACCGCGTCCGCCAGGACCAGCGAGCGGATCCGGTCCGGGGCCCCGGGGCGGGCGTAGTACCAGCCCTGGGCGGTGTCGCAGCCGAGTTCGCGCAGCTGCTGGGCCTGGGCGCCGGTCTCCACGCCCTCGACGGTGACGGCCAGCTCCAGGCTGTGGGCGAGCTGCACGATCCCTTCGACGATCTTGATGTCGACCGGGTCCACCGGGTGCTGCTGCATGCCCTGGGTGAAGGAACGGTCCAGCTTGAGGACGCTCACCGGGAGCCGGCGCAGGTTGGCCAGGTTGGAGTAGCCCGTGCCGAAGTCGTCGAGCGCGATGTCGACGCCCATCTCGGCGAGCTGCCGCAGCGGCTTGAGCAGGTCGTCGTCCGCGCCGATCAGCGCCGACTCCGTCACCTCGAGGCACAGCGCGCCGGGTTCGAGGCCGGAGCGCTCCAGGACGTCGACCGTCTCGGCGACCAGACCGGGGTGGTGCAGCTGGGTCGGCGAGAGGTTGACGTTGATCCGCAGCGGCCCCGTCGCGGGGTGGCCGCCGGGCGCCTCGTCCTGCCAGAAGCGGGCCTGGCGCACGGCCTCCTGGAGCACCCAGCGGCCCAGCGGCACGATCAGACCGGTGTTCTCGGCGAGCGGGATGAACCGGTCGGGGCCGAGCACGCCGTGCTGCGGGTGGCACCACCGGACGAGCGCCTCGGCGCCGTGCACGCTGCCGTCCCCGAGGTGCACCAGCGGCTGGTACTCGATGAAGAACTCGCCGCGCTCCAGGGCGGCGGGCAGCGCGGTGGTCAGCCCGTGCCGCGTGATGGCCCGCGCGTCGGCCTCCTCGTCCGCGTACTCGAAGCGGTTGCCGCCGGCCGACTTGGCCCGGTACATGGTGATGTCGGCACTGCGCAGCACCTCGGCGGCGGTCCGCTCGCCGGCCGGTCCCTCCACGACGCCGACGCTGCCGCGTACCGTCAGTTCGCGGCCGTCGATGCTGATCGGGGTGGCGAGGGCGGCGAGCATCCGGTCGGCGAGCTCGGCGACCTGCCGCTCGCTGCCGGGACCGGTGGTGAGGGCGACGAACTCGTCGCCGCCGAGCCGGGCGACCATCTCGGCGGGCGCGGTGACACAGCTCTGCAGCCGGTCCGCGACCTCGACGAGCAGCCGGTCGCCGGTGGAGTGACCGAGGCTGTCGTTGATCACCTTGAAGCCGTCGAGGTCGAGGTAGGCGAGGCCGAAGCGGCTCTCGCCGCCGGGCAGCAGGGTCTTCTCCAGGCGTTCGAAGAACAGCGTCCGGTTGGGCAGCCCGGTGAGGGCGTCGTGGGTCGCCTCGTACCGCAGCCGCAGGTTGAGCAGCCGCCGTTCGGTGGTGTCCTCCATCAGCGCCAGCTGGTACTGCGGGGCGCCGGCGGCGTCGCGCAGCAGCGAGACGGTGAGGTTGGTCCACAGGACGGTGCCGTCGCCGCGGTAGTACGGCTTCTCGACGCGGTACGACTCGCGCTCGCCGCGCACCAGCTCGTCGTACAGCCGCCAGACGTGGGGGCCGTCCTCGGGGTGGGCCCAGTCGAGGATGTTCTTGCTGGTGACGGTCTGCTCCAGGCCGCCGAACATCCGGGTGAGGGTCTCGTTCACCTCCAGGACGTTGCCGTCGAGGTCGGCGATGCCGATGCCGATCGCGGCGCCGTCGAAGACCGCGCGGAAGCGGCTCTCGGTGGCGTGCAGGGCGAGTTCGGCGGCGCTGCGGGCGGACAGCGCGGAGTGCGCGATGGACTCCTGCTCCGCGAGGGTGCGTTCGCGCAGGGCCTGGGCGAAGCCGGCGGCCATGGCGTGCTGGAGCCGGGAGCAGCGGGCCCGCAGCTCCTCGGCGTCGGTGTCCTGCTCGTCGCCGCAGTACAGCACGAGGTACGCGTCGACGACGCCGAGGCTGCGGGAGAGCGCGTCCGGATCGGTGCAGTGGGCGGCCACCAGGGCCTGGCCCACGCGGTGCGCGGGAGTCGTGTCGAAGGGCCGGGCGTGCAGCGCGTCGCACAGCTCCCGGGCCGGCGGCAGGAGGTGCCGCTCGAACTCCTGACGGGTCATCGAGGTGGCGGTGACCGGGAACACGGCACGGCTCCAGATGGTCACGAACCGCCTGAGTCTGTCCTCCGGTCCGTCGGCGTCGGCGACGGAACCGGCAGGCTGGGACGGCAGCTTCACGCCTTGCGCCCCACCCCTGCGAACCCGGAGAAGGAGTAGGGATCCTCCTCCTCGTCCGGGCTGTCGGGCCGCCACAGCGGCATCGGCACGACGCCCGGTTCGACGATCTCGGTCCCGTCGAGGAAGCGCGTGATCTCCTCGCGGGAGCGCATCACCAGCGGGTTGCGGATGTCGCGGTAGACGCCGACGGCGCCGCCCGCCCGCTCCTCGGTCACCGGGATGCCCTCGTAGGAGGCGTGGGTGAGGACGACGAGGCTGCCGGGTGCCAGCCCGTCCAGGAGCTCGGCGACGGCGGCGTGCGGCTCGTCCGCGTCCTCCAGGAAGTGGAGCACGGCGACGAGCAGCAGGGCCACGGGGCGGGCCGGGTCGAGCAGTTCGCCGACCTCCCGGCTGTGCAGGATCTCGCGGGGCTTGCGCAGGTCGGCGGCGACCACGGCCGAGCGGTCGTCGCCCTCGAGCACGGCGCGGCTGTGGGCGACGGCGACCGGGTCGTGGTCGACGTAGACGACGCGGGCGTCGGGGCTGGCCGCCTGGGCGACCTCGTGCACGTTGCCGAACGTGGGTATGCCGGAGCCGATGTCGAGGAACTGGGTGATGCCGTGGTCCACGGCGTACCGGACGGCGCGGCGCATGAAGGCACGGTTCGCCTGCATGATCTTCGGGAGCCCCGGCAGGAACTCCATGGCCTTGCGGGCCGCTTCCCGGTCCACTTCGAAATTGTGCGAGCCGCCCAGATAGAAGTCGTACATACGGGACACGCTCGGCACCGAAATATCGATACCCGGCGGGGCCCAGGCGGGACGCTCCATCAAAGTCTCCAACAAGTCGCCACGGGGATGCGGCCATGTGTTCGCGGCCTACGTTCGAGCTGAGGCTACTGATCGCCCGCCGAGAGAGCGAGTAGAAACGGAAATTCGCGATCCGTTCTTGGTCACACGCCATTGGCACGTGCTCCGGGTAAGGAAGACTTCACGCCTTCAGGTCGTGCAAATTCACGTGCATATGGCCGTGCGCCGCCCGGACGGGGCTTCCGGCCCAGTCCGGAGGCCGGAACGTCCGGCGAACCCTACCGAACGAGCGGCGACTACTGGCCAGTTCGCCGATTCCGCCCTGGACGGAGCCTCGACGGAATGCTTGATTCCGGCCATTCGTCGTGAATCCCCCGCAACGGCAGGGGCCTTGGCGCGTTGGGCACGCGTGAGACGACAGAGTCGGCGGAAACGTCAAACCACCGCACGCCCAGATCCGCTCCATCCGGGGAATCGGAGGCCGTTCCGGTCCGTCCGGGCCACCCGCGTGACCATGCTGCTCGGCGTGTCTCTCTTGCCTCAGCACGGGTTCTCCCGCTATCGGAAGCGGCTGGCGCGCCCGCTGGCGGCCGGGGCGCTGGTGTGGCTGCTCGCCGCCCCGGCGGCACCCGTGGCCGCCGACGCCTGCGCCTGGGCGTCGACCGGTCCCGGCGGGTCGAGCGGCGTGGCGGTCGCGGGCTCGGGTCCCTGCTTCCCGACCCACCCACCGCACCCCACCCATCCACCGCATCCCACGCACCCGCCGCATCCGCCCCACCCGTCGAAACCGCCCAAGCCGCAGCCGAAGCCGACCCCGAAGCCCCCGCCGAAGCCGAAGCCCCCGGAGCCCCCGCCGCCCGTGCGGACCGCTCCCCCGCCCCGGCCCGCCCCGGCACCGGAGCCCGCGCGGCCGAACCCCGCGCCGCCTCCGCCCGAGCCGGCACCGGAGCCGCGCAGGCCGTCCCCGGCGCCCGCCCCGCGCGCCCGGCCCACCGCCCCGGTCGCCCTGCCGCACTACCGGCGCACGTCCCGGGACAAGCCGAAGAGCTCCCCGAACGTGCTCACCACGACCCTGCTGGTCACCGCCCCCGCAGTGCTCGCGACCGCGATCCTGCGCCCCCGTTCCCGCTGAGACCGTGTCACCGGAGGAAAACCCTTGTCCGAATGGGTAGTTCTCACCATCGCGATGGCCGCCGCGTGCGCCGTCGTGCTGACCATCGTCGTCATCAACCACCGGAGGATCCCCGAGGACGACGACCCCAACGAGACCCCGGACGTCATCGAGTACATGACGATGATGATCGGCGTGGTGTACGCGATCGTCCTCGGCCTCGCCATCGCCGGTGTCTGGGAGGCGCGCAGCGCCGCCCAGGAGACCGTCCGCCAGGAGGCGCAGGCCATGCACGAGATCTCGGAGCGGGTCGAGGTGTACCCGCTCGCCACCCGGGAGCGGATCCGGGCCGACGTCGACGCGTACGTCCGGTACGTGGTCGAGGACGAGTTCCCGTACATGGCGGAGCACGACGCGCTCAGCGAGCGGGGCACGGAGCTCCTGGAGAAGGTGCGCCGCAGCGTGACCGACTACGAGCCCGCCAACGACTTCGAGGGGCAGGCCTACCAGCCGCTGGTCGACCAGGTCGCGGTCGCCGACGACGCCCGCGGGTCCCGCGGGCAGAACGCCGGGCCGACGATGCCGGGCGTGGTGTGGTTCGGGCTCATCATCGGCGCGCTCGTGACGGTGGGCCTGATCTTCACGCTGCAGATCAGGCGCACCGGGCGGGAGGTGCTGCTGGCCGGCCTCTTCAGCGCCCTGATCGCCTTCCTGCTCTTCCTGATCTGGGACTTCGACGCGCCGTTCAGCCGGGGCATCGCGGCCACCTCCGCGCCGTTCGTCGACCTGTTCCCGCAGCTCACGGACTGAGCAGGGGTCCGTGTGCGGTCCGATCGGGTGACCTTGGTGCCCCATTCGCGCGTCTCGGATCGCGGCTGTGATAGAGGGCTCCTAGCGTTTCGGGCATCGAGGCGTATGTCCTGCCTTTTCGCGGATAGCCTTCCGCGGCTACGCCTCGGGGACCCGGAGGATCCACCATGCGCGCGATACGTGCCGCGTCCACCGCTCTGCTGGGGGCGGCCGCCCTCGCCCTGGCCGCCCCCCTCGCCGTCGCCGTCGACGGCGCCCCGGCGCCGAACCCCCGGGCGCCCCGAGCGAAGCAAGTGGGCGATTTCGTCGTCTCCCCCGCGGTCGTCGCCCCCGGCGGCCGGGTCACGCTCAGCGCGCCCGGCTGCGCGAGCACGGCGACGGCCTCGGCCGGCATCTTCGACACCGTCACCATCGCCCCCGGCTCCACGGCCACCGCCACCGTGGACAGCGACGCCAAGACCGGCGCCGTGTACACGGTGTCGTTCAACTGCACCGGAGGCGTGCAGGGCACCGTCGACCTGACCATCACCGGCGGCTCCACGGCGACGCCCACGAGCCGCTCGACCGTGCTCACCACCCCGCGCGGGGTGCAGGGCGGTCTGGGCGGCTCGTTCGACTCCACCGACGCCTGGACCCTCGCGGCCGGCGGCGGCATGGTGCTCGCCTCGGCCGTCGGCCTCGTCCTCGTGATCCGCCGCCGGTCGTCGTCCGACGGCCGGCGCCACTGACGGCGCGGCGGCGTGCCCGCCCGCCGGAGCAGCCCAGGAAGACCCACGGAACGCCCGTCGCCCCCGAGTCCCGGAAAGGACTCGGGGGCGACGGGCGTTGCGGGCCGACCGGGAGGTTCGGCCGGTCAGGCCCCCGCGCCGGACACGCGGCGCCGGCGGGCGATGAACAGGCCCCCGCCCAGCGCGGCGGCGGCCACGAGGCTGCCGCCCACCGCCATCTCCGTGGAGGTCGGGGCGAGCGAGCCGCCGAGGCCGCCCTCCGCACCCTGGCCGGCCAGCACGCGGAACTGCGTCGTGAGCTTGCGGCCGTTGACGCACGTGGCGGTCAGGGTGTGCAGACCGGGCGTGGCGTTGTTGTAGATGCGGACGCTGACAGTGGAGAACCCTTGGTTGGAGCCCGAGAGGGTGCCGGACGGGAAGGCCGCGGACGAGACCGTGCCCGCGGCGCAGTCCCGGGTGGTGACCAGGAGAAGCGCACCCTGGTGGACCGCGAAGGGGGAGACGGTGACGTTGGAGTTGTCGCCACCCTTGGGGGCCTGGAAGGAGCCGACGGTCACGCTGCTGGGCCCGTTGGTGGCGGTGGCGAGGGGGGCAGCGAGCCCGAGCGCCGCGAACGCGGTCGCCGTCACCGCCAGAGTGCGTGCAGCACGCATGGTTGAACCTCCAGTGGAAGGCGCCCCAAAGCGGTGCTCCGGGCGATTCGACGAGTACGCCTTCCGTGACGAACCATCACAAACCAGGAAGACCTTCGCATGTCGGCTTTGGGCCGGTCCGGTGAGGGACGGCACCGGCCGAACGGGTGGGGAATCTGACGGATTCGCAGGTCACACAACGTCAGAACGATGATCTGACGATTACTCGGATGGCAGATCACCCGTTCCGCCCGGGCCGTCGCCCCCGGGCGCCCGTGCGGAAGCCGCGCGAGGAGCCCGCGCCCGGGGCCGCGACCGCGGATCCCCCTCCGGCCACCACCCGTTCGCCCCGCCCGGCGCGCCGGATCGCCCCGGCGCCCTTACCGTTCCCGTGACGCCACCAAGGGAGAACCATGAGCCCCAAGGACTTCAGCCTGTTCGACGCCGCCAGGAGACGCCAGCCCTGGGGCGCCCTGGCTCTCGTCATGCTGTCCGGCCTGGCGATAATGCGCAACGGCGTCGGCCTCGAGTCCGGCCCGCCACAGCCCACCGCGGCCGCGCGGCCGGCGGCCCGACCGGTCGCCCCCGCCCCCACGGCCGCCGCCGTCCCGGAGCTGCCGTTCGCCCCCGCCTCACGCATCAGGATCCCGGCCATCCGGGTGGCGGCCCCGCTCATGGACGTGGGCCTGGACGACAACGGCTGGGTCGCCGCCCCGCCGCCCCAGGAGTCCAACCTCGCCGGCTGGTACCAGAACGGCATCGCGCCGGGCATGCGCGGCACCTCCGTCATCGTGGGGCACGTCGACAACCTGGCGGGGCCCGCGGTGTTCTACGGCCTCGGCTCCTTGCAGCAGGGCCAGCACATCGAGGTCGACCGTTACGACGGCCAGGTGGCCGTGTTCGAGATCTACGGGGTCGAGGTCTTCGCGAAGAACGACTTCCCCGGAGTCCAGGTGTACGGGGACACCGGCCAGCCGGAGCTGCGAGTGATCACGTGCGGCGGCGGCTACTCGCGTGCCCACGGCTACGACGGCAACGTGGTGGTCTTCGCCCGCATGGTCGGCTTCCGCTAGGCGGTCCGCCAGGCGGCGGGCCCCGGCACCTTCCGGGTGCCGGGGCCCGCCGCGTACCCGCGCCGGCTCAGCGGCGGGGGACGGTGATGCTGTAGCCGAGGTCGAGGAGTTCGGGCAGGTAGCGCTCGAGCGCGGCGACACTGTGCGAACGGTTGCCGCCGGCATCGTGGTTGAGGACGACGACGCCGGGTCCCGCGCCGTCGAGGACCCGGCGGACGATGCTGTCGGTGGGCGGCTCCTTCCAGTCGAGAGTGTCGACGGTCCACGCCAGCGGCTCCATGCCCAGCTCCGCGCCGATCTCGAACGACAGCTTGTTCCAGGCCCCGTAGGGCGCCCGGTACCACAACGGCGCGGCGCCCAGGGCCTGTTCGATGACGTCACTGGTCGACCCGAGCTCCTGGCGGATCAGGGAGGGCCGCAGCTTCGGGACGAGCGGGTGCGACCAGGAGTGGTTGCCGACCACATGGCCGTCCTCGGCCATCTGCTTGAGCAGGTCCTGGTTGTCGACCGCCATCTCGCCGCAGACGAAGAACATCGCCCGGCAGCCGTAGCGGCGCAGGGTGGCGAGGATCTCGGGGGTGTAGCGGGGGTCGGGGCCGTCGTCGAAGGTGAGCACCATCGAGCGTCCGACGCCGGTGAGATGGAGGAAGGGCCGGGTTCTGACCGGCGGGACCGCGCGGCGGAAGGCGGGTGGCGCGTAGCCGGTCATCGGCTGCAGCCGGTACGCGGCGGGCCGCAGCCGCGCGGCCTGGGCCTGGGCCCGGGCCTGTGGTCCGGCGGCGCCGGGCGTGGGCCGCGCGGACGGCCCGGCAGAGGGTGCGGCGCCGTCGGCGGGCCCGGTCCCGCCGTCCGTTCCGCCCATGCGGTCGGTGGCGAAGACTCCGACGGCGGCGGTGGCGCCGAGGGCGGCGGCGAGCCGCAGCAGCGACCGGCGCCCTGTGGTCGTCTCATCCTTTTTCATGACCAATGGTTCGTACGGAGGACGGCGCTCGCCGCGCAGCGACACCGGATGCCCGTCCGAATCCACCTGTTGAGCCGATAGCCTCGAAGGGTGAGTGGTTTCGAACGGGGTACGGACGGCCCGAAGGTGATCGTCGCCGGGGTCGACGGCTCCGCGTCCTCGCTGCGGGCCGCGGCCTACGCCGCCGGACTCGCCCGCCGCCAGAACGCGCTTCTCGCCCTCGTCTACGTCCAGCCCGTGCTCGCGGCGGGCGCGGCCATGGGCGCCCCGGTCGCCGGGGCCACGGAGGAGATCGCCGAGGGCCTGGCGGCCGAGATCCGGGAGTCCGCCGAGCGGGTCGAGGAGGTCTTCCGGGTGCGCTGGGAGTTCCACACCTTCCGCGGCGACGCGTACGCGGGTCTGGTCTCGGCCGCCGACGAGCTGAAGGCGGACGCGGTGGTGGTCGGGGCCTCGGAGTCGGCCGGTCACCGCTTCGTGGGCTCGGTCGCGGTCCGCCTGGTGAAGGCGGGCCGCTGGCCGGTCACGGTGGTGCCGTAGAACCCGGGCCCCGGCGGGCTACTCCCCCGCCACCAGTCCGTCCCGGGCCGCGCCGCGGCCGAGGACGACCTCACGGATGGCGTCGCGGGTCTCGGTGTACTGCTCCTCGCCCTTCCTGATGGCCGCGTTGAGGTTGACCACCCGGCCGCGCGCGGTGTCGAAGAACTGCGGGACGAACTCGGCCTTGCGCACCTCCCAGCGGCCGCCGGGCACGGCGGGCGGGACGAAGGTGAAGCGGGCCAGGGTGCCCTCGTTGCCGCGGCGGTCGTAGGAGCCGTTGTAGTTGATCATGTCTCCGGCGATCTGGTCGCCCATGCCGTAGACGATCCAGGTGCCGTTGACCTTCTCGTAGGCCTGGGGCACATGGGCGTGGGTGCCGATGATCAGGTCGATGTCGGGGCGGCCGCCGGTGCTCGACGAGGTGAGGGCCTTGCCGAGGGAGAGCTGGCGCTCGTCGGGCGCGGTCTGCCACTCGGTGCCCCAGTGGACCGACACCACGACGACGTCGGCACCGGCCTTGCGGGCGGCCCGGGCGTCGGCGACGATCTTCTGCTCGTCGATGAGGTTGACGGCCCAGGGCTGGCCCTCGGGCAGCGGGTAGCCGTTGGTGTCGTAGGTGTAGGCGAGCTGGGCCACGGTCGCGCCGCCCGCCTTCAGCAGGGTGGGCCGATCGGCCTCCGCCGCGCTGCGGGCCGAGCCGGCGTGCCGTACGCCCGCCGCGTCGAGGGCGTCGAGGGTACGGCGCAGACCGGCGGCGCCGTCGTCGAGGGTGTGGTTGGAGGCGGTGGAGCAGGAGTCGTAGCCGGTCTCCTTGAGCGCGGCGGCGACCTCGGGCGGCGACTTGAAGGCCGGGTAGCCGGTGTAGGGGCCGCCCTCCGCGCCGTACACGGTCTCCATGTGGCAGATGGCGAGATCGGCGCCGGAGACGACGGAGCGGACGCCGGCGAGCATGGGCCGGAAGTCGTAGCCCGCGCCGCCCGCGTCCTTGGCGGCCTGCCGGATGATCGAGTCGTGCGGGAGGACGTCACCGGAGGCGACGAGGGTGAAGGGAGCCGGGCGGGCCGATGCCGCCCCGGGGGCCGCGGGCCGCTGCGAGGGCTTGCCCGGCGCCGCCGGGCCGTGGGCCGAACGGTCCGCCTCCGCGCAGCCGGTGGCCGCGGCGAGCAGGACGGCGGCGAGGGCCGCCGCGCCGGTTCTGGTGCGTGGGGTCATCTGCCGCACTCCGCTGATTCATAGGATGAACATCTGTTCATGCGAATTCACAGCGGACGAAGCCCCCAGTCAAGGGTCAATGCCGCAGGTCGTGTGAAACCCCGCTGAATCGGACGCACCGCTTCCGCCCGGACCCGCGCTGACCGTTCGCCGAACCGTTCACCGCTCGGTGCGACCGTTCGTCGCATACATCGGTCCGCTCCCTGTCCGCCGTCGCCCGGATGCGTTCGTATACGGCACCATGACCACGGCACTGACGGCAGCGGCGACCACCGACGAGCGGGCCCTCAGGGAACTCCAGCGCGAGCACGGCCCCGCACTGCTCTCCTTCCTGCTCGGCCTGACCCAGGGCGACCGGCAGCGCGCCGAGGACCTGGTGCAGGAGACGCTGGTCCGCGCCTGGCTCCATCCCGAGGCCTTCGACTCCCCGTACGAGTCGATGCGGCCCTGGCTGTTCACGGTGGCCCGGCGGCTCGCCATCGACGCGCGCCGCTCCCGGCTCTCCCGGCCCACCGAGGTCGGCGACGAGCTGCTCGCCGTGACCGCGGACCCGGCCGACGCCACCGAGACGGCCGTCGCCGCGCTCGACGTCCGGGCGGCGGTGCGCGGGCTGCGCCCGGAGCACCGGGCCGTCCTCGTGCGGCTCTACTTCCACGGTCTGACGGTCAACGAGGCCGCGGCCGAGCTCGGCATCCCGGCCGGCACCGTCAAGTCCCGCTCGCACTACGCGCTGCGCCAGCTCGGCCACCGGCTGCCGGGCTACCGCCCCCAGCGCCGCACGGCCGTTGCCCGGCCGGCCGCCGCCGCCCCACAATGACCGTCGTGACGCTGACTCTCATCGCCGCCGAAAAGGTCCTCTCCGACAACTTCGCCCCCTGGGTGCTCGACCTGGGCCTCTCCGTGGCCTCCGTCGACGGCCACGAGGCCGTCCTCAGGCTCCCCTGGTCCGACCGGCTCGCCCGGGAGGGCGGCGGTCTCTCCGGCCAGGCGCTGATGGCCGCCGCCGACACCGCCACCGTGATCGCGGTGGCCGCCGCCCGCGGCGGCTTCGTCCCGATGACCACCGTCCAGCAGTCGATCAGCTTCCAGCGGCCGGTGCTCGGCGCGGACGTCCTGGTGCGGGCGCGGCTGACCAAGGCGGGCAAGCGCATGGCCTTCGCGGACATCACCATGACGGCCGAGGGCACGGAGGAGCCGGCCGCGCACGCGACGGCGGTCTACGCGCTCCTCGGCTGAGCCGCCCGCGTCCCGGGCATCACCCTCGTCACAGGGCTCCCACCAGCACCGATGTGGCGAAGAAACGTATCCGAAAGCAGCCGGGCCAGTTGAGCGAACTGGCCCCGCGCGCGCCCTTCTCGGAGGAGGCTCGTCTCCGGGGCCTCGTCCAGGACGTCCGGGAGAAGGTGGGATCGGTGCTGCCCGAAAGCACGAACGGAGCCGGTGGAGGCGGTCTCGCCGTCCCGATGGACTGGCTGTGCGCCGAGTACGTCGCCGACGACGTGATGCGCACCGGCGGGCTCGTCGCGCCCGGTTCGCTGGAGTTCCGGGCCGGGGTGCGGACCCTCGCCCTCACGGTGCTGCTCGACGGCCGTGGCCCGGACGGCTGGCTGCGCCGTACCGCGCACGACCACCCCTGGTCCTCCTGGGTCGCCGACCGCCTGGCGGGGGCCGGCCATGACACCCCGGCGCCCGACCTGGCGCTGGCCCGGGACACCTGGCGGCGGCTGCGGGCCACCGAGCTGCGCGCCGCCGACCTCGCCGGGATCGCCGGGGCCCGCACCGTCGACGAGGACCGTCAGGTGTGGCTGCCCGCCTGGCGGTTGGGCACGGCCCTGAGCCATCTCGCGCTGCACCTGTGCTGACCGCCGCCGCGGCGGCTCAGCCGCGGGCTCGGCGCAGCAACAGGTCCCGCAGCTGGCGGGCGTGGCGCCGTGAGACGGCGAGGACCGCGTCGCCGACCCTGACGGAGGTGGCGCCGCCGTCGAGGCGGAGCTCGTCGATGCGGCCGATGGCGACCAGGTGGCTGCGGTGTATGCGGACGAAGCCGCGGTCGGCCCACCGCTCCTCGAGGACGGACAGCGGGATGCGGACGAGATGGCTGCCCTGGTCGGTGTGGAGGCGGGCGTAGTCGCCGTGCGCCTCCACGTAGGCGATGCCGTCGACGGGCACGAAGCGGGTGACGCCGCCGAGTTCCACCGGGATCTGTTCGGGGAGCGGCTGCGCGGGCACGTGCGCGTGCACGAGGTCGTGGGCCCGGCGCACGGCCTCGGCGAGGCGTTCGCGGCGCACGGGCTTGAGCACGTAGTCGACGGCCTCCAGGTCGAAGGCCCGGACCGCGAAGCCCTCGTGCGCGGTGACGAAGACGATCAGCGGCGGGCGGGCGAAGCCGGCCAGCAGCCGGGCCAGGTCGAGCCCGCCGAGCCCGGGCATCTGGATGTCGAGGAAGACCACGTCGACGCCCTCGTCGCCGTCCGGTCCCGCCTCGACGGCGCGCCCGATCCGGCGCAGCGCCTCGGTGGCGTCGCCCGCCCCCTCGGCGGTGCGCACGCGCGGGTCGGCGCGCAGCAGGTAGAGCAGTTCACCGAGGGCCGGCGCCTCGTCGTCGACGGCCAGTACGCGCAGCATGCGCGGGAGTCTATTTCAGGAGTTTCGACATGCGGCGGTCGGCGAGCGGCTTGCCGCCGGTCTGGCACGTGGGGCAGTACTGGAGGGAGGAGTCGGCGAAGGAGACCTCCCGGATGGTGTCACCGCAGACCGGGCAGGGTTCGCCGGTGCGGCCGTGGACGCGGAGCCCGCTCTTCTTCTCCGCCTTGAGCCTGCCCGCGGCGAGCCCGTGGGAGCGCTCGACGGCCTCGCCGAGAGTGGTGCGCATCGCCTCGTACAGGGCGGCGGTCTCCTCGGGAGTGAGGTTCTGGGTGGGCTTGAAGGGCGACATCCGGGCGGCGTGCAGGATCTCGTCGCTGTACGCGTTCCCGATGCCCGCGATCAGGCTCTGGTCGCGCAGGGCGCCCTTGATCTGGCGCCGTTCGCCGGACAGCAGGGCGGTGAAGGCGGCCAGGTCGAAGTCCTCGGCGAGCGGGTCGGGCCCGAGGCGGGCCACCCCCGCCACCTCTCCGGGGTCACGGACGACGTACACGGCGAGCCGTTTGGTGGTGCCCGCCTCGGTGAGGTCGAAGCCGTCGCCTCCGGTGAGCGCGGTCCGCAGCGCGAGCGGCCCCTTGCCGGGCTTCGGGAATCCGGAGGGCAGCACGTCCTTCCACTGCAGCCAGCCGGCCCGGGCGAGGTGGGTGACCAGGTGCAGTTCGCCGGCCGTGCCCTCGGTGGCGATGTCGAGGAACTTGCCGTGGCGGGCGACTCCGGTCACCCGGGCGCCGTCGAGGGCGCCCGGAGGCGGGTCGTACGTCTTGAGCACGCTGATCGCGACGGGCAGCACGTGGGCGATCTCCTTGCCCACGAGGTGCTCGTCCAGGAACGCGCGGAGTGCTTCGACCTCGGGCAGTTCGGGCATGTCCCCACCCTGCCGTACGGGCGGGGCAGGCGCCCGTCGGATCCCGGCGCGCACACGACGGCCGGCTCCGGACGGGTCCGACCCGGGCCGAAGGGTCCGGACAGCAGGCACCCGTCGGATCCCGGCGCGCACACACCGGCCGGCTCCGGGCGGGACCGCCCCGGGCCGAAGGGTCCGGACAGCAGGCACCCGTCGGATCCCGGCGCGCACACACCGGCCGGCTCCGGACGGGTCCGACCCGGGCCGAAGGGTCCGGACAGCAGGCACCCGTCGGATCCCGGCGCGCACACACCGGCCGGCTCCGGGCGGGAC
>NZ_JBIBDS010000001.1:815353-1026852 GCF_042954805.1 Streptomyces sp. NPDC012637
GGGACCGCCCCGGGCCGAAGGGGCCGGACGGCAGGCGCCCTTCGGAGCCCGCCGACCGGTCAGAGCAGTCCGGTCCAGTCCCCGGTCAGCTCCCCGCTCCAGTCGGGCGTCCAGTCACCGGGCCGGTCGGTCACGAACTCGCACCACACGCACTTGCCGCCGCCGCGCGGCTCCACGCCCCACAGGTCCGAGATCCGGTCCACCAGGAGCAGGCCGCGGCCGGAGACGCCGGACTCGCCGGCCTCCCGGCGGCGCGGCAGCGCGCTGGAGCGGTCCTCCACCTCGACGCGCAGGCGCCGCTCGGGCCCGGCCAGCATGCGCAGGGTCACGATCGCGCCGCCGTCGGTGTGCATCAGGGCGTTGGTCATCAGCTCGTCGGCGACCAGCTCGATCTCGTCGGAGCGCTCGCCCGCGCCCCAGGCGCGCACGGCGGCGCGGATCATGTGGCGGGCGGAGCGGAGCGCCTCGGGATCGTTCTGGCCGACGTGCTGCTGGAGCCTGCCGCCGGTCTGCGGCGGGTGCGCGCCCGCGCGGCGCAGCAGCAGGACGGCGACGTCGTCCTCGCCACCGCGTTCGTCGACGACGTCGCAGAGGTGGTCGGCGAGCTGGTCGAGGTCCCGCGGTCCCCTCTTGACCAGGGATGAGAGCCACTGCAGGCCCTCGTCGAGGTCGGCGCCCGGCTTCTCGACGAGGCCGTCGGTGTAGAGCAGCAGGGTCCGGCCGGGGTCGAGCTCGACGGCGGTGACGGGGTAGTCGAGCCGGCCGAACTCGGCGGAGAGGCCGAGCGGGAGTCCGCCCTCGACGGGCAGCCGGTGCGCGCTGCCGTCCCGGTCCTGGATCATCGGGTCGACGTGGCCGGCCCGCACGATCTGGACGAGCCCGGTGGCCGGGTCGGCCTCGGCGTAGGTGCAGGTGGCGAAGCGGTCGGTGTCGAGCTCGTGGAGGAAGACGGAGGCGCGGGCCATCACGGTGGCGGGCGTGTGGCCCTCGGCGGCGTAGGCGCGCAGCACGATGCGCAGTTGTCCCATGACGGCGGCGGCGTGGGTGTCGTGGCCCTGGACGTCGCCGATGACGGCGCCGACCCGGCCGCCGGGGAGCGGGATGATGTCGTACCAGTCGCCGCCGATGTCGCGGCCGAGCCGTGCGGAGCGGTAGCGGACGGCGATCTGCGCGCCGGGCACCTCGGGGATGCGGCGGGGCAGCATCGCCTGCTGGAGGCCTTCGGCGAGGTCGTGCTCCTGCTCGTACAGCATGGCGCGCTGGAGGCTCTGGGCGATGGAGCTGCCGAGGGCGACGAGCAGGTTGCGCTCGTCGGCGCTGAAGCCGGTGCGGTCGCTGTAGAGCAGGCCGAGGGCACCGATGGGGCGGGCCTGCGCGATGAGCGGGAGGTAGGCGGCGGAGGTGACGCCGAGCCCGCTGATGTGGGGCCACAGGATCGGGTAGGAGGCGGCGAAGTCCTCAGGGGACTCGATGAAGCGGGGCCGCAGCGTGCGGATCACCTCGCTCATCGGGTACGGCTCGTCCACGCGGGTGAACCGGGTGCCGGGCACGAAGGCGCCGTCGGGTCCCTCGGCCACCAGGTGGATGCGTCCGGACTCCAGGAGACCCATGACGAGGCTGGCCGCGCCGAAGTGTTCCAGACCCTGGGAGTCGTTGAGCAGGTCGATGATGTCCTGCACGGTGCGGGCGTGGGCGAGCGCGGCCGTCATGCCCTCGACGACGCTGGTGCGCCGGCGGCGGCCCTCGTCGAGGCCCAGCCGTGCGGCGGATTCGGAGAGCTCCTCGGAGGCGTCCCGGATGATGCCGACGATGCGGACCGGGCGGCCGTCGGGGTCGCGCCTGACGACGCCCTGGGTGTGGGTCCAGCGCTGGACGCCGGCGCGGGTGCGGATGCGGAAGTAGGCGCCGTAGCGCTCGCTGCCGTCCTTGAGCGCCTGGGCGACCAGGGCGTCGAGCCGGCGGCCCTCGTCGGGCAGGACCCGGGAGCCGAGGGTGGCGGGGTCGCCGTCGTATTCGGCGGGGTCCATGTCGAAGACGTTCAGGGCGGCCTCGTCCATGGCCATCCGGCCGGTGACCAGGTCCCAGTCGAAGCCGCCCATGCGGAATTCCTGGCCGAACTCGTGGAGGAAGCAGCAGTCCTGCCCCGACGGTCCCGCCGTGCAGCGGCACCGCTCGGCCGCCTCCCCGCCCCCTCTGCCCGCAGTCATGGGGCCACGCTAGGCGCAGCGCAGCCCGTGCGCACGGCGAAGATCGGCACAGATTCGCAACAACGTTTCGCCCGGACGGCCGGCGGGGCGGACGCCGGGGCCGTCAGCCCTCGAAGGTCTCGGGCTGCTCGGGCACGGTCTCGGCCGGGAACGGGTCCTCGAAGTCGGGCGGCGGCTCCGGTGCGGGCTGTTCGCCGGGGCCGTCGGGCACGACCGGGACGTCCGGCTCCACGGGGGCGTCCGGGGCGGGGACGGTCGTGTCGCCGTCGGGTGCCGGCGGGGCGACGGGCTCCTCGTTCGGAGCGGGTTCCCTGGGCGCGGCCGGGGTGTGCGGCGGGGGCGGGACGGAGGGGCCGGTCGGGCGGCCGGGGCTCGTCGGGGTGGCGGCGGGCGGGTCGGCCGGGGCCGGGCCGTCCGGCAGCGGTGCGGGCGGGTCGGCGACGAGGTCGCAGGAGGCCGGGGCGCAGGGCGGCAGGACGTCGGGCCTGCGGTCCTGTTCGCCGTCGCTGCCCATCCGCCGTTCCAGCCAGGTGTTGTCGGCGGCGCTGGCGATCACCAGGCTGTTGACGACGGTGCGGGTGGGAGTGATGACGACGACCCGGTCCGGACGGTAGCCGGCCCAGGGCTCTCCGGTGTGCCGGGCGTTCTCGGCGGCGGCCGGCGAGCGCAGCGGGTTGCCGCAGGCGCAGCGCACCCGCGGCGTGCCGTACTGGTCGACGAGGACCGCGGTGCCCGCCTGGAGCACGGACTGGAAGGCGGTGGGGCGCCCGTCCTGGTAGCCGTGGCTGGTGACCCGGGTGTCGGCGCGCAGGAGGACGGGCGTGAGGCCGCGCAGCCAGCCGGCCAGGTTGCTCTCGGGGATCCCGGCGGACTCGGCGAAGGCGCGGGCCTTGGCCGGCTCGGCGGTGAGGTAGGCGGCCTGCTGCTCGACGTTGCAGCTGGCGACGGCGCGGGTGCCGCCGTAGAGGCCGGGCGTCGCGCCGGTGAGGGCGCGGCCCGCGGGCGCGGGGTCGGCGACGCCGGTGACGGGCGGTGCGTCCTCCTGTACCGGAGCGCCTTCCTGCGCGGTGGACTGCGTGAAGGGCGCGGGGCCCTGGGCGCCGGCGGGCTGGAGCAGCACTTCCCTGGCGGGCGACGCGGCGGTCTGTTCCGCCCCGGGCTCGCCGGGGTCGGCTGTGGAGCAGCCCGCGAGCAGCACGGCCGTGCCGAGTGCGGCGAGTGCGCACGCGGCGGGCCGCGAGGGCATCCGTCGCGAGGGCCGTCGTCTGGATGCGTCGCGCACTGGATCTCCCACCTGTCGCCCCGGGTCGTTCCTTCATGTCTGCCGCAGGCCTCGGGGGCCCGCAATCCAGGCGCGTCCATCCGGCTCGGCGCCCACGCGCACCCAGCCACTTGAACACGTTCAAGGAAAGCCCTACGCTCACCCCGTGAAGCGTTGAACACGTTCAACAGCCTGATCCAGGGGGTGGCGGTGCCGTGTCCGTACTCGTCGGACTGATCGTGATGCTGGGCATGCTGGTCGTCGTGCCCGCCGGGCTCCGGCTCGTCGACGGACCCCAGCCCGCCACGCTGCGGCTGCTGCGCCGCGCCTGGCCCCTGCTCGCCGTACCGGGCGCGTTCTCACTCTGGCTCCCACGCTCCCCGCTCGCCGTCGCCCTGGCCTGCTGCTACGCCCTCGCCACACTGGCGCTCGCGCTGCACGCCCCGGCCCGGCTCGCCCTCACCCGGTCCGTCGCTCCCGCCGAGATCGCGGTGCTCACCGCCCTCGCCACGCCGTCCGTCGCCGGACTCGCCCTGGTCGCCGAGCGCGCCGGACACGAGCTGTTCGGCTTCGACCTCGACATCCTGGCGCTCACCGTCCCCCACTTCCACTTCGCCGGCTTCGCCGCCGCCCTGGTCGCCGGACTCGTCTGCCGTACGGCCGAGGGCCGGGCCACGCGCTTCGCCGCCCTCAGCGTCCCGCTGGGCACCCTGCTGGTGCTCCTCGGCTACTTCGTCGACGACTGGGCCGAGCTCGCCGGCGCCCTCGTCCTCACCGCCGGAATGTGGGCCGTCGCCCTCGCCGTCTGGCGCGAGCCGCGCACCACCGCGCCCGACCGGGTCACCCGCGCCCTGCTCGGCACCTCGGCCGCCGTGCTGGTCGCCACCATGCTCCTCGCGCTGAGCTGGGCGCTCGGCGAGGCCACCGGAATCCCGCACCCGAGCCTGACCTGGATGGCCGCCACCCACGGCCTCGGCAACGCCCTCGGCTTCGCCCTGTGCTCGCTGCTCGCCTGGCACCGGCTGCGGCCCCCCGCCGCCGGCACACCGGCCGCCGTCAGGCCCGGCGCCGCCACGCCTGCCGCCGCCACCTCGCCCGACCGCACTCCGCCCACCCTGACCTCCGCCGTCACCACCGTCACCGCGCACCGAACGGAGCTCCCGGCATGACCCGTCTCATCCGCAGCCTCTCGGACTCCCCCGCCGGCCCCTCGGGCCGGGCCACCGGACCGAACTACCCCGAGGTCGGCGCCACCCGCACCGGACCGCTGCCGGCCGGATACCACCACCTCCACCACACCGTCCGGATCGGCACCGGCCGGGCGGCCTACAAGGCCGCGGGCGCCGCCGTCACCACCTGGGCCATGCACCGGGCGACGGGCGCCCGGGTGGACAGCGCCGCCGAGCAGGCCGAGCCCGGCGTGACCCTCGAGGTGTCGCTGGGCCTCGGCCCGGTCCGGTTCACCGCGCCCTGCCAGGTGATCTGGACGACGTACACGGAGAAGGAGACCGGCTTCGCGTACGGCACCCGCGGCGGGCACCCCGAGTGCGGCGAGGAGTCCTTCGTCGTCGACCTGCACGACGACGGCTCGGTCTGGTTCACGGTCACCGCGTTCAGCCGCGCCGCCGTCTGGTACACCCGGCTCGGCGGGCCCGTCGTCCGGTCGCTCCAGCACTTCTACGCCCGCCGGCTGGGCCGCTCCCTCGCGGGTCTCGTCGCCGGCCGATGAGAGTTACGCTCCTTCTGTACTCACTCCGCACTCATCCGTGCACCTCTCGAAGGAGGCGGCCATGAGCAGCCCGTACGACGAGTACACCAACCCCTCGCAGGCCGAGGGCGAGCGCCTCGACGAGGACATGGACGCCCAGCAGAAGGCGCATGTCCACCCCCAGGTCACCCGCACCACGCCGTCCCAGGCGGAGGGCGAGCGGACCGCCGAGGACGACACCAAGAGCTGACGACCGCGACGGCCCGCACCACCGGACCCGATGGAGTGGTTCACCGCACCCGACTACTGGCTGAGCCGGATCGTCTTCCAGCGGGGGCTCGCCGGGCTGTACCTCGTCGCGTTCCTCGCGGCCGCGCTGCAGTTCCGGGCGCTCATCGGCGCCCGCGGCATGCTGCCGGTGCCCGACTTCGTACGGGCCGTCCCGGCCCGGCGCGCACCCAGCCTGTTCCAGTGGCGCTATTCCGACCGGCTCTTCGCGGCCGTGGCGTGGGGCGGCGCCGCGCTCGCCCTGGCGATGGCGGCAGGCGCCGGCGACGCGGTGCCGCTGCCGGTGTCGATGCTGCTGTGGCTGCTGCTGTGGGCGGCGTACCTGTCGATCGTGAACGTGGGGCAGACCTGGTACTCCTTCGGCTGGGAGTCGCTGCTCCTGGAGACCGGCGTCCTCGCCGTCCTGCTCGGCAACGACGACACCGGACCGCCGGTCCTGGTCCTGCTGCTGCTCCGCTGGCTGCTGTTCCGGGTCGAGTTCGGCGCCGGACTCATCAAGATCCGCGGTGACCAGTGCTGGCGGGAACTGACCTGCCTCTACCACCACCACGAGACCCAGCCGATGCCCGGCCCGCTCAGCTGGTTCTTCCACCATCTGCCGAGGCCGCTGCACAAGGTCGAGTGCGCCGCCAACCACGTCGTCCAGCTCGGCGTGCCCGTCCTGCTCTTCACCCCTCAGCCCGTGGCCACGATCGCCGCGGGCCTGATGATCGTCACCCAGCTGTGGCTCGTGCTGTCCGGGAACTTCGCCTGGCTGAACTGGATCACCATCGTCCTCGCGCTGTCCGCCGTGGACGGTTCGCTCCTCGTCGGCGACCACCCGCAGCCCGAGGCGCCGCTCTGGTACGTGGTCGTCGTGTGCGCCGCCACCGCCCTGATCCTCTTCCTCAGCCGGAACCCGGTCCGCAACCTGATCTCCCGGCACCAGGCGATGAACCGCTCCTTCGACCCGCTGCACCTCGTCAACACCTACGGCGCCTTCGGCACGGTCGGCCGGGTGCGGGACGAGATCGTGGTCGAGGGCACCGACGACCCGGACCCGCACCCGGGCACCGTGTGGCGCGAGTACGGCTTCAAGGGCAAGCCGGGCGACCCGTGGCGGCTGCCGCGCCAGTTCGCCCCGTACCACCTGCGGCTCGACTGGCTGATGTGGTTCGCCGCCCTCTCCCCCGGCTACGCCCGCGACTGGTTCGGGCCCTTCGTCGAACGGCTCCTCGAAGGGGACCGGGACACGCTGCGGCTGCTGCGGCACAACCCCTTCCCGGACGAGCCGCCCACGCACGTACGGGCCCGGCTCTACCGCTACCGCTTCACGACCTGGGCGGAGCTCCGGGCGACCGGCGCGTGGTGGCACCGCACGCTGGTGCGCGAGTACATGCCGCCGGTGCGGCTGCGGGCGTACGCGGGAGGGCGCCGCTGACACGGCCGTGCCCCCGGCCGATGGGATCGGCCGGGGGCACGGGGGCGAAGCGTCGGCTGCGACTCGGGCTGGGCACTCGCGCACGAGCGCTCACGGACGAGCCGGAACTCAGTCGATGCCCTGCAGGATGTGCGGCTCGGCGAGGTCGTCCTCGTAGCCGGCGAGTCGGATCGGCGCCGAGCGGGCCCACACTTCGAGGCTGCCCAGCTCCCCGGACCGGCGCGTCCGCTCGGTCGGTTCGGCCGGACGGTCTTCCTGCTTGGTCGGTTCTGGTGTCACCGCGCACTCCTTCGTGTCGCGTGTCAATGGGTTCAGGTCCGATCGGTCGCGGTGGCGCCGTTCTGCGGGCGGGACCGCGGCCTTGGTGTCAGGCCTGTCCCCAGGGCGGCCGTGAGGGTTCGGTGAAACCCCCGAGCCGACCGTGGACATCAGACTAACCAGATGAGCGAGCCAGCGCTCTATGGGGCACGAAAGTGTGACGCGATCGAGTGACAGTGGCCCGTTTCCCGAGGTCAACGCGCGATTATCGATCGTTTCGGCTGTCCCGGGAGCACCGGGGACACGGGCGGACTCCAGCGACACCGGCGGCCTCCGGCAACCCGGGCGGGCCCATCGACACCGGCGGGCCCGGCGGGCCCGGCAAACACCGGCCGGCCCGGCGGACCCGACGACACCGGCGGACTACGGCAGCCCCGGCGACACTCGACCGCCGGCAGCCGCCGAGCGTCGACGGCCGACGGCCGACGACCGACGACCGACCGCGGCCGACCGCCGCTGCTACCACCTGCCGGGCGCGTAGTCCTTCATGAAGACGCCGTACAGGTCCTCGCCCTGCTCGCCGCGCACGATCGGGTCGTAGACCCGGGCCGCGCCGTCGACGAGGTCGAGCGGGGCGTGGAAGCCCTCCTCGGCGAGCCGCAGCTTGTCGAAGTGCGGACGCTCGTCGGTGATCCAGCCGGTGTCCACGGAAGTCATGAGGATGCCGTCGGACTGGAACATCTCCTGGGCGCTGGTCCGCGTCACCATGTTGATCGCGGCCTTGGCGGCGTTGGTGTTCGGATGTCCGGCGCCCTTGTAGCCGCGGTCGAAGACGCCCTCCATCGCGGAGACGTTGACGACGTACGCGCGCCCGCTCTTCGCCTTCGCCGCGGCCTCGGCCATCGAGCCGCGCAGCTTGCTGATCAGGATGAACGGCGCCGTGTAGTTGCACAGCTGGGTCTCGAGCAGCTCCACCGGGGAGATCTGCTCGATGGTCTGCACCCAGGTGTTGGTCTCGACGACGTCCGGCACCAGGCCGCCGGCGTCGATGGCGGTGCCGTCCAGGTGACGGGCGACGCTCGCGTTGCCCGCGACCAGGGCGAGGTCGGCGACGGCCTGGGCGTCGAGCCCGCTCACGCCGGCCGGCAGGGCGGCCGGGCCGCCGAGCTCGCCGACGGCGCCGGAGTTGAAGGCGCCGATGACGTGGTGGGCGGGCAGCTCGCCGACGGGCAGCGGAGCGTTCTCGCCCTCGACCAGGGCGGCGTACGCGGAGGGCAGCCGGCGCACGGTCTGCGTCGCGTTGTTGACCAGGATGTCCAGCGGTCCGGCCTCGGCGACCTGGTCCGCGAGGGCCACGGCCTGGGCCGGGTCGCGCAGGTCGATGCCGACGACCTCCAGGCGGTGCATCCAGTCCTCGGAGTCCTCCATCGCCTTGAAGCGGCGGATGGCGTCCTTCGGGAAGCGCGTGGTGATCGTGGTGTGGGCGCCGTCGCGGAGCAGCCGCAGCGCGATGTACATGCCGATCTTGGCGCGGCCGCCGGTGAGCAGCGCGCGCTTGCCGGTGAGGTCGGCGCGGGCCTCGCGGCGCGACCGGTTCAGGGTGGCGCAGGGCTGGCAGAGCTGGTGGTAGAAGTAGTCGACCTCGACGTACCGCGCCTTGCAGGTGTAGCACGAGCGGGGGCGCTGGAGTATGCCGGCGATCTGGCCGGCCTCGGTGACCGAGGAGGGCAGGATGCCCTCGGTCTCGTCGTCGATGCGCTGCGCGGAACCGGTCGCGGTGGCCTCGGTGACCGCCTTGTCGTGCGCGGTCTTCGCGGCGCGGCGCTCCTGGCGGCGACGCTGCTTCACGGTCCGGTAGATGCCGGCGGTCGCACGGCGGACCGCGATCGCGTCCGGGTGGTCGACCTCCAGCTTGTCGAGCTCGTCGAGCACGCTCAGGCAGACGGCCAGGCGCTCGGGGTCGATGCCCGGCCCGTACTCCTGGGTCTCTTCAGTCACCGTCATGGCCTTCGTCGTTCCTCGATCACTCGTGCCGTCGCGGCGGTTGCCGTTTCCAAAGACGCAACTTTACGGAGCGGGAGGCCGCCGCTCCAAACCCGTACGGGGAGGGTGGTCGAACACACAGTCGCCGCACAGTCCTCCGGACCGGCAGCGGTAGTAGAGACAGCAACTGGTGCGGCGCAGGGCCGGGCCCGCGACCGTGCGGGCCAGGTCGGGATGGCCGAACAGGCCCTGGACGAGCGCGGCGGCGCGTCCGGCGGCCTCGGGGCGGTCGTTCGCCCGTGCCCAGCGGGTCAGCTCGCGCAGCGCACCGGCCAGCGCGGAGCCCGCGTTGCCCCACAGCAGCCGCGGCGAGATCCGGCCGTCCCGGGCGAAGGCCGCGTGCAGCGGCACGAGATGGGCCTCGTGGACGGCGGCGCGCAGCTCGGCGACGGTGGCGGGGCGCGTTCCGGGGCCGGCCCACCACAGGTCGTCGGGCGAGGTCAGCGCGCCGTCCCAGTGCAGGGCGTCCGGCGCGAGGTCGGGGAAGCGTCCGTACAGGGCGGCCGGGCCGAGGGCGGTGGACCACAGGCGCGCGGCGAGGCCGAGGTGGGCGACGGAGGCACCGACCCGGCGCTCGGGCGCGCCGAGGCGGACGGCGACCCGGTCGACGCGGGCGCTCAACGGGGCGTCGTCCTCGCCCGCGTACACGCGCGCGAGGGGCACGTGGGCATGGTCCGCCGTCGGGGGCGGGCTGGTGCGCAGGGCGAAGAAGCCGCCGATGCGGGCGCACTCGTCGAGATCAGGTTCCATCCGGTGTCCTCCCCTTCGAGGGGACACGGTACGGGCCAATGTGGACCGGGCCCGCGGCGCACTGGCTCGGAATGAGCGCGGCCGAGGGGGCGGCACGGCCGGCGGCCGGGCCGCCCGGGCACCGGAAAGATCCCATTCCACCCGTCCTGACCTGCGCGGGCTACATCCTGAGGTGTACGAGGGGCCGTCGTACTCCGTCCGCGGTACGCGCGATCGCGTTCCCAGGTACGACGACGCGAACGCCCGGAAGAGAGATCGTGGAGTCATGAGCCCCCTCCTGCTGTCCGTGCTCCTCGCCCTGGTCTCCGCGGTGGCCTACGCCGCCGCGGCGATCGTGCAGGAGCGGGTCGCGGCCTCGGCCGACGGCCCTCGTTACGCGCCGCTGCGCCGCCCGGCGTGGTGGGGCGCCGTGCTGCTCAACGGCCTCGGCGCGGCGCTGCACGTCGCGGCGCTGGCGTACGGCCCGCTGAGCCTGGTCCAGCCGCTGGGCGCCCTCACCATCGTGTTCGCGCTGCCGATGGCGGCGCTGTTCGTGGGCCGGCGGGTGGGCCGTACCGCCTGGCGCGGCGCGGTCATGGCGACGGTGGGCCTGGCCGGGCTGCTGAGCCTGACGGACGGCACCGGGACCCGGGTGCTCTCGGACTCCGACCGGCACCTGCTGGCGGCCGCGACCTTCGGGGCGGTGGTCCTGCTGTTCTTCCTGGCGCGGGTGGTGGGCCGCTCGGTGCTGCGCAGCGTGATCCTGGCCGCGGCGGCCGGGGTGGCCTTCGGCATCGCCTCGGTCTTCACCAAGGCGGTGGCGGAGGAGTGGACGGCGAGCGCGCCGCTGGCCGAGTGGACCAGCCTGCTGACCCTTTCGGCGCTCGCGGTCACCGGGCTGCTGCTCTCGCAGGCCTCGTACCGGGGTGCCGGGCTCGCCGCGCCGCTGGCCACGGTCACCGTGGTCAACCCGGTGATAGCCGCCGCCGTCGGCCTCACCCTGTTCGGCGAGTCCTTCCGCTACGGGGCGGCCGGCACCGTCGCGGCCCTGATCTGCGGCGCGGTCGCGGCGGGCGGCCTGGTGCAGCTGACCCTGGACCGGCTGACGCGGCCCGAGGACTCCCCTGCGGTGTCATCCGGGGAGCCCGGATCGGTGCCGGCCGGAGAGCGATCCGTGCCGGACGGGCAGCCGCAGGGCGGGGCGGACCGGCCGGGCCTGCTGGAAGCGTCGCCTCGATCGGACCGGTCGTCCCGGTCGGACCTGACGGACCGGTCGTCCCGGTCGGACCTGCCGGACCGCGGTTCAGATCGAGACGCCGCGGGCCCGCAGGTACGCCAGGGGGTCGATGTCGGACCCGTACCCGGGACCCGTGCGCACCTCGAAGTGGAGGTGCGGCCCCGAACTGTTGCCGGTCGATCCTGACCGCGCGATCCGCTGGCCGGCGTTGACCCGCTGGCCCTCGCGGACCGTGAGCGCCGAGAGGTGGGCGTACTGGCTGTAACGGCCGTCCTCGTGCCGGATGACGACCTGGTAGCCGTAGGCACCGCCCCAGCCGGCGGAGACGACCTTCCCGTCGGACACGGCCCGGACCGAGGTGCCGGTGGGGACGGGGAAGTCGACGCCTGTGTGGTAGCCGCTGGACCAGGAGGAGCCGGCCTTGCGGTAGCGGGTGCCGATGTCGGTGTCGGCGACGGGCGAGCTGTAGCTGTCCCGCTCGGCAGCCGGCTTCGGTGCCGGCTTGTGCGCGGGTGCCGGCTTCTGCACCGGCCTGGTGACGGGCCTGGCGGCGACCGGCTTGGTGACGGGCTTCGGCGCGGGACGCGTGGTCGGCTTCGCCGCGGAGGGCGTCGGGGCGGGCCTGGCCGGCGCCTTGGTCGCGGGCGGCTTGACCGGGGTCTTCGCGGTCGGCGGCTTCGGTGCGGGGGGCTTCGTCGACGGCCTGGTCCCGGGCTTCGTCGCGGGCTTCGGATTCGCCTGCTGCGGCGGGGCGGCGGGGGCCGTGATGCGGAGGGTGAGGCGCTGGCCGGGGAGGATGAGGTCCGGGTCGTCGCCGACGACGGCGCGGTTCGCCGCGTAGAGGCGCGGCCAGCCGCCCCGGACGTGCTCTTCACGGGCGATCTTCGACAGCGAGTCGCCGGGCGCGACCGTGTACATCTCGCGGACCGTCGGCACGGTGGTCGGGCTCGCCTGCGCGGCCTCGGCCGGGCGGGTCCGCTGGGCGGGTAACGCGGCCTTCCGGGCCTGCGGCGCCTCGGACACCGGGCGGGTGCGCGCCGTCTGGGGCGAGACCGCCGGTGCCTCGCCGTCGCGCTCGAGACCGGCGCGGGGCGCGCAGCCGGGCCAGGCGCCCGGGCCCTGGCCCTTGAGCACGCGTTCGGCGACGGCGATCTGCTGGTCCTTGGATGCGAGGTCGGCGCGCGGCGCGAAGTGCGTCCCGCCGTACCGCTCCCAGGTGGCCTGGGTGAACTGGAGGCCGCCGAAGTAGCCGTTGCCGGTGTTGATCTGCCAGTTCGACGAGGACTCGCAGGACGCGAGCTTCTCCCAGACGTCGAGCGAGGCGGCCTCCGCCGTGCCCGCGCCGATGAGCGGCAGCGCCATGCCGGCGCCGCCGACGGTGACGGTGAGCGAGGCACGGTTGATCCGGCTCGGCTGGTGGCGACGGTGTTTCCCGCGTGTTCCGCGCACGGACATGGGCCCCCCTCGAACGCATCGGCAGTCGCCCACGGTAGGGGCTGGCAACCGTGCGTGACAAGGGCTTCGGGCCGATCCCCCTGCTCGTCCGTCACACCGTCGCGCCGTCGGGCCGACGCACGGCCGGACCGCCCCACCCGCGGCCGGGCCGTCACGCGGTCACAGGCCCGCGGGTCCCGGCTGGGGCTGCGGCTCGGGCCCGGGCGGCACGGGCGCGGGGTTGGGCGGCGGAACGGGACTGGGCGGAGGCACCGGCGGAGGCACCGGCGTCGGGGCGGGGGGCGGGAGCGGATCGGGGATGGGCGGCTGGGTCATGGCTGACTCCGGGGAGGCGAAGGGCACCTGGAAGGGCGGACGGGACCCGGGTCCGGTCGTCCGTCCCGGGACCAATGTCCCTCCGTCCGTGTGCCCTCGCTCGTGGTGCCCATTCATTCGGGTGGCGAAGGAGCCCTCGCGCCGTCGCCCCCACCACCCGGGCCGCCGGGCCCGGCCGGTGTCACCAGAGTTCCGGCGTGGCCTTGAGCTGCCGCTTCGCGGCCCGTACGACGTTCTCCGGCGGCGCCGGGGCCTCCTCGGGATGCCCTGCGGCCCACCTGGCCGCGTACGGGCACAGCGGCACGACGGGCACGCCCTCGGCGGCGGCCGTGCGGTAGAACTCCCGGACCAGTGCCCCGGCGACGCCCTGGCCCTCGTGCGTGGCCTCCACGACGGTGTGGACGGCGACGAGGGCGTGCGGTTCGACGTCGAGGACGAAGTAGACGACGACACCGGCGTAGTCGCCGTCGTCGAACGCCTCCAGGCGTCCCTTCTGACGGTCGTCGCGGATGGTCGGCTCTGCCATGCTGCGGACCTCCCTCGTCACGTACGGCCGCGGCGCGGCCGCCGCCGCAGTTCAGACCTGCGCGGGCACGGCGTGCGGCGCGCGCACGGTGTCGCTCCCCGGCACCGGTGCCGACGCGTCGCCGCCGAGCTCCACGATGCGGTTGTCCGCGTCGACGTGCACGACGCTCGGCACGAGCGCACGGGCCTCGGCGTCCGTGACCTGGGCGTAGCTGATGAGGATCACCAGGTCCCCGGGGTGCACCAGATGGGCGGCGGCCCCGTTGATGCCGATCACACCCGAGCCTCGCTCGCCCTCGATGACGTACGTCTCCAGGCGGGCCCCGTTGTCGATGTCGACGATGTGGACGAGCTCGCCGGGCAGCAGATCGGCGGCGTCCATCAGGTCGGCGTCGATCGTGACGGATCCGACGTAGTGGAGGTCGGCCTGGGTCACGGTGGCACGGTGGATCTTGGACTTGAACATTGTACGCATCATCGAGGTACTCCTGGACATAGGCTCCCTGCCTGCGTTTTTGCAGGTCAAGGGCGGTTTCCCTACCCTACAACGAGTCGCATGTTCGGGCAGCATTCCCCAGGTTTTTCAGGACTCATGCTGACCACTTGCTGACTTTTCTGACGCATCATCAGGTGTTGCAGGGGAGTTCCGTCCGCTCTCCTGGACCCCACCGCGACGACCGCACAAGCCTACGCAGCACCCTCCGAAGGGTGTCCGTGATCACCGTCACTCTGGCGGCTTGGGAGGCCACTACGAGGACGGTCGCGCCAGGGACCCTGGCTGCGCACGCCATGGGTCAGTCGGCCCAGGCCCCCTCATTCCGCCTCAAGGGAGGAGGCACCCATGGTTCAACGAGAATCCGAGGGGCCGAAGCGGCGCGGCAACATAGCCGCGGATCGCCGGTTAGCCAAACCGGCGATTCTCACGACCATGGCTACAGCTCGTCCGGTGACTCCTGGCGGTGGCACAGGGCGGCCGTCACGACGTTTGGAATTAGGCCACAGCAGAGCGCGAGTCGATGCCGCGATCCGGCTCAGGCCAGCATCAAGGAGCCATCTTGCCCATGGAACCGCAGTCGCACTCCGACGAGACCCGCACCGATATCAACTCGTCGAACAGGCGCCGTAGCGTCGAGCCCGTCCTTATGGACACTTCGGAGGTCGCCACGATGCTCAACATGTCGACGAGCTGGGTCTATAGGGAGGCATCAAAACTGGGGTTGAAGGGCTACAAGCTCGGCCGAGGCAGGAACGCCAAGGTGCTGTACAAGAGGGCCGAGATCTTCAAGTGGCTGGAGCAGCAGAAGATCCATTAGAAGTGGGCGCCGGGGCCAACAGCACGGTGACTGCCTCCACGAGCCCCTCACGGCCGATTTCGGCCAGCATCCCGCCGGCCAGTGTCCTGATCAGGCCGAAAGCCCCTCTGGCTGCCCTCCTGGCCAATTAGAGTGGTGGCCGGCAAGAGCGCTGATCGGGTGAGGCGCGGTGGAAAGGTGAGTCGGTACGGATGAGCGGGGTGCCCACGCGGATCGGCCGGTACACGGTGGCGCGGGAGCTCGGCTCGGGCGGGATGGGTGAGGTCTATCTCGCCTACACGCCGGCAGGTGATCCAGTCGCGGTGAAGGTCATCCGCAACGACAAGCTCGATCCGCTGACGCGTGCGCGCTTCGAGAAGGAGGCGTTGATCGCACGTACCGTGATCGGCACGAACCGGGTGGCCCGCTTCCTGGACGCGGACCCTTACGCGGACCGACCGTGGCTGGCGATCGAGTACGTGGCCGGTCGCACGCTGTTGGCCTGTGTGGACAGCGGCGGTGTGCTTCCGCTGCCACTGGCGGCCAGCCTCGGGGCGTTGCTCGCGGAGGGCTTGTCGGCAGTCCACGCCGCGGGGCTGCTTCATCGAGACCTGAAGCCGCAGAACGTCATTCTGGGCGATGACGGCCCGATGATCATCGACTTCGGGCTGGGCGCGTTCATGGATGCCTCGCAGGAGACGCTGTCGCATAGCGGCATGATCATCGGCACCGTCCGGTGCATGCCGCCGGAGCAGGCCGGCGGCCATCCTCAGGTGTCACCTGCGGCGGACGTGTATGCGCTGGGCACGGTTCTGCTGTACGCGGCGGCTCGCCACTATCCGTACGACGGAACACGCTGGGAGGCGATCGCGGCCCAGGTCACCAATCCCGAGATCGCTCCCGATCTCTCTGGTGTGCCTGCGCCGCTGGTGCCCCTTTTGGAGTCGATGCTCGCCCACTCGCCGGAGAAACGGCCGACTCTACAAGCGGTCTCCGATGCATGCGCGAAGGTCCTCTCCGACTCCGGGGTCACACCGGCGGCCGCCCGGCTCGCTCTGATCGCCCACACCAGGGCGAGCGAGGCTCCGTCGCCCCCTGGTGAGCCGCTGACGGCGTCGTTCGAGAAGCTCATCCACGAACAGGCTGACCGTATAGAGCACGACGAACCGGCGAGCCCACTAGACGATCCTGCGCGGGCGTCACAGGCCGAAGCCGACGAGCCGGAGCCAGAGTCGGAAGAGCCTGAGGTTCTCCTGCCCGATCCCACCCCAATTTCTGCGAGGCGGAACGCCTCACCGAAGGCAGGCGCGGCCAGGGGACGCCCTCCGGCGTCGAAGCGGATCGCGGACGAGCTGCGCGCGTTGTACGCCGCCGATCCGGCTCTGTGACTGATGCGTTGACAGTGCCGGGTGAGAGTCTTTGTCGGAATGGCGCGTGGACGGCGTAGTCCGTTGTTTGAAGGCGCGTGGGGTGTGTGCGGCCGTCGGTGGCCGTTGATGATGGATCGGAGCGGACGTTGAGCGTCGAGGCGGAAGCCGTGGGCGGCCAGGGCGATGCGGTGTGGGACGCCTGGGAGCCGGAGCATGCTCCGGCCTCACGGCGGACCACCGGGTCCGCCGGCTACGCCCCGGGCTCGCAGGTCCTGATCCGCGACGAGCTGTGGCTCGTCCGTAACTCCAAGGACGTCGGCGAAGACGGGTGGATGGTGGAGGTCACCGGCATCTCGTCCTTCGTCCGAGGCACGGACGCGGTCTTCTACAGCCGACTCGACGCGATCCAGGTGCTGGACCCGCGGGAGACACGGCTCGTCCCGGACGACTCACCCAACCACCGGCGAGGCCGTCTGTTCCTTGAAGCGGTGATGCGCAAGACCTTCCTGCCGCAGACCGAGCATGGGCTCGCGCTTGCCGACGGGTTCCTCATGGACCAGCAGGTGCACCAGCTGCGGCCCGCCGAGTTGGCGCTTTCGTTGGAGAAGAACCCCCAGCCGCGGATCCTGATCGCCGATGTGGTGGGCCTGGGCAAGACCCTGGAGATCGGGGTGCTGCTGGCCGAGCTGATCCGGCGCGGACGGGGCGAGCGGATCCTGGTCGTGACCCCGCAGCATGTGCTGGAGCAGTTCCAGCGGGAGCTGTGGACCCGGTTCGCGATCCCGCTGGTCCGCCTGGACTCCACCGGTATCCAGCGCATCCAGCAGGACATCCCGGCCGGCCGGAACCCGTTCGCGTACTTCAAGCGCGCGATCATCTCTGTGGACACGCTCAAGAGCGACGTCTACGCACACCACCTGGAGCACACCAACTGGGACGCCGTCGTCATCGACGAGTCCCACAATCTGGTCAACCGGGGCACCAAGAACAACGAGCTCGCCCGCCTCCTGGCCCGGAAGACCGATGCGCTGGTGCTGGCGTCGGCCACGCCCCACAACGGTCGTGCCGAGTCGTTCGCCGAGTTGATCAAGATGCTGGACGAGGCGGCCATCGCCAACCCGTCCAAGTACGAGGTGAAGGATCTTGAGCACCTCTACATCCGGCGTACAAAGACGACAGCGGAGGTCCGAGACTCGTTGAAGGGCGCCTGGGCGGACCGTGGACCGTCCCAGCCGATCCACGTACCGGCCGGCGACAAGGAGCTCGCCGTCTTCCAGGAGCTCGCCACACGCTGGATTCCGGCCGATCCCGACCAGCCATCGGTCAGTCGGCACCAACTGGTGCCCTACCAGCTGCTGAAGTCCTTCCTGTCCTCGCACAAGGCGCTGCTAGAGACCGTGAAGACGCGGCTGGCGACGCTGGACAAGCAGCCGGCCGCCGAGTCCGCGAGAGGCGGGCAGCGGACGGCAAGTCCGGTCGACCCGACGGTCCGGGAGGCGGCCAGGCAGGCGGAGCAAGCGGCCTTGCTGGACCTTCGGGACGTGGCCGAGCGGATCCAGGACGAGGACTCGGCGAAGCTGACGGCCCTCCTGAACGAGCTGCGCACCATGGGTGTCGGACCCGGATCTGATACCCGCGTGGTGGTGTTCTCCGAGCGCATCCCCACGCTGAAGTGGCTCGCGAAGGCAGTCCCGGCAGCGCTCGGCTTCCCGCGCGGTGCCAGCCCCGACGAGAACAAGCCCTGGCTGGCCTTCGGCGGCGCGGTGCAGGTCATGCACGGGGACGCCACCAGCGACGAGGAGCAGCAGGCCATCGTCGAGAAGTTCGGGCTGCGCGACGATCCCGTACGCATCCTGTTCACCGGCGACGTCGCCTCCGAAGGCGTCAACCTCCACCAGCAGTGCCACCGGCTGATCCACTTCGACCTGCCGTGGTCCCTGATCCGTATCGAGCAGCGCAACGGCCGTATCGACCGCTACGGCCAGGAGCACCGGCCTGAGTTCCGGGCTCTGATCCTCACCAGCGACATCCCGTGGCGGACGGACGAGACGACCGGGGAGCCTCGTACGCTGGACGACCGCCTCGTGGGCGAGAAACTGCTGAAGCGCGAGGAGGAAGCGCACAAGATCGAGGGCTCGGTGGAAGCGGTCACTGGCCTGTACCGGGCCAAGGAGGAGGAGAACCGCCTCACCCAGGACCTGATCGCCGGCCGGACCGTCGAGGAGTCCATCAAGCAGTCCCAGCAAGGCGGTGCCGCGTTCCTCTCCGGACTGCTCGGCCAGGTGGGCGCCGTTCCGGAGCACCCCGAGGTCCGGCGGGCGTACGTGCCACGCCTGTTCTCGTCCACCGCTGACTACTTCGACGAGGCACTGCGTCAGGTCTGCCGCCCCAACCCCGAGGACCAGCTCTCAATGCGCCGCGACGACGACGGCACGATCGCCTTCGAACCCCCGCGCGACCTGCTGTACCGGCTGAAGGCGCTGCCGAAGTCGTACCTCGACGAGCAGCGGATCATGCCCCGGAAGGCCGAACCGGGGCGGATGCGCATCACCTTCTCCAAGGACCTCGCAGACCGACGTCTCAAGGCGGCCCGCGAGTCGTCCAAGTCGCAGTGGCCGAACGTCTCCTACGTCACCGACGTCCACCCGGTCCTGGACTGGCTGACCGACAAGGTGCTCGTCGAGGTCGGCCGCCACCAGGCCCCCGTCCTCGCCGCCTCCGTGGACTCACCGACCTTCCTGGTCCAAGGCATCTGCTCCAACGCACTGGGCCGGCCCACCATCGTCGAGTGGATGGCCGTCCACGGCGACCCGAACGACCTTCAGGTGACGCCTCTGACCCCGGAGGTCCTGGAGGACTATGGCGTGGGTCCGACAATGCCCGGCCGCGCCGCGCCGCACGACCTCGGCGGCCTGACGGAGCTCGTGCCCGCAGCCATCGACAGGGCGGAGCAGCACCTCCGGGACCTGAGGGAGGCGTACGGCGAGGAGATCGAGGTGATCCTGGCCCCGTCCCGCAAGCGCGTCGTGCACTGGCAACAGGAAGCCTTGTTCTCGTCCGACGGGATGGGCAAGCGCGGAGTGAACCTCAGCGCCAGCAGGCGGCTGAGCCTGCTCAAGTCCCTGCAGACCACGGGCGAGCCGATGCTGCGCCTGCTCGCCGTTCTGGAACCGCTCAACGCCGCTGAGGGAGGCACCGACCGATGAGCACCGACTTCGACTCCTTCAGCAACCGCGGCGAGTACTTCGCCGCGCACTACTTCGCCGAGCAACTCGGAACCGACCTGAAGAAGGGCCTGTTCGCCACCTGGACTCTGCGCGAAGGCGATGAGAACGACCCGCGGAAGACCCCTCGGGAGCTGCTCCGCTCGCTACGCGGCGCTTACCTCTCCGAGGACGTACGTGGCTACTTCGCTGACGCCGCCGAGCGTGACGCCGGGGACGAGGTCCGACCGAACACCCACAACAACCCCGAGTGGGGCAAGCGCCTCGCCGAGTGGCACCAGACGATCCTGCACGCCCTCGGCTTCGAGACCACTCCCACCGAGATCACCGTCCACCGCGCCGGACGCGACCACTCCCTGACGGTGGCCTACCACGGCCACGGGATCATCGCCCTGGACTGCGGCTGGGCCGCCGACAACGACGCCGCCCTCGACGCGACCGGAGCGGGCCGGCTGCTGCACCCACTCCAGGTCAGCGCGAGCGAGGCGTACGAGACCGGCCCAACCCTGGCGGCCTGGCTGTTCCAGAGTGAGCTCGGCGAGGCCGGCGGGCCCCGCCCCCGCTTCGTCCTTCTGTTGTGCGGCGGAGTGCTCGTCCTCGCCGACCGCCAATCCTGGAACGAGGGCCGCTATCTCGCCGTCAACCTCGATGCGGCCCTGGAACGCAACGACCGCACCCAGCAGGGCGAACTCGCCACCATCGCCGCACTGTTCAGCCTGGACATGCTCCGACCCGGCGAGAACGACCAGAGCCGGGCCATCGACGCCCTGCTGAAGTCCTCCAGCGCCAACGCCGCTGGCGTCTCCGGCGAACTGCGCCACGGGCTCCAGCGCTCGGTAGAGATCATCGCCAACGAAGTCCTCGCTCGGATGGCCGAGCCGAAGAACAACGTCACCCCGGCCGACATCGAAAGCCCCAAGATCCCGTTCGCCCGGGAACTCACCCGCGAATCCCTCCGCTACCTCTACCGCATCCTGTTCCTTCTCTACGCCGAGGCCCGCCCCGAGCTCGGCATCCTCCCCGCAGACGACGGAAGCTACGAGGCCGGCTACTCCATGGCCCGCCTGCGCGAGCTCGTCGAACGCGACGAGGAACTCGTCGAGGAGGAGGCCCGCAACGGCTTCCACCTGCACGAATCCCTGGACGTCCTCTTCAATAAGGTCAACTTCGGCCACCGCCCGTACGGCACCGAGGACGACGACGACCAGCCCGGCGACGACGAGGAGACCCGCAAGGCCAAGGCCGCCCGCCGAAGCGAGGACCGCGGCCTGCGCTTCGAACCCCTGCGCAGCGAACTCTTCGAGCCCAGTTCGGTACGCCTCATCGGCAGGGGCGTTCTCGATCCCCGCAGCGACGAGGACGACGCCCCGCGCTGGCTGGACCTGCGGCTACGCAACGCCGCTCTGCACGAGGTGCTGCGCCTGCTCACCATGAAGAAGGGCAAGCGCGGCGAGCGGGGCGGTTTCATCTCCTACCGCAACCTCGGCATCAACCAGCTCGGCGCTGTGTACGAGGGCCTGATGTCGTACACCGGCATCATCGCCGAGGAGGAGCTGTGCGAGGTCGCCAAGGGCGGCGACCCGGAGAAGGGCTCCTGGCTCATCCCCTCACACAAGCAGGACCAGTACCCCGACAAGACCCTCGTCCACTACGACGAGGACGACGCCCGCAAGGGCCTGCGCGGCGTCAAGAAGTACGAGAAGGGCTCCTTCGTCTACCGCCTCGCCGGCCGCGACCGCGAGACCTCCGCTTCGTACTACACGCCCGAGTCGCTGACCCAGGTCACGGTCGAGCTCACCCTCAAGCACCGCCTGGACCAGGAGCGCGACGCCGACGGCAACGTCATCAAGACCCGCGCGTCCGAACTGCTCAAGTACAAGATCTGCGAGCCGGCCCTCGGCTCCGGCGCCTTCCTCAACGAGGCGATCAACCAGGTCGCCGAGGAGTACCTGCGCCGCCGGCAGGACGAGCGGGGCGTCACCATCCCGACCGCGGACGCCCTTACTGAGAAGCAGAAGGCCAAGGCTTACATCGCCCTGCACAACGCGTATGGCGTCGACCTCAACGCCACAGGCGTCGAGCTCGCCGAGGTGTCCCTTTGGCTCAACACCATGCACCCGGGCATGCGCGCCCCCTGGTTCGGCCTGCACCTGCGCCGAGGCAACAGCCTCATCGGCGCCCGCCGCGCGGTCTACGCGGCCGACGACGTCACCGGCAAGGAATGGCTCAAGGCCAAGGGCGCCCTTGCTCCGACCCCGCTGCCCTTCCTCAAGAACGGCGAGCCCCAGCCGCTCCCCCAGGACGCGGTCCACCAGTTCCTCCTGCCGAGCCCCGGGTGGGCCGCGATCGCAGGCTCGAAGGAGGCCAAGGAACTGGCGAAGGAGGGTGTCGAACAGCTCGCCGCCTGGAAAAAGGGCATCCTCCAGCGCCCCAAGCGCAGCAAAGCCGGCCGGGCGAAGAAGGAGCCGGTGTCTCAGTTCACCAGCCTCCGGGACGCCGCCCGCCGAGTTGAATTCCTCTGGTCGCTTGTCGCCAAGCGTATGGAGCTCTCCGAGCAGGCAATCGCCCGTCGGATCGACGTCTGGGGCGCCGACCCGACTGACCCCGAGTACGCCTTTCTCCACCGCCCTGACCAGGCGGTTACAAAGGAGCAGGTCCTCGAAGACCTCTTCAACGCCGCGGACACCCCGTACTGGCGCCTGAAGAAAATCATGGACGCCTGGTGCGCGTTGTGGTTCTGGCCCGTCGACAAGGCCGGGCTGCTCGACGGCACGGCCGGGGAGTACGCGGCGCGACCGGAGGTGACTGGAGCAGACAGCCTCAGCCGCCTGCTGGATGGCGCGCCGCTGGTGTTGGAGTCTCCCGCTGCCCCAGTCGAACCGGAACCGGCCGCAGTGCCCACCCTTACACCTCTGCCGCAGTTCGTCGAGGCGACGGCCCTGTTCGCTTTCGGCCCCGAGCAGACCAGCTTCGAGGACCTCGAACTGAACGCCGACGACTCTGTGGTGGAAGTCAAGCAGATCAGGCCGCGGGGAAGGACCCAGACCTCAGCACCGAAGCCGAAGGCGCCGGAGCGTCGGCCAGTAGTCCCGCTCAAGGACTTGGACGACTGGCTGGAATTCCTGGAGGCCATGCTCGGCACGGCCGACGTGCCCGAGGGCACCCTCATCGACAGCTTCAAGGACCTCGAAGCCCTCAAGAGCTTCGAGGAGACGCTGCCCAGCTTCATGGGCATGGACGCCGGCAACCCGGAAGACCGCTTCCCGTGGCTCCGGGAGGTACACGACATCGCGGGGGACCAGGGCTTCCTTCACTGGGAGCTGGAATTCGCCCTCGTCTTCGCCCGGAACGGTGGCTTCGACCTCCAGGTAGGCAACCCACCGTGGGTACGACCCCGCTGGAACGAGTCGGCTGTGCTGGCGGAGCGCGAGCCATGGTTTGAGCTGGAAGACAAGGTCTCGGAGAATAAGAAGGATCTTCGGCGTCGGAAGGTACTGGCGTCTGAGGACGCGCATCGATACGTGCTCGGCGAGCTAACAAATACGACTGCCCAGGTTGCCGTTTTTGGCTCACCGCAGGTTTACCCGCTGCTCACCAGGACCCAGCCAGACCTGTACCGAGCGTTCATGTCCCAGGTGTGGGCGCACGCCTCATACGATGGGACTGTGGGGATGGTGCATCCTGACACCCACTTCACGGGCGACAAGGAGGGTGCCCTTCGGGAGGCGGCGTACCAGCGCCTTCGCATTCACGGTGACTTCGTTAACGCTGGGCAGAGGTTCTTCCCCGAACCGGTCGGCCACACCGCGCACTTCGGGGTGCACATCTACGGGCAGCCGACGGACCTCTCATTCGATCACCTCTCCTGGCTCGTCTCAACGGATGCGCTCCGGCACTCCGCCGAGCACGACGGTGCCGGTGAAGTACCAGGAGTCCGATACCGCAACGGCGAATTCGATGAACGTCCGCACCGAGCGCGCGTCGTCAGGGTTGATAAGCAGCAGCTTGCTATCTGGCAGCGCCTGTTGGACGAGACCGACCAGCCCGTCGAACAGGCACGACTACTGTTCCCTGTTAGTACCGGCGAAGCCTCAGCGATCGCAGCTCTGGCGAACTATCCGCTGCGGCTCGGTTTCCTCTCTCCACAAATCTCAGCGGGGTACCACGAAAGCGGTGCCAAGAAGGACAACCTAGTCGACTACAACCGGCCGGATTCAGCTACGGGTAACGCATATCAGCCAGATCGCTGGCGTCACGTCATTGTCAAGGGCACCCAACTGGGCGTCGCCAACCCCGTGTTCAAGCGCTACGACGCGAACAGCAACGATCCTTATGGGCGGGATCTCGTCAACCTGGCACCCGATTTCGTGCCCGATACCGCATACGTGCGTGCGCCAGGGAGGACCCAGTCCTTCCTGGCCGAGCAGGATCGCTGGATCGACCATCGCGCTCTGGCCCGATTGCGCGCAGATGGCAACGCAGTCGCCCGAGCCCGTGCGCAGGTCGCCGAGCGAGATAGGCTCGTCGAGCAGGCAGTTGATCCAGCGAAGGTCGACGCTTTGCTTGAGGAGCGGGCGCGCCGACGGTATGCCGTGTTTCCCCGCCTCGCCTGGCGCCGTCAGGTGGCGCCCAACACTGAGCGTGCACTATACGCAGCCCTGATCCCGCCCGGCTGTACCCATGTGCATGCGGTTCACAGCCTCGCCATGCCCGATCTTCGGCTAACGGCCCTGGTAGCCGGCTTCTGGGCTTCGTTGCCCTTGGACTACTTCTTGCGTGCCACTGGCCGCAGCGATCTTCAGGTCAACGGGGCAAAGGCCATGCCAGCGCCGGCCCTCCTCCACCCCCTCGCCTCCGCCCTCCTTCTCCGCACCCTCCGCCTCAACTGCCTCACCGACGCCTACGCCGACCTCTGGGCGGAGCTGTACGACCCGACCTGGCCCGCCTACGAGCCATGGGCCTACGACTGGCCCAGTCTCCAACCGCTCCACGACGTGACCCCGGACTGGCGTCCCGACACGCCCCTCCGCACCGAGCGTGCCCGTCGCTCCGCGCTGGTCGAGATCGACGCACTGGTCGCCGTGTGGCTCGGCATGGACGCGGACGCGCTCATCGCCGCGTACCGGGGCCGCTTCCCCGTGCTGCAGAAGTACGAGGCCGTGACCTGGTTCGACGCCGACGGTTGGAAGATCGCGGGCAACGCCCGCACGATCGGTCAGCGGCAGACGAAGGAGAGCTGGGCACAGTTCGAGGCGTACCGGGCCGACCCCGCCAACGCGCCCGTGCCGGAGGGGTACACCGCGCCGTTCTACAAGGCTGATCGTGAGGCGGAGATGCGTGCGGCGCACGCTCACTTCCAGAAGCGGCTCGACGAAGCCGTCGCCCGTGGCGAGTGGGATCCGGTGAAGCAGGAGGTGCCGAAGCCGTGAGGCCGACGCTTCAGGCACGCGGGCTCAAGGAGAGCCTGCTGCAGTATCTGTCGACGACGTACGCGCTCACAGACGAGGGTGCGCGTGAGGCTCTGCACCGGTTCCTCGGGGACGAGACGTCGGGGATGTTCCGTGGCCCGTATTTGCGGATCCGGACCCCGTTCACCGTGGCCGGCGAGGAGTGGCGCAAGCACCTGGAGTGGCAGCGGGAGGGCTTTAGGCCGTACGTGCATCAGGCGGTCGCCTTCGCGCGGCTGACCTCGGCGCACGGCCACATCCCGCAGCCGACGCTGGTCACCACCGGTACCGGTTCCGGTAAGACCGAGTCGTTCCTGTACCCGGTGCTGGACCACTGCCGTCGGGAGCGGGCCGCGGGCAAGACCGGGGTGAAGGCAGTCTTCCTCTACCCGATGAACGCCCTGGCCACCGATCAGGCGCAGCGCATCAACGAGCTCCTCACGGAGAACGCTGAGCTGGGGAAGCTGTCGGCCGGCCTGTACATCGGTGAGCGCGCGGCGACGCAGTACGAGAAGGTGCGAACGCGCCGCTCGGATATGCAGATGTCCCCGCCGGACATCCTGATAACGAACTACAAGATGCTGGACCTGCTCCTCCAGCGTGCGGACGACGCTCCCCTGTGGCGGGAGTCGGACATCCGTTACGTCGTCGTGGACGAGTTCCACACGTACGACGGTGCTCAGGGCACGGATGTCGGGATGCTGCTGCGTCGGCTGGCCGCTGCCGTGGGTGCGGCTAAGGACGGCCGTCCGCTGGGGAAGATCTGTCCGGTGGCGACGTCGGCGACCCTCGCTTCCGGTACGGACGAGGACGGCACGGCGCAGCTGCTGGAGGTGGCAGCCCACGTCTTCGGCACGGAGTTCACCAAGGACTCCATCGTCGGGGAGAACCGGCTCACGGTCGAGGAGTTCATCCCGCTCGGCGAGGTGACCATGCAGCCGATGCCGACGCCCGACGAGCTGCTGGCGCTGCCCGATCCGGCGATCGGCGACGAGGCGCTGCTGGATCTGATCGAGAAGGTGACGGACGTCCGTGACCTTGATCCCTTCCTCCTCGGTGAGAACCTCAAGCGGCATCTGTTCACTCGCGCGGTGATGCAGGCCCTCGGCGGCGGCGTGAAGACCAGCGCCGAGGTGCTGGACGTGATGTGGCGGGCGGGCGCGGCCGGCTGGTCCCAGGCCGTGGCGCGGCAACCCGAGAAGGCGGCCGAGGCGCTGGCGCGCTTCGTCGCGCTGCTGTCGTACGCGCGTGACCCGAAGTCCTCCCCCGCCGAGCCCCGGCCCTTCGTGCACGTCGAGGTGCATCAGTGGGCGCGTTCGGTGTCGCGACTGCTGCGCGGCGTACTGCCTTGGCCGAAGGCGGAGTTTCGCTGGGACGTGGCCGGCGCGGCCGACGCGAGCGCGGCCGACGGCGGCCGTACGGCCCCGGTGACGACGGCGACGTCGGGGCAGAGCGCGAATCTGTTCCTGCCGGCGATCTACTGTCGTGACTGCGGGCGGTCGGGGTGGGCGGTGTTCTCCCCGGAGAGTGACGACCACGACGTCCAGTTCGACACGTACAAGATCCGGCGGGCGTCACTCGGCCAGGACAAGGCCCGGGTCCGGAACCTGATCGCCGCGACAGACCGGGAGGCCCGGGAAGGTTCCGGGGCTGCACTGCTGACGGCGACGAGCGGCAAGGGAGGCTCGGCCGCGTCGCAGGGTGCCGGTGGGCTGCTGATGGTGCTGGACGGCACCCGCAAGCGGCTGCGGCTGCCCGATCCGCTCAACGACTACGACCGGGATACCAAGGAGCCCCGGTTGACGGCCCGTGACTCGGCGTTCGTGCTGGTGAACTTCGGGGAGACCGCGAACACGGCGGCCAAGGAGGACTGGTGTCCGGCGTGCGGTGAGCGCAACGCGATCCGCTACCTCGGTACGGGCGCCGCCGCGATGGCCGCAGCATCCATCACCCAGTTGTTCACTGGCGGGGAGCTCAACAAGGAGCTCCACGAGGACAAGACGCTGATGTTCAACGACTCAGTGCAGGATGCCGCGCACCGGGCCGGGTTCGTCGCCAACCGCTCGTACACCTTCTCGCTCCGTGCCCTCCTCACCGATCATTTGCGGCACGACGAGCCGATCGCGCTGAACGATCTGATCGCGAACGTCGTCACGGCCACGACGGACAAGGACACCCTCTCTGCGGTGGTGCCACCGGACCTGCACGGCTTCAAGGGCGTGGACCGACTGCTGTCCGGCCAGGGCCGCGGTGGAGACCTAAAGACGTGGCGGCTGATCGGTCAGCGGCTGGCCTTCGAGGCGCTGATGGAGTTCGGCTTCCGGTCCCGCAATGGCCGTACGCTCGAGCTGACACGGACAGCCGCTGCACAGGTCCGCATCGACGACCCGGCGGCCGTGATCGCACTGGTCAAGCGGCTGCACGAGGAGTGCGTACGGGACGGGCTGCCGCTGGTGGCACAGGACGACGCCCGCTATCTGGCGTTCGTGCGGATCTTCCTGGAGCGGCTGCGAACCCGTGGTGCGGTCGCACACCGGTGGCTGGACAAGTACATCGACGAGGCGGGCACCAGCCGGTACTACATCTGGGGCAAGCGGGCTCCGGGCATGCGGGCCTTCCCGAAGGGCATCGCCGCCCCCGTGTTCCTGCTCGGGCAGCCCAAGAACGGCAGCGAGTTCGACTTCGCGACCGGTCGGCTGTCCTGGTACGAGCGGTGGGCCGGGCGGTGCCTGGAGCTGCCGCGTGAGCTGGCGCCCGAGCTGTGGAGCCGGTTGCTGCCCGAGCTCGCCTCGATGGGGCTCCTGTCGGTGCGCACCCCGAACGACACCTCGGTGCGGGTCTACGGGCTCAAGCCCGGCAACATCGAGGCCCGGCTGCTGGACGACGAGCAGGTGCGGGTCTCGTACGTGCGGTGCCCGGTGTGCTTCTGGGAGCAGACGGTCCACCCGTCCCTGCTGGACCAGTGGCACGACCAGCCCTGCCCGTCCTACCGGTGCCGCCGCGGTCGCCTGGTGGCCGGAGACCGGCCCGAGGGCCTGGGGATACACCACCGCGACCGCGACTACAGGAACGACTACTACCGTCGGCTCTACCTCGGCGCCGGTACCTACCAGGTGGTCACCGCCGAGCACACGGGCATGCTGACGCGTCACCAGCGCGAGAAGGTCGAGGAGGCGTTCAAGCGCGGCGGCGGGTTCAAGGATCCCAACGTGCTGTCCTGCACGCCCACGCTGGAGATGGGTATCGACATCGGTGACCTGTCCGCCGTCGTGCTAGCCGCGCTGCCGCGCCGCCCCGCCTCGTACGCGCAGCAGGTCGGCCGTGCCGGCCGTCGCACCGGCAATGCGTTCCTGCTGACCATCCCCGACCGGCGGCGCCGTGACCTGTACTTCCTCGAGCGGCCGAAGGACCTGATCGCGGGCACGATCGTGCCGCCCGGGTGTTACCTGTCAGCCGTCGAGATCCTTCGGCGCCAGTACCTGGCGCACCTGCTCGACCTAGCTGCGGCCGGCCGTCTCGTCCGCGCGGACGGCATCGTGCTGCGCGCACTGCCGCACAAGGCGCCTCGCCTGTTCGGCCCGTCCGGCTATCTGACCGATCTGGTGGAGCTGGCCCTCGACCAGGGCGAGGAGCTGGTCAAGGGGTTCCTGCGGCTGTTCCCGACGGGCGTCAGCGAGGAGGCCAAGGCCGATCTGGTGGCCTTCGCCACGCACGGCCTGCGCAGCACCGCGGAGAAGGCGGAACGCGAGTGGCGGCGTGCCGAGGACGCGCTGCGGGCGCGGCTGCGCGAGATTGACGAGGCCCACGGCGAGCTACACGACAGCGACCCCGACCAGGCTCGCCAGAAGGCGGAGCTGGATGCCGAGCGGCGCGGGGTGGGCAGGCAGCTCCTCCACCTGGGCGACACCTCGGCGCAAAGCGCCCTGTGCGACCTGGGTCTGCTTCCGAACTACGCCCTCATCGACTCAACGACGACCCTGTCAGCAACCTTGTACGGCGAGGACGGCATCGACCCGAAGACGGACAAGGTGGTGTTCACGTCCGAGACTCTCTCCTACGAGCGTCCCCGCCGCCTCGCGATCCAGGAACTGGCGCCGGGCAACACCTTCTATGTCAACGGCTATCGGCACGAGATCACCGGCCTGGAGCTGTCGACGGGCGGGCGCCAGGAGTGGCGGACTTGGCGGGTGTGCCCGGGCTGCGGGTACGTGCGTACCGAGAACGCCACCGACGATCGCTCGCCTTGCCCTCGGTGCAAGACGAGCCAGATCGCCGACGACGGTTCCTGCCTGTTCCAGGTCGTGGAGCCGGCCACCGTGACGTCGCGAGACAAGCGTGAGGATGCTCGGATCCGCGACGACAAGGACGATCGCGATCGCCGCTCGTACACCGTCGTGGATGCGGTGGACATTCCTGTGGAGAGGATCGAGCGGGGCAAATCCTGGCGGCACGACCGCGAAACCTTCGGCGTGGACTACTGCCGCACGGCGATGATCCGCCGGATCAACGTCGGGCCGGTCCGCTACGACGCTCCCGCCCGTGACGACTTCGCCGGCCATCTGGTCCGGCTGAACCCGTTCCATGTGTGCACCGCCTGCGGGGCCGCGAGCGCGGACGGCCGTCCCGTCTTCGATCACGACGCCGATGCACTGGAGTCGGCAGCGGCCCGTGCCCCGCAGCTCAAGCACCACCGCCCGTGGTGCCCGCTGCGCCGCGGCAAGAAGGACGGCGTCACGCAGGAGCAGGTGCTGCTCGCCCATCAGCTGCAGACCGAGGCTCTGCGCATTCTCATCCCGGCCGCGACGGCCGACGTGGACGCGCGGGTGCATTCCTTCCGCGCCGCCCTGCGGCTCGGTGTCGACCTGCACTTCGGCGGAGACCCGCAGCACCTGGACACCACGGTGGCCTCCATGCCGGACATCGACAGCGGCGAGCGGCGCTGGTTCCTGGTGCTCTTCGACTCACTCCCGGGCGGCACCGGCTACCTGGACCGGCTCACCGATCGCCATGCCTTCCGGGACACCCTTGCTCGCGCGTACGAACAGCTCAAGGCATGTCCATGCGCGGAAGAACAGCGGCGCGCCTGCCACCGCTGCCTGCACCGCTACACTCCCGAGCAGTTCCAGGACCTCGTGTCCCGACAGGCGGCGCTCAGCATGCTGGAGTCGCTGCTGTTCAAGGGGGACGGCGAGGACGGCTGGGACGTCAGCGATGTGGAGCACACCGGCCTGGTCGGGCTGGACGCCCAGGTCGAATCCGACCTGGAGGCACGCTTCCTGGCCGCCCTGCGCGACTGGGTGAAGGTCACCGACAACGCGGCCCTGGACGAGGACGGCCACGCCAGCGGGCATCTGCGGTTCACCGACGGCTCGGACGTGATGCACTGGAGGCTGACCGCCCAGCGGCAGCTCGAAGGCACCCGCACGGACTTCACCTTCACCCGTGTCGGCGGTCCGGTGCAGAGCGTGCACGTCTATCTGGAGGGTTTCCGCTTCCACGCAAGCCGGGAGCACAACCTCATCGCCAAGAACGCGTCCCAGCGCACCGTGCTCCGCGCCGACGGAAAGACCGTCTTCCAGATCACCTGGGCCGACATCGACCTGTTCGAACAGCGTCCGGGGCGCACCAAGCCCGTCTGGCCGCCGTACCGGGGCACCGCCCAGGAGCAGGCCAAGGCCGCGTACGAGCAGTACGGCGGCAACCGTGCCCACTTCGGCGAAGCGATCTTCGCCAACCCGATCGACACGCTCATCGCCTATCTGCGGGACCCTGATGCGACCCGCTGGGCCCGGCGAGCCCGCGCCCTGGTCACCGGACTCACCGCCGTTCCCACCACGGCCCCCGTGGCCGCCACCGGCAAGCGCAGTGAGCTCGTCGCCGCGCTGCGCGAACAGCTCAGCGCCTTCGGAGCCGGCCGACGGGACGACAAGCCGGTCGTACCCGACAGTGGCGGCATCGGTCCGGTCCACGTGTTCCGCACCCAGGACGAGCACGGCCTTCCGATCGTGTTCGCGCTGGATGCCGCAGACCCCGACAACCTGCGGTGGACCGCCCTGACGGTCCTCGACGACAGCGACGCCGTCCTCGACACGGACGAACACAAGCTGCGGTGGCGGTCCTGGCTGTACTGGACGAACATCACCCAGTTCCTGTCCCTCGCCGGTGGGGACGGAGTACAGCTCGCCGCCAGTCGCGCCGCAGACTTCGAGGTCGAGGTCCTCGCCGTCTGCGGTGGCCTGGGCGAACTCGACTCACTCTCCGCCGCCCTCGCACCTGCATCCACGCCCACGCCTGCCGTACGGTCTGTGGTCTCGGAACCGAGCATCGACTCGCCAGCCGAAGCCGCCCTTCGTCAGATCATCCGGGACGCGGTCTGGGACGAGGACATCCTGGAGATCCTGCGCGAGGAACCCGACGAGGCACCAGACCTCCTTCGCCTCGCCGAGACACTCGCCGAGCACGGCAAGCAGGCTCCGGTCTTCGGATTCGAACTCGGCAACAGCCGCTGGCAGGCGGACTTCGCCTGGCAGACTCCCGACCTCAAGATCGCCGTCGTCGCCGCCCACCAAGGCGACGAGGACATCGAAGCACAGCGGCGCGACGCCGCCTACGCCGAGGACGGCTGGACGGTCCGGACCGCCGCTGCATGGATCGACCACCTCGACACCCTGCTAGAACAGCTCCCCGACACGGAAGGCACCACCCGATGACCGCCCGGCTCAGCCTGTACCGCAAAGCCGAACAGGAGCTGTACAAGCTCGACCGCTCGGTCAAGGCCCAGTTCTACGACTTCTGCCACGTCTTCCGGAACAACCCGAACCAGCCGGGCCTAAAGCTGAAGAAGCTCAAGGGCGACTCGCGCATCCGGTCCGCGCGGGTCAACGACTCCTACCGCGCCCTGCTCACACCGACCGGGGTCGACACGGACGGCACCGAGAGCTGGCTGGTCATCGCCGTCCGCCACCGCAAGGACGTCTACGAAGAGCTCCAGGTCGCGGTCAACCGCGTCACCGGCGAGATCGAGTTCGTCGACCTCGCGGTCGTCGGCGACAGCGCCCTGCGCCGCGCCGGCATCACCCTGACCCCGGCCGAACCGGACCGGACCGCGGTGCCAGCCGAGCCCGAGCCGACGCCGCAGCCTCTGCCCACGGCGGAGACCGAGGCTTCTCCCTTGCTCGCCGCGTACGGCGCCGATCAGCTGCGTGAGCTGGGTGTCGCGGACCAGCTGATCGAGCTGGCCCTCGCTGTCACCGACAGCGCCGAGCTGGACCAGCTCGTCGAGGGCGCCCCGCTGCTGTCCAAGGACGTCCTCTACGGCCTCGCCGCCGGTATGTCCATCGACGAGGTCCGCAAGGAGATCACCCAGCCCGTCGAGCTCGGCCACGAGCCCGATCTCGGTGACTTCGCCGCGGCCCTGAGCCGTACCAAGGTCACCGCCGTCGACGATGCCGTGCAGGCGGCCATCGACGAGGGAGACTTCCGGGCCTGGAAGGTGTTCCTCCACCCCACGCAGGAGCGCATCGTCCACCGCCACTACAAGGGCCCTGCCCGCGTCTCCGGCGGGCCCGGCACCGGAAAGACGATCGTCGCCCTGCACCGGGTCAAGCACCTGGCCGAGCAGCTTCCCCCCGGCAGCAACAAGGCGATCCTGCTGACCACATTCACCAAGAACCTGACCACGGACCTGCGCCTGCGCCTGGCGTCGCTCATCGAGCCCGAACTCCTCGCCCGGGTCGAGATCGCTCACATCGACCAGCTCGCCGCCCGCGTGCTGGGAGAGAACACCGCACCCGGCCGAGGCCGACAGCGTGTCTACGACCACGTGGCGCTGAACGAGATGCGCCAGCTCCTCGCCGAACTCGACGACCGCCGCTGGGAGCCCGAATTCCTCCTGGAGGAGTGGGAGCAGGTCATCCTCGGCCAGTCCGTCCCCACCCGCTCCGCCTACTTCCAGGCCCGCCGTGCCGGGCGGGGCCGCTCCCTGACCCGGCCCGAACGCAACCACATCTGGAAGCTGATCGAGCAGTTCACCGCCCGCCTCGACAAGCTCGGCGTGGAGACCTGGGGTCAGGCATCGGAACGCGCTGCCCGCTTCGAGATGGAGCGCGCCGCGAAGATCAGGGCCCGGCGCGAGTACAAGGAAGAGGTCGGCGGCAAGGACCTCATCCACCGCGACAACAGCTCCGGCATGCGCTACCTCAACCACCGCTACCGGCACATCGTCGTCGACGAGGCCCAGGACCTCAGCCCCGCGCACTGGAAGATGCTCCGTGCCATGGCCGACCCCGACCAGCCCAACGACATGTTCATCGCCGGCGACACCCACCAGCGCATCTACGACCACCAGGTCGCCCTCGGCGCCCTCGGCATCAACATCCGCGGCCGCTCCTCCCGCCTGACCCTCAGCTACCGCACCACCAAGGAGATCCTCACCGAGGCCCTCCGTGTGGTCGACCCCGTGAAGCCCGGGCAGAAGGTGAGCTACGACGACCTGGACGACGGCACCGACAACCTCGCCGGATACCGTTCCGTCCTCCACGGCCCCGCCCCAGCCTTCACCCCGTACGACACCTGGGACGACGAGCTCGCCGGCCTCGCCGCCACCCTGACCACATGGCGCAAGGAACTCTCCACCGACGAGAACGGATCGCCCAGAGACCCGAGCGGCCACATCGCCGTCTGCGTCGCCGACCGTGACATGGTCAGCCAGACCATGTACTACCTCGTCACCAAGGTCGGCATCACCTGCGCCGAACTCACCAAGGAAGGTCCCAAGGGCGACGGCGAGGTCCACGTCGGCACCATGCACCGCTTCAAGGGCCTCGAGTACCAGCGCCTCGCCATCGTGGGCGCCAGTGACGGCATCATCCCCCGCACCCACGTCATCGACCGCTACCGCACCGAGGACCCGCCCCGCTACGAACGCGAGCAGCGCAAGGCCCGCTCCCTGCTGTTCGTGGCGACTACGCGGGCCCGGGACGCACTGAACATCAGCTGGCACGGCAAGCCCAGCCCCTACCTGCCCGTCTGACACAGATGTCGGCCTCCCCTGTCCACGGGGAGGCCGACATTCTGCTGCTCGGGGATCAGAACTGCGAGAGGGAACTCGCCTCGTACCGCAGCTGATAGGCCCGCACGCCACCGCCGTTCATCCGGTAGATCGTGATCGCGGAGAGGAACTGCTCCTTCACCTCCGAGGTGCGTCGCCGCTCCTTCCCATCGATGTCACTGATCCAGTCCTCCACGTGATTCGGCAGTTTGAAGGCAAGCTCGTAAGCACCTTCCTCCCCCAGCGGCGACAGCGTCCACTCCGCCGAACCGCCACTGCCGCGTCGACGAATGCGCACCGCATGGTCCGGCTGGGCATCCGCATACGTCGTGAACGCCAGATGATCGCTGACGGCCAGCGGCAAGATGAACGGCGCCGACGGGAAGCCCAGCAGCAACTCGGCACCGCTGTTCTGCTGGAGCGCGGCCGCGAAGCCGGCGATCGCCGCCGCAGCCTCATCCCTGAACCTGCCAGTCGTCGGCGCCGCCGTCGGCAGCAGCCCCGCAGACGCAGTCCAGGTCCCCAGCTCCTTGCGCAGCTCCGTACGCACCCACGTCACCGGGAATGTCCCTGACGCCCCGAGGTGGAACTGTGCCTGCTCCAGCGTCCACGCAGTGGTTCCGATCGCCCCGAGCAGCCACGCGAACGACGCACCCGACAGATCCACCAACGAGATCTGGTGCGCCAAGGCGTATTTCTGGGCGTCCGCCGTGAACCCACTCGTCGAGAACAGCGCGTACGCGTACTGATACCGCTGCCGCGGCCTTCTGCCGGCGTGCACCATGAAGTTCTCGTTCACGTCGTGCAGCACACCGTGAGCGTTACGCACGATCTCCAGTCCGCAGCGCTCCTGGTAGAACTTCGCCTCCAGAAACAGCCGCACCGGCATCGAGAACGCCGGCGTGAACGCGAACTCCCCCAGCGCGTCCACCTGATGGAGCGCGCCCCGGCCCCGCACCCGAAGTGTGTTCCCGTCGGTCACCAGCTCCTCGGGATCCTGGCTCTCATGCACCAGCAGGCGGTAGCCGGAGGAGCGCAGGAGCCACGCCAGTGCCTCCTCCAACAAGTACCCACGCAGCGCGGCACCCTTGACCACAGTCAACCCCCTACATCGCCAAGCAAGCTCCCCCTTGATCATCTCACTGGTTCACTCGCCGTCCGTAGGGTCACTGAACCCGCCTCTGGGGCAACATGCCTCTCATCGGCAACGCGCACGTCGTGCAGTGCACCGCGGCGGCCGCGCGGCGAGGGCCCTGTGCTGTGCTGCGCCGGCACAGGTAGCACGGCAGGGGTGCACAGGGCCTCCAGGATCTTGCCGAGCTCGTCGACGGTGGGCCGGTTGGCGGGGTCGTCGAGGAGGACGGGCAGGAGGGTTTCCTGGAGGTCGGCCCAGGGTCGTTCGGCGCTGACGGGGACGCGGCCGGAGGCAATGTGTGCGCGGAGCTCGGACGGGGTGCACGCCTGGCGGTCGATCCCCGCGGCCGTGTAGTCCAGGGGCCACGTTCCGGTGGCGCAGGTCCAGTTGGCACCCCTGCGAGCACGTACACGAGGCCCATCCCCCACACCCAGCCGGTCAGCTGAGCCGGGCGCGCGACGGACTCAGCACCTACTCGCCGAGCTGCTCGATCCACGGGTGCGGCCCGTACGTGCTGCCGATCGACTGCACGAGCCATGCCCGCTCCCTGGCATCGAGGAGCGGCAGCACCGCGGCGAAGTCGACCGCGTCCTTGGGCCGCGGCTGCTTCGCCTTGTAGTAGAGCTGGACCTCCGGCCGCAGGTAGGGGATGCCGGCCTCGGAGACTGCCCCCAGGTCCGCGAGGCTGTACCGCACGTGGCGGTCCCGCCGCGACACCCACTCGTCGCCCTCGGCCTCGTCGAGCATCACTTGAATCCGCCACGGCGCCGACACAGTGGGTCGGCACCAGACGTCATGCACGCCGACCGGCAGCAGCTCGCCGGGCTGCCACGGCCGCATGTTCCCGGGCGGGTCAGCAGCCCACCACTGCCACCCGGCGAGTACCTCCTGAACGGCGAGCTGGTCTCGGCGCAGCACAAGGACGTCGATGTCATGGTGCTCGCGGAACGACAGGCCCGTGGCGAGCTCGATGGCATGACCGCCCGCGATCCACCACGGGGCAGCCGTCTTCGAGAACAGTGCGGCAACCTCACCCAGCGGTGCGGGCTGCCAGTCCTGCCCAGGGGCCTGGCCCGTCACCATTCGCGGCTCGCGCTCGGTGCGCGCCAGATCATCGCGACATCGGGCCGGACAACGAAGCCCATCGTGTCGTACAGGGGGCGGCCGTCCGTCGAGGCGTACAGATCAATGACTGTGCAGCCCTGCCCGGCTAGCCAATCACGCGCGGCCGTGACGCAGGCCCGGCCGTACCCACGGCGGCGGTGCGCCGGGTCGGTTGCCACTGACCCGATGTGCCCGGCATAGGGAGCACTGTTCCCCGGGCTGGGGAGTCGGGGAGTGCAGGTTCCTGCGGCGCACGCGGCCAGGCCGCCTCTCCCGATGTCAACGACGAAGATGGCGAACAGTGGGTCGCCGAGTCGCTGGGCGAATGCCGCTGTGCACTCCGCCGCCCATCGCGGAGCGGGCTCTGTACCAGGCGACCCGAACATGATCCATCGCAGCCTGACCAGCTCGGGCGCATCGGCGACCACGGCACGACGGGCTAACTCCCGGGCCGGCATGCGTTCTTCCCTTCACGGTGGCGTCAGCAGTGCGCGGCTGGTGCCCGGTACTGCGCACCGGCCGCATCCACATGTCGCTGGCACTCATGCGGAGGGCCAGGCGTATTCGCTGTACGTGACGCCGTCGGCGATGTGCTGCAGGGCGACCGCGAGGTACGGAGGCAGAGGCGCGGGGAGGCTGCTGGGTTTGTGCCACTGCCAGCCCTCGCATTTGTCCGGCTCGGGGTTCTCGATCTGGCCGTGCCAGCGCTCGACTTCGAAGAAGAAGGCGATCCGCCGTGACCCGGCGTGCGTGGAGACGTGGTGCATCAGGTGCACGAACCGCACGTCGGAGGGGTCGGCGGTGGCGCCAGTCTCCTCGGTGAACTCCCGGGCGGCTGCCAGCTTGGCGGGCTCGTGGTCCTCCATCAGCCCGGCCGGTACCTGGTACATGCCAGGGAACACAGGCTGATTGCGGCGTCGCCCCATCAGGATCTCGTCGCCCTGGCGGACGATCAGGTGAACGTCGGCGTAGTGAGCGGCGTACGTACGGCCGGACTCTGCGGTCTTCTCAGGCATGGCTCTCCTCCGATCGTCAAGGCCGGTCACGCTACAGGGCATTTCCGTGACCGGCGGCCGATTTCGGACGCCGGCACCGTCGCCTCATGGACGGGGGGCGATAAGGGCTTCGGTGCGGATGTGCCCCTCGGAGGGCGGACGGCGCGATACGCGCGACACCGCCACCCGTTCGCCGCCCCGTGCTCAGGCAGCGGCTTGGAGCGAGGCCCGGGCGTCGGCGAAGGCCCGGAGCTGGGCGGCCAGGTCAGCGGGACCGAGGTGGGCCAAGGCCCACAGGGCGGTGACGCGCTGGGCGGAGGACCAGATGCCAGCGGCCGGGGGCAGGAACGGTGCGACGGTGATGCCGCGGGCGGCGAACAGGGCGGGGTCGAGATAGGTCATCCCGCCGGTCCCGCACAGATAGGTGCCGGCCCTGGCCTCGTTAGTGAGGTCAGCGAGCCGCTGTGATCGGCCCGGCCGGGCGGGCAGCCGGCTGGCGGTCAGGACGCGACCTTGCCAGCCGAGGAGGTCCAGCAGGACACGGGTGGACGTCTCGGCGACGGCAGCGGTCCGGCCGCTGTCGAACGCGGCCAAGACCGGCTCCAGAACCGTCTGGAGAGCAGCCCAGTGAGGGCTGGTCCGGTATTCCTGCCGGATCATCGCCGCGGTTCGTCGCCTGGCCAGGGCGGGATCGGCGATCAGAGCGTCCCGGATGGAAGTCTGGCGGCCCTGGGGCAGGTGAGTGGGGATGGACAGCCACCTCCATCGGTCCGCGTCCTCCAGGGCCGCCAAGCGGGTGCGGTGCTGGTAGTCGCGGCGGGAGAACTGGACGTCGTCGAGGACAATCCAGGTGTCCGCCGCGAACAGTTTGGCCAGGGTCGTCAGCCTCGGGAACAGATTGGGCTGGTGGATCGCACACGGCCCGCCCCCGGGCCGGTCAGGTTCTGATGAGGCGGCTGGTGAAGCCGTCACGGATGAGGGACTCGTATGCGGCATGCACGTCCTCCGGGACATCCTGGGCGATGGCGAAGCCCTGCTTCGGATACTCGATCACCCGCTGGAGATCGCCGACGAGCATGTCCACCACGAGCTTCTCGTCGCCGATGCTCTTGAAGTAGTCGTCCAGCTCCAGCGGTTCCGACGCGCACACGATCTCGACGTCGGGCCACAGCTTGCGGGCGGTAGCGAAGGACCGCCTCTCCATATAGGGCTTGGAGACCAGCAGCACCGTCGCCGGGACGATGCCGGCCGACGCCAGCAGATCGCGGGTGAAGGTGATGTTCTGGCCGGTGTTCGCGGCGTTCGGCTCAACGAGGATCGCCTCGTCGGGGACACCGAGTTCGAGAGCGTGCTCACGGAAGTGGACGGCCTCTCCTCGGGGGAACCGGGCCCGGGTGGTGGGGCTGTTGCCGCCGGTGAACACCAGCGTCGGGAACAGGCCGCGGTGATAGAGGTCTGCGGAGGCCGCGGCAACGCCGAGGTCGTGGCTGCCCAGGCCGATCGCCACGTCGGTGGGCCGCAGCTGGTGGCCCATGAGGTGGTAGTCCCAGATCAGCTTGGTCCGGCGCCACTGGTCCTCGGTGATGGTCTGCTGGTTCTCACCCACGCTGGTCTCTCCCTGGTCACCGGATGGCGGGGCCGGACGGCCCCGTGCTCATGGCCTTGATGTTCTCGATGCTGGCCAGCTGGTGGGACAGCCCGAAGCGGGCGGCCATGGTCGCGGCCTTGTCGAGAACGTGAAGACCATCATCGCGGGTCGCGGGGTCGCTCAGCAGGATGTGTCCGTGGGCGGTGTCCAGGCGGACCTTCTGCATGGGGGCGTCGGTGGTGGCGGTGCCGCGGGCGACGGTGATGAAGTGCAGGGCGGAGGAGAGGTCGCCGGCGCCTCGGTGGGCCAGAGCGATCTTCTGGTGGGCCACCGACCAGTCCTCCGGCTCGGCGAGGTCCTCGAAGTCGCGGGTCGCGGCCAGCATCACGCGGGTCGCATAGTCGTGCTGGCCGTCCTTGCTCAGCGCGGTCCCCACCCACAGCCGGGACCGGGCCCGGTCGCGGCGGGAGAGCCGGTCGTCGACCGCGAGATGCTCGTAGTGGCGGGCGGCGTACTCCAGCTTCCCGGACATCTCGGCGACCACGGCCAGGGACAAGTCGAGCTGGGCGATGCGGCGGGGGATGTCGAGCTGGGTGAACAGCGACTTGGCGGTGACATAGGAACGCTGGGCGGACAGAGGTCCGACCACACTGCCCTGGTCACGCCGGAGGTCGCCCAGGAGGGCGGTCGAGCGTGCGAACAGATACAGGCCCCGGTCATCGAGCCCGAGCGGGGTGAAGCGGCTGGTCCACCTGCTGATGAGGCTCTCGGCGAAGGTGAAGTCCTGCCGGGACAGAGCGACCACGGCCCGGTCGAGGTCGTCGGTCCACGACTCGTACTCCCAGGCCAGTGGCCCGGCAGGCGTCACCCGCCGGCCTGCAGCCTCGGTCCCGGGGCGTCCGGCTTCGGACAGGAACGTCTCGAACCGCAGATGCGCGGCGGCGTCCGCGCGCGCCAGGGCCGTGTCGAGGATCGCCTGGGTGTCCGGGCGGGGCTCGGTTAACGCCTGGAGCTTCTCCCACTTGGAGACCGTCCTCACGCCGACACCGAGGTGTTGGGCGAAGGCGCGGACGCTCAGCCGCAGCGCGAGCCGGAGTGCCTTGGCCTCCAGCCCGGTCCAGTGGTGCACGGTCGCCACACGTCGCTCCCTTCCCACCGTCATCGAAGCACGTCGGGCCGAGCCGGGGGGACGCAAGTGCAGCGGAAGTGCAACAGGCGGTCATTCCACAGTGGTTGGGGACAGGGCCAGGCTGTCCGGTGACACCAGTTGCCGGACCTTTGGATGGTTGCGAAAGATGGAGCCCCTCACCGAGCATCGCGGCGTAAGCGGCCCGGTCGTCTATGGCTTCCTGAGGCTGGTGCGGGTCTCCGCGGCCCGCCAGGACGCCCTGCACGGCGCTTTGGCCGAGTACTGCCGCCGGCACGAGCTCGCCCTGCAGGGGATCTTCACCGAACGGACGGCGGGAACCGAGCGGTCGGCCGCGTTCACCGGTCTGCTGGACGTCCTGGAACTGCACGGCACCTACGGCGTCCTCCTGCCCGCCCTCTCCCACCTTGGGCCGAAGGCGATAGCCGCCCCCCGGCACGCCCGGATCGCCGCCTCTGGCGCCCGGCTGCTGCTCGTCCGCGGCCCCCGCACCGCGCACTCGGCCGCCACCAGCCCCGCCAGGGCTCCGTCCGAGCGAGCCCGCCGCCGCAGTGCCGGCCCCACTACCGCCCTGGACCACGACACGTGAGGCCCCCATGCCTGAAGCGACGCAGAGGTTCTTCGACCACCAGCCCGAATCAGTCAAAGCAGCACGTGACTTCGCCACCCGAACCCTGACGGCCTGGGGCCTTGACGACACCAGCGACATCCGCCTGGTCGTCTCGGAACTCGCCACGAACGCGCTCGCCCACGGCAGTGATGCCGAGCACGGATTCCTTGTCCGTCTTGAGCCCGACGCCGACGGGATCCGCCTGGAAGTCCACGACAGCCGCAACCCGCTCCAGCCCCAGCCCGAACCCGTCATCTCGGCTCCGGCGGACGAGACCGGCCGGGGCCTGGTGATCGTCACCGAACTCGCCGGCCGCTGGGGCATCGAACCCCGTCAGCCACGCGGGAAGATCGTCTGGACCCACTTCCCCACCACCCCACCGGCCTTGCCATCCGAGCCGTTCAGGGCCTGCGAGCCCACCACGCCCGCATCATCTCGCCCGGAGCGCCCATGAGCCCATGGGAGCGCAGCAGTCTCGCACTCCGGTCAAGGACACTCGTCGGCAGCCGTCCGCCTGCTCCCAGTATCAGCTCGGGAACGCGGTGCGTCTCAGGGGCGCTCGCCGGCATCCTTCCAGTAGTTCTGCAGCATGTCGGTGGGCCATTCGGGCTGGTGGACGGGCCCGCGGGGCAGCATCTCGCGGAAGACCGGCGCCAAGTCGATGACCGGAGTGCCGTCGTCGGCGTCGAGGTCCGTGACGTGCAGGTCTCGGCCTTCCACTCGCAGCAGCCGGGGGTACGAAGTGCCGATGCGGGCCGGCCGACGGTGGTTTCGATGTACGAGTCCGCCGGTGGCCGGCCAGTCCGGGTTTCCTCGCGGGCTTCGCGGTTCGAACTCGATGTCGCTGTCCGAGCCCAGGCTGAAGTGCCAGATCACTTCGAGGTGGCTGAACTCGTCGATGCCTTCCAGGGCACTCTCAGGGATGCTCGGGACGAGACGGATGATCGACTCGACGCCACCTTTGTAGTCGTCGAGGCGGCCGGTCTGGCCTCCAACGACGGTGGCGATCACGGGCACCTGAATGTACTCGTTGAACACGCGTTGCCTCTCCTGAGATGGCTGCAGTTCGGGGGCGGATACTCCCTGAACCAGGCTTCCTTACCGTACGGGTCAGCTGACTTGGAGCACTGCTCGGGCCCTTGCGTCGAGTTCGGCCCTCGGGCTTCCGCCCCGGTTGCGGAACGGGCTCAGGGCACGTGGCATCTGCACGACGGTCTCCCGAGCGCGGCCGGACTGTACTCCGGTCATCGCATCAAGCGCAGATCTCGTAGACCGGGTACGGCACGATGACTCGGTACTTGCCGGGCAGGTCGACGGTGCCGGATCGGGCGAACCCGGCCTTGGAGAGGACGCGGCCGGAGGCTGGGTTATGGGGATGGTGCTTGGCCTCCAGGCGTTCCAGGCCGGCGGCAGTGAACGCAAAGGCGACGATCTGGGTCACGGCTTCGGTGGCGTAGCCGTTGCCCCATGTGTCTTCGCGGAGGATGTAACTCAGCGTGCCGATGCCCCGCTGGGGGACACGCAAGGAGACGAGGCCCACGAGGTCCTGCGCGTGCAGGATGCCGAAGTCCCAGCGGGAGCGAGGCTCCTCGCGGGCCGCCGTCAGGGCGCGGTCGACGCGCTCGCGCGCCTGCACGGCAGAATACGGACGAGTGTGGGTGAAGCGGATGGACGCGCCGCTGTAGATGCGCTGGACGGCCAGGGCGTCGTCCAGCGTCAATTCTCGGAGGGTGATCACCTGCTGGCGAGCATGTCGGCGACGACAGCGGCCGTCGGGCGGTCTTCTGGGGCGGGGGCAAGGCAGGCGGTGACCACTTCCTCGAACTCGGGGAACGGCCACGGCCGGAACTCGGGGACCGGGAGCGTGCTGCCCTTAGCTACGGCCCGCAGCTTCTCCGACCGGTCCACGGTGTCGTCGTAGGCGACCGGACGGTGGCCGGTCCAGCACCAGAACAGGGACGCGCCCAGGCCCCAAACGTCCGCGGGCGGCTCGGCCTGGACGTGGGTGTCGGCCGGGGTGGCGAGGACGGCGGCGGCGATCTCCGGGGCGGTGGTGTGGGTGAGGGCGCCCCGGTACGGGAGGCGGGCGTCGTCACCGGGGCCGCACGCGAGGGCATAGTCAATGAGTACGGCGCGGCCGTCCGCCACGAGGGTGTTGGTGGGCTGGACATCGGCGTGGGCCCAGCCGGCAGCGTGCATCCGAGCAAGGCTGGCGGCCCAGGTGCGGGCAATTCCGAGCAGCCATGGACGCACGGAGCGCCGGTCGCCTTCGGGTCCGCGGGCGGGGGCGAGCGTGCGCCACAGCGGGGTGCCGTCACACCACCGGACGGCGATCCACCGGCCGCCGTCCCAGATGCCGGCGTCGATCCGGTAGCCGGGGCTGAGCGCGCCCGCGGCGATGAGGCGGGTGAGGTGGTTGTCCTCCTGGGCGATCTCGGCGGCCTTGTCGCGGGCGGTCTCGTCGTCGGGGTTGTTCGCCTTGAGGGCGACGGCGCCGCGCGGGCCGTGGACCTCCCAGGCGCGAGAGCCGCGTCGGTCGCTCAGGAGCCGGGTCGTATAGGGCTGACCCACGTGGTCCTGGAGGTGGGCGAGGGCTTCGCCGGGGGGAGGTGGCGTTTCGACCATGAGCGGATTTCCGTCCAGTCGTAGGAGAGGTGCTGAAAGACGTCGCGGCCATCGTCGTCAGCCACCGCGAGCGCGGCGGCCAGCTCGGGTGTCGTGTGGAGGAACTGCGGGTCGCGCCGGCGGACCGCGGCCCGTACCGGGAGGAACGAGACCGGAGAGACGGGGGTACGCTCGCCGGACCGGGCACGCTCATCCTCCCCCGCGTAGAACTTGCCGAACATGATCCCGACGGGCGCGTAAAGGTGCCGAAGGGCCCAGTACGGCCACGCCATCAGGTCCCGATGCCGCACTCCCGGAACGTCGCCCAGGAGGACGATGTTCTCGCAACGCAGGGCGCCTTGGGGGCGGCGGATCAGGGGCCGCAGCCACTCGGCCGCCTGTCCTCCCGCGTGGAAGAGCTCGGCCTCGACGGCGTCGGCGTCGGCGTCGGCGCGGTAGACGGTCCAGGTGGTGAGGCCGCGCTGCAGCGAGGGGGCCAGGTAGGGGCAATGCGCGGTCATCCGCTCGGCGTACTCGGCGATGTTCACGGTGGCCGGCCGGGTGGAGCTGGCCTCGACGAGGCGGAGCGCCCCGGCGGTCGGCCGGGGCGCTCCGTCGATGCGGATGAGGGTCACCGAGTGGCCGGTACGGCTTCGTCGTCGCCGTCTCCGCTGGTCGGGGAGCAGTCCCACTCGGCCACGACAGTGCCGGTGTCCCGGTATCGGGCGAGCGCGGCCTCGTCGAGTACGCCCTCGGCGTCGGTGAACCAGATCTCGGGCAGCGGCCCGTACGCCTCCTTGTAGGCGGCCACCCAGGCGATCGGGCCGGAGCCCTTCACCTCGCGGTGGCCCAGGACGATCCCGGCGTGCTCGGTGCTGAAGGTGGCGTACTCGGGGGTGGCGAGCAGCTTGTGCCACTCGGCGTCCACGGCCGGGGAGAACATCTCGGCGGGGCTCTCGCCGGTGTCGTACCGCTGCTTGGCGACAGCCAGGAAGCGGCCGAGCTCTCGGCGTTCGACGCTGGTCGTGCTCACGGTGGTGCTCCTCTCGATCGTGCTTCGAGTGGTGCTCGGTGGTCCCGCTGCCGGTGCCGGTGTACTGGGCACGCCGGGGCGGAAGTCCTTGAACGGGCCGACGAACCGGCCCCGGCGTCACTGCGGTTGGATGGGGCTCGGGGAAGGCGCGAGCCGGATGTTGTCGACGGCCGCCGTCCACTCGACGCCGGAGACCGGGCGGATATGCGCGACCCGCACCGTCCCCCCGCTGCTCTCCTCGTGAACGATCGCGGTCAACGTGCCCTCGGCTCCTCTGGCCACGTCCCGGACCCTCATGGTCAGCCACGGGTGGCCGTCCTCGTGGAAGAACGACCCGACCGTCGCGCTCGTGCTGGGAGCTCCGCACGGCGCGGAGTCGGCGGCCGGACTGGGCCCCGAAGCGCTTCGGGGGCGGGGCGCGGTCATCGGCTCCTCCTCAGTGGACGCAGCGGGCCGCGGTGCGTCGGGCGGGACGCGGCCCGGCCCGCTGCTCGGGGGCTACCCAGCAGCCCTTCGGCCTCGGGTGGCGACCACCACGCTAGGAACGGCCCGGGCGCGGGCTCAACGAAGTTGCCAGTTCTTGCCGAGATTCATCCGAGCGCGTCGATCGCGCCCAAAATCAGGGCGCGAGCCTCCGGACCGTGGACTGCCATGGCCGCCAGTTGAGCGAAGGCGCGGTTGTAGTCGGAGATCTCGCTGGGTTGGGTGATCCGCAGATAGCCGGAGGTCAGCTCGACAGCCACCTCGGCCTCGTCGAACATGTAGAAGTCCTCCGCGGGCAGCGTCGTGCGGCCGGCCCCGATCGGAATGATGCCGAGGCTGACGTACGGCCTGGCGCTGACAGAGATCAGGCGGTCGAGCTGCGCGGCCATCGCCTCGGCGTCACACACAGCGGCCCGCAGGACGTACTCCTCGATCACCAGTCCGAACTCGTGGCGCCCGGAGAACAGGGCCCTCTGCCTCGCCACGCGGGCCTGCACGGCCTCGTCCACGTCGTCCACGGCAACGCTTCGGTCGCGCTGGATCGAGCGCAGGACGGCAGCGGTGTACTGGCGGGTCTGCACCATCCCGGGCAGCACCCGGCTCGCGTACACCCGGAACAACCGGGTGCGCTCATAGAGTGTGGCGACGGAATCCTGGGCGGCCCGGAGCCCGTTGCCTTCCATCTGCCGCCACTCGGTGTACATCGACTCGACGGCCCGGGCGGCGGCAATCAAGTCAGGAATCTGCTCCTCGGCCCCGCACGCGGTGCACCACGCCCTGATGTCGGCCTCGGACGGGGGCCGCGACGCGCTCTGGATGCGGCTGGTCTTGGACGCACCCCATCCGCACCGGACGGACAACCCCTCCCCTGACAGCCCAGCATCCTTCCGGATGTTCATCAGGCGGCGGGCAAGGGCCTTGCGCGCCTCGGTGACGCTGGACGACGGAGACGACATGCTGACTGTCCGGTGACGTGGGGCTGACGAGCTAGACCGTGTACTCCTTGTGCGGGATGGCTCGCTCCCAGACGGCCTCGAAGGCCGTGACCACCATCTTTACGGTGTCGGGGTCCTCGGTGAACTCGTGGCCCGCCCATTCGCCGGCGCCGGTGAACCAGTGGAACAGGACACGCTCACCGTCGATCAGCCACAGGTCGTTGCCCGGCAGAGCGAGGTCGGAGGCGAGCCGGCGCGGCAGCCAGCGGACGGATTCACCGGAGGCGATGTTGTGCGGGCCGGTCAGCGCGTGCTCCCACCGGATGTAGTCGGTCACCGGCTCCGAGACGACCCGCGCCCGGCGCACGGTCACCCCGCGGGCGACGGTCTCCTCGACGAGCGCACGCCACTCCCCGTACGCGGCGGGTAGCTCGATCTCGCGGCCTTCCCGCCATGCCGCGAAAGCCTCGTCCTCCATGTAGGAGTCGCGCATCTCCAGGTGGACCGCCGAGCGCTCAGCGCTCCTCAGCAGCGCGGTGAAGTCCGGCACGTCGTTCTGCGGCATCGCACGCCTCCCTCAGGAACGGGATCATCCGGGACGGGATACGCACCACGCCCTCGTGATCGGGTATACCGATGGGCCCACCGGGCACCCATTCGGTTTCGCCGATCTCGACCTTCATCTCAGGGTCCGGGAGCCAGCCCTGGATGACGATCTCGTCCTTCTCGGTCTCGACCCACACCGTCGGGGAGCCCCCGTTGGGCGAGTTCGGATCTTTTCCGACGAACTCTAGAGCCATGATTCCCTCCCGCAGCAAGCCAGTTGCCAACTCTTGCGCACACTTCCGCTGCGAGGAGACGTGGTCAAGGCCGATCGGCACGATTGGCGCGATCACGCTCGCAGCTCTGCGAGATCCGTGGCACGGCGACCGTAGCAAGAACGCGTGCAGTCGACACCGCTAGAGGATGTTCCAACGGAGCTGCCCATCCCGCCTTCTGAGCCCAGCGACTCGACGCTGGATCTCGCTCAAGGACCCGGGAGCTGACCGGACTTTTCTGGCGTTCGTGGTGATCATACGGAGTTCTCGGATATCACGCAGAACAGGGTAGCTAGGGCATTCCGTAACGTCCCACCCGTAGGCGTTCGCGAAGGCTCCGTAGTGGGCTTGGCCGTAACCGAATCTCCGACAGTGGACCTCGACTGTGACAAGGTCCCACTCAGGCTGGCCTTGGGCAATCGTGTCCCAGTCACACAGCACGGCGGACCCGTTGGTCGTGTGCAGCGCGTTGCGGTGCTGCGGGTCCCCCTGTATCAGTCCAGCGGCAAGGGAGAAGCGGACATCCCGCAGTTCGCCTTCAAGGCGGTCCACTTCATCCTCCATGTAGCGGATCTCCTCTGCGGGGAGGCATGTGATCGAAGCCAGGGAGCGGCGGATTGCACGGATGTTGTCGTGCTCGGCAAGGGCAATCGGGGGTGCGGGCAGCGCGTGGAGCGCCTTGAGGGGCCCGGCAAGCTGCTCGGCCGCCACAGGGTGCTCAGGCTGCGGCAGGTAGGTCCAGAAGGTGACCGCGTGTCCGTCCACGACGAGCGGCTGGTCGCACGGGTGAAGTGGAACCGTGGGAAAGCCTGCTTCGATGAGCCACCGCACGAAGGTGACCGTGCGCGCCACACTCTCGACGGCGGTGCCCTTTCGGGCGATCTTGGCCACCACCTGCTCCTTCTCGAGGAGAAGGACCGCATTTGTGTGCCCGCGAAGGAGACGGGCGTCACGGCCGTCAAGGCCGGCCTTCGCACATGCGCCTTCCAGTACCTGGTACATCTCGAACTCGTCGAACCCACCGGGGGCCGGCGTGATTGTCATGTGGCACAGGCTCCCCGACAAGTGCCCGTCCTGTCACATCCGGCCTGGCGGAAGCTCGATAATCTCAAGAAGCTCGCGTGCTGCTCGGCTTGTCCGTATCGACGACGGAAGGACCTCCACGACCTCGCGGGCTCTTTCCTCCACGATGGGTGTGCGGTGGGCGGGGTCCATCCGCAGGAAGGTGGCGCCGGCCAGCTGGCACGCTTCGCCAGGGCTTCGGTCCCGCGCGTAGCAGATAGCCGCTTCGAGTCGGAGGAGAGCAGGATCGATACCGGTTTTGTCCCGGTAGAGAACGAGCGCTTGCTCCTGGACTTGACGTGCTTCGCGCGTGTGCCCGAGAGCCGTCAGCGTCCCGCTCTTATAGAGCAGGTAGCGGCGCTCCGGAAATGCGAAGGCATCGTCCGCCGAGTCCCCGCCGAACTGTTCGAACACCTTCGTCGCGTAGCGCAATGCGGCTTCGGCCTCGGCATCGGCGCCCAGCTTGGCCAGGGCCCGAGCCTCTGCTGCGGCCGCGAAGGCGTGGGTGGCGCTGGTTCGTGCTCGGCTGCTGATCGCCCTGGCCTCCCGGCACAGATTCACCGCGTTGGCGATCGGACCATAGTAGAAGGGCAGCATCGCGGCCTGAGCCCTGACGCGCGCTCGAAGCTCTGCGTTTCCGCTGTCGTCCGCAGCGGTACGCGCTGTGGCGTACCAAGATCGCGACCGCGTGAGGTCTCCGAGCTTCATGAGCGCGTCGGCAGTCAGAGTGGAGAGCATCGCCGTCAGCTCCGAGAGCCGAACCTGGACGGCAGCGGGCTGTCGGCATGCGGCCAACCCCTCGACCTCGGCAAGGAGGTCCAGAAGGCGGGTGAGCATCAGGGCCGGCGGGGTGGAGATGTACTCCTGGCTGGCCCAAAGGACCATCTCGTCGATGTGGTCCAGCTGGCTGGAGTTGACCGTCGCGGAGGCGAGGGTCCGGTCTACCGCACGACGCGCGGCGTCGACCCTGTCCGAGAGGTGCTCGGCAGCCGTCGGGATCCGCTCGCCGATGACGGACATGGGGATGACCTCGGCTCGGTGCCCATGCCTGGGCTCCGCCCGGAGGATGACTCCGGCGACCGCCTCGGTCTCGTCCAGACCTAGATCACGGGGAGAGCAGCCGTAGAAGGCGGCCAGCACGAGCACGGTGGTGCGGAGCGGTTGATGTCCTCCCGTCTCCCAGAGCCGCAGCTGTTCCACGGTGACCCGGGGGGCCCTGTCCCGGTCAGAGACGAGCTGGCGAATCTGGTCCGCTGCCTCGGCAAGGGTGAGGCCCCTGGCCAGACGCTGCGCGCGCAAGAGGGAGACGGAACAGTGCGCTTGAATCGTGCGGGCGATCTCGTCGGTTGAGTGTCCACGTTCGGCACCGCTCTCGCGTAACCGCTTTGCACAGGACGGACCATGAGGTGCAGGACCACGTCGCATGAAGTCGATTCCCTTCGAACTCGCCCATCAGCGTAGTGACATGCTGTCCGCTCCGTGTCAAGAAAACGTGGCTCCGTCGAACACGGCGCTGGAAATACGTGAAGCGTCACGCAAGCTCGTCACGTTTACGTGAGCCGTCACGGTTGCCGCCCCTGGTCCACGAGGGCAACTCTTGCCCTCCTCGGGCTTCCCGAGAACACACGCCGCTCGCCGGCCACGACACCTGACGGTTCTGGCCCGTGAGCCCGCGGGTGCCGCCGCGCTCCGCACATCGGCCGACGGCACCCGCCATCCAGGATTGGGGGTGCGCTCAATGACAACGACTCGGAGGACAGGGCAGTTCCTCTCTGCCCTGGCGCACGGTGTCGAGGCGGAACTGACTACGATCCGGCTCGCGAACTCGGAACAGGCCGTGCCCCTGTCGCGGCACTTCCTCCAGCACCAGCTGAACGCCTGGGGGTTCACCCGTAAAGACGAGCTGACGGACCGCGTCCTCCTCGCGGCCAGCGAGCTGGTTACAAACTCCGTGCTTCATGGCCGCACGCGGCCCGTCGGCGAACCCGAGATGATCGGGCTCGTGCTCTCCGTCAAGCCTAGTGCGGCCCTCGGCATCCTGGTGACCGACAACTCGCCGGACGTCCCAATACAGATCATCCGGCCCACCGCCACGGGGGACGGACATAGTCTCCGGCTCGTCTCCGCGATCGCCGACCACTGGACGGCCGCCCCGGCGACGCGCAACGGCACGGTCGTCGGCAAGGGCGTATGGGCCTTCTTCGGCTGGCCCGACGAGGCAGACCGTGAGCACGAGGCCCTTCGCTGCACCCCCTTGGAGGTGCGGTGATCGTCGCCATCGGCGGTCGTCCGCAGTCGGGGAAGTCGAAACTGGCGGGGCATCTCGCGGTTGCTCTCGACGGCGTCCTGCTCGACCTCGCCCAACTTCGAACCGCGCTGTTCCCGACGGCCCTCACCGCGTCGCGTGAGCAGGCCGCCCGACTCTACGAGTGGTTGTTGCAGGCTGCTGTGTGGAATCTCCACCAGCGCCCCGCTGCCCCCGTGGTCCTCGACGCTCACCCACTCACGCACGCCCGCGATGTGCGAGCGCTCCGGCATCTCGCCGCCGGAATAGGTCACCGCCTGCACGTCATCGAATGTGTGCGCGCAGCCCACCAAGCCGATCACGAGCCGCCCGGGGATACCCACAGCGCGGTTCTGGATCCGAAGATCGTGGTGGACACCCGCAAGCCCCTGGCTGACTGCATCACCGAGATTCTTCACGACCTCGCCCGTTCACCTGCAACTGAGCGGGTCTCGCACGTGCCGCCCTTCCCCGCCGCCGAGCCCATCCGTCACGGCTCGCACCTACCGCTGCTCGCCACACGGCGAACCGAATAGCGGTCCCCCGTCGGCCGCCAGACCGCGGCCAAGGACTGAGCCGTGCCCACCCTGCTCACGACGACCACTGCCGTCGCCTCGTACGCCTGAGGAGCCCCCTATGGCACATGAGCACTTCCCCCGGACCCCCGGACGTCCGCCGTCGCACGCCGAACCGCTGTGGAACACCGTCGAGGTGTTCTTGCCCAGCTCGCCACCGTACATCGGAATGTCGCGCCGGATCGCGGCTGGCGCCATGGAGCGTTGGGACGGCATCCCCCCGGAGGTGGCGGCCGACACGGTCCTCATCGTGTCGGAGCTGATGACGAACGCCGTCCAGCACGGGGGCGGAACCGACACCCCGCAGGCCGTGGGCCTGCGCATCGAGCACAGCGATGGCCAGTTGCTGGTCGAGGTCACCGACAGCAGCTCGAAGCCGGCCAGGCTCAAGAGCGCAGGGGTGCAGGCGACGAACGGCAGAGGTCTTCAGCTCGTGGAGAAGTTGGCCACCGCCTGGGGCACCAGCAACACGAACCGCACCACCTGGGCCCGTGTCGCGACAGAGCCGCAGGAGCTGGCGTGCTGATCGCCCGTGGCGACCAGGCCACCTTGGAAAGGCTCCAGGGTTCCCTCGCAAGATCCGTAGCACACGAGGGCATCGACGACGGGCTGATCTCCGTCCTCAACGAGATCCTGGACGGCACGCTTCCGTCGTCGCCGCCGAGCGGACGCGGTGTTCGGCCCGTCCGCTGGCTGCTCCGATCCCGTCGGCCCCCGTGCGACATGGAACCCATGCCGATCTCTGGCGAGGACGCGGCTCGGCTGGTCGTCCGGCTGCAGCGCGCCACGCCGCAGGTGATCGCCCTAACCTCGTTGCGTTCGGCCCCCGCCGCCGACATCGCTCGTCTGCGTGCCCTGCACGAAGCGAAGCCGAAAGGCATGGAACTGCTTCGGTACCTGCGGCTGTTCGCCTTGGCTCTGCTCACCGTGCTCGACGTGGTGTGCGAGGACGACGCATGACGCCTCCTTCGCACCGCTCCTTGCCCACAAGCCGTCCTCCCCGCCGCCGTACTCAAGGCGTGGCCGGGAGGACTACCAACCACAACCGGCCCACGACCGCCGCCTGAGGCGCTGCCTGGCGACTTGCTGCCGATCCGCCCTCGCGGACGGCCGGCTCTTCCGTCCCAAGTCCCCTCCGCCGGGCCCACCCGGAGAAGCGATCCCCCGTGCGAATCCGGCACCCCTCGGCGGAGGGCCATCAACTGCGAAGGAGGTTCACAGGTGAACCCGATCTCTCTGCTGATCGGGCACGGCGGCCTGGAACGCCAGGGCAGCAGATGGCGAATCGACCGCGTCTACGTGAGCCCGGAGCTCGCCCCGACGATCACGGACGTCCAGGTGGGCGACGCCGACACCGTCGGAGCACTCTCCGACCACCTCCGGGTGCTGCTCACCCTGGACCCGGACAAGGTACGGGCGCTGGTCCGGCCGCGGCTCAGTCACGGCCGGGGCGAGCTGACCATGCCCACACCCCGGACCACCGCCGAAGAGGCGGTGACCCGCGACCGACGCGCGGGTCGTGTTCCTGCCGGGCGGGCGGCTTCCTGACCGTCTTCCTGGCTCTTGCCTGCTCCTTGTCCCCATCGCCGCGGGTCATTTCCGCTTGCCCCGCCTTCTCCAAGGACCTCTCCATGTGTAAACACCGCCCGACGTGCCCGAGTTCTGTGTCTCCTGACCGTGAGGCCGCTCGCCTCACCGTTCACCACCCCGAGCAGGGGTGGAGCCTGCTGTGCAACGGGGTGCTGCTCTTCGAGGACACCGGTGAGCTGCTTCCCAACGGCGAGATCGTCGCCCCGCATCGCGTCCTGCCGCTGGCGGTGGCTGCGTGATCGGCATCCCTTCCCCGCGTACCTCCGCGCAAGGCATCCGCGCCCTATCGCAGGTTGGCCGCATCGAGGACCTCGCCTACGTCTCCGACCTGCGTTCGGGCGCGCTGGTCGACCAGGACGGCAGCATCAGCTGGATGTGCTGGCCGCGCTTCGACTCGTCGGCGCACTTTGCCTCGCTGCTGGGCACGGAGAAGCACGGCGTTTGGCGTGTCGGCCCCGCCGGGCCGAGCGGGCGGCCGTCGGCGCCGGCCGACCGGCGGCGCTACACCGATGGCACCCTCATCTTGGAGTCCTCCTGGATCACCCCCGACGGCACTGCTCAGCTCGTGGACTTCATGCCGGTAACGGGCGACGACGACGTCCTGCGTCTGGTCCGGATCGTCCGGGGTGTCAGCGGCAGGGTGCCGATACGGTCCACGCTGCGGGCACGCCCCGGCTACGGCCGACCCCGGCAGGCCCCCGGCCGGTCGCAGGTTCACGCGTCCGGCCGGCTCTCCGTCGCCGACCAGGGCGACGGACGGCTGTGGCTCGACACACAGGCCCCGAACCGGATGGACGGCTCCGACATCGTGTCCGAGTTCACCGTGTCGGAAGGCGAGGAAGTGACCTTCGTCCTGTCGTGGCAGCGCGGGCGCGACGAACCGCCGCCGACGCCGACCCCGACCGGACTGCTGAAGGCCACCCGGGACTTCTGGGTGGCCTGGGCTGGCCGGTCCACATACTCGGGCCCTCACTGGGACGCGGTCGAGCAGTCGCTGATCACGCTGAAGGCCCTCCAGTACCAGCCGACCGGAGCCTTCGTGGCCGCGGCGACGACGTCGCTGCCCGAGGAGATCGGCGGCAGCAGGCAGTGGGACTACCGGTTCTGCTGGCCTCGCGACTCCGCCATGACCATCGAAGCCCTCATGTCCTGCGGATACAAGGAAGAGGCGCGGGCCTGGGTCCGCTGGCTAAGCTCGGCGATCGCAGGCCGGCCGGAGACCATGCAGGCCATCTACCGGGTCGACGGCGCCAGGGAGATGCCCGAGACCGAACTCTGCTGGCTGCCGGGCTTCGAGGGCTCCGCCCCCGTCCGTACGGGGAACGGCGCGGCCGGACAACTCCAGCTGGACGTGTACGGCGAGATCGTCGGCGCCCTGTACGCGGCGCAGGAGCACGATCCCGAGCTCACGCCGGTCGTGGCCCCTCTCATCGTCGACCTGGTCGCGTGCCTGGAGCAGCTGTGGGAGCAGCCGGACGAGGGGATCTGGGAGGTTCGCGGGCCACGCCGGCACTTCACACACTCCAAGGTGATGGCGTGGCTCGCGGTCGACCGGGCCGTCCGGCTCATCGAGGCCGGCCGCGCCGAGGGACCCGTGAAGCGTTGGCGCGAGCTGCGCGACGCGATCCACCGGCAGGTCTGCGAGCGCGGGTACGACGAGGAGCGCAACACCTTCACCCAGTCGTACGGCTCAACGGAGCTGGACGCCTCCCTACTCCAGATCGTTACCTCCGGCTTCCTCCCTCCAGAGGACAAGCGGATCGTCGGCACGGTGGAGGCGGTCCAGCGCGAGCTGTCCACGCAGGGAGGCTTCCTGCTGCGCTACCGCACCGACGGCCAGAAGCCAGGCGTCGACGGACTGACGGGCGACGAGGGCACCTTCATCATCTGCCTTGCCTGGCTGATCGCCGCGCTCGCCGCGATCGGCCGCGTAGACGAAGCCGAGATCCACCTGGGCGTCCTGATGGGCATCCGCAGCGACCTCGGCCTCCTCGCCGAGGAGTGGGACCCCTACGCCTGCCGCCAGCTCGGCAACACCCCCCAGGCGTTCTCCCACGTCGGAATCATTCAGGCCGTTCTGGCCGTCACCGCAGCCCGTACCACGGGCAACAGCCAGCTCACCGGCAAGGCGGCCAGGGCATGACGCGCGCCGAGCAGAACCGCCACCTGGGCCACACCGCCGTCCGCCGGCACACGACCCGCCCGCCCGTCCCCCGGGCCGGGGCCCGCGATCCGCTCGTCCCGGCCGAGTGGCAGGTCGAGGTACTTGTCCGCTGGCTGGCCGACGAAGTACACGCCGGGGTCTACGCCTCGGAGGGCGGCTTGCCCGAGACCGGCGTGGTGGCACGCCTCTTCGAGATCGACTACCCGCTCGCCGACGAGGCCATCCGTCACCTCGCCGAGCAGGGCTACATCTCCACCGACCGCCGGGTCGCCTCAACCGTGTCCCCTTGGTACAGCGACATGCCCGTGGCTGCCCCACTTGAGGAAGCCCTCGACCGCGCACTGGTCGTGGCCGCCGCAGCGGACGCACTGATGAGCTGGCGCCGGCACGAGGCCCGTACCCCCCGTGCACTCGACGCGCAGCTGGCCCAACTGCGCACGATCCTACGAACCTTGACCGCAGCGCTCTCGGGCGAACCGTCACAGCACCCGACCCTGGCCCTTGCCCGAGCCCGGTTCCTTGCCGTGGTTCCCAGCCCGTTTCCCGCCTGGGCCCGGCCCTGGCACATCGCCTGGCTAGGGCTGGCCACCCTGGTCCTGCTGGAAGCCCACCCCGAGCTGCTCGCCCACCTGGAGCCCAAGGAGGGATTCGCCTTCGCGAGTCCACCGCCCGAGTGCCTGACCTCCGGACGGCGCCTTACCGACTCCGCCAAACGCGAGGCGGCCGGCACATGGCTGGCCACGCACTACCAGGCCGGCGCCTCCATCCCCGCCCTCGCCAAGGCCGCTCGGCGCTCCTACGGCCTCATTCACGCCCTCCTGGCCGAGGCCGGAACCGACTTCCGCCCTCGTGGCGGCCCGAACCGCCGCCGGCAGAGCGCCGACCTCACCGACAGGCAGCTGGAATCCTCATGACCGAGACATCCAAGACATCCCTTCTGATCCCCTCGCTCCGCCGCGTCGCCGAGCACCTCGTGCGCAACGCCGCCAACGCGGACATCGCCGTCGCCGAGGGGCTGTCGGCCTCGACGGTCCACGCGTACGCGAAGGACATCCGCCAGCACCTCGGCCTGCCGCCCAGAGCGAGCCGGGCCGTCATCGCGCACGCCTTGCTGGGACGCGGCGAGGCTACGGCGCCCGAGCCCGGAAGGCCGGCACCGGTGCTCACCGCGGACGACGAGCTGCTCCTTCGGGCCATCGGCACGCGGTCCCGGCAGGCCGACATCGCGCTCGCTGCGAGGATCGCCCCCGCCGACCTGCGCACCAAGACGGAGTCGCTCCTGTCCACGACCGGTGCCACCGACCCGGTGCATCTGATCGGTCTCGCCCACGCCTGGGGGCTCCTGGAGCCTTCGGGCGGGGACCGGGCCGAAGCCGACCACGACCAACTCGCGCCGCCTGGCGAGGCAGAACAATCCCCCGCCCGACCCGACGGCCGCACCCACACCGCCCGTACGCCTCAGCCGGGGCTGGCAGCGCGGCATCTGAGCCGCAGCCCACGGAGGACCTCCCCGTGAGAGGCCAGCCAACTCCGGTCCCTGGGTTCGCGATGGCCCGCCCGGATCATCTGTCCGCCGAAGAGCAGCCGTCGATCGCGACAGCCAACGCCACGGCCGCAGCTGATCCCGCTGTCCACGCACCGACCGCCCCCAGCGGTTCCGGCACTGCCACGTTGCGTACAGCCCCCATCACTTTCGCCTCACATCGCCCCGAAGGATGGCCCCGTGAAACCCCTGCTCGCGCCTCCCGGCGCCGTCGGCAGGTCGGGCGAGGCCCGGCCGCCAACCCACCCCGACATCGCCCAGGACCTGGTCAGCCGCGTGACCGACGCGCAAAGGACCTGGAGAGCCCCCGCACATCAGCGTGGCGTCCTGGACGACGCCAAGCCCGCCGCCCAGGACGCGCAGGCCCTGCGCCGGATCATCGAACGGCTGGGCGGATGGCCCGGACGGTCCCTGGTCGGCGACGCCGCGTGCGAGGCCGCACTGGTGATCGCCCTGAACAGCGACCACGACCTGAACTTCCAGATCACCCTGCTCCGTTCGCTCCACGCCGCCGTGCGTATGGGCGATGCCACCACCGCGCAATGGGCCCGCCTGTACGACCGGTGCCTGGTGAGAAGCGGCCAGCCGCAGCAGTACGGCACGCAGTACCAGCTGCACGATGAGCAGATCGAGATGTGCCCGGTGGCCGACCCCGAGGCTCTCGACACGCGCCGGGCCCATGTCGGACTGCCTCCCCACCATGATCGGCGCGCCGCCCTGGAGCGCCGCCACTGCCTGCCTGACGCACCGACCGTGGTCCTGAGTAGCAGTCGCGCAGCTTGAGGGACGGGTCCGCTGCGGCGCCCCAGCGGTGGCATACGGCCGGGCGCCCGTCACCCGCGGTCGTGCGCGCCGAGCTCGTCCCCCGGAGGCCGCCAGCCTCCATCCCATCGACCACCTCCTGTCTCCCGGAGCACCCTCTATGACAGCGGTACCCGAGATCCACACCCGTCCGCCCGGTCTCTTAGGCGGCCGGGTAGTGAGGTGGTCCCCCGTTCGCCGCCCGACCGCCATGGACGGGGGCGCGACGGTCACCCAGATCCCGGAGGCAGCCGCATGAACGGGTCGCCGTCAGTTCGCGGCGCCTCACAGCGGAACAGGGACCTCGAGCAGATCGTGCTGGATGAGCTCAAGTGGTCGATGTCGGGGTTCGCCAAGCGGATCCGCGAGCATTGCGCGGCCTCCGGCCATCCCCGGTCGGTGAGCACGAGCACGGTGTCGCGGTGGTGCGCGGGGGCGCAGCCGGGCCCGGAACTGGCGGCTGCGGCGTGCCACGTACTGAGCCGGGCGTGCAAGCGCCAGGTGACCCCTGAGAGCCTGGGATGGTCGTCCGAGGACACGGATGTCGCCGAGCAAGCGCTCCAGTACGGCGACCTGAGACACGCGGTGCGGATGCTGCGGCGGCTGTGGCAGATGGACGCCGTGCCCAGGAGCGCGGCGGTGCGGAGGTTGCCGTTTGCCTCGACGCCCTCCGCGGTCGAGGCCCTGGTCATGCTGCCCGACACGGAGATCGCCGGGCGCGGACAGCGGCGGGTGACCGTGGCGGACATCGAGCTGCTGGACGCGCACACCGACCTGTACGGCAGGACGGACGCCCGGCACGGAGGCGGGCAGTTCCGCTCCGTGTTCGCCGCCTTCCTCGCCGCCCACGCCGTTCCGCTTCTCGAAGGGGGTTTCAACGCCGGGCGTGGCCGGCTGCTGTACGGCAGCGTCGCCGACGCGGTGCTCGCGCTGGCGAGCATGGCCTACGACGACCAGCTTCCGGGCCTGGCTCAGCGCTACGACCTGCAGGCGATGCGGCTGGCGCAGGCGATCGGGGATCGCGGCCGACTGGCGCGCGGCTGCATTCATCAGGCCCGGCTGGCGGCGGTACGGGGCGACGGCCGGGAGGTGCTGACCCACGCCCGCAGCGCGGTGGTCGCGGCGACAGGCGCGCCGGCGCTGGTGCGGGCCTACGTCGCGGTGACGGAGGCGAGGGCGTGGGCCTACAACGGTGACGGCGCGCAGTGCCAGGCGGCGGTGGAGCGGGCGCGTGCCGCGTTCGACCGGGCAGGGCGCGGGTCGGACCCGAGGTGGCTGGCGTGGCTGGACCGCCCGGAGTTGGAGGGGCAGGCCGCGTGGGCGCTGGCCATGGCCGGGCTGGCCGACGAGGGCGAGCAGGCTCTGAAGGTGGCGATGGGCCTGTCGCCGGAGCGTACGCGCGACAGTGTGGAGCTGTTGATCACCGGTGCGGAGCTGGCGCGGCTGCGTGGTGACCGGGCGGAGTTGGAGGAGTCGCTGGCGAAGGCGAAGACGGCTGCTCAGCACCTCAAGAGTCGGCGCTTGGCGCGGCGCCTGGCCGACGCCGCCGAGGGGGGACCGCTCCGCGCCTTCTGACCCCGGGCAGGCCGGACCGGCGGGGTGAACCGGAAACCGACGGGTTCCTGAATTCTGGAAGGACTCACGCGGCGAACCCGTAGGGTTGTCCGGGGTCAGGAGCCTATAGGCCCTCGGGTTCAGAGGTCAGGAGTTGGTCGATGCCGACAGCTTTCGGGACTGCTCACCGGAGTCTTCTCGATGAGGCGGTTCCTGATATCGAGCGCTTGATCGAGTTCCATGAGAAGGAGACGGGGTCGGCCAGAGGCCGGCGGCGCCCGGAAATCCAAGTGGTTAGCCGATCGGCTGTGGTCTTGGCGTGCGCCTCGTGGGAGGCGTTCTGCGAGGACCTGGCCGCAGAGGCGTTGAACCACCTGGCAGAGCACGCGACGACAGCCGCCGACCTGCCCACCGAGGTGAAGAAGACCCTCAAGAAGTCTCTCCTAGGTGAGCCTCACGAGCTCGCCATTTGGAATCTGGCTGACGATGGGTGGCGGGCCGCCCTGCGTGACCGAGCAGTCCAGTTGGCCAAGGACGACGACCGCAGCTTGAACACCCCGAAGCCAGACCCGGTCAAGGGGTTCTTCCTCCAGAACGTCGGGATCGACGACATCACCGCAACATGGAAGTGGCACAAGAACTCGCCTGAACGAACCCGCCAGTTGCTGCTCGACTTCGTCGTGTTGCGGGGGTCGATCGCTCATCGCCGTTCGCCGAAGGGAGGCGTCCTCAAGACGGACGCGACCAAGGGGCTGAACCTGATTCAGAGGCTGGCCGAGAAGAGCGCCGAGGCCGTGAGCGCGCATCTGAAGAAGCACACAGGAGTGGCACTTCCCGAACTCCAGGAACCCGGGCTATGACCGGCCCGGTTCCGCCGCTCGTCATGGGCTGATGGGGTCGGCCCGATTGGCGGGGTGGGCCGCGTAGACGTATCTGGTCGCGGTCTCGTTGGAGAGTCCGAAGACGCGCACCATCGGACAGGGTCGGTCAGGGAGAAGGTCAGCTGCCGCGGGCGTCCCGGCGGCAGGTGGCCGCGCTTAGCCTCGGACCACATCCACTCCTCGTCCTGGCCCGCGCGATCTGTGCCCCCTGACCGCCCTGCGCCCAACGGGAGGCACCGCGGGTGCCTCCCGAACTCGGGTTCTGGCGTACAAAGCCACACGTTCGTGTGGATCGTCCTCGCAGAGCTACAACCAGCACGAACAGCGTGTATGTACGCGCGAGGTCTGTACAGGCACCCGTCGGATCTCCAGTGGTCAGTGGATCACGGAGGCGGGGGTCAGAGGGCAGTGTCGCCGAGCCAGCTGAGCTTGGAGCGGACATCGGCAGCGGCACGGGGTTGGGGCGCCTCGCCGGGAACGGGGGTGCCGACGTACAGGTATCCCAGCAGTTGTTCGCCGTCGCCAATGCCGAGCTGCTTGCGAACCTGTGGCGCGTCCGGGCAGGGCCCGCCGAACCAGACACCGCCCCAGCCGCGGGCGTCGAGAAGCAGCAGCAGGGTGGTGGCCATCGCGGACGTCGCAGCCAGCTGCTCCCAGCGTGGGATGGTCGGATGGTCACGGGGCTGGAAGACGACGGCAAGCATCAGCGGCGCGCGCAGGTGCTTGGCGGCGACCCTCTCGGCAAGGCCGGCGGTGGGCGCGGCCGCAGCGGCGGCTTCACCGAGCCGGGCTCGGGCGTCGCCGCAGATCGCGATTACCCGCCAGGGGCGCAGCTGGCCGTGGTCGGGCGCGGTGGCCGCGGCCGCCAGCAGGTCGAGGAGTTCGTCCGGGCCCGGGGCGGGCTCGGTGAGGCGGATGGTGCTGCGCCGGGCGCGGATCGCCGTCTCGACGATGCCCGCGGCGGCCCGTGCGGCGGGGACAGTGGTCATCGGGCCGCTCCCGGGTTTCCGGGCAGGACGGCGACCGGCTTGCCGGCAGGGGCCGTGGCGGTGAGGTCGGGGGCGTTGCGGGTGAGACGGTCGAGCAGCGGCGCGGTGGCGGCGGTGGTCACGACGGCCATGACGACCATCATCGTGAACAGGTTCGTGGAGATGACGCCGAGCTGGAGGCCGATGCCGAGGACGACGATCTCGGTGATTCCGCGGCAGTTCATCAAGGTGCCCATCAGCGCCGACCACCGCCAGTCACAGCCGGCGAGCCGGGCTGCCCCGGCGGCGCCGACCCACTTACCCGTCACGGCGACGGCCAGAACGAGCGCGGCCCACCCCCACTGGCCGGCCGGGAGTGCAGCGAGGTCCGTGTGCAGGCCGATGTCGACGAAGAAGAGCGGCAGCAGCACGGGGACGACCACCGCCTGGAGGCGGGCGGCGCTGCGTTCGACGGCCGGTACCCCGCGCGGCACGGTCGCGCCCACCAGGAACGCGCCGATCGCGGGGTGGACACCGATCCGGTCGGTGGCATATGCGGCCAGGAGCAGCCCGGTGACCAGCAGCACCGTCACCAAGTCGTCGGAGGTGCGGGCGGCGCGCTCCAGCGTCCGCCTCGCGACGGGGCGCGCCGCTGCGAGGGCGGCCATGAGCGCGACCGCCAGGGCGAGGGCAGTGAGCGCATCCAGTGGGGAACCGGCGGTGGCCAGGGAGGTGACGGCGATGAGCAGGCACCAGGCGAGGGCGTCGTCTGCGGCGGCGCACGCGAGCGCGAAGGTGCCCAGGCGGGTGGTGGCCAGGCCCCTGTCGGTGAGGATCCGCGCGAGGACGGGGAAGGCGGTGATGGACAGCGCGGTGCCGACGAACAACACGAACGGCAGCTGCTGCACTCCGGGCGGTGCGAGGGCCGGGTACATGGCGAGCGCGAGAGCGGCCCCGAGCGCGAGGGGCAGCAGGATGCTGCCCGCAGCGACGGAGGCGACGGCGCGGCGGGTGGCGCGCAAGGAGCCCAGGTCGAGTTCGAGGCCGATGAGGAACAGGAAGACGAGCAGGGCGAGGTTGCCGAGCAGGGAGGTGTAGGGCAAGACGGCGGGCGGCAGCAGGAAGTGCTGGAGGCCGGGGGCGAGCCAGCCGAGAAAGGAGGGGCCGAGGAGGATGCCGACGGCCATCTCGCCGATGACGGGCGGCTGGCCGAGGCGGCGGGCGGCCCAGCCGCCGGCCTGACAGGCCAGCACCACGGCGGGGACGGCGACAAGGACAAGTGAGAGGGGACTGGACAACGCAGGGATCCTCTGGGGAGGGCGGCGAAGTGCCGGCGGGCGTGCGCGAGGCCCGGCAGCCCGGAGTGGCCGAGTCGGGCGCGGGCAGCTTCGAGAAGGCGAGCTTGGTCAGGTGCGCAGCAGGGGCAGCGTGGTGCAGCGCAGGGAGCCGGGGATGCGGGTGACCTCGCCGTAGTCGACGGTCAGCACTTCGAGCCCGCGGGCGGCCAGGGCGGCAGCGATCCGGTCGCTGCCGGCGGCGACCACGATCGTCGTGGGGGCGATGGCCAGGAGGTTGACCTGGACCGCGCGGGCCTCGGCGTCGGTGACCGGGAGGAGGTCATCGAAGTGGGCGTCGAACCAGCGGTTCTGGTCGGCGGTAAACACCTCACGGTGGATGAGGGCGGTGCCGGGCGCGACCACGGCGAGGTGGTCGTCGAGGTGGACGATCCCCGTGACCGCGAAGTGCACGGAGACGACCTCGCGGTCGACGCCGTGCTGGGCGAGGGCCTCCTGGAGGGCTGTGGCACCAGCGGTGCTGGTCTCCTCGCTCAGGCCGACGAGGACGCGGCCTGTGTCGGGGAGCAGGACGTCTCCGCCCTCGATCGTGCCGCGTGCGAGGTCGACGGGCCGCAGTCCGAGCGCGGGGTCGGTGAGGGCCTCGGTCTCGCGAAGGCGGTGCGTGGAGTTCAGGCGGGCCCGGAACAGGACATGGTCGACGGCGAAGGCGATGTCGCGGGGGTAATGCTGGACGGAGCAGCCCTGCGCCGGAGGGAGCAGGACCACGTCGGCGCCGCGTTCGCGTAGCAGGCCGATCAGCTGGTCCTGCTGGGCGCGGACGGCGGCGGGGTCGTAGGGGGCCCAAGTGCTGGTGGCCTGCTGGCGGGCGAGGACCGGGTGGACGTTGGGGCCGGTCAGAGGGCGGGTGAAGTCGCTGGCGTGTCGCATGGCGACGCGGCGGAGCGTTCCGTACTCGGTGGCGACATGGGTGGTGGTGGGCACGGGTCCTCCGGGCGGTCGGTGCGGGCGCGTGGTGGTGCGGGGTGGAGGTGGCCCCAGCACGGCCCGTAGGCGGGGTGCCTGCGGGGGCGGGCGCTGTCAGGTACGCCTGCCCCCGCAGGGGTCAGGGGTCAGCCGGCCGCCGCGTGCCTGTCGGACTGGGCGAGCCAGGGGGCGGCCTCGGCGAGCCGGTTCAGGTTGGTGGGCACCAGGGCCAGGTCGGTGGCGTGGTCGTCGAGGGCGGTGGCGAGGATGCCGATGATCGTGTCGTCGCCGTAGTCGCGGGCGGCGATGTGGCTGCCGCACGCGCCGCAGAAGCCGCGAGCGGTCTTGCCGGGGTAGGTGTCGAACCAGGTCGGCTCGGCACCGGTCCACTCCAGCCCGGCCATCGGGAAGCCGACCCACCACTGGAACGGCGCGCCGGAGCGCTTGGCGCAGTGCTCGCAGGCGCAGATGTGCGGGTCATCCACCGGGCCGGTGACGGTGAAGCGAACCTTCCCGCACAGGCAGCCGCCGGAGCGGTCCTCGGGGCCAGAGCCGTTGGCGGCGACAGTCTCGGACACTAGTTCAATTCCCTTGAGCGGTAGGCCAGTTGGGTCCACCAGTGTGCCATCGCGTTGAAGATCTGCAGGAAGCCCTCCACGGCCTGCGGCAGGTCGAGGTGGAAGAGCTCACTCTGACGAATGAAGCGGGCCAGGCCCTCGATGTGCGCCTCTTCCACGCTCATGCCGCCGACCTTCGCGGCCTCGTGACCCTCGTCCAGGTGGAGCCGGTAGTAGTTGTCCAGGTTCTCCAGCTCCGCGCCGCTGGCCTGGATGGTCAGCTCGCCGTACCGGTCGGTGATCTCCCTGAGGATCTCGGTCTCGGCGACGGCGACGCCTTCGGTGGCGTAGTAGCCGCCGGCGATGAGGGAGGTCATGTGGGAGTTCACGAGGACCTGGTGCTGGAGGACCAGCTTGGCGGTCTCGTCGGCGGGAACGTGGCCGTTGACGAGCAGGCCGAGGTCGGCGAGGAGCGCGCGGGTATAGAGGATGTAGTGCGCGGGGACCTTGCCGGGCTCGCCTCCCTCCTCCAGGAAGTTCCGGTCGAACTCGTGCCCGAGGGCCGGGCAGGATCCGAAGACCTGGGCGGCGGCCAGGCGCAGGAACTGCGCGTTGTGCCGGGCGAAGACGGCGAGCTCGGCGATGTACATGCGGGCCTGGGCGGCGGTGAGGGTGCCGGGGTCGACCAGGGTGCGGATCTGCCGGTAGACCGTGTCGATCATGGGCTTGAGGTGCTTGTCGACGAGGTCGTCACCGCTGTCGCGGGTGCCCTGGAGGGTGGCGTGGATGTAGCCGCGGGTCTCCGGGTTCGCCTTCAGGTACGCCTCGACGAGGCTGGTGCCGCGCAGGGTGTCGAGCGTGGGAGTGCGTGCGGTGGTGGTCACTCGGCCTCCTCGTTCGTGGTGGTGACGGTCAGGCCGCCGGTGGCGCCGAGCGTGCGGATCGCGGCGATCACCTTCGGGTCGTCGGGAAGGGTGGTCGGGCCGTTGTTGAGGCGCTCGACCAGATCGGGGGTGAGGACGGCGGGGTCGGTCGCCGTCTCGCAGCCACGGAGGAACGCCTGCTCGCCGGTGACCATCAGCCGGTAGGGGGCGGAGACCGCGACGTTCGTGCCGGACGCGAGGCTGGCGGCGGCGAACGCGGCAGCGGCCTCGTCGCGGGCGAGGTCGTTCTCGGTCTGCTGCCAGCCGCCGTTGCTGAGGACGGTGTACCAGCGCTGGTGGGCGTGCGCCTCGGCGGCGGACGGCGCCTGCTCGGCGGCGGTGGTGAACGCAGCGGTGGTCACCGTGCTCAGGCGGCGGGCGAGCTCATCGGGGCCGGCGGTCAGCGGCTGCATCGGGGACGGCCTGCCCGCGTCGGTGTCCGGCTCGCTGACCAGCAGGGCGCCGAGCAGGTCCGGCGCGATCCAGGCCCGGGCGATCGCGGCATCGGGGAAGGTGTAGAGGGGGATGGCGACGGAGACGGAGAACTCGCTCTGCCGCCCGACGTGGAAGACCCGCTCGGGCAGGAACAGCGCGTCGCCGGGCTCCAGGGCGAAGTGCTCGCCGTGCTCCAGCAGCCACGTGTAGTCGCCGTACAGTGGGTCGCTGCCGCCGGTGAGCTTCTTGTACTCCTCGGCCGGCCAGCAGTAGAAGTGCTTGGTGCCGGGCCCGTAGTGGGTGAGGAACGCGTTCTCGTAGCCCTCGTGGACGCCGAACGCGGTCCCGCTGTAGTTGCCGACGAAGGCGACCAGCTCGGCGCCGCCGGCCGGGAGGCCCCAGCCGTCGATGAGCGCGCCGATGAACTCGCCCAGGCCCGCGGCGAGCGGCTCGCTGACGCTCTCCAGGGTGTTGAGGACCAGGCTGAACCGCTCGGCGCCGACCTGCTCCTGCATCCACGCAGTAAAGCCGCCGTCCGGCCAGCCGTCGGCGGCCAGCACCTTGGCCACGAGGTCGGGGCGGTGCTCCTCGCCCACGTACACCCGGGCGTTCGCGGTGATCTCCCGCCCGGCGGCGTGGGCGCGACGGATGGCGGCGAAGCCGTCCAGGACGGTGTCCGCGTTCGCCGCCGAGGCGGGGATGACGCCCTTGAACAGGTACGGGCGAGTCATGCCCGCGGTCTTGTCGGGCAGGGTCTCGGTCCAGAAGGCGCGGGGCGGGGGCCACGCTCCGGTGCTGCTGCTCATGGCCGGGGTACTCCTTGGGGTTCGGGCCGCGCGGGCGGCCAGACGGGCTTGAAACGGGGCGGGACAGCGCTCAGGCCGCGAGGTAGTCCTCGAGGCCGCCGTCGCGGACGGTGTCGAGGGTGAAGCAGTGGTGCCCGCCGCCGAACAGACGCCGGTGGCGGTGGCGAACCGGGACGACGGTGAAGCCGCGCTGCTCCAGCACCTCGACCAGCTCCGGGTAGAGGGAGTTGACGACCACCGTGTTCTCGTCGATCGACAGGACGTTGATGTCGATGTACCGGGACGCGGTGGGGATCACGAACCCGAACTCGTCGTAGTCCTGCTCGGGCACGGCGCTCGGCGGCGGGTAGATCGCCTCCCAGCCGCGCATCGCCTCCGGCAGGTCCTGCAGGTAGTTCGGGTCGCGCAGCAGCATCAGGCCCGGGCGCAGCGGGACGACGATGGAGTCGACGTGGTTGTCGGCGATCCCCGGCAGCCGGTGCCAGCGCAGGCCGGGGAAGTTGCGGGCGAGCCACCGGTAGGCGAGCTCGTGGTTGTGGTTGGCGACGTTGACGAGCACGTCGCGGCCCAGGCGGACGCACTGCGCGCCGTCGAAGACCATCTCCAGGCCCAGGCCGTCGATCGGCAGGGCATCCTCGCTGGCCATCGCCGCGGTGACGTCGATGTCCTTCTGGTCGAAGTAGGCGGTGTCCAGGGAGCCGGCGGCGAGCGCGGGGCGCGGCATGGACAGCCAGTTCGCGCCCTGCTCGAAGTAGCGGGCGAAGTGGGGCTTGAGGTGGTCGTTCTCGAAGATCCGGCCGCGGATGTGCGGCGCGGTCTCCACGATCGTCTCCCCGAGGATGATGGCGTTGTCGCGGACGTTCAGCGGCGGTGTCGCTCCGCTGCTCCACCACGGGGAGGACACCTTGACGTCCTTGCCGGGGGCGGAGGGGCGCAGCACGCGCACCCCGCAGCCGGCCAGGGCGTCGGCGAAGCCGGCGACGTCCTCGTTCAGCTCGTCGACGATCTGCTGTGGTATGGACAACTGCCGCTGTCCATCGGCCAGGTGCGGTGCGACGTTCTCGAAGTAGAACAGCCGCCAGCTGATGTCGGCGTCGTGCGAGGTGTAGTGGTCGGCGCGGCCGACGACGACCTCGCGCAAGCGGGAGAAGTCGTCGTAGCTGTGCACACCCTTGGCGGGCGGGTTGAGCTGGGGCTGAGTCATGGTGGCCGCCTCCTCGGCGGCGGGGTGCAGGCACGGCCCGGGCGGACATGGGGTGTCGCCCGGACAGAACTGCGGCGGGCCGGTCGTGGACAGGACGAAAGGGATCGGTCAGGCGGCCGTTCGCTCGGCGGCCACTGCCTGCCGGGGCGCGGGCTTGGCGGTGAGGCGGGCGATGATGTCCTCGATCACGCACAGCACCTCGGGGGTGGAGCGGCGGCGGAAGAAGTAGCCGGAGCACCACGGCACCTCGTCCCAGCGCTCCAGGCGCTCGGAGAGGAGGCCAGTGGCCTCGGGCAGGCGCCGCCAGGGGATCTTGGGGCACCAGTGGTGCACAGGGTGGAACATGTCGTCGAGGTGGCCGCCGAGAAGGTGCCGGGTGAGCCAGTGCGAGGACCAGCCGCGGGTCTGCAGCAACACGTCGTCGTCCTCGATCAGCCCGGCGTGGTTTCCTAGGTCGGTGATCCAGGTGACCACCGGCCGCACGAACACCAGCGGGACCAGCCAGTACAGCAGCAGGTCACCGAGGACGCCGAACGACCAGCACGTGACCGCGATGCCCAGCCACAGCACCGCACGAGCAGCCAGCGCCCACCAGCTCTCCCGCGGGCCGCGGGTCACCAGCACCCGCACCGCCGACGTCGGCAGCCGCCAGAGCGCAGCCTTGACGATCACCCGCAGCACGAACCCGCTCCGGCTCATCGGCGCCCGGACGGTATGAAGGCGCCCGGCCTGGTACGACTGGAACATCGGATCGCCCGCGCTGCCCAGCTGCGCGTGGTGGACCCCGTGGGTGGCCCGGTAGGGCCGAAGCCCCTCACCGAGCATCCCGGTCAGCAGGTACCCCACCAGGCGGTTGCCGCGCGCCGTGACCAGCAACTTCGCGTGCACACATTCGTGCGCCAGGTTCGACAGGTGCCGCTGGCGCACCCCGATGTACAGCACAGCGAGCAGCGGCCCGACGGCGTACCCGACCTGGGAGCCAACAAGCGCCGCCACCACGATCGCGCCGACATCACACGCGACGTCCCGCAAGCCGACACTCGGAGCGCCGCACAGGCCCTCCAGCTCGCCGATCAGCTCCGGCCCCAGCGCCTGCCGGACCGGACCGGACGCGCCGGTCGAGTGCCGGGTGCGCCGCGGTGTCCTCTCGCGCCGGCGTACCGGCCACCGGCTGGGCCTGCCCATCTGCTCTCCTCCGGACATCACTGCACTGGAACTGGACATTGGCCTTCCGTGAACCGCTGCCGGTGGGCGGGGCGCCCCGCCCACCGGCAGCAGTCGCACGTCAGCCGATCAGGACGATCGCGGTCAGGCGGCGCCGCCGGGGCGCATACCGAGCTTGATGCCCGGGCGCATGCCGAGCTTCACGGCGACCGCGCCGGGCCGCATGCCGAGCTTGACGCCCGCGCCCGGGCGCATGCCGAGCTTCAGGTTCTGGTCCATGTGCTCTCCTCTCGGGCCGCGGGCATGCCGCGGCCACGCGTGGTGAATCGGATGGTCGAGCCAGAGATGAGCGCGGCTCGAAGAAGCCGGCCGGGCGCTGCGCCGAGGGCGCTGGTGAAGCCGTCGCGCCGAGTGGCCGTGCCAGCACGCTAGGGCCGCACCAGGGGCACCGGCAACGGTTCGTGACGTTGCGCCAGGTGCGCCGGGGCGTTGCGTACCCGTTGCGTCCGCCTTGCCGCTGACCTGGGAATACGCATCTGCGAGCCGCTGGAATCGTGGCCACGTGCCGCGCATCGACCGCTCGGCCGGTGTGCGCGGGTCTTCTGTGCGTCGGCGGCGTGCGGCTAGCTTGAGGCGCTCCGAGGGGGCCGCGCCGCCCAGGCCGCACCCCGGTTCACCAACTCCCTTCCTATGTAGATGAGTTGAGAGGACACATGTATGTCCGCACTGTCCGGTCCCATCCGCGCCAAGGCCCACGTCCTGCGCGGCCTGCGGGCCGTGCTGCACGACGAGGGCTTCACCGAGGTTGTCACCCCCGTCGCGCGCCGCGCCGACCTTGGGCCTGGCCGCCGCGCACCCGCCGGCCTCCACGAAGGCCGGTACCTGCGCGCGATGATCGGCCCGGCTCTGCGCGTCAACGTGAGCACCGACCTCCCGCGGGTGTACGAGATCGGCCCGTGCTTCCGGCCCGAGCCCCCGGACGCCCTCCACGCCGCCGAGTTCACGATGCTCGACCTGTACGCCGCGCACCTCGGCTTCGAGGACCTGATGGGCCTCGCCTGGCGCCTGGTCGGGCCGCACCTGCCCTCCTACGCGCCGGAGCGGCTCTCGATCGCCGACCACGTCCTCAACGAGTTCGGCCTAGACCTGCGCAACGAGCCCATCGGCGACCTGCTCCCGCGCATGGCCGCCCGGATCGGCGCCGACGCGGGCGAGCCGTTCCGCGACGTCCTCGGCCGCTACATCGCTCTCGAACTGGAGGCTGGCGCCGTCGGCCGCGCGGTGTTCCTGACCGAATACCCAACCGGCGGGGACGAGCCGTGCGCCCGCCTGGCTCCCGGCACCACCGCAGTCCTGGAGCGGTTCGAGCTCATCGTCGACGGCATCGAGCTCGTCCACGGGTACACCGACGAGACGGACCGGCATGCCTTCACCGAACGTGCGAAGGCCGTCGGCCTCTACGACGACGAGCAGCAGCTCGCCCAGGAAGCCGTCGAGGCAGGGGCCGTACCCGCGGACACCGCCGGCCTCGGCATCGGCATCGAGCGGCTGTGCGCCGCCTCCGCCGGGCTGCGCGACATCACGCCATTCCTCCAGTCCCCGCAGTTCTAACCGTCTGCTCCTCGGCCCCGGAGGCACGATGGACCTTGCGATCACCCCGCTGCCCGGCGGTTTCGGCGCCCGTGTCGAGACCGACCTCGCCCGCACGACCGGATCCGCCGCATCACGCGCTCTCACCAACGCCCTGCACCGCCACCGCGTGCTGGTCCTGCCCGACCAGCACCTCAACCACGCCGACCTGCTCGACGCCGCCTCTCTGTTCGGCACCGTCGACACCGCCACCGACCGCCGCTACACCGTCCCCGGCTTCCCCGGCCTCACCGTCGTCTCCAACATCCACCAGGACGGCACGCCGATCGGCATCTACGACGGCGACGAGGAGGAGGAGTGGCACGCCGACAACTCCTTCAAGCCGCAGCTGACCGCCGCCACGCTGCTGTACTCGGTCGTCACCCCGCAACGGGGCGGAGCCACCAGGTTCGCCGATGCCACGCGGGCCTACGACGACCTGCCCGAGGAGCTCAAGCAGCGCCTGCAGGGCCTGCGCGCCGTCCACTCGATCCGCCAGCTCATCACCCTGCAGGCCCAGGCCAACAGCGGGCAGTCCTCCACCGCGGCCGGCACTCTCGCGACCGTGCCCGACGTGGAGCACTCCCTCGTCCTCACCCACCCCATCACCGGCGCCAGCTCCCTTCTGCTCGGCAGCATGGTCATCAAGAGCATCACCGGCCTGGACCAGAACGAGGGCCGGAAGCTGCTCGACAATCTGCTCGCCCACACCACCAGCCCCGGGTACGTCCACACCCACCAGTGGACCCAGGGGGACCTGGTGGTCTGGGACAACCTCGCCGTCCTCCACACCGCTTCCGCCTGCGACAGCACCCGCCACCAGCGGCTGCTGTACCGCACGTCCATCCGCTAGCTCCGCGCCCAAACCGCCCCGCCCGGCCCGCCACACGCGGCCGAATCGCGCGGGTCGGCGGCGCGCCGTCACTAGGGTTCCCGCATGGCCGAGAAGGAACAGGCAATTAGCCCCCAGCGCATCGCCAGAATCGCCGCGGAGGTGAAGGCCGTCTGCCCCACCTTCGACGATGACGCCTTCACCCGCGAGGTCTGCGCCGACCTGCCCGGCCTCAAGCTCAAGGAACGCATCGCACACACCAGCGAAGCCCTCCGGCACCACCTGCCCGGCTCGCCCATGGAGGCGCTGGAGGTTCTGCTGCGCTCCCTGCCGCCCACACCGGAGGCGGCCGGCATCACCAACGGCTCCGGCCTGCACATCTACTCCCCCCACACCGACTTCGTCGCCCGCTACTGCCGTCACGGCGGAGACCTGGAGCACTCCCTGGATGCGCTCCGGCGCCTCACCCAGTACTTCACCGCCGAGGACGCCGTCCGCTACTTCCTCAGCGACTTCCCCGAAGAGACGCTCAAGGCGGTCGACAGATGGGCCCGCAACCCGGAGTTCCGTGTCCGCCGGCTGGCGAGCGAATCCACACGCCCGCGGCTACCCGGATCGATCAACATCCCGCTCGACGTTGAGGTGGCCCTTCCCGTTCTCGACCAGCTCTACGCCGACCCCCACCGGTACGTGACCACGTCGGTGGCCAACCACCTGCACGACATCGCCACCACACGGCTGGACCTGGTCCTCCAGACCCTGGGCCGGTGGATGTCGGAGGGCCGCGCCCGTGACACGGAGCTCGCCTTCATCATGCGCGGAGCCCTGCGCAGCCGACTGAAGGACGGCGACACGAAAGCGTTCACGTTCCTCGGCTACCCGGCCGAGCCACCGGTCGAGCTCAGCTCCCTACGGCTCGAGGCGGCCACCCTGCGCGACGGCGACCACCTGTTGTTCGCCGCCGCTCTTACGGCCTCCGCCCCGGCTCGGCTCCGCATCAGCTACGTCCTCACTTCGCCTACCGCCCGGGGCAGCACACGGCGCAAGGTGTACGAGCTCAAGGACGTATCGGTCGACGCCGGCCAGGTCCTAGATCTGGTCAAGGCTCACCCCTTCCGGTCCACAGCCACCCACACCATCCGCCCTGGCACGCACTCGCTCGAGATCCAGGTCAACGGCCGACGGTTCCCCGCCGTCACCTTTACCGTCGTCGAGAGCGCTCCGTAGGGCCGCCGCTGCCTTGATGACAGCAGTCCGCCAGACCGCGCGCTCGTCATGCTGCGCCCGGGCCTGCCGGCCGCCTGGTGCTATGTCAGGCATCAGCTGCGAGCTCCTGCTGACCGCGCAGATTCGCAATGCCTCAGCATCGGCGTTTCGGCCAACCCACCTCCGTCCGCATGCTCTTGCGAGGCAAGGGTCGGTGCACTGCCCACCTTCGAAGAACCGCTGAATCGCAGGGTGCGCAACCCGACCGAAAGACACGTGTTCGAAATCGCGGCGGCGTCGTTGGACACGCCGACACCACCACCACGCCCCCGAGAGGGAACACATTGACGCGAGTCGAACCAGGCAGCGAGGAGACCACGAACCCGGTGAAGGCCGCGGCAACGACCAGGGCCAGCGTCTCGGACGCCGAGCGGGAGCTCTTCGGCGGCCGACTGCGCTACGACCAGTCCTACGTCCGGCACGAAGGGCCGCTCACCCGGCTGGGCTTCGGGCACATGGCGGCGGCGCTGCCCCGGATGGTGGGCATGGTGCTGCGCACCGGCTGGGAGACGGACCCGCGGGCGCTCACCGGCGTCGTTGTGGCGCAGCTCGGGCAGGGTGTGACGGCGGGCTGGGGGCTGGTGGCGGTCAACAGCGTCCTCACCGAGCTGTTCGCCGACGGTCCGACCGGGGACAAGCTCCACGATGCTCTGCCGTCGCTGGTGGTGCTCGCGGTCGCGGCGGTGGCAACGGCGGTGCTGTCGGCATGGTCGACGGCGATGTCCGGCCAGCTGGAGCCGCAGGTGGAGCGGGCGGTCTCCGCCCGGTACTACACGGCCGTCACCCACGTCGAGGTGGAGGCGACGGAACGTCCGGAGGTCCAGCGGGTCTTGGAGGCGGGGAAGTTCGGTACGGACTCGGCCCGCAGCATGCTGCGGCTGTCGGTGGGCGTGGGCAGCGTGGTGATCGGCATGGTGGCAGCCGCGGTGGTGCTGGCGTCGCTGCACTGGGCGCTGCTGCCGATGCTGCTGGCCGTCGCCCTGCCCAAGGGCTGGGGGGCGGTCCGATCCGCACGCCGTGAGTACGTCTCCCGCCTGAACTGGGTCGACCACCGGCGGGCGATCGCGTCCCTGCTGGCCTACCTGACCCGCCCGCACGCCGCCGGAGAGATCCGCGTGCACGCTGCCGGCACGAAGCTGCTGTCCAGCTACGAGGAGATGTCGCGGCAGACGGAGGCGGAGCAGCGGCGCCTCGCCCGGGCGCAGGCTTCCACGGATCTGGTCGCCGGCGGTTTCGCGGGGCTCGCGTCGCTGGCCTGCTACGGGTTGCTGTGGTGGCTGCTGGCGTCCGGTGGTCTGCCGCTCGCCGTGGGCGGCACGGCGGTGCTCGCCATCCGCACTTCGACGGCACGGCTCACGTCGCTGGTGCAGCAGGTCAACCGGTTGTACGAGGAGCTGCTGTTCCTCACCGACACCGAGGACGCCATCAAGGTGGCGGGCGAGAACGCCATCCCGACCTCCGGCACGCCGCTGCCCACCCCTACCCGGGAGGTGCGGACGGAGGCGGTGTCGTTCACCTATCCGGGAGCAGACGGCCCGTCCCTGAAGGGCGTGAGCGTGCGGGTGCCCCGGGGGAAGGTGACGGCCCTGGTGGGTGCGAACGGCTCGGGGAAGACCACGCTCACGAAGGTGCTGGCCGGGTTGCTGATGCCCTCCGAAGGGGACGTGTGGTGGGTGGGTGAGTCGGGCGAACGGGTCGAGCTCCGCGAGGCCGACCGCGCCCAGGTTTTCAGCGCTGTCGGGCTGCTTGCGCAGGACTTCCCGCGCTGGGAGATGACGGCCGCCGCCAACGTGGCCATCGGCGCCGGAGACCGTCCCCGGGACATGGACCGCGTCCGCAAAGCCGCCCAGGACGCGGGCGTGCTCGACCTGATCGAGAGCCTGCCGCACGGCTGGGACTCGATCGTATTCAAGGGCTACGAGCGAGGTGTCCAGCTCTCGGGCGGACAGTGGCAGAACCTCGGGTCCGCTCGGTTCCGGTACCGGCAAGCACCGTTCCTGCTGGTCGACGAGCCCACCAGCGCCCTGGACCCCCACGCCGAGATCGCCGCCTTCCAGGGGCTCTGGTCCCTGGCCGAGGAAGGGCACGCGGTCGTCCTCGTCACCCACCGGCTCGCCGCGACCATGCGCGCCGACCACATCTACGTCCTCGACCAGGGACGCGTCGTCGAGGACGGCACCCACGACGAGCTCATGGCCCACACGGGCGGCCTGTACCAGGGCATGTTCATCGCTCAAGCCGCCCAGTACGGGCTCGCGCCCGCGACCGACACGCTTCCCGGCCCCCGCGGCATCCAGCCGTCCGACCACGAGACGGCGAACTGACCCACCAGCGCGACCTCCACAGCCCCACCCCAGCACCCGCCCCCTACGTCGAAGGCGAAACGACGCTCATGCCCCCCAGCTCCTCCTCGATCCGCGAGACCATCACCGCATATCTCGGCCGCCACCCTGACGAGCGTGACGTCCTCGCCGCCGTGCTCGCCGCGCTGGACCGGCCCGTCGACGTCACCGCCCGGACGACGCTGCCCGGACACGTCACCTGCAGTGCCGTCGTAGTCGACCGCCGCTGCCGGGTCCTGCACATCCGGCACCGAGCCACCGGCGGCCTGATGCTCACCCCCGGCGGCCACATCGAGCCCGAGGACCGCACGCTGCTCGCCGCGGCGCTGCGCGAGGTGGCGGAGGAGGCCGGGATCGAGCCCGGGGTCCTGTGCCTGACCCGGCAGACGCTCGGCTCACCGATCGATATCGACGTCCACGACATCGACGCCAACCCCTCGAAGGGAGAACCGGCACACCGGCACTACGACTTCCGCTACGTGTTCTACGTCGTCGGCGACGAGCCGCCGGCGATCACCCTGCAGAACGAGGAGGTGTCCGGCGCTCGGTGGCTCGCCATGCCGGAGGTCACCTCGCCGACACTGCGCGCGAAGCTCCTCCAAGCCCAGTTGGACGGGCAGCCGGAGCCGGTGAACGCATCCGCCCTGATCCATGACGGGGGTGGCAGGTACCTGCTCCATCTACGCGACCACAAGCCCGGCGTCATCTGGCAGCCGGGGGCGTTCGCCCTGCTCGGCGGCGGCCGCACGCACGACGACCAAGACCTTGAAGGCACGCTGCTGCGGGAGCTGTCCGAGGAGGTCCCCGACCTCCTCCTGGAGGACGTAAAGCCGTACGCCGTGGAGACGGCCACCAGCGTCGACGGCCTCAGCGTCCCGATCCAGGTGTTCACCGGCATCTGGCGTGGCGACCCCGACCGGCTCCGGCTGCACGAGGGCGTGCTGCTGCGCTGGGTCACCCCCGACGTACTGGACCGGCTCCGTCTGAGCCCCGCGACGCGGGACCTCATCCGCCGGCACGCGGCCGAGAATCCTCCGGGCGGCACGCCCGGCGCCGCCACTCCGTTGCAGGAGGGGGGCAGCCGGCCCGTGCTCAACGGCATCGGCGTCCACCTCCACCTGGAGGACGACGACGGACGGGTGCTCCTGGGCCTGCGCCACCCCGACTCGGCTTTCGCGGGGAACACCTGGCACTACCTGGCCGGAAAGTGCGAACAGGAGTCCGCGGTCGCGTGCCTGGTGCGGGAGGCGCGGGAGGAAGCCGGGCTGGTCATCGACCCCGCGGACGTGGATCTCGCGCACATCGTGCACGTCGTCGACGCCCCGGGCGGACCGCCGTTGATGCAGCTCGTGTTCCGCGCCCGGCGCTGGAAGGGAGAGCCGAAGGTCCTGGAGACCGACAAGTGCCTGGCCTGGAAGTGGTGGCCGCCTCACGAGCTCCCGGACCGGCTCGTCTCCTACACCCGGACGGCCCTGGCCGGCATCGCCGAAGGCCGCGTCTACTCCCAGTTGGGCTGGTGAACGGCGTGAGCACGCCCACCGGGAGCGGGGCGCGCCCTGTCTGTGCGCGGGCCGGGACCGCTGGGGGTGCCGGGATGAGTGCCGAGTCCGATGTCACGGCCGTGGCCGGGGTCCTGGCGCTGCTGTATCGAATCACGCCGGCCGCGGTTGTCGAGGGCCCGGCGGGAACGGCGACCCGTAACTACCTGGCCGAGGATCGCGAAGGCGGGCGGTGGTTCGTGAAGGCGTACCCCCGTGGGACCGACCTGGCCGAGGAGCGGCAGGCGCTGGCCCTGGGTGAGGCGGCCAGGGCGGCCGGGGTTCCGGTGCCGGCCGTGCGGCGGTCGGTGTCCGGGGAGGTGATCGCGTCGGCCGGTGGGCCGTCGGTGTCCGTGGCGAAGTACGTCGCGGACGCGGAGACGGCCGAGGGCGGGTTATCCGGTGGCCGGTGGGATGCGGTGGGCGAGGCCGTGGGCCGTCTGCACCGGGCCCTGGCCCGCCACCCCGCCGGGCCACCGCGCCCTGTTCCGGCCCGCGAGGTCTGCGACGTCGCGCGGGCCGGACGGCGGCTGGAGGAACTGCTCGCCCGCTGGTCCGCCGCACCGCCTGCTCCGGGAGGGTTCGCCGCCTGGTGCGCGCAGACCGCAAAACAGCGGCTTGCCGCTCTTCCCGAGGTGGCGGCCCGACTTGAGAAGCTGCCGGTGACGCTGACGGCGCAGGTCGTGCACGGGGACCTGGCCTCACCGAACCTGCTGCTGCGCGGTGAGAGGGTCGCAGCGGTGATCGACTTCCGGCCCCCGGGGCATCGAAGTGCCGCCTGGGAGCTCGGCCGGATCGTGCTGGACCCGCGCACCGTGCTGGCCCGCCCGGACGAATGGATCCCGGGCCTGGCCCGCGCGGTTGGCGCCTACCGGGCGGCGAACTCGCAGCTTCCGGCCCAGGACCTCCTCGCCGTGCCGCGCGTCGCCGCCGGGTACCTGGCCTGCTCCGTCTATCCCCTGTCCGAGCCGCTGAACGACCCGGACGCGCTCACCCCGGCGCTGGAGGCGTACGGGCGCGCCCGGCACGAGGCCGCAGGCGTGCTGTGGGAGCGCCTGGACGAAGCCGAGGAGGCGCTGCGTGACGTCCTGCGCTGAGCCCCCCGCCCCACCTGCTCCCTCCGGCGCTTCGCTGTGGCGGCACCGGGACTTCCGCCGGTACCTGACCGGCCAGACCGCGAGCGTGGCCGGCAGCTCGATCACTCAGATGGCGCTGCCGGTGCTGGCCGTGCTCCACCTGGACGCCACTACCGCCCAGGTCGCGTGGCTGGCGTGCCTCGGGCAACTACCGCCCGCGCTGCTCGCCCTGCACGCCGGCGCGCTCGCCGACCGGTACTCCAAGGGCCGGCAAATGATCACCGGTGACCTGGTCAGCGCCGCTGTGCTCACCACGGTGCCGGTGGCGGCCGCGCTGGGCACGCTGACCCTGACGCAGCTCATGATCGTCGCGGTGGTGCAGGGAGCGGCGAGCGTGCTGCACGACGCGGCGGCCATCAGCCTCCTTCCCAGCCTCGTCGACCGGTCCTTGATCCAGCGGAGCAACAGCCGCGTGGGTGCGCTGTTCGCGATCGCCGCGACCGCCGGAAGCCACCTCGGCGCCGTGCTGACCGCGGTGCTGGGCCCCGCCCGGGCCCTGCTCGGCGACGTCGTCTCCTTCCTGATCAGCGCCGGATGCACCGCCCGCATCCAGGCCCGAGAACCCGCCCGGGCTCGCCCGAAGTCCCGTCGGCTGCGTGAGGAGATCGGCGAGGGCCTGCGGTACGTGCACGGCGATGAGCGGCTGCGGGCCCTGACGCTGGTCAACGCCACCACCTCCTTCGCACTCGGGCTGCTCAACACCCTGTGGGCGCTGTACCTGCTGCGGACTCTCGCGGTGAGCGCGACCGCCTTCGGAGTCGTTCTCGGTCTGGGCGCCCTGGGCGCGGCCGCCGGGGCACTGACCGCCCCGGCCCTCGCCCGCCGGTGGGGACCGGGGCCGATGATGCTGACCGCGCTCGCAATCACGCCGCTGACCCAGATCCCGCTGCTGCTCGCCTCCCCCGAGCTCGGCTGGCAGGTCGCGATCGCAGTGGCGCTGTTCCTGCAGCTGGCCTGCGCCGGTGCCGCGGGCACCACCCAGCGATCGATCCGTCAGATCATCACCACGGCCGGGATGCAGGCGCGGATGCAGGCCGTGAGCACGTGGCTGACGGCCGGCGCCCGCCCCGTTGCCGCGCTGCTCGCTGGCGGCCTGGGTACATGCATCGGGGTGCGGCCCACGCTGACCGCCGGGACCTTCTTGCTGTTCGTCCCCCTCGTGGTCCTCGCCCGCTCCCCGCTGCGCGCGCTGCGGCACATGCCCGGCTCGCCTCCCGCCCCGCCGGGGACGGGCGACGCTCCCGTGCCGTCGCCGCACGCGCCGCGGACGGCTCCTCCGGCCGTGCCCACGCCCGCTCGGGCGGAAGACGACCGTCCCGACCGCTCGCCCGGAGGAGATGCCACGTGAACAAGGTGCCGCACGCCACGGCGGTGACGGCTGCCGTGCCCGCCCCAGCCGAGCCCCTCGGATGCGACGGGCGCCGTGACTCCGCCCCGCCCGCCGGACCCTTCGTGCCGCCGCACTCCGCCGGTGACACACCCGGGGCCGCAGACGCCCGGGCGGCGATGGTCGCCCGGCTCGAGAAGACCGGAGAGCTGCGCTCCGGCCCGGTGCGTGAGGCCCTGCTCGCGCTGCCGCGCCAAGTCCTGATGCCCCAGGCGTACGTGCGGCGCAGCGCCCCGGACGAGATGCCGCCGCGCTGGGGTCTGCTGGACTGGTCCCGCCCGGGCGACCGGGACGAGCTGCTGGAGCGGCTGCACAGCGGGGAAAGCGTCGCGATCCAGCACGACGGGGAGCCGATCCTCGGCCGTACTGGCGAATCGCGCCGCGGGGGCGCCATGACCGCGATGTCGAGCACGATGGGCATGACCGCGGACCTGCTCCAGCTCCTGGACCTGCGGCCCGGGCAGCGCGTGCTGGACGTCGGGACCGGCGCCGGGGTGACCGCGGCGGCGGCGTGCTTCGTGTGCGGCGACGCAGGCGTCGTCACCCTCGACATCGACCCGCACGTCACCGCGGCCGCCCGCGAGCGCCTGCCCGCGCTCGGCTACCAGCCGACCGCGGTGACCGGGGATGGCACCACGGGCTGGCCCGAAGTGGGCCCGTACGACCGGGTCTTCGTCTCCTTCGCCGTCCCCCGCGTGCCCAAGGCTCTTGTGGAGCAGCTGGCGCCGGGCGGGCGCGCGCTGATGACGCTTGGGACGTCGTCACCGTCGTGGCCGGGCCTGGCCGTGATCGACAAGCGGCCGGACGGGACTGTGGAGGCGGAGCTGCGCGCGGTCGAGTTCGGGCACCGCGCCGGTGCCGGGTTCGACCGGCTGTTCCTGTCCGCCTCCTTCCGCGACAGGATCACCACGGCCGACGGGCCGACGCGGCGCACCCGGCTCGCGCCGCCGGCGGACACGGCGCGCGGCATGTGGCTGGCCCTGGACGCGCTGTACCCGGGGCTGGTGCGCCACTTCGGCGCCAAGGACCTTGCGATCGGGGCGCCCGAGTGCGGGTCGTGGATGCGCGTGCGAGCCGCCGGCCACCGCTGGTGGGACGTGACGACCTGCGGCCCCCGGGACATCTGGGCGGAGATCCAGGATGCCGCCGCCCGCTGGCGGGCGGCCGGCGAACCGGCCGCCTACCGGCTCCACCTCAAGGCCGACGACGTCCAGCGGGCCACCAGCCCGAACGGCGCTCTGACCTGGCAGTTTCCGCACACTCCTGGAGATTCACAATGACCCGCCCCGACCAGCCAGCCGCTGCGGCAGCTTCGGACGATGCCCTGTTCGGGTCCGAGGCCGCCGACTACGCCCGCTACCGTCCCGGTCTGCCGGACGCGGCAGTCCACCTCCTGGCTGCCACCCAGCACGGCGTACCCGACCCCGTCCTGCTGGACCTCGGCACCGGCACCGGACTGGTGCCCCGCGCGCTGCTGCCCGTCCTGCACCGACTGGTTCACATCGATCTGGTCGACGTGAACCAGCACATGCTTGAGACGGCCCTCACCGCGCTCGAACCGGTCCGCGGGGCCTGCACGGTGAGCGCCTTCACCGGCGAAGCGCACACCTTCACCCCTACCGAGCCCGGCCGAGCACCCAGCTTGATCACCTGCTGCCGGTCCTTCCACTGGATGTCCCGCCGGGAGGTCCTGTCCATGGCGGACCGGGTGGCCGCGCCGCACGCCGTCGTGGCGATCATGGGAGACGGCAGCCTATGGACCCACGAATCGGACTGGACCGCCGGCCTTCGGAGGCTAATCCAGACCTACCTCGGAGACGACCGGCGCGCGGGCACCCGCGGCACGTACGCCGGGCCCGGCCGCTCCTACGAGGACGACCTCGCCGACTCGGCGTTCAGCAACGTGGCTGAGCACCACTTCCCCGTCGCCCGCGCCTGGACACCCGAGGACGTCCTCGGCTACCTGCGCACCACGAGCTTCGCCCGTCCCGCCCTGTTCGCCGGACGTCACCACGAGTTCGAGGCCGAGGCGCTCGGTCTCCTGAAGGCCCATGCGCGCGGCGGGGTCCTGAAGGAGGACGCAGAGTTCACGGTGCTGCTCGCCCGCCGCCCCGGCGGTGACGCGTGACCGGCCCCCGGCGGCACACCGAGCCGCTCGACGTCCACCTCATCGCCCTGCGCGAAGGCCCGGCGGGGCCCGAGGTGCTGCTGTCCCGGCGGGCCGGCGACGTGTACGCGGCGGGATGCTGGCATCTGGTCAGCGGGCACCTGGACGGTCCGTGGGAGGACATGGTCACGGCCCTGGTGCGCGAAACCCTGGAAGAGGCCGGCATCGTCGTCGATCCGGCCGACGTCCGCGCGGCCGTCACCGTGCACCACCGCTCACCCGCAGGGGCTGCCCGACTTGGGGTGTTCTTCGAGGTCCGGCGCTGGGACGGCACCCCGCAGGTCATGGAGCCCCAGGTGTGCGACTCGATGGACTGGTTCGCCCTCGACAAGCTTCCGGAGCCGATGGTCGCGTACTGCCGGGCCGGACTGGATGGCTACCGGGCCGGTGCGCGGATGGCCGTGCACTTCCAGGAGCCCGGCGACCCGATCGCCTACACCCCGGCCGCCGACCGGCTGGTCCTGGTCCCCGAACCCGGCAGCCCCGGCGCGGTCCCGGAGGAGGAGGTACGTGCCTTCGCCGAGCGAGCGGTGGGCCGAATCACCGCCTGGACGGATGTCTCCTGGGCCCGTGAGGAGAGCCGCGTATGGCGGGCGCGCGGCGCCGAGGGCGGCGAGTGGTACGTCAAGATCCACCAGAACGACCGCTTCCACCAGCGTGAAGTCGCCGCGCTCCGCGGCTGGGTGCCCGGTCTGGGTCCTGCCGCGCCCCGCCTCGTGGCCGCCGACGCGCAGCTGCGGGCGGTCGTGCTCACCGCGGTGGGCGGCCGGTCCCTGCACGGCGCCACCTACTCGCCCGAGCAGCAACGTCGGATCTTCCACCGCATCGGGCAGCTCGCGGCGGCCATCCACACCAGCGCCCCACCGCGCCCGGCCGCCGGCGCCCTTCCCCTGGGGAAGCTGGAGCGGCACCTGGACGGAGCCCGGCTCCACCTCGCGCCCGGGGACGAGGAGTTCATCCGCGCCACCGCCGAGAAGGCCGCCCACCTGCCCGCCTCGGACGTGGTGCCCACCCACGGCGACTTCCAGCTCCGCAATCTGCGATGGGACGAAGACGCCGATGTCCTGTACGTGATCGACTTCGAGCGGTCGGAAGAGGGCCCGGCGATCAGGGACTTCGTGCGCCTGTCCGACGCATGGCATGGCCGCCCCGACCTTCTGCAGGCCGTGATGGACGGCTACGGCCGCCCCTTCACCCCGGAGGAAGAAGCCCAGCTCACGGTCCTGTCCGTCCTGGATTCCGTCTCCGGCATCTCCTACGGCACCGCCCACGGCGACCCCGAGCTCGTCGAGCGCGGCCGGCGCACACTGGCCCGCCTCCGCGCCGCATAACGCCCCTGAGCACGACCGCACCTACATACGAGGAGCAGCACGTTGACGTACACCGCCCGCGACCAGTGGGAAAAGCACTACAGCGACGGCAAGAACTTCCGGCAGCTCGGCGAACGCGAGCGGGAACTCCTCGCCGAGCACACCCCCGCCCCCGAAGCCGGCGGGCGGGCGCTTGACGTGGGCTGCGGTACCGGGGAGCTTGCCGCCTACCTCACCTGTCTCGGCTACCGCGTGGACGCCTGCGACTTCGCGGACAGCGCGATCGCCCGGGCCCGCGAGGAGCACGCCGCCATCGAGGGCGTGCGCTGGCTCCACCTGGACATCGAGCGCGACGACCCGGCCCCGCTGCACGAGGCGGAGTACGACCTGATCACGCTCCGGCTCATGTACCCCTTCGTGCAGGACAGGGGGCGCGTGGTTCACACGCTGGGCGAGCGGCTGCGGGACGGCGGCGCGCTCGTCATCATCACCCCGGTGGCCGAGCACACGCCCGAAGAGCGGCGCGGCATCGCGCTGGCACAGGACGAAATCGCCCTGGTCGGCACCGGATGGGAGACGGTGGAGCGGCTGGACGCGGACGGCCTGGCGTTCCTGGTCCTGCGCGGCCCCTGCCACACCGACACCCGGGCCGCCGAGAAGAGGCCACCCACCGCCCACGCCCTGACCGGCGCGCTGGCCGTCGTCACCGACGACGCCGGGCGGGTCCTGCTCGGCCGCTCCCGGCGCGGCATGCTCGAACTGCCCGGCGGCAAGACCCGTGGCCCGGAGGACTTCGCCGCCGCGGCGGTCCGCGAACTCGCCGAGGAGACCGGCCTGCTCGCCGACCCGGGCGATGCACACGTGGTGACGATCCTGGTCGACGACAGCCACGGCATCCCGCGGCTCACGGCAGTCGTGCGCATCTCCGCGTGGACGGGCACCCTGACCAACCAGGAACCGGAGCTGTTCGACCGATGGGAGTTCTTCGACCTGCACGCTCTGGCCTGCGTCGGCCCCGTCTTCGTCCCCGCCGCGTCCGCGCTGGACGCCGTATGGCCCGGCGTCATTCCGGCCCTGCCGCCCGTGGTCTCCTACCCCCTCGCCGTCGAGCAGCCGCCCGTGCCGGGTGAGCCGGCCGAGGCGTTCCGGCTGCGTCAGGCGATGGCCCAGACGGTGATCGACGGCGGCTGGGCCCCGTCCGAGGCGATCCAGCAGGCGCTGCGGACCGTGCCCCGCCACCGCTTCGCCCCGGAGGTGAACCTCGCGGCCGCGTACGACGGCGGGGACCGGGCCGTCATCACCCGCCGCGACGAGACCGGAGCGGCGATCAGCTCGGTGTCCGCGGCCTGGCTCCAGGCCGACATGATCGAGCACCTGCGTCTGAAGCCGGGCGCGATCGTGTTCGAGGCGGGGTCCGGTGGCTACAACGCCGAGCTGATTGCCCACGTCACCGCCCCTGACAGTCGTGTGGTGACCGTCGACATCGACCCGTGGGTCGTACGCCGCACCCGCGCCTTCCTCACGGAGGCCGGCAGCGGACGCGTCACCGCCGTCGAAGCCGACGCCGCCCTCGGCGCCCCCGCCCACCTCGTGCCCCGCGGCGGCTTCGACGGCAGCATGATCACCTACAACTGCTGGGACATCGCACCGGCCTGGCGGGACCAGCTGGCCGAGGGCGGACGCCTGGCGTTGCCCCTGGAGATCGGCGGCTACACCAGGGCGGTCACCTTCGAGCGGCGCGGGCAGGTGCTGGAGGCCCGGCACTTCACCTATTGCGGCTTCGTGCGGGACCAAGGACAGCAGGCCCGCACCATTCCCGTCACCGGTCTCCTCGACGGTGAGCTCACGCTCCGCTTCGAGCACGGCACCGCCGCCGAGACCGCGGGCCTGCGCCTGGAGGAGGCGTTGCGCGGGCCGCGGCACGAGATCACCACCGGCGTGACCATGGGGACGGGCGCCTACTTCGGCTCCCTGCAGCTGTACGCGGCCACCACCCTGCCTGACTTCTGCCGGCTGGCCGCCCACCGGGACACGGGCGTCACCGCCATCGCGAAGGACCGGGACGCACCGGCCGTCGTCGCCGACGCCTCGCTCGCCTACCTGACGCACGTCCAGACCCGGCACGGCGAGCTCCCCGAGGACAAGGAATGGGAATGGGTCGTCCACGCCTTCGGCGAGCAGGGACTGCAGCTCGCCGAGCAGTTGGCGGCCACGGTGCGGGCCTGGGACCGCCACGTACGCGCCGACGACAACGACAAGCACGCTGACCCCCTCCTGACCGTCCACCCGGCCGGCACACCCGACGATCTGCTGCCCGCCGGTCACGTCCTGGACAAGGAGCACTGCCGCCTGGTGTTCCAGTGGCCAGACCGAGACGGGCACCTGCCAGGTCCGGCTCGGCACCACCGGGTGGCCCCCGTCCCCGCACCGGTGCTGGAAGAGAGGTGACCAGGCCGCGCGATACCGCCTGATCGACATTGCTTCCCGACCACATCTCACCGCCGTACCGCAACGCGCACGCCTCACCACACGGAGACCAGCACCCGTCATGACCGCCGACCCCTCCCCCCGCTCCCTCCGGCTCGGCACCCGCCCGAGCCCGATGGCCATGGAGCAGACCGACCGGTTCGCCCACGCCTTCCGCACCCGGTACCCGCACATCCCCCTCGACATCGTCACCATCACCTCCGAAGGGGACCAGCACCGCGGCCCGCTCGCCCAGATCGGCGGCAAGGGCGCCTTCACCCGGCGCGCCGACGAACACCTCCTCGACGGCCGCGTCGAGGCCACCATCGCCTGCGCGAAGGACCTGCCAGGCCCCCACGACCGCAAGCCGGGAATCTCGACCTGCGCGGTCCTGCCCCGGGAAGACGTCCGCGACGCCCTGGTGCTGCCCGCCGGATACCCCCCGGCCACGCTCGCCGCACTGCCGCCCGGCACCCGGGTCGGCACCAGCGCTCCCCGCCGCGCCGCCCTCCTCAAAGCCCTCCACCCCAAGCTGGTCGCGGTGCCGATCCGGGGGAACGCCGACAGCCGCCTCCGCGACCTGGATTCCGGCGTCCTGGGCGCCGACGTGATGATCGCCGCCCTCGCCGGTCTGCGCCGCCTCAACCTCGCCGACCGTGCCAGCGAGATCCTCGACCCCACCGTGTGGCTACCCGCCTCCGGCGCCGGGATCGTCGTCATCGAGCACCGCACGGACGACCACGCCACCGGCAACGTCCTCGCCCCGCTCACCCACGCCCCCACCCGGATCCTCCTCGACGCCGAACGCGCCACCCTCGCCGCCCTCCACGGCAACTGCCTGACCGCAGCCTCCGCCCACGCCACCCTCAATCCGACAGCCGACCTCGTCACCGTGCACGCGGTCGTCCTCGACCCGGAAGGCGGCACCCCGATCCGCACGACCACCACCGGCCCCGCCAACCACCCCGCCGCCGTCGGCCAACGGGCCGCCCAGCACCTGCTCGACGCGGGAGCCGCCCAACTCCTGGGAGCCCGGCCATGAACCGCAGCGCACCACCCACCCACCAGGTGGTGTTCACGCCGCCCAGCGAAAAGGCCGACCAGCAACGGATGCGTACGGCACACCGAGCCGCGGCCCGGGCGTTCGCGGTGAGGGCGGACGGGCCGGAGGCATGGGGCTGGCAGGGCCGCACTCTCAGCCGTCGGGCCGGCCGCTGGTGGCTACGTCTGGTCTGCGCGCCCGAGGACAAACGCGGAAGCCGGCTATGGGAGGGAAACGCCTCTGCCGACGCGTCCCTTCCCCGCACTGTGCCGCGGCCCCGCCTCCATCAGGTCAGCGAGTGGACCCGTGGCGGCCACGCCTACCGCGCCGAGCTGTCCGAGTACATCGCTCAACCGGCCCTCCAGACCGACGGCCCCGTCCTCACGTCCGAGGCCAACCTGCCGAACTCATGGTGGGGTGACCTACGCACCGCCCTCGCCACCACCGCGACGGTCCCTACCGACCGCCAAGCCGTACGCCGGCAGTGGATCGACCGCAACTTCGCCCGCTTCCTTGGCATCCCCACACCCGCAGCCATCTCCTGGACCACCGGCCACGGCGACCTGCACTGGGCCAACCTCACCGGCCCACCGCTGGTCATCCTCGACTGGGAGGGATGGGGCCTGGTGCCTGTCGGCTTCGACGTCGGGCTGCTCCACGCGTACAGCCTCGCCCGGCCGGCCACGGCCGCCCGGATCCGCGCCGAGTTCGCTCACGTCCTGGACACTCCCGCCGGGCGGGCCGGTGAACTCGTCGCGCTCGCTCAGCTCCTCCAGGTCGCCGGTCGTGGCGGCCACCCGGACCTCGCTCCCCACCTCGCCCGCCACGCCGAGCACCTCACCGGCAACCCCGTCCCCGTACCGTGACTGTCCCGGAGATCCCCGTGCTGCCCAGCCTGCTTGCCGTCTTCGCACACCCGGACGACGAGTCCCTCCTCGCCGGGGGCGTCCTCGCCCAGCATGCCGCGGCCGGGGCCCGAACGGCGGTCGTCACCGCCACCTGGGCGCCAGACAGCCGCCGGGCTCCCGAACTCGCCGACGCCCTAACCGTCTTGGGTGCCGGCACCCCACGCCTCCTCGGCTACAACGACGCCCGCAACCCCGAGGCGGCCCCCAACCAGCCCCGCCTCGTCGATGCTCCCCTCGACGAAGCAGTCGGCCACCTCGTCGCCCACATCCGTGACTTCAAGCCCGACGTGGTCATCGGCCACGACGCGGTAGGCCAGCTGACCGGCCACCCCGACCACGTACGCACGCACCAGATCACACTGCTCGCCGTCGAGGCAGCCGGCCTCGCCCACCTGCATCCCGAAGCGGGCCCGCCCTGGCAGCCGGCCGCGCTGTACGCCGCCACGCACCCCGAGTCCGGCGTCGGCCTGCTCGGCCCGCTGCTGGAAGGGGTAGGCAAGGCCGTCTTCGCGGTGCCGGACTCGTACGTGACCACGAGCATCGACGTCACGCCCTGGGCCGACGTGAAGTGGCGCGCGATCCTCGCACACCGCGGCGAGGTCGCACGCGAGCGGCCCCTGCCCGGCATCCTCGCCCGCCTCCCCGAAGCCGACCGCAACCAGATCATCCAGACCGAACACTTCACCCGCCTCACCCCAGGCCCCGTGAAGGGCGACCCAGACCGGCTGACCATCTGAAACCCCGGCCCCGTGCCAGCCACCCCTTCACCGCCAACCAGCAAGCACTCACCGATCGGAGAGAAATGACGCCGACTTCTGCGCCCGACGAACCTCCCAGCGTGGCGATGAACGAGGCGGCGTACGGGGCGTTGCGCGCCTCGGCCGCCCTGTGGGCAGGAACCTCCGTGCTGATCACCAACCAGCGCGGGCAGGTCCTGATCCAGCGCGTCGGCTACCGCCCCACGCGCCTGCTGCCGGGCGGCGCCGTCGACAAAGGCGAGTCCCCCGCCCAGGGCGCTGCCCGCGAACTGAAGGAGGAACTCGGCATCACGGCGACGATCAACCGCGGGCTCGCTGTCGACTGGGTCTCCCCCGCCGGTCGCACAACACCCCCCGCCATGAAGTTCCCCGGCGAGCTCCTGCACGTCTTCGACGGCGGCGTCTGGGACAAGGATCAGATCGCGGAGATCCGGCCCGCGCCGGGCGAGATCGAGGCCGTCGAGTTCGTCGAGCCCGCCGACCTGCCCTCTCTGATGGCTCCGGGCGACGCTCGCCGTGCCCTGTCCGCGCTCCGCGCCCGCATCGCCGGCGCCGGTCCCGCCTTCCTTGAGGACGGACTCCCGACGGCCCCCACCGTGCTTGACCGGGCCGGCGTCCTGCGCACCGCCCGAGCCCGTCACCACTTCCCCTTCCACCCCAGCCCCGTCCCCGACGGCCTCACGGTCCGCCAGTCCTGGGCGTGGACCTTCGCCCCGGACGGGCGCGTCCTCGTCCTCCTCGACCCCGACACCGGCGCGGCCTGCCTGCCCGGCGGCACTCCGGAACCCGCGGACCACGCAGATTCCGAGACCACGTTGATCCGTGAAGCCCGCGAGGAGGCCGCCGCCGAACTCGCCGGAACCCGGTATCTCGGATACCTGTCCGACACCGACGAACCCTGTGCGCGCGTCCGCTACACCGCCGCCCTCACGAGCCTCGGCCCGGGCCCTGTCGATCCGGCCACGGGCCGCACCTATGTCCGGATCCTGGCCACCCCGGAGCAGGCCCTGGAACTCTTCGACTGGGGGCCATCCGCGGCCGAGCAGCTCCAGGCGGTCCACCAGGCCCGCGTCCTCCTCGGCATTCCCCAGGCCGGTAGCCAGCCCGTCACCGAACTCAGCGCCCCAACCGCCTGGTAACTCAGCACCGCCCGAAGAGACACCAGCCGAATCGAGGAATCCCATGCCCGACGCCGCGCCCTCGGCCAACCAGCCATCTGCGCACCTGCGCCCGCTAACGAAGAGACGCTCCCATCGGGGCACCGCTCCCGGCCGGCGCGGCCGACAGCACCACCCGCCCCGCCGGGCGAGGAGACACGCCCCACGAGGCGTGCGGGTCCGCACGCTGCCGACGAATCGAGGAGCCCTGTTGAACACGAACCCGCGGGATGCCGCCGGTCCACTCATCCTGATGAGCGACCCACGCGTGGCCGCCATCCTCGTCGCGGACTGCGGCGAACCGCTCGTCGACGTCCGCGGGAACCTGCTGGTCGACGACCGCAGGTCCGACCCGGCGGACGCCTTCGCTCAACTCCGCCAGGGAGTTCTTGACCGGCTCCTTCACGCCCAGTCGCTCCTGCCCGACGGCCTGCGCCTGCTGTTCATCGAGGGCTACCGCCCGCCTGACCTGCAACTGCGCTACTTCGAGGAGTACGCGGACGAGCTCCGTGCGGCCAACCCGGCCTGGACACAGGACCAGATACACGAGGCCGCCAGCCGATACGTGTCCCCTCCGGAGATCGCGCCGCACAGCGCCGGCGCCGCCGTCGACCTCACCCTCGTGAACGCCGACGGGATCGAGCTGGACATGGGCACGCGACTGAACGCCAGCCCGGAGGAGTCCGACGGCGCGTGTTACACGCACGCGGCCTCGATCAGCAGCCAGGCCCGAACAAACCGGACCACTCTGGCCACGGCTCTGTCCGCCGCCGGCCTTGTGAACTACGCGACGGAGTGGTGGCACTGGTCTTACGGCGACCGGTACTGGGCGCTGATGACGGACCAGCCGACCGCCCTGTACGCCCGCCACCCCTAACCGTCAGAGAGCCCCCCTCAGGAGTTCCCATGAGCACCATACGCATCGTCACCTTCAACACCCTGTTCGGCGGTCACACCGACTTCGGCTCCGGCACGGCAGACCGATGGGACGGGCAGGTCGAGTTCCTTCGCGCGCTACGCCCGGACATCCTGGCGCTCCAGGAGTGCAACTTCTGGGACCAACTCGGTGGGCGGCGCCTGCACCGCATGGTGAACGACGTCGGCCTGGCGCAGGGCTTCCTCGCCGAAGCCAACCCGACGACGGCAGGACACCGCTTCCACTCGGCGATCCTCCTCAGCGACCACATCCGGGTCGATGCGGCGGGTTCCGATCACACCCGCTACCACCACGTCATGGGCTGGGCCCACCTGATCCTGCCGGGCATCAAGCAGCTGTTGGAGGTGCGCAACCTGCACCTGGATCCGTTCGACCCCCGGAATCGCGCCCGCGAGGTGGCACCGCTGGAGGTTCTGGCAGCACCGGACCGCCTCTCCCTCCTGCTGGGAGACATCAACGCGATCGGCGTGGGCTTTCCCGAGCCCGACTGGTCCCGGCTGCCGGCCCACCTGCTGAACGGGCACCTGCGCTCGCCCGGCGAAGAACCGCGCTCCGACCGTGAAGCCGTCGAGCTCCTGGCCCGCGCCGGCTTCGTCGACGCGAGCGCCTCCGCCGGGAAGGAGGACGTGCCGACGGCGGCGTTCGCCGACGGCGACGTCCCCCGCCGCCAGGACCTCATCCTCGCGAGCCCGGCTCTCGCCCCTGCGGTGACCGGCTACGAGGTGCATATGGAGCCGGTCGACAAGGACCTGTCCGACCACGCCGCCGTCAGCATCGACCTCGACCTGACCCGGATCGGCTGAACAGGATCAGCCGCCGGCCGAGGCGGCACCGAGGTGATGGTGGGTCAGCGAGTGCGCGGCCCACCTCGCCGCCGCGCCCATCAGGGTGCCGCCCGGCCAGCTTTCCATTGAGGGCAGCTCCAGACCTCCCGCCGAGTAGGCCATCGGCTCCCGGTATTCGGTCAGCCATCGCACCAAGCTGCTGAGCTGAGAATCGTCGTCGAGGTCGTGCCGACGATCGGTCAGCCCGTGCCGGATCACGTCCTCGAGCGCTGGCTCGCGCGTCGTCAGCGCCTCGACGATCCGCTCCACGGGGAAGTCACGGGGTTCGTCGTCGGTGGGCCGCGTGTAGAGCAGCAGCGCCACCGTGGGCAAGGCGTACGTGAATGGCCCGCCGCTGTACTCCTTCGGCCAGGCCGGTTCGAGCAGCGATGCCGACCGCCGCAGGGAGACGTGCCATCGAGCGTTCATCCAGTCCGTCGACGACACGTCGTAGGCCAACCGCCCCGCCGCCCACCAAAGATCACGTATATCTGGCATGCCCATCAATCTACGGACCGCCCTGCTCCCCGTCCGCCGAACGCGTGCTCTCGGCCTCTCCGGGTGACACAGACCCATCAAGCTGACGCGACCTGGGCCCAAGCGGCAGATCGGCATCTCAACCGCGAGTGCACTCCGTTGGCGCACACGGCGCGAGCGTGGAGGAGTCCGGTCCTCGCCCCCGTTGAGTTCCGTTCCTGAGCCGCGGTGCCAGCGGGTACGTAGACAAGGCCGTTCCAGCAGGCGGCGAGCGGGTCGTCGGTCGATGCTCGGGGACGGCGCGGGACGCCTGGTCCGGCGGTCATGGACGGGCGTGCTTGCTTGCATGGTCCGGCCGCGGGACTGCCCTCTCCGGCAGCTGCCCGAAGGTCGCCCTGCGGGCCCGGCATTCACAGGATCGGAAAGCGTGTGCCTGTCAGGTCAGCTTCGTGCCGTTCCCGCTCAGGAACTCACGGGCGCCGCGGAGCCGGGTACGCAGCTTCTGCTGGGATGTGCGGCTGTCGAGGCGTACGTCGAGCCCGCCGGGCAGTCTCGTTTCGGAGCGGCGTGCGGAAGGCAGTCGGGCGGGGTCGAGTCCGTCGCGGCGGGCGATGAGTTTGCCCAGCTCGTGGCGACTGAGGGCGTCCGGGCCAGCGAGGTGGAAGACGCCGGCGGCGTCGGACCGGGTGATCTCCCACAGGGCGGCAGCCAGATCCTCGAGGTGGACGGGGCAGCGGATGTCGTCTGTGAACAAGGCGCCCTGCTGGGTGCCGTCGGCCAGCGCGTGCACCAGCCGCTCGTGCTCGGATCGGCCGTTGCCGATGATCAGGGAGGTGCGGGCGACGGCCGCGTCGGGGCACAGGAGACGTACGGCGGTCTCAGCAGCCGCCTTCGCGGCCCCGTACGGGGTAAGCGGGTCCGGAAGACAGGACTCGTCATAGCGGTTGCGGCCCGTGCCGGAGAAGACGGCGTCGCTGGAGACGTGCACCAGGCGGATACGGCGCTCGGCCGCGGTTAGGGCGAGGCGGATGCCGCCTTCGGCGGTGACAGTCCAGTCCGCTCCGCCGCTCGTCGTGTTGATAACCGCGTCCGGAGCCACCGAGGTAACCACCTCCTCCAGGTGGAGGGGATCGCGAAGGTCGAGACGATGCCATGCCGTCCCGTCGCAGTCGCCGGGGCGGGAATGGAACGTGGCGGCCGGGTGGTGGCCCGCAGATACCGCCTGGCGTACCAGCTCGGTCCCTAAGAAGCCGCTGCCGCCGATGATCAGCACGGTCATGGCAACTCACGCTACGGCCGAGCGCCACCGCACAGAGCCGTTTCAGCAAACCTCACGCGCAATGCAGAAGAGAGCGGTCTCCTGCCTGTTGCCTGCCGCCCCTGACCTTGCCTTACCCGACGCTGGCCGCGACCTGCTCGATGTACCTCTCCAGCGGCTGGAACCCCCAGGCGGCCCGCAACGCCTCGACCTCGTCCGGGTTCGCAACAGGGTACGGGACGAGCGTGCCGTCGGGACCCTCTGTCAGCTGGGTGCCGAAGATCTGCTGCTGTCCTCGGGCGATCCGTACCCGGTCTTCCAGCAGGGCGCCGTGCTGCGGGTCGGCATCGCCCGCGGTCACGGCGGCCGAGAGCAGCTCCAGACACCCCTGCTGGAAGTCGGGCTGCCGGTCGGCATGCTGCGCGAGCAGCCAGGCGGCCCCGGCGGCCTGACGACCGACCATCGCCTCGCCTGGCCACCCGCGCTCGGCGATCAGCTCGCGCAACCAGCCCGTGTTCTCCTCGTCCACGGCCAGCCACCGCTCCATCAGATCCGGCGTTCGCTCGGCCACCGGAACCAGCCGTACGGCCTGGTCTTCCTCCTGCCGCCGCAGCAGCTCTGCGGCCAGGCCCTCGTCGACCGCAGGTCGAGGCCGCACAGCAGCAACGCGGTCGATCATCTCGAACAGCTCGCCGGCCAGCACCCGCGTGTCCTCGGGAAGGCTGAGCCGGTCGAGCGCGCTGCGCTCCACCCAGTGGACCGTGTGCTCAGGCGTCCCGTACAGGGCGAACGGTCGGTCGACCACACCGACGGCGATGTGGTCCCGGTGCACGTGGCGCTGATCGCAGCGGCTGTCCGCGGCGGCCGGCATCGACACCACATGCCACACCGACGGGGTCGCCGGATGCGGATACCGCTCAGGAAGCGGCGGCGGCAACAGGCGCACTCGGTGCCCCGTCTCCTCCAACACTTCGCGCACCGCGGTCGCAAGCGCGTCCTCACCAGCCTCGGCGTGCCCGCCGGGGACGAGTTCACCCCCGAGGCGCGGATGCTCGGTCACGCACAATCGCCACCGCCGGCCGAACCGCGCGAAGGCGTAGCAGCTCGCCGTGTCATGCACCACCAGATCACACATGCGCCCGATTCTCAGGCCCAGGGGGCACCAGCCGAACCGCTTCTGAACAAGCCCCGTCGGTTCAACACGGTTCCTTCGGGCCCGCGGAGAAGCCTTCCCAGGCACCGGTGCTACGGGTCGAGCGGTGAAGGTGGCGACTCTGGTCACCACGCGGCACGCGCAGGCGGACCGATCTCACCTTAGAACCATTCAAAGATCTCTCTTGGCACAACCGCCAATTCTCGATCTTGGAATCCATATTGTGAGACATTTTCCCTTGGGTGACCTTCACAACACCCCATCTCGCATGGGCCAGGCTTTCCACCTTGTACGATCAGAGGGAAAGGCGTGCCGGCCGAGTGCCGCACGCCTCAAGCGCAAGCTCCTGGCCACTAGCGCCCCGCATGTGAGTATCGGGATGGGGCTGGCAGTGAAAACCTAGCGGCATTTTTCAATGGAGCGACCATGCGTTGGCGTAGGGACCCGTCACGGCGCGCACTCATGAAGGAATGCGAGCGACTGCTCGCCGATCTCCCCATCCCCGCTCCTTTCAGCGTCGAGGCACTGGTGCGGAATATGGAGAGCGCGCTGGGTCGCCAGATTCGGCTGGTGCCACTGGATGATCCCGACGGGGGCCTGGGCACAGCATGCGGCCTTCGGGTCAAAGCGCCAGAGTTCACGATCATTCTCTATCGCCGCCGTTCCAGTCGGAATCAGACTGAACACATCATTCTCCATGAGCTCGCGCATGAATGGCTGAACCACGGGACGTCCCTAACGGATACCGAGATCGAACAGTATGTCCCTGAGCGCATACGTCGGGATGTCCTTCGACGTTTCCCGTCGACCGTGGTCCAAGGGCGCGTAGATTTTGGCAGTCCCGAGGAAAAGCAGGCCGAGCTTTCGGCCTCATTGATAAAGCGGCTGGCGCGCCGTAATTCGTTCACGGGAGATGACATGGTCAGTCTCCTGGAGCATTCACTCGCTCACCCAGTCGCTGCTCCCCCACGGCGCCGACACTAGCCGCGATCGACTGGCGACTACCGAGGCACAGTTCCCGGCCGTACGACTTCCGCCACATCGCGCAGTGCACCTATTGGCAATTCAGGCTGCGACCGGCTGACCTTCCGGGCCGGCGAAACGTGCAGCCGACGCAGATACCCATTGGTTCCGTGTTCGACTACATTAAATACCTTACTGCGGCCGTGATGACCCTCATCGCCGTATGGCGATTCCCTGCAGTTCGGTACGCCGATGCTCACCGCCGGGCGCTCTGGGGCGGTTATGCAGGATTCGCCATAGCCCTGTGGCTCTACACGCCAGCAGCAATGGATGCGGTGGATCGCATTCCTGTAGTGGACCTGAGCGCCCTACTCAGGCACTTTGCCAGTACCGCGGCGATCATCGCGGCCCTGACCTACGTCGCCACCAGCTACGGGAAGAGCTCGGAGTCAGTCGTACCCCGGCACGTAGCGGTCTCCCGCTGGATCGCCCGCGCGTCCTACAGGGCAGGAGCGATAGGCGTCATTCTGCTCACGGTCCTATTTTTCACCGTGGTGGACCGCGACAGGCCGAGCGAAAACTTCCTCATCGACCATGCTGGGCAATGGGGGGTCGCGGTCTACATGACCGTGTTCTACTTCTTCCCGCTCATCACGACCGCAGTTTGCGGCTACCAGTGGACGAGGGCGGCGCGACGGGTCGAGAACACGAGCATGCGTGTTGGGCTGGGCTTGATGGGGATTTCAATGTGGATGGGGCTGACCCACACATTGGCGCGTATCACCATCCTTTGGGCTGCGGTCGCATTCCCTCTAAGACCCTCCACAGTCCAGCTCCTTGTAGACGCCACAGCGATATGGATGAACCTGCTCTTCCTGATCGTTGCCGTAGGTGCGAGCATTCCCACCACTCGCGCTGCGGCGGCCCGGTGGAGAACTTGGCGCACCCTGTATAGGACTTACCCGCTCTGGTTTGACCTGGTGGATGCTTTTCCCGGGACGAGTCTGTATCCACCAGGGCGGCGCCTCTCGGAACTCAGGCACATAAGCGTCCCCATCGATGTTCGCCTGGACCGATGGACTCAGGACATTGCTGACGCTTGCGAGAAGCTGCGCTATTACGCTCCACGAGACTTGATGTTCGCCGCCGAGGACATCACCGCCTCGCACCCCGACCCTGAGCCGGCCGCGGAAGCGTACTGGATTAAGGCCGCGCTCCAGGTCGCTGACACCTCGCAGGCCAACCCGTGCGCCCCTGCCCCTCTGAGAGAGAAACCGTTCGTTGACACCGATTGTGAAGCGGCGTGGCTTGCGCGAGTCAGCACGGCTTACTCGCACATCACCACGGATCAAGCCCGGGAGCTTCTCCTGCACTCCATAGAGGTGGAATCCGAACCGGGTCGCTAGCCTGCGCTTCACAGTCTGATTTCTCGGTTAAGGCCCTATTTACCGAGATCGGAACGAGGCTGCATAGCGATCTTGACTAGCGGGCTGGTGCGTGAGATTCGGCACCATCTACCGCATGAACTGGGCTGGTACCGTGGTCATGCGGACTGATAGGTCTTGCTCCGCCTCGTAAGTGCACCCCGGCCTGCGACGCACCTCTACGCCCGTCGCCACATGTAGCCGGGCAGTGACGCTATCCGGTCTGGATGGGCGTCCGAAATCTCAGCAATCTGGAGTTCCCGCATGTCCAACCGCCGCACCGGCCTCATCCTCGATTTCGGAGGCGTTCTCACAACTCCGCTGCTGCCCGCAGTGCTTGCCTTCGAGCAGCGCGAGGGCCTCCCGCAGGGCGCCTGCCTCACGGCCCTGTACAAGCACGAGGAGGGCGTCCGGATCACCAGCGACCTCGAGCGCGGAACGGTCTCCCAGACTGAGTGGAACGAGTTCGCCGGCAAGATGCTGGGCGTGCCGGCTGACAACTTGATGGGCCGCATCTTCGGCGAACTTCGCCCCGAGCCGCTGATGATCAATGCGGCAGCCGCAGCGAGGCGAGCCGGGATCAAGGTGGGCATCCTGTCCAACAGCGTGGGACTCGCCCCTTGGGACCTGTACGACGGCTACGAGCTTGAGCGGCTGTACGACGTCGTGGTGATCTCCGAGCAGCACCTGCTGCGCAAGCCCGACCCGGAGCTCTTCGAGATCACGCTCAAGCTCATGGATCTGCCGGCCGAGGAGTGCGTCTTCGTCGACGACACCGAAGCGTACGTCCAGGCAGCAGAACAGCTCGGCCTCGCAGGGGTCCACAACCAGGACCCCCGGCAGACGGTGGCCACTGTCTCCGAGCTGCTCGGCGTGGACCTCACGGCGTCGTAGCCCGGCGCCAGACGCGCGGCGGTCCAACCGGTCTCGATGCCGAGCCGAGCCAAGCCGCCGATCCTGCTCTCCCACACCTCGGTACAGCAAACTCGCCCAGGACGTCGACGCTCGCCCGCCGCAGCAGGCGGTCAGGGGGGCAGTCGGCGCGGAGGGTGAGCGAGCTTCCACCCTCGGCGTTGGAGCGCCAGGAACACGAACAGCGAAGGGACTGCGGCGATACCCGTTACCGGGGTATCGCCGCAGTCCCTTTCGCTGCTGTCGGCCACTGACACGGCTGCCGAAACGCTTGTACTGGCCTGCTCCACGCAGGGCCGACGATCCTCGTCAGACGCCAAGACGGCAGACCGAAAACACCTCAGACAACCAAACCCCGAAGAGCACTCGCCGACGGCGTCACTGCCCGTCCTGCACCTCTGGCAGCTTGTGCTTCAGCTCTCCGACGAGCTCGTTGATGTGGGCCATCATTTCGGCTGACAGGCCCTTGCTGTTGCCGCGCGCCGCCAGACCGAGGATCTGCCCTCGGTGAATCGAGGTGAGGAAGCGGAGCCCCTCCATGAATTCGCGGGCCTTGGGGTCGACCTGGGCGTCGTCCTGGAAGAGGGCCGCGTCGACCTGGAGGGCATGGGCGAGGCCGGCACGCACCACGTCTGAAGCCTCCGTCGTGGCACCCGTGCGAAGAGCAGCGATGTCGTCGGCGGTGACGGCCGCCACGCCCGCACGCTCGTTGACGAGGCGTGCGATTTCCTTATCGGAGGGCGCTTCCTGGCCGACGTACCCGTACTCCAGGAGATAGTTGATCTTTTCTCCGACCGTGCGGGGTGCGGACGACTGCTGGTCGCGCGAGGGCCGGGAGCGAAGCCCGAACGAGCAGTCCTGGGCGTCCAGCAGCTCCTGCTCGGTCACACCGTACGCCTGCGCGAGCGGATGCACGTAAGCATCGCTGAGCCGACGCCGGCCGGATTCGGCGTTGCTCACCGGCACGCGGCTCGCGCCGATGATCGCAGCGGCCTGCGCGACGCTGAGGCCGGCGTCGCAGCGCAGGAGCTGGAGGTCCGGCGGACCGTCGTGGGGGAAAAGGACCTCGAGCGACTGACCGAGCGCCGCTGCAATTGCGGGGAGCTTCTCACCCTTGGGGAAGTCCTGGCCGCTCTCCCATCGCGCGACCGTGGGGGCGCTGACGCCCACCTTCTCGGCCAATTCCTTCTGATGGAGGTCCTTGGCCCGCCGGACAGCACGTACGCGGCTGCCGTCGAACTGACGTGGCACATGAACTCCTGCAGGGTGGCGATCGGGCCGGTGGTGGCGGCCTCTGGAGAGCACTGTAGCCCAGGCTTGATGCGTTTGCGCAACTGACGTACGTTTCCGTATCGTGCCTGTTGGCCGGGCTCCGGTTCTCTATGGTGCCAGCCTCAGGAAGGACCCCTCCATGCATGTTGCGTCGTTGACGCCGCTTGCCCAACGCGCCGCCGGATTCAGTACCTGGCTGAGAGCGGCAACTCTCAGGCGGACCCGGTGCGAGTCGGCACTACGGGGCCCAAGCGCAAAGGCAGGGGTTCCTTCGTGACTCTCTGCAACCAGTACAGAGTTTAAGAACCAACTCTGGATCTTGACACGGGTTCGTGCGTATGTTTCGTCGCCCCCGGGCACACAGCCTGGCACCACTGACGCAAGGAGCGCAGCAGACATCGACTTGTAGGTCCGTATACAGCGACGGCGCCCGGGAGCGGGAACTCCCAGACGCCGAACGCTAAATGGCATGTCCGCCCCGGCAAGGGCGGATGTTGCCCACCATCACCACGCTGAGTCCTTCCGAGGGGCGCGTCAGCGTGGCAATACTGCAACGAGGAGTATCGCATGCCTCCTGCCCTGCGCAAAAGGCACTTCTGCCTGGCCTGCGCGGCAGTCGCCTCCGTCTCTGCGCCTCAGCGCCCCGAGCGGGAGCACACCCTCCCGGCCTCGGCGGGCCGCCAGAGCCGTTCCGTGATCAGGAGCGGCCGATGAGCAGCGAAGCCCGCGAGTGGGTGTGGGAGAACAGCTCCAGCCGGGGGACCGCGCGCCTGGTCCTGCTGTCGATCGCCGACCGGGTGGCCGACGAGCAGTGCGTCTCCTGGGCCTCGCTGTCCAGCCTGGCCCAGCGCACACGCGCATCCGTCTCCACGGTGCGCGAGGCCATCGACCGTCTGGTCCACGCCGGTGAGCTGGAGCAGCTCGACGACCTCACCGGCCCGCAGCGCAGCACGGTCTACCGCCTGCCCCTCGCCGCCCAGGCCCTGGCAGAGACCGCGGAGGACACCGACCAGGCGCCGGCGGGCAAGCCCGAGGCCGCCCCCACCCTCCGGATCTCGGCCCTGCGGCGGTACGGAATCCGCCCGCGCGAGGTGCCGGAATCCCCCACAGGGGTCCGGAAACCGGCAGTACCGGAAACCGGCAGGTTGCGGCGGAAACCGGCACCTCGACGTACCGGAAACCGGCAGAGCGATGTACCGGAATCCGGCATACAGAACCGTAGTGAACCGGATTTGAACCGCAGGTACAGCAGTGGTGCTGCCGTCATCTCGGCTGCCGGGTGGCAGGTCGACCCAGCCACCCACACCTGGGCCCGCCAGCAGGGACACCTCGACCGCCTCGGCGAACAGGGCCTGCAGGCGGCCGACGCGAAGTGGCGTGCGCACCGCGCCGACTTCAAGCCCCGGCCGGCAAGTGCCTGGGCTGCCGACTGGCGCTCCTGGATCGCCCGAGAGCATGCCCCGGGCCGACCGAACCTCTACGCGGTGCCCGGCAACGGCACCGCCTCGAAGGGCGGCATGACCCGCGCCGAGGCCCACACCGCAGCCCTTCTCGCCGCCCTCGACGAGCCGACCGGAACGGAGTAGCCACCCCGTGGATCGCCGCGAAATCGCCGCCCTGCTGGCCTACATCGGCCGACTCGACCCCCGCACCATCCGCACCGACCAGGGCGAGGCCCGTGACCAGCTCGCCCAGTGGCACGAGCTGCTCGGCGACGTGCCGATGGCCACGCCGTACGGCTGGGACGCCCGTGTCGCCGCCCGGCAGCACATCAGGATCTCCCCGTACCAGATCCTGCCCGCGGATATCGCCCGCCCGTGGGAGACCTACCGGCGCGACCGTCTGGGCCGGCACACCGACCCGACCCCGTCCGTCGACCCGGACGACCAGGCAGCCTGGACCGCCGAGCTGGCCGGCACCCGGCGCGCCGTAGCCGCCGGCACCGCTCAGCCCGCGCAGTACCGGGCCATCACCAGCGGCCGGATCGACCCGGCACTGAAGGCGCGACTGAGGGAGGTCGGCTCCTGCATACCACCGGAGGCCCGGGCCGCCCTCGCCCCCTACCGACCCGCGCGCGCCGCACGCGAGGCGGCCGTCGCCCAGGGCCAGCCCGACGCCCTTGGCGTCCGATGCGACTGGTGTCAGGCCCAGGTCGGCGAGCCGTGCCGCCGCCGGCGGATCGACCGCGACGGCTTCACGCGCGGCAACGCCCCGCGCGCCACGCCGCACCCGGGCCGCCTCGACCTCGCCGCCGCCCTGCGGGCCCAGGAGCTCGAGCAGCTCCGACAGCCCGCAGCGGCCTGAGGTCCGCCCCGTCGGTGCACCCCGTCCGCTGCACCGCCACCAGACCACCGTCCCCCGCCCCGGCTGCGGCGCCCGCCTCTGCGCCGCGGTCGGCACCCGACGCCGCGTCCGTCCACCGCCTGGCCTCGACCGGCCGGCGCGGCAGCACACCGGAGACCACCTTGCGCCACATCACCACCCACGACGCGCCGGCCACCGGCCTGCGCGGCATCGGCGACACCAGCTGGCAAACCCGCGGCGTGTGTCATGGCATGGACCCCGAGGACGCCGACGCTGTGTTCTTCCCGCTGCCCCGGGATCACGAGGCCATCGCCGAGGCGAAGGAGCTGTGCGGCTGGTGCCCGGTCCGCCGCGACTGCCTCAATTACGCCCTGGAGAACGTCCTCAAGGAGGGCATCTGGGGCGGCCTCACCGAGGCTGAGCGGCGCCCCTGGCACGACGGGCTGCACCAGCGCCTCGACTACAGCCGCGTGATCGCGTTCTTCACCGGACGCGACGTGCATCTGACCGAGGCCGAGCGACAGGTCGTCATCGACCACGCCTACGTCCGGGGCTGGCGCCCCAGCCGACTCGCCGCCGCCCTGCAGATCAGCCACAAGCACGCCCGTGACCTGCTGCGGCAGGCCGCCAACAAGGTCTCCGACAGGGACCGGACCTTCGGCGTGCCGAGGCAGAAGAAGAGGACGCGGACGGCCCCGGCTAAGGGCCGGCCCGCGACCGCCAGACCCGGCACGACTCAGCCGGCAGTCCGTTCGGTGACGTCGATCTCGGCGCACGCTCGTCTCGGAAAGGCAGCATGACCCACCCCGTCCTGTCCCTCGGTGCCGCCCCGGACCTGTCCCTTCTCCTCGCCCTCGGCGTCCCCGCCGCCCTGCTCGCCCTGGGCCTTACTGGCTGGGCGCTCCGCCGCCGGGAAGCCGGTTTGCAGAAACGTCTCGGCAGCCCGGCGGTCAAGGTCGCCGCACTCGCCGCGCTCGGCTGCACCGCCTACAGCGCGGACACCAGCTGGCGGTTCGCGGCCGACTACCTCGACATGGCCGGCACCGCCGAGCGGGTCGGTATGTTCGCCGCCGCTGAACTTGCACTCTTCGCGACCGCGCTGATGGCCCGCCAGAACCTGGCCACGCAGGGGGCGCCCGGACTGCCGGGCACCCTGGTCTGGGTCATCACCGGCGTACAGGTGATCCCCGCCTACGCCGAGAGCGGCCCGGTCGGTGGCACGGTCCGCGCCTTCGTCGGCCCGATCATGGCGGCGATGCTCTGGCACCTCGCCATGGGCATCGAACTGCGCCTGCGCACTCCAGGTGCCGCCTCCCGCGGCCTGATCGCCACCCTTGGGCGGGAAGTACGCGAGCGTCTACTCTCCCGCCTCGGTATCGCCGCACGCGACCGCGACGCCGCGCAGATCACCCGCGACCGCGCCACCACCCGCGCCGTCACCCTCGCAGCCCGCCTCGCCGAGCGCACCCCCGAACAGCGAACGGGCTGGCGCGGCAGACGACTCGCGCGGCGGCTGTCGAAGGCGATCGGCAGGGCCTCGGTCGGTACCGACCCCGCCCAGCGCCGCGTGCTGCTCGACCAGCTCGCCGCCCGTCGGCACGCACTCACGCTCGCCACGGTCCCCCTGCCCTCCCCATGGTTCCCCCTCCACGAAAGCGTCACGACCGCCACGGTCCCGTCGCGGACCGCCGAGGGAACCATGGTCCCCGACACCCCACACACTGACACCGGAGCGATCGGGGACCGGGGACCGTGCGAGGAATGGGGACCGGTCCCCGGAGAACAGGACCGTGACGCGTGGACCGGGGACCGTGGCCCGGGCACAGAGCCCGTCAAACCAGACCCCGACGAGGGGACCGCCGGCGGCGCTGGGACCGAGTGCCCTGCTCTTGAAGTGCCTGCTCAGGCGCGTGATTCGCACCCGGGACCGAGGGGCGCCGAGTCGGGGACCGAGCCCACCGGGGACCGGGGACCGAACGACCCCGACACGGGGACCGAGCCCACCGGGGACCGGGGACCGAACGACCCCGACACGGGGACCGAGCCCACCGGGGACCGGGGACACATGGTCCCCCTCCGGCGGAAGCCGACGGCGAAGGCCAAGGGCAAGCGGGGCGGCCGGTCCCGCAGCCCGCAGCCGCAGCGTCCGCCCCGGGAGCCGGAGCAGTCCGTGGAGCACCTGGTCCAGCAGGTCCTCCCCCACGTACCCGCCCTACTCGCGCGGGATGGCAACGAGGCCATCACCCGGGTCCAGCTGCGGGAGATCCTGCGGCGCGAGGGCCTCAAAGGCGGCCGGAACGACCGGCTGAGCCTCGTCCTCCAGCAACTGCGGGACGACACCCACAGCACGAAGGCAAGGAGCGCCTCCCGATGAAGACCTGTCCCGAACTCGCGTCCCTCCGTCGGGAATACGAACGGGAGATCGGCTTCATGACCGCTCACTCCCAACTGCACGCAGGCAAGCCGGCCGCGAAGGTCAGCGCGACGCAGGCCGCTTCGACGAAGCAGCGGATGGCCCGGGCTCTCAGCAGGCACGTCGGGCGCTGCCCCAAGTGCGACACACGAAGCAGCAGGTCATAGCGCCTGTCGCCCTCGGTGGCCCGGCTACGTAGCGGGCCACCGCCCCGCTTCAGGAGGCCCCGTGCAACCCCGTACTCGCTCGTCCGCTCCCACAGTCGCCGAGGCTGGCGCATGGGCGGACGTCCTGGTCCGCCGAGGGCTGCTGCACCGCGCGGTCCTCGTCCCGAGCGGCCAGTGGCTCGTCCAGTACGAACCCGAAGGCCCCGTCCGCGTCGTCGCGGGGCCAGCCGAAATCGTCGAGCTGGCCGCAGCCATCCAGTACCGAATCCGCTCCAAGGAGCCCAGAACCCGATGACGAACCCGAGCTCGAACGGCAACGCCCTGGGGCCAGCCGCGTCCTCCAACTCGGTCTCAGGGCGAGCAAGTTATCCCCTTGGATACTCCGCCTTGAGCGGAGTATCCAAGGGTTCCCCTACCCCCTCGGGGCAGGGGCTCGTCCGGCGCCGGGGGACGCCTGACGAGGAGGCCGCGACCGAGGGCGGATCGCAGCCACAGGGACAAGAGGGGAAACCTGAGCTCGCCACGCCAGATCCTGCCGTCCCGCCACCTCGTACGCGACGCCGCAAGTACCAGCGCCGCCAGCGCCCCCATGTCCGCAACACCCGCTTCAGCGACGACGAACTCGCCAGCGTAACTGCCGGCGCCCAAGCCGCCGGCCTCACCGTCGCCGGGTTCCTCGCCCGCGCCGCCCTCAGCGCCGCCCGTGACCTCGATCGGACCGCCAGCGCGGTTGCCGGAGAGCGCGAGGTGATCGCCGAGTTCTTCGCCGCCCGCCGACACCTCGGTCACGTCGGCAACAACCTCAACCAGATCACCCGAGCGATCAACGCCGGAGCCCACCCGCCCGAACTCGCCGCCGTCATCGCCGCCACCGACCGAGCCGTCCAGCGCGTCCAGCACGCCACCGACCAACTGCTCCACCAGAACTAGGAACCACCACCGGCATGATCCCCAGGATCCAGAAGCGCGGGCAGCGCACCCTCGGCCTCCTCTACTACCTGTACGGGCCGGGCAAGTACGAGGAGCACACCAACCCGCACCTGGTCGCTTCCTGGGACAACAACGCTCCCGACCCCGGCCGCGACGAGACCGCCACCCTCAAGCAGCTCCAGCAGCTCCTCGACCAGCCCGTCGAGAACATCGACGCCTCAGAGCGGCCGAAGAAGCACGTCTGGCACCTGTCCGTCCGCAACGCCGCCGAGGACCGCACTCTCACCGATGAGGAGTGGGGCGACATCGCCCGCCGCATGGTCGCCGCCGCCGGTATCGACGATCCCAAGCAGGGTGCGGGCTGCCGCTGGGCGGCCGTACGCCACGCCGACGACCACATCCATATCGTCGCCACGCTCGTCCGCGAGGACGGCTACAAACCCGACCTCGACCACGACGCCGCCCACGTCCAGGCCCAGGCCCGCGCCCTCGAAGCGGAGCTGGGCCTGCGCCGCCTCAACAAGGGTGACGGCACCGCCGCCCAGCGGCCGACCAGCGCCGAGCGGCACAAGGCCCAGCGTCAGGGCCGCGAGCGCACCGCACGGGAGGAGCTGCGCGAGACCGTACGCCGCGCGGTGGCCGGCGCGACAAGCGAGGAAGAGTTCTTCGACCGGCTGGCCGCCTCCGGCCTGCTGATCCGCAAGCGCGTGGCACCGTCCGGCGACCTGCTCGGCTATAAGGTCGCCCTGCCCGACGACCGCAACAAGGACGACGAGCCCGTGTTCTACCCCGGCGCGCGTCTCGCGCCGGACCTGTCCCTGCCCCGGATCCGGGAGCGCTGGACCACCGACGCTGCCCCCGATCCGGACCCCGCTGCGACAGAGCCGTCTTCGCGTCCGGTGAGGGAGGGCCCGGCCGCCGCCCGCCGACGGGCCGCGTCGGCCGCGTGGACTGCGGTGCTGGTCGTCGAGCACGGCGACGAAGCGGTCGCCGCCGCGTACATCGCCGCCACCGGCGAGGTCCTGGACGCTCTCGCGAAGACCTCCGCCGCCCACACCCGCCGCGAACTTCGTGACGCCGCCTTCGCGTTCGAGCGGGCATCGCGTTCCCATGTCCGGGCCGAGCGCGGACACGACCGCGCCCTGCGGCAGGCCGCCCGCGACCTCGTCCACGGCGGTCCTGCCCTCGGCCGGGGTGAAGACGGCGCGTCGACCGCCATGGCGATCGATATGCTGCTCTTCCTGATCACCGCTGCGGTCCACTGGCACGCGAAGAAGGGCCACGCCCAGCAGGCCGCGGCAGCCCGCCAGGCCGCCGAGCACCTACGCGCCGCCTACCAGGCCGCCGCCGCCCAGCCCCTCGGGGCCCTCTACCAGCGGGGACGACACCTTGGTCGGCCCCTGCTCCAACGGCAGACTGCGATGCTGCGCGAGGCGCTGCCCGAACTGGCTGTGCGGATCTTCGCCGAGCCCGGCTGGTACGCGCTCGCCGCCACTCTCGCCGACGCCGAAGCCGCCGGCCACGATCCTGCCGCGCTTCTGGCCGACGCCGCTGGGCGGCGAGAACTCGACACGGCAGAGTCCGTTAGCGACGTCCTGGTGTGGCGACTGCGCCGGACCGCGGAGCTGCCGGCAGACACGGGCGACATGGTGAGCGGCGGCCCGGCAGCAAGGCCGTCCGCACGCCGTACGGGCCAGCAGGCACCACGGCAGTCCCGGCCCGGGCGCGGAGGGCCGCAACTGTGAACTTCGTGAATTGAAGCAGGTCAGCAACCTTAGGCACGATCATGACGCGAGCAGGACGGACGAAGGAGGACGCCAGGGTGTTTCACCGGATACGCCGCCGCCGAGAGGCGGAGATCAGCGAGATGCGCCACCGACACGACATGATGTGGGCGGACCTGGAGGGCAGGGTGCCGCCGAAGGCAGAGCAGACGCAGGCTGCGGCGCAGCCCTCCGAGCCGGTGCTCGTGGTGGATGACTTCCTTCCACCGGACCTGCGCGTGCCGAGCCACGACCAGCTCGACGGCCGGATGATGCCCTGGACGCAGCCGATCGTCCTCGACGGCGAGCTCGTCGCCTGCGCCGGCTGCGGCGCGTACCGAGACTGGCTCATCATGTCCACGCGCGATCAGATCTGGTTGCGCTGTCGCCACGGGCACCAGCAGCCCGAGACGCGTCTCGACACCGCCTGGTACAACCGGCACGCCGGCCCGGCGGACGCGACGCACGCCACGTTCGAGGACTGCCTGCGGCACCTCGGTCACTGACCCCTCATCCCTACGACCCCACCGGGCTACGGCCCGCACTGACCAACCGTCGCCAAGCACCAAGGGGTCAGATCCACCATGCGCGTTCGCGTCGCCACCACTGCCGTCGGCCTCACCGCCATAACCGTCCTCGCCCTGCCCGCCTGCTCCCCCGACACCACTAAGGCCAAGCCCGCTTCTGCGGCCTCCGCCCGCGGCAAGGGGCCTGCCACCGCCGGCCAGAACGATCGTCCCCTGTCCTCGGCCGCGCTGGAGGCGCGCCTGCTGAACGAGGGCGACCTCGGCACCGGCTATACCCGTAAGCCCGAGCGCCCGACCCGGCAGGACGACGTCACCGTCCTCGGCTGCCCTGCCCTCAGCGACCTCGGCGGGGACACAGCCACCGGGGGATCTCTCGACTTCCCCCGCAAGGCGAAGGTCGCCTTCACCTACACCAGCAGGAGCAACTCGGAAGTCTCCGAGGAGCTGTACAGCGGCACGGCCGCCAAGCTGTCCGAGGGCACCGGCCGGATCTTCGACGCCATGACCGGCTGCCCGCAGTACCAGGTCCTCGTCGGCGGCACCGCCATCGACATGACCACGCAAGAGGTGGCCGCGCCCCAGCTCGGAGACGAGCGGTGGAGCCAGCTGCTGACCTTCTCCACCGGCGGGCGGGAGAACGTGGTGAAGCAGACCGCGATCCGGGACGGAAACGTGCTGCTGATCGTCTCCGGCTCGCCAGCCCTCGTCGACCTACACCTCGACAGGGCTCACGCCAAGGCGACAGCAGCCCGCTGACGCCCTGCCACATGACGACACCGGCGCCCTCGATCTCTACGGTCGGGGGCGCTGGCGTACTCGCCCGCTGGACGGCTCAGCTGGGTGGGTTACGTAGGTCGTGTCAGCCTCCGCGTTATGTCAACCTGCTGGCGCGAAGGCATCTGGCACGACCACGTCAGCCACCAGGCCAACAACGAGATCAACACACCCACCGAGAGGCCCCTGACGGCATAAAGGTTGACTTAGGAACTCACGCGGGTCACCCCGGGCCGCCTGCCGGGCGGCCCGGATACTGGCCGCCGTGGCCGTCAGGGAAGGAGCGCGTTGAGCCGGGTGAACAGCTTGCCCGCGCGGAGGGCGGTCGCCGCGTCGATCCGGTCGAACAGGTCCGCCTGTTCCCTCAGCAGGGTGGCCGACGGACGGTAGTGGTTGAAGCGGCCCTTGGTGAGGTTGCGCTTCTTGAAGACGGCTTCGACCTGTCGGACGATGCGCGGGTCGTTCGGGTTGAGGTCATCGGCTGTGATCGGCTGGGTGAGGTCGTTGCGGTAGGCGCGGTTGACCAGCTCCAGGTAGAAGGCCGGGGCGAAGAGGTCTTCGATGTCCGCGTCCGCAGTGCCGGTGAACTCGCTGACCTGGACGAGGCCGCCGGCAGTCAGCTGGCCGTTGTCGCGCAGCCGCTGGACGGCACCGGTGTCCTTGGTGCTGGAGTCCGTCAGCACGGCGACGTGCAGCTTGTTCGCCCCGAGGAGGGTGACGAAGGTGGAAAGCTTGCCGGCGCCGCCGATGGGGGTCTTCACCCAGCGCGGGTCGAGCCCCTCCAGGCCCTGGGCCTCGGCGGCCTCACTCAGCACGTCGAGGTAGATCAGGTCGCTCGGGCCCTCAAGGAGCAAGGTGTACTCGCCGACGAAGAGCGTCTGGGTCATCTCGATGCCCATGGCGGTCAGCAGCGGGAACGCGGTGTCCTCATCAGCGCGGAAGATGTCCTCCGACACCTTCGTGCCGGCCCGGTCGTGATCGATGACGGTGCGGACCCGGTGCAGGCTGCCGGGCGAGATCATGAACGGCGAGTGCGTGGTGTAGAGCACCTGGTGCTTGGGCGCCAGCCGCTCGTCGATGAGCCGCAGGAAGTCCTTCTGGGCGCAGGCGTGCAACGACAGCCCGGGCTCGTCCAGCAGGATCACCAGGTCGCTGCTGGCTCCCTCCTCGAGCTCGTTGAAGTAGGCCAGGAAGGAGAAGAACCAGACGAACCCACGTGAGCGCTCGTCGAAGGGGACCGAGGCGCGGTGCCGCCGGTTGTGGACGCGGATCTGCAGGATCGGTCCCTGGTCCAGCGGCGGTGCGGCACCGCTTTCCGGCGGGAGGATCTCCAGCTTCACTTCCAGCTCGTCGCTCTGCGACCAGTACTCGAACACCTCGTCGGAGATGACGTTGCCGGCGTTCTCCAGTTCCCGGATCAGCCGTTCGTGCTGTGCGGTCTCCTGGAAGTCCTCCGGCCGGATCCCGGCCATGCTCAGCAGGCTGAGCAGGGCCCGCTCGCCCCGCGTGATCGTGCCCCCGTCGCGGCGGGCGATCAGATCGGGGATCGAGATCTTGCCGGGCATCGCGTCGTAGTCGTCGAAGTAGACGAACTTCGGCATCTTCGGCGCGATGTACTCGTCGATCACAAAGAGCGCGACGTCCTGCCCCCGCCAGCCGCGGACGCGGGAGGCGAGGGCCTGCGCGGCCGCCGAGATCTCCTCCGGTGTGCCGAGCGCTTCCAGGCCCTCCAGCAGGGTCTTGATCGTGGTGGCCTGAGCTACTGCCGGGTCGGTGGCGGAGGGTTGGTCCAGCTTCGTGCGCAGGTGGGCTGTGATGGCCGCTTCGTCGCAGTCGATGTCGAACTGCTCGGTGGCGTCCCGGTAGCCCTTGGTGACGGTGAACTCGCGGCTCTTCAGGGCGCCCGGCCCCAGGTCAGCCTCGATCGCTGCGAGTTCGACGTCGTTGAGGCGGAAGGACGCCTCGACGACCGGGATGAGCTGGTCGGCGGGGGCCTGCTTGCGCTGGCGGGTCAGCCGGGCGGGGTAGTCGATCACCTCGTCGAACCCGGCCGAGGGCTCCACCGGCCGCATCCGGTAGAGAACCCGCAGGAGGTTCGTCTTGCCGGACTCGTTTTTGCCGACGAGGGCGGTGACGTCGGGCTCGACGCGGAATTCCTCGGAGTCCTCCACCGAGCGGTAGCTGGAGACGCGGGCACCGGTCAGTTCCATGTGGGGCGGTCCTTCCTCGAAGTGCGAGGGGACCGGGACGGTCTCGAGCAACGGCCCACCGGTGCCGGGCGGCCAGCAAGCCGCCCGCCCGTCCGGGTAGGGTCCAGATGTCAGTCAGGAGTGTCCCCGGGGCCGTCACCCGAGACGGCCCCGGGGCCTTCTCATGTGCTTCTGCTGAGGGTAGCCCTCAGCACTGACACTCCCGTGGCGGTTTTCACGCCCCCTGCCAGCCCGACGAAGGCAGGGGAGAACCGCGCAGTCCCAGGAGAACCGGACCAACGCAGGACGGATGGTTCAGGAGCGAGACGACTCCCGCCGCCTCAAGACAGACTGCGCAGCGGGTCCGGGAGCCCCATGCGGCACCGAGCGCGATGTTTGTCGCCGCCCGTTCGGGCGGCGACATCCCAGTACGCACGAAGCTCGGCCACGCCAATTCGGGGTGGCCGAGCTTCGTGCGTGCCAGCGTGACGGACCTGCCCTGCGGCGGCGGTTAGCCAGCCGGGGCACGGAGGAGGCGATCCTGTGTGCTCTCGGGCAGGACCCGGCGCAGGACCGGCGCGGTGGAGCTGAGCGAGGCCGCGAAGGCGTGGACAAGGTCGTGCGGCACGCTTGCGCCGAAAGACGCAGCCCAGAGATACCGTGCCCCGAGTACGGGCTCGGCCCATGCCTGCCATCCAGCGGGGCCAGCCTCGTCGGCCTCGGCCGTCAGGGCGCGCGGGTCGCTGTCCTGGATGAGAGGCGGTACCTCGCCCAGGCTGAGGTGCGAGGTGAAGGTCGGGTCCATCGCCCATGCGTCGGGCTGATCTATGTGGCGGAGCCAGCCGTGCGTAGTGACGGCATCCAGGACCAGCTCTGGCCCGGCGAGGGGCACGGCAGGCTCGTCGCGCGCGTCGAGCGCGACGAGGAAGTCGACGAGGACCTCGCCCGGGACATCGGGGGTGAAGTACGCGGACCACATCGCGAGCGGGCTGCTCGTGTCCGCGCGAGCCGAGACCTGCCAGGCGATCGGCAGGCCACCGAGATGGAACGGCTCGTCCGCGAGGACCCACTGGGCCCACCGGAGGGTGTCAGGGCTGATGTGCAGGACGGTGCTGCGCAGGACCTCTCGGTCCTCGTCCGGTTTCTGTCGCCCGCGGACGATCGTCAGGCTCGTCCAGCCAAGGTTGGCGAGCGTGTCGGCCACGGCGTCGTAGAGCCGCCCGTCGTCACCGGCCAGGTGCCGGGGACCGACCCAGCACGCGGACTGAGTGCTGTTCGCGGCGGAAGGATCGAGCGGGAAGTCGGGGTACAGGGGCGCCTCCAAAGACTGGTGAGGATCTACTCGCCGCCGGCACGACGGCGAGGGCGGCGCGGGGGCGCCTGGACGGGCGTCTGCCAGGCCAGGGCGACAGCGACCTCGGGCGGCAGATGACCGAGCTGCGTGTTCGCGTCCCGGCCCTCAGCCAGATAGACGACGGGTCGCCCGGTCTCGTCCACAGCCTGGATGACCTGTTCGAGGCGATGCGCCATCGGGAAGAACGGGTTTATCGCCAGGCGCAGCGGAGTGCTGCGGTCGTGGACGGACAGGTGGTCGATGAGATCGCCGACGGTCATCTCCGTGTGTTCCACGGGAACTCCTTGCACGAGGAAGGCAACTGAGGATGGAGGGCGCAACGCCGCCGAAGAGCCGAGAAAGAGCCGCCATCGGGAAGGTCCCGCTCGGCGATCTGGCGTTACACGCGCCGTGAGGTCTCAAGCACCCGGGCCACGGCGGCGGCCACGATCTCGGCCGGCGTCTCAATGTCGAAGGACACGTGATATCCGCGCACTTTGGCCGTGCCGGTGACGGCGATCTTCCATCCCTCCCCGTCTGTGCCGGGGCGGCCGAGCGGGAACCAGCCGAGGTAGAAGCGACCGTCCTTCGAGTTGACGTGCACGTCCGCGCGGTCGTCCACGACCAGATGGAAGTCGTCCGCGGAGAACTGGTCCATGACGAGCGTGGGCTGCCCCGGGCCGAGCTGCCAATCACGCAGCCGCAGCGCCTCGACGGTGGTGGAGAATCCGGGATCCACGGGAGCCACGGTCACAGGCAATCACCTCTCTCACCTGGGGTTTCTCGGGAAGGTCGTCTACGTTGACATGCTCGCGCACCCGTTGGCCAGTCTTTCCGGGTTCTTTCCTGTCTGCCGCGGGCGAACTGCTGTCCCCTGTCATCCAATCGAGGCGTTTGACATCGAACCCAGCCGTACCGGCTGGGGAGGACGGGGCCATACCGCACGTCGAGGCGTCGTGTGTGGATGTACGCGAGCGTCGGCCAGCGGAGGCTAGACGGCGCTGAACTGAGCCCGCAGGATGGTTTTCCTAAACATCCGGGAGGGATCGTGGCGGGTCGCGTCCGTTTATGGCTCGCGTATTTTGTACTTGCCGTGCTCGCTGGCCTGGCAGGAGTCATCGCGGCGATTTGGATGCCTCCGGAGCGAGCGGCCGCTGTCGCGGCCATAGCCGCAGCGATCACGGCGTTGCCCGTCACCCGCGTATCGGCCCGCATCGACACGGCTACCCGGCAGCGCGAACTCATGTCAGCCAGCCTCTACGCGGCCAGTGCTACTGGCCGACTGCCCCGCGTGCGCGATCTGATTGACCCGATCGCGTTGGGCGTGCACGCCGCCGAGACCGTTGTCAGGGACGGTGTCACAGACCGCGTGGCGCCGTTCATTCAGCGGGACCGAGAAGCCGACGTACACGCCGCCGTCACAAAAGGCGGCTTCGTTCTGATCGTCGGCGAGTCCACGGCCGGGAAGACACGGCTTGCCTACGAGGCCCTGCATACATTGCGGCCGAACCACGCCTTCGCCTACCCCGCCCCATCAGCGCTGCATGCCCTCCTACCCGCCGCACAGAGGGAGAAGAATTGCGTCGTGTGGCTGGATGACCTCGAACGCTACCTCGGCGCACAGGGACTCACCGCCCAACTACTCACCCAACTACTCGGCGACAATTCACGGAACGTGCTTGTCATAGCCACCATGCGAGCTCACGAGCATCAACAGTTTCTCTCTCCCCACACTGAGGTACCTCCAGAAGAGCGGGCGATGCGCGAGCGGACAACTCGCGAGCTGCTGCAAAGCGCTCGAACCATCAGAATCGACCGCCACTGGTCAGCAGCCGAACGTGCGCGCGCCGCAGAGCATGCCACCGATCCACGACTCGCCCGTGCGGTTGAAGATGATCGTTTCGGTATCGCGGAAACCCTCGCCTGCGGCCCGACCATGCTTGAGTCCTGGCGAAACGCCTGGGCGCCTGGCGGGCATCCACGAGCTGCTGCCGTTATGGCCGCGGCCGTTGACTGCCGACGTCTGGGAATGCACGCCCCTGTGACATCCGCCGTCCTGGCGGACTTGCACTGCCGCTACCTGGAAGACCGCGGCGGCGACCGACTTCGGCCCGAGCCCATGGAGGAGGCGCTCGCCTGGCTGTGCACTCCCGTGCACGGTGCGACCGGAAGTCTGCTGATCAGTGCGGCCGGCGGATATCAAGCGTTCGACTACCTCCTCGATGTCCCTGATCTTCAGCCCGTTCCGGAGGGAATGGCGCTGGCTTTGGCCTCGCTTCTCGATCCTGAACATGCCCATAACGTGGGGCTCGCTGCCGGTCGGCTTGGCCACTGGGAAGAGGCATATCAAATCCACCATGCTGTCGTCGCCGAGCGCGTCCATGTACTGGGCTCCGACCACCCCGACACCCTTGCCAGCCGCTACGAGGTCGGCTTCGCCCTCAGCCGCACCGGCCGCGCCGCCGACGCACTGCGCGAATACAGCCGCGTCACGGAGGGCCGCGAGCGCACCCTCGGCGCCGACCACGCCGACACCCTCACCGCCCGCCAGGAAACGGCCTACGTGCTCGGCCAGCTGGGCCGCCACTTCGAGGCCCACCAGGTGTACGCCTCGGTCCTAGCCGCTCGCGAACGCTCCCCGCGCCTCGGCCCCGACCACCCCGACACCCTGCGCTGTCGCCACAACCTCGCCTACCACCTCAGCCGCCTCGGCCGCCCCGAGGACTCCTACCACATGGCCCGCAACGTCGCCGCCGCCCGAGCACGCGTGCTCGGCGCCGACCACCCCGACACCCTCAGCACCCGCTACGAAGTCGCGCATACCCTCGGCCAGCTCGGCCGCTGGAACGAGGCCCTCCAGACCTACTGCGAGGTCGCCGAGGCCCGCCACCAGGCCCTCGGCGCTGACCACCTCGACACCCTCGCCGCCCGCTACGAGGTCGGCGTCAGCCTCGGCCGCCTCGGCCGCAGCGCCGAAGCCCTCACCCTCTACCGCGACCTCATCGACGACCGCACGCGCGTGAATGGCCCCAACGCCCCCGAGACCCTGCGCGCCCGGCACGGCCTCGGGGTCAACCTCGGCCGCCTCGGCCGCTGGGAAGAAGCCCTCGACGAAGCCCGCAACGTCTGCGCCATCCGCGAGCGCGTGCTCGGCGCCGACCACCCCGACACCCTCGTCAGCGGACGCGAAGTCGCCGTCGGCCTCGGCTGGCTAGACCGCTGGGCCGACGCCCTCACCGAATACCGCAAGGTCGCCGCCGCCCGCGAGCGCGCCCTCGGCCGCGACCATCCCGACGCCCTCGCCAGCCGCAACGATGAGGCCCACTGCCTGGAACAACTCAGCCGCAGCCAGGAGGCTACCGAGGGCGAAGATCGTCACTGACGGTCACCTGGTTCGTGGCTATTTCATCCCGCCGAGCAGCCGTGAGCGGAGAATCAAACGACCACCATCATCCTCCCGTTGACATCCGACCATGTCGGCCCAATTCAAAGCGCTGCACACGACTAACTTCACCGGCGAAGGACAGCTGCCTGTCCTGCGAGGCTGTCACTTGGCGGAGAGCAACTCCCGAGTTTCTTCGGCACACCCCCACGACAGCGTGACGCCAGCACCCCCGTGCCCGTAGTTGTGGACGACCACGGTGCCGACCTCGTCATCTCGCTCCGCCTCCACGCGGACCGTGGCACGGGTCGGTCGAGAGCCGATCCGGTGCTCCAGGACGCGGGCCTCGGCGAGGCGGGGTTCGACCTCGGCACAGCGGGCAAGGATGTCGGCCGCCGCCTTGCCGTCAGGAGCGAGGTCGCCTTCGCCGTCGACGGCTGTGCCGCCCAGGACGACGGTGTCGCCGTGGGGATAAAAGCACAGCAGGTCCTGCGAGAGGCCCGTGTCCTCGGAGAAGAACTCGGTCAGCCCTGGGTTGGTGACGACGACGTGCTGGCCGCGGATGGGCCGAAGGTCAGGGTCCTGGACCAGCTCCTGGGCACCGAGGCCGGAGCAGTTGACGATCAATGTGGCCGGGTCGGCGTCCGCGAGCGAGGACAAGCGTCGGCGTTCGACCGTCCCCCCAGCAGCGTCGAGCCGACGCAGGAGGTAGGCGAGGTAGGCGGGCATGTCTATCAGCGGCACCGTGAACCGGTAGCCGGCCGAAAACGCGGCCGGCAGTTCAGCCGGCTCGCACGGCCGGAAGCCGGGCAGGGCGGTGGCCCAGTCCGGTGGCGCCTCGGCCGTGCGGGATGCCTCGATGCCGCTGGTGAGCCGGACGCCCGTGGCCGGGTCCTCCGCCAACTCGCGGAAGATCTCCAGGGACCGTTGCCCCCACTGGTCGACCCTGTCCTTCGGTTCGACCAGATACGGCCCCCACATCGCCCCGGCGGCCAGCGAGGTGGCACCCGGAACCTGCTCGGCAATCACGTGCACTGAGGCTCCAGCCTCGGCGAGAACGACGGCAGTGGTGAGCCCTGCCACGCCGGCCCCGACAACAACAACACGTCCCTGGCGCCTCAAGGGCGTTGACCCACCGGAGTTCACGGCAGTAGAGCAGCGTCGAGGTAGTTCTGCACCGGCTCGAACAGCCCGTACGGCACGTATTGCGCGATCTCGTTGTGCGCGGCCCAGGCCAGGCCGGCCACCTCATCAGCCCTCGCGATGGTTGCCTCGCCGCCAACAGGTTGACATGCTATGTAGTGGATCTCCCGACCCGTCATGGGGTGAACCCGTTGCCCCAGCACGCTCTGCGGGGTCACCAGGAGTCCGGTCTCTTCCTGGGTCTCACGCTCTGCGGCCTCTTCGGGGGTTTCGGCAGGTTCAACCTTCCCTGCCGGGAACTGCCACGAGAGTGCGCCTTCCGCCACGCGTCGTCGCACGAGCAGGACGCGCCCGTCCTGAACGACGACGGCAGCGGCAACGGCCACCTCGGACTCACTGGTCACGGAGATTCCCTTCTGAGCGCCGTCGTCGTCGCATCACGCCAACGTGTTCTCAGCCCTTGGTGAGTAGTTCCCTGGCCGCATAGTAGGCGTGCAGCGCGGCCTCGCTACCGGAACCCAGGGCGGTCATGATCCGTTGGAAGCGGGCGGAGCGGAGGTCTCCGGCCACGATGACGCGGGGGTGCTGGTCGGTAGGCGGGCAGTATCCGTCCGGACCACGGGTCAGGTCTCCGGGCGGGGCGGTCGGCGCGTTCCCGATGCTGAGGTAGGCAGCATCCGCCGGCACGGGTTGGTAACTCGCTCCGCTGCCCTCCCAGTTCGACACTGTCCGGTCGCTGACGCCCAGGTAGGCGGCGGAGTCCCGCAGGCTCATGCGCAGGGCGTCGCGTAACAGCCTGGGCTTCCCGGCCGGACCATCGCTGCACCGTGCACCGTCGTACCCCCTGTCCGTCACCCGGTGGAACGCCGAAACGCCCAGCGCAACCGCCCTTGTTCAGCAGTGGTGCAGCACCCGTACGTCACGCCCCGCCATCGGCCTCCACCATGCTGGGTCCACCGAGCCGGGGGTGCCCACCGCCACCAGGCAGCCCTCCGCCCGTTCTCTCCTGTACCACCACCAAAAGGAGCAAACGCCATGACCGACATCGTCAAGCGCAACGCCCGCGCCATCCTCCTCGACGGCGACGAGCTGATCCTGATCAAGCGCACCAAGCCCGGGAGGGAGCCGTACTTGGTGTCCGTCGGCGGAGGGGTCGAGGCGGACGACGCGACCATCGAGGCAGCCCTGCACCGGGAGGTGTTCGAGGAGCTGGGCGGCAAGCTGGAGCGCGCCGAGCTCGTCCACCTGATCACCGACGAGCTGGAGGGCGGCGTCGGCATCCAGCACATCTTCACCGCGCGCCTGGAGTCGATGGACCTGGCCGCGCGAACGGGGACGGAGTTCGCCAAGCCGGAGCGGGGCGGGTACGAGGTGGTCCGCGTGCCCTTCACCGCCGAGGCCGTCCGCGAGCTGAACCTGATGCCGCCAGAACTCGCCGATTTCATCGCCGCGAACACGGACGCGATCGTCTCCGTCCTCAACACCCCGATCCGCGAGGCGTGAGCGATAGCGCAGGTCCCGGACTTCGTCAGCCTCAACGGCCCTGACAACGTGGCCAAGACGACCCACCTGGTACGGCTGACCAAACGGTGGGACGGCTTCCAGCCGCTGGGCGCGGTCCACGAGCACGACCCCGAGCCGTGGGTGCGGGTGGCCGCTGGCGGCTGGCGACTACGCCCGGTGGTGATTCGAGACGTCCCTGACCGTCGAGCTGACCAAGATGCTGCTCGCCGGCCACGCCAAGCGGGCCGCCGCCCGCGAGGCCAGGCGCACGGGCCTGCTCGACCGGGGCCTGCCCATGCTCCTCGCCGTGGCCACCGCGACCTGCGTGGTCAAGGACGGGCTGACGGGTCGGTGAGGCGCTCAAGACCGTGAGGGGCATCGCCGGTTCACGAGCGGCTGAACCGGAGACCTCGATTCTCCTGCTCCCGTCACTCGACGCCGAGCGCAGCTACGCCATCACCAGCGCCCGCGAGAGCCGCCCCTGGACCGGGATCTACCCGGCCTACCAGAAGACGCTGCACGCGGCCCTGGCAGTTCGCCGAGCACCGCCTCTCCACCACCCGCCAGTCAAGACTCGCCACGTGCCAATTGCCAGCGACATGCCGGAGCTTGATGGCCTCGACAGATCACCCACACGAAGCTACGAGAGGCTCCGTCCGGAGCCCACACGACACACAGTCCAGCCGAATCCAGAGGATCGATTGCCCCTTCGCCCCGTGCCGTTCGGCGGCCTAAGTCCGCTTCCGCGACCGCCGATGATGCGCTAAGGTCACCGCCCAGCGGCATGAAGTGAACGCCGTTTCCGATCAGCCTCGCCCACGGGGGTCGTGTACCGGACAAGGACCCTTAGGTCCCACGCCCCGCACACAACCTGCGCTCCGCGCACGACGTCTTGGGGTCCGTGGGCGATCCCGGCAGGGAGACGATCGTGCCCAGGTCCGGCAGCAACCGCGTCAAGAAGCTCGCCCGGGAAGAGCACCGAAGGCTCGGCCGCAACCGCAGGTATCCCGCCGTGCGCGCCCAGATCACAAGTCCTGGTCCCGTCCAGCCCAGCACTGAACTCGTTCCAGTGTGCGGGAAGCTACAGGGCGGCTACACGATCTGGGGATACGAGGTCCCCATCTACCGGTGCGCCCGCCCAGCTGGCCATGAGGTTCTCGACAGCATGGGCGACATGCCCCCGGGCGACTCCTGCATCGGCAGATTCAACGACCCTGCGCACATCGTGCACGGCGAGTACATGGCCCTGGTCGCCCAGGAGACGGCGATGAACACCGACCCCACAGAGTTGGCCGCCTGGTTCGAGGAAGAGAATCGCGCGCACGCCGAGGAACAAGAGATCCTGCGCCAAGAGTTCGGCGGAGACGAGCACTTCTTCGCTGACATGGCCGTGTAAACGCCTGCGCGCCGTGGACCAAATCTGCCTGGTCTGCGGCGCGCACGCGAGCACATCGCCATACCCGCCGTGCGGGTTCTTCTCCTCGAAAAAAGCCCGACGTCCAAGCATCTAGTGTTCACAGAATGTGTCAGTCGTGGTCGGCGACCACGCACCAAAGCTCCCCTTCCCCCTCCAGCCGCTCAGAGGCTTCGCTCAATCTGTGACTCCCGCGAGGCGGATGCCGGGATACGCAGCAGGCCCCCGATATATCCCGGGGGCCTGCTGCTCAAGGACTCATCGTGGGTTAGTTGGCCTCGCTGTTGCTGTCCTGCTCGGTCTCGGCCGCCGCGGGCCGGCGTGCGGCGACGACGGCGCCGATGCCGGCGGCGACGAGGAGGCTGGCGCCGCCGAGGATCCACGGGGTGGCATCGGCTCCGGTGTGGGCGAGGGAGCCGGCCGGCGCCTTCGGCGTTGCGTTGTCGGTCGCGTCTGCCGCTGGGGCGGTCGAGGAGTCGGCGTCCGGCGTGACGGAATCCGTCGGGGTCGCCTTCGACGCGCCCGAGGTGCTGTCGGTGGGCTCGTCCCCAGGCGTGGACGGGGTGGCGGTCGGCTTCTCGGTCGGCATGGGCTTCGGCGGGGTGGCGGTCTTGGCGTTGGTGACGGTCACGGTCACCGGGGCCCCGGGCGTCACGCTGAAGCTCTTCGAGGGCCTGTAGAGGTCATAGCCCGTAGGTGCCTTGACCTGCTTGACCCAGCACTCGGCCTTCCTGCTGGTCACCGGCAGTTCACCGGTGGCGGTGCCCTTCGGGCCGGTGGTGAGTGTCAGCAGGGTCGCCTCGCCGCAGCCGATGTTCACGGTGGAGCCGGGAAGGAGCTTGCCGGTCTTGTCGTCCTTGGCCTTCAGGAGCACCTGGGCCGGCTTGAACGGGTCGACGATCGTCAGGCGGGCGGCGGCGCCCGGGGTGACGATGACGTCCTGGTCAGCGACGACGTCGTGGAGCGGGCTGCCGGAGGAGGTCTCCTTCAGCCGGTAGACGCCGGGGGCGAGGTCGGTGAAGGTCAGCTGCCCTTGGGCGTCCGTCTTGCCGGTGCCCGCTTCCTGGCCGGTGGCGTCAAGAAGGAGGAAGGCAGCGCCGGGCAGGACGTCGCCGGCCGGGTCATTCTTGACGATGGAGACGCTGCCCGTGTCGGGGGCGGGGGTCTGGGTGGAGGTGGCGGAGGGGGTCGGCTCGGGCATGTTGGCGCTTGCGGCCGGGGCCCAGGTGAGGGTGCCGGTCACCGCGGCGGCGACGGTGGCGGATCGGACGGCGACGCGGACGGTACGAGCGTGCACGAGAAGAGGGCTCCTTGATCAGGTCGTGGAAAGGTCATCGGGTCAGGCCGGGGCCAGGGCCCGCAGGAGAGGGAATGGCGGGTGAATGGCCGGTGGGCTGCTTGGCCGTCGCCGTGGCGATATAGAGGTGGTCACGGGTGTGAAAGGGAACGTCCTTGGCCGCCCGGTGGAACGGCTCGGTGGAGATCAGCGAGGCGGTGAAGGCCGCGACGAGCGTGGTGGGCGTACCGAATGAGAAGCGCGCCTGCCAGTGGGGTTCGCTCGGATATCCGCCCCAGGCTGTCCAGGTCGGGCCGTCGGATCCGGTGGTGGCGTACCGGTGCCGCACGCCCCCGAGCCCGTCCGGCGCGAGGAAGATCTGCGTGCCACCGGTCTTGACCTGATGACTCCAGCCACGGGCGAACAGTGGCGCGTACGCCTCGTACGGCGCGGTCGCGTCCTCGTACAGCCAGTCGCGGTCGCTGTGCCGGTCTTCCAGGTAGAGGTCGAGCAGTTCGGTGTGGAGATCGTGCAGCAGCTCGACCGGTGTGGAGGCGTCGAGGGTTATCTGCCAGGCCGCCGGGCCAAATGGGACGCGGTTGGCGGCGATGGTCCACGTTCCCTTGCGGGGCTTGTCGGGTTCGAGGACGAGGCTCGTCCACAGCCGCAGGCAGGGGCTGGTGGCGAAGGCCGTTCCTTCCTCGGGTTGGTGCAGTGACCAGTCCTTGTCGAAGGGGAAGGGCCAGGCGGTATGGGGACTGGCTGGGCCGGGTCCTGCCAGGTGGCGGGGAAGGACCTTCACGGTCTGGGTGGGGTCGAGATTCTTGAACGGGTCGGCCGACACGAAGTGACTCCTGGAAGGGCCGTGCGGAACGCTGGGCATCGGGGAACGGGCGGGCGGCCGGTCACCGGGTGCGGCCACCGCTGCGGGTGGCCGGCGGGACGGGGGCCTTGTGAGCGGTAAGGCCCGTGGTGCGGCGCGTCGCCGACGCGGCCCAAGCGCCGGGGAACCAGATGGCGGTGTACTGCCCGATGGCGTCACGCAGCCCGGTGGTGACGGCACCCTCCCACGGCGGCTTGCCGGGTCGGCGGTACGTGTCGAACGTGCCGTACTGCTTGGTGCCCTTGCGGGTGTTGTGGGCTTCGTCGCGGCGTTGAAAGGTGCCGTGGTCCACGAAGTTGAGCGCGACCGCGTCGATCTCTCCCCGATCCGCGTGGACGACCGCCAGGCGCAGGCCGCCGTATGTGTCCGCGTGGATGTTTCCGGTGAAGCTGATCCGCAGCCGCAGCGGTGCGCCCGCGACGGGGGTGGCGTAGTAGGTGTTGCCCACGACGGTGCTGTCGGGGAAGGGGAGGCACATTTCGGCGAAGAACTCGGGGGCCTGCAGGGACAAGAGGTGTCTCCGGTCGAGGTCGAGCTGGCGTCAGCGGCCCGGGCTGGGCAGGGCTGGGCGGGTGGTGGTGCTCCAGCGCGGGACGCTGGGGGCGGGGAGCGTGGCCGGTCGGCGTGAGACGGCCCGCTGCACGTCGAGCGGGGTCGGGGCCGGCGGGCTTGGCGGGAGGATGGGGGTGAGCTGGGCCATGCCCTCGACGTAGCTGTGGGTGTCCTGACGCCAGCGCGGCAGCGGGGCCGGGTCGGAGACGCACTCGGTGACGGCCTTGAGCAGGGCCACGGGGGTGTCGGTGCTGGCGGTGGCGTACCAGGCGGGGCGGTCGATGGAGGTGCCGGCCCACAGGCTCCAGCGGGCGTCGCGGGTGGTCAGCTCGGCTTCCGGGTCGAGGCGGCCGGTGGTGAACTCCAGTCCGGCGAGCCCGTCGGCGGACTGGATTGCGAAGACTCCCCAGCGGGGGTTGTCGATCTGCCAGCCGCGTTGAATGAGGGGGACGACCGCGAGGAACGGATCGCGGTCCATGCTCCCCGGGTCGGGCGCGGCGAGGTAGGCGTCCGGGCCGTTCTCGTACGCCTCGGCGAGGGCGGTGGTGAAGGCCCGGACGAGCTCGGTGGGGCAGGAGTCGTTGAAGCAGGCTCCCCAGGCCGGCGCACCGAATGGGTCCTTGTAGGCGTTGATCCGCCACAGGCCGTCGTCCTCGCCTTCGGGGAGGAAGCCGAGGCGGACCTTGCGGTCCGGGGAGTTGACGTAGACATTGCCGAGGTCGTCGTGCTCGAGGTCCCAGCCGAGGTCGAGGAGCGGGGCGAGCGCGGGATCGCCGATCCCGATGGAGCCGGCGAGATGGCGCGGGGAGACGTAGACGTCCCCGTCGTTGTCGGAGCGCGGGTCAGGCTCAGGGCTCATCGGACCGCCTGTGTGGTCACGATGATCTCGTCGCCGGCTATGTCGAGGCGCTCGTTGACCTCCGCGGTGTCGCGGCCGGTGACGATGTAGAACCCGGCCCGGGCTGTGAAGAGGTCTCCGTCGGGCGGCAGGAGGATCGGGTCACCGGTCTGGCGGGTCCACTGCACCTGGCGCAGCCAGGGAGTATAGGCGGCAAACGGCTGGTTGATCCGCCGCTCGGTGAGGGTGCCGGAGGCTGCCGGGTAGAGCATGCGGATGCCCGCGGCCTCGCGCCGGGTTGGAGTGAGGTCCGGGCTGTTGCCGCAGGCGAGGTCGGCGGCGGCCTTGGGCAGGTCGATGCCGGTGGCGAGGCGGACGAGGTGGCCGATCATGTCGCCGCCGATGCGTGCGTTGACCTCGATCAGGCGGGGGCGGCCGTCGACCAGGCGCATCTCGACGTGCTGGACGCCGTCGGTGATGCCCAGTGTCTTGATCGCGGCGGCGGCGACCGGGGCGACCTGGACGAGGAGCGGGTCGTCGGGGTCGACGGTGTGACCGGTCTCCTCGAAGTACGGCGGCGGGCCGAGGCTCTTGCGGGTGACGGCAACGGCGGTGGTCACACCGCGGTGGGTGACGCACTCGACCGAGATCTCCGGGCCGTCGAGGTACTCCTCGACAAGGACCGCGGTGTCCTCGCGGCTCTGGCCGGCACCGGCCGAGGCGAAGGTGAAGGCGTCGGGCAGCTGCTCGGGCCGGTCGATGCGGATCACGCCGATGCTTCCGGCGAACGAGGCTGGCTTGATGACGGCGGGGTAGCCGATGGTCATCGTCGCCAGCTCGGCCTCCACGAGGGACCGGGCCCTCATCGAGGCCGCTGAGGGCACGCCGTGGCGGGCGAACAAGGTGCGGGCGGTGGCCTTGTTGCGGCAGGCCCGCATCACCTCGACGGAGTTCGTGGGCAGATCGAGCACGCGGGCGAGGCGAGCGGTGGGAACGAGATGCCACTCCGTCCAGGTGACCACGCCGGCGAGTTCATGGCGCTCGGCGAGGGCGCGGCCGGCGGCAAGCAGGTCGGTGGTGTTGTCGAGGTCGGCGACGGCGTGATCAACGATGTACGGCTTCTCCCACGTCGGCTCGGTGCCGGTGAGCAGGACAACGTCGTAGGAGGCGGCGACCTGTTCCAGGCAGTAGCCGCGGTACGTCTCATCGCCGGGAGACACGACGAGCAGGCGGGGGCGAGCGGACAAGAAGTAGCTTCTCCGAATCGGTGGAGGACTGGGCAAGGTGATGGGAAAGGACTGTCAGGCGGTGCGGCGGCGCCGCAGCTCGAAGGCGGTGGCCCACTCGGGGTGCGCGGCGATCAGCCGCCTGGCGTAGAGGGCGGTGAAGTTGTTGTTCAGCCCGACCACGCCGTTGGGGAGTTGCCGGCGCAGGTCCTCGAAGAGGTTCTTGAGACCGACGCGCGTGGCGCCGGCCGCGAGCCGACGGGCGGCCATGCGCTCCAGGGCACGGTAGACGTGCGGGTTGCGGGCGTCGAAGGCGTGGAACTGTTCGGTGATGGTGCGACCGCTCGCACGGTTCGCCGGAGGGTGGGCAGGGGGCTGGGGCACGGGACGGTCTCCACGGGCTGGGGAAAGGGTCAGGTGCGCAGGGCGGGGTCGGTGCGCAGGCGGGCGAAGGCGAGGAACAGTCCAAGGGCCTGCAGGACGGCACATCCGGTGATGACATGGCCGAGCGCGTCGGGTGGGGTGATCGCGGTCAGTACGCCAGCGAGGGGGAAGGGCAGCAGGAGGATGAGGATGGTCGCCGACAGGGTGCTGCCGAACCTGTCTGGCGGGATCAGGCGGGAGCGCAGGGTGCGCAGGACGACCGTCATGCCGCCCTCGGCGGACATCAGGACCGCGACCAGGACTAGGTACGAGAGGAAGTCGGGGGCCTGGGAGACGGCGAGACAGGCGAGCGAGCCGAGAGCGGCGCAGGCCGCGCCGACCGGCCACAGGCCCAGGCGGTCGATCGCGAACCGGCAGACGGTGACAGCGAGGAGAGTGGCTGCTGCGGCTGCTGACCAGACCAGTCCGACGGCGGTGGTGGACTGGCCGTAGTGGTTGACGACGATCACGGGGCCCGCGGCCTGAAGGAAGCCGGTGGCGAGGTTGGACAGGGTCAGGCCGGTAACGAGCCAGCCGAGCGCAGGCAGGGAGCGGATGGTGCGCCAGCCGGTGATCAGCCCCGCGCCCGCGTTGTTCTTCGGTGCGCGGGCCGGGGCGACCGGTGACGGCGGTGTGCGCAGCGCGAGGAGAGCGGCGAGCAGCGAGAGCACCGTGATCACGGCGAGCATCCGGGGCGGGCCGGCGAGCAGCAGCAGACCTGCGAGTGCCGGTCCGGCCAGGGTCGCGGTCTGGTCGATGCCGAGCAGGACGGCTTGGACGCGGTGGGCCTGCGGCCCTGCTCTGCGGCCCGCGGCGGCGCCGGCGGTCTCGGCCGCGATGTAGCTGAACTCGGTGAGCACTCCTGTGATGGCGGCAAGGGCCATGACCGTCGCGCTCGCCACGATGCCGGCGGGATGGAGGTAGAGGACGACCGCGCCGGCGGCGATCACCAGCGTGCGGCCGAGGGAGGCGAGGAAGAACACGACCGAGGCGCCGCGCCGGTCGACGACCGCGCCGGCCCACCCGAACGCCGCCAGCCTCGGTATCCACTCCAGGGCGAACGCCAGACCTGTGAGCACGGCCGAGCGGGTGGTGGCCAGGACCAGGAGCGGGATGCCGTAGGTGGACATGGCGAACGCGAGGGCGTCCGCCGTGCGCGGCAGGTAGATGCTGCGCAGCAGTCCTGCGGTGTGGCGAGCGTGCCGGGGCATGGTGTGCTCGGTCACGCGGCGGGCTCGGACTCGGCGAGGCGAGCGGCCTGGGAGTACGTGTCCAGCCACTGGCACAGCAGGTCGCTGATCCGGGCCAAGTCCTTGTCGGCCTGTGCACTCGGCAGAGGGGCGCCCGTCGGGCAGCCGGGGCTGTCACCCGAGCTGGGAGCGAGGGCCTTCGCCATGAGGCCGAGGCTGTGCTGGACGCGGCTGGTGAACTCCGAGATCCCGCTCGGGTACGCGTGTCGCCGGGCCCAACGGGCGGTGGCGTCATAGACGTCGGCCAGTTCCATACCGGCCTCGGTCAGGCCCGTTCCGACGCCCGGACGGACGCGGATGAGACCGAGGGTGCGGGCTTGGTCGGTGGTCTGGCGCAGCTGGTGCGTGGAGAGGTCGGCGAGGGTGCTGGCCAGTCCCCGCGGCGGGATCGGGCCGTTGTCGTCGATCTCGGTGATCAGGCGGATCAAGGGGGGCGAGGACAGCATGGTGACGGTGTCCCGGAGTTCGGCCGTGTTGCAGGAGGTGGTCATCGGCGCGGGCCTCCCGCCGGAAGCGCGGCCTTCGGGCGTGCGGTCGCGGCGTGGGAGAACAGGTCGTGGTTCTGCCACGTCGGGGCCGGGGTCTGCCCCGCTCGGGCCGGCGGGGGCGCTGTTGCCGGGGCCGGCAGGCGCGATTGGTTGCTGACCCATCGTTTCGGGGTGGGTTCGGCGCCCGGGCGTCCCCAGACCGGGTGCCGGGCGGCGTGCGCCAGCGGGTGTCCGGCGGACCACGCGGACAGGGCCCCGAAGACGGGTGCCAGGCCGTCGCCCGCGGCGGACAGGCGGTAGGGCTGCCCGATGCCGTCGGAGTCGACCAGGCCGTCGGCCACGAGCTGGCGCAGCGGGGGGTAAATGTTGGTCCAGTCACTGCTGGGCATGACGATCCTGGCCAGCGCCCGGCCGCTGACCTCTTCGCGGGACTTGAGCACCCACAAGATGGCTGCGGCGTGCCTCCGGGTGAGGAGGGTCAGGCTGTCCTCGATCTGCTCGATCGCTGGCAGCGGCCGGTCGGTCTTCTCCAGATGCTCTTCGGCCCAGGTGACGATGAGCGGAAGGATCGGCAGCAGTGCTGCCCCGCGGTCGGTGTGGCCGTAGGTGACGTGGCGCGGGGTGTGCTGGGTGCGCTGGAGGAGGCCGGCGTCGCACAGGGACTGCAGCTTGGGGTGGAGCTGGCCGTTCTGCAGCCAGGACACCTTGGCCGCGATCTCGCTGTACCGCAGCGGCGGGCCGGACAGGGCCAGCATGATCCGCACGTTCCATCGCGGAGTGATCATGGCGAGGGCCTCGGTGACCCGGGCGATGTCGGCGTCGGTGTCGGGAGGCAGACCGGTGATGGCCAAGGGAGGAACTCCTGGGTGGGTGAAAGGGGAGGGCCCGCAGAGGTCAGCGGCTGCGAGCGGCGCTCGCGGCCGGGACGGGAGGGGCGGGCGCGGCGGGTACGGCCGACGCTGAGCCGGGGGATGGCGCGGGTGCGGGGACGGGTCCGAGGCTCTGGAGAACGGCGGAGGCCGTCCTGGCCTGGACGTCGCGGACGGAGACCGCTTCGGCGAGCCGGCGGGAGCAGTCGAGAACGTGTGACACCTCATGTCCGCCGATCTGCCGCTCGGGATGGACGAGTTGGGCGAGGCGGTCACGGTGGGAGGCGATGCTCCGCTCGGCGTGGGCGACTTCGTCGTGCATACCGAGCAGGGCGGACAGCATCCCGGGCGGCAGATCCTGCGCGTGGGATGCGAGGTCGCCCAGCGGTGCTCTGTACAGGTCCTCGATCCGTCCGGCTATCTCGGTGGACGTGAGGTCGGGCAATCGGGGTCTTTCACGGTCGGCGGGCCCGGACCGCCCCGGCACGCTGTGGTGCCGGGGCGGCGACGGCCGAAGGCAGCGCGATGGTGGCCTTGGGCTGCGTGAACTGGACTGGCCGGAGCTGCCGTACGAGGGGCGGCATGGTGCGCAGCAGGTCGTCGAGCGCGGCGCGGTAGCCGTCGCGGGCGTCGAGCGCCGCCTCCAGCCACTGCGCGTCCATCCGCAGGGTCTCCGCCGACAGCTCGCCCATGTCACGGTCGGGCGCCATGGCCGCGTGCACGCGGTCGCGGACACGGGCGACCTGCTCCTCGGCCAGGGCGAGGAACGACCGCAGCTCCAGGGCACGGGTCACCGCAGGAGAGGCATCGGCGCTCATCGCCGTCTCGTACAGCTTGGCAACGGGGGCGCCGATCACCTCCCGCAGACGGCCGTCGACGGTGCTGGGCTTGAGCCGGGCGCTCATCGCTGCGCTGCCTTCGCCGTTAGCGCCGCCGATGCCGGTGCGGTCGCGGGCCGGTACGGCGGGCTGGTCTGCACGGCCGGGCCCTTACGGCCGGCGCGGTGGGCACGGGCAAGGCGTTCGACGGCGAGATCCTTCTTCCCCGGGGCATCCGGGTCGAGAAGCCACCGCACGACCAGAGCCCGCCCGTCGCGTGCGGTGACCGCGGCGTTGACGCGGTGGGCGAGGTCCATCGTCGGGTCGTCGACCTCGCTGGGCTGGGTCTCCAGCGCGGCCAGCAGGTCGTCCTCCGTGCGGTCGAGCACCGCCTGGGACTCGGCCAGAAGGCCGTGCCACTTGACGATGTCGGTGGCGTCAGGATGGGCAGCCGGTTCCTCGGCAACCGCGGCCGTCAACTGGGCCATGCCCATTCCGAAGCGCGTTTCGATCTGTTCGGTGAGCACGCCCACGACATCCTCTGTGCCGTCGGGTATGTCGTCGGACAAGGAAAACTTCTCTCTCGGGACACGGCGGCCCGGTTGTTCACGGAACGGGACTCGACGAGCGAGCGATCAACTCGGTCACGAGGCAGGCGGTTTGTCGCCGGGTGCTTGTCAGTCGAGGCACATGCGGACGTCGCGGTAGACGTAGGTGCCGGACACCCAGCCCTTCACGCCGGTGGTCCGGTCCGTGATGTAGTGCCAGTTCCCGATGGTCCTGTGGACGGTGAAGCTGTGGCCTCGGTAGAGGATGCCGACCGCGGTGGAGCGGGTGGTCGCCTTGGAGCGGATCGTCACCGCGCGGGTGCCGATGACCCACGGTCCGGGCCGGTCGCAGTCTCGGATCGTCGGCAGGGCGGTCTGCGCGCTGCTGGGCACGGCCGACGGCGCGGCGGTGGCCGCGGTCGCGGACGCGATCGGCAGGGCGAGCGCGCCGAGCATCGCTGCGGATATCGCAATTCGGGTGGAGCGCATGCGGAATAAACCTCCGTACGAGGAAAGGGGAATGCGAAAAGAAGCGGACCGGGCCTTTCGCCCCGTCGGCCGTTTAAGAGTCCGGAGAATCGCCGGTTTGGCCAACCGGCGATCGTCGGCTATGTTTCGCCGCGCCAGCCCGCCTTGTTGTTCAGCGCGATCGGCCACGCGGGCGCGGAGCAGCTGCCTTTGATGGGAGAACCGGGCGGGTCGGCGACGCGGTCGGCCGGACCGGCGGGAGGGGGCCAGCCGTGCCGCAGAGCCGGTCGTCGCACCACTGAAGGGCTTCCTCGACCGTGGCGAAGCCTCCCTCGCGCAGGGTGTGGGTCCAGGCGTCGGTGTCGACCTCCTCGACCACGACCCGGAACGGAGATGGGGATCGCTCATCGAGGGCGCGAAGTGCCACCACGGTGACCCAGTCGTCCGGGTCGTCGCGGGTGTAGGAGTAGCCCATCGCGTAGCGATCTCCGTCGGCCGCGAGGCGTCGCTCCAGAACCCGCGTGGCCTCATCCGCCGGCTGCGGGCCCAGCTCGGGGTCGACGCCGATGGCGTCGGGAGGGCAGCCGCGGTGAATCAGCCAGGACTGCGCCATCGCGGGCAGCGGCAGCGAAGCCTGCTCGAAGCTGAACGTCCGCTTCCCGTGGTCCCGTCGCAGAGGGATGGCGAGGTACTGCAGGGCGCCCGGGTGCCCGTAGGTGGCTGTGCGGTCGTACAGGACGTAGAAGCTGTGCACGCCGTCGGCGGTGTGGTGCTCGGCAAGCGGGACGAGCATGTCCTCGCGCACCGCGACCTGGCGGTAGAACTCGAGGCAGATCTGCTCATCGGCGTCGAACTCATCCAACTCGAAGTCGACTTCAGGCACGTGCCCCTGGTCGGGCGTCGATGCGGTGGCGGACAATAAGGGCCTTTCGGTGGGGTATCAGCACTGTTGTGCCGGTACGGACGGCCATGCCCCAGACCGAGCCGGTGTCTCCAACATCGGGGGCGTGGGCAGCCGGCATAGGCGGGTCCTCCGTGGTTCAGCGGGCGTGATGGTGCGAGGGGCTCTGCGCCGGGCGGGGCAGTCCCAGCATCGCGGAGGCCAGAGGTCCCGGCCTCGGCACCGGGCCGCGGGTCGTCAGCTGCGGGGAGCGGGAGCGGGCCGCATGAGTGCGGGCGCTCAGCGGACGGCGGGTCATCCCCAGACGGCGTCCGACCTCGTCGTAGACGTCGTTACCGGCCCGCGGCCGGACCGCGACGACGTGGATCTCCCGCCGGTACGCGGACTCCTCGGGCGCAGGCCGCACGCCGTAGACGACGCGCCATTCCTTCCGGGAATCGACGAACAGCTTGCGATAGCCCTCCAAGTCACCCGTGAGCCGGAGCCCGAAGCGCTCGGCGTTCACCACTTCCTGCAGATAGGAGAGGGTGAGGTCACGGATGTCGCTGGGAGCCTGGAGGAGATCAGTCAGCGCGCGGGCATCGAAGCTGAGGCCGAAGGCCGGCTGCTGCCCCGTGCTCACGACGTCAGCTCGCCCGGCTCGTCAGCGCCGGGCACCTCGGGTTCCGCCGCGTTCGCCCTCTCCGTGCGAGCGGAGGGAGGCGGGCCGGGCAGGATCCGGTGTGCGGGACGCTCCGGGGAGGTCATGCAGGCCGACAGTGGCCCCCCGGGTGCACGGATCGCAGCGATGGCGTGGGTGAGGAAGTCCCGGTGCCACACGAACAGGCCGGACAGGCCCGCCTCGGGGTCCTTGTGCTGCTGGTACGCGAGCCACAGGGCGTGAAGCCACGCCACGACGTCGTCGTGCTCCTGCCACTGCAGGCACCAGGGCGCCGCCGTGGTGACCTCCGCCCCGTAGACGGGCAGGAGGAAGTCGTCGACCCAGTCCGACAGAGCATCGAGCTCGTCCTCCCGTTCCTCCCCGTCCAGCTCCAGAATCGGTCGCGGCTCCGGCGGCGCAGCCGGTGGCGGTCCGCCGGGTCCCGGCATGCCGAACGCCGCGAACGGTGATCCGCCGGGGGACGGTGCGGAGGCCAGATGGTCGAGCTGCCGCGCCTGCTGGGCGGACTGATCCATCAGCCGTCGGACGCTGGCCTCAATCCCCTCCAGCTGGGGGTCCGGGATCCGGACCGGCTCCAACTCTCCGTCGGACGAGGGTTCTACGGGGTCGTTCATGTAGGGATGGCCTCCTGGAAGGCGTCGGAAGCGGGGACGTGGAAGCGGCGACGGGCAGAGCGCCCGTCGGACCGTGCATCACGCATGGCGCGGCGCCGCCGAGGGCCGAAAGACCACGGGTCTTTTTCCGCCGCTGCACATGCGGTTGTGGTGTCAGGCGGCGAGAACCACGTCCCCCTGGGTAAGGGTTTCGCGGACGGTCTGGGTGAGCCGGTCGGCCGCGATGGACGCGTAGTGCTCGGTCTTCTCCACGCCGATGAAGTCACGGCCCTCCAGCAGCGCTGCGACGCCCGTGGAGCCGGAGCCGGCGCAGAAGTCGAGCACCGTGCCGCCCGGCGGGGCGATCTTGACCAGCTCGCGCATCACCTCGACTGGCTTCTGCGTGATGTGCTGGCGGGCCTTGCCCGAAGGCTGCGACGCGCTGTACATGCCCGGCAGGTAGACCGGGTTCCGGGAGCCGTCGATTGACCCGTTGGACGCCCAGACGATGAACTCGCAGTTCTGGGTGAAGCGGCCCTTCTGGGGCCTGGCCTGCGGCTTGTGCCAGGCCAGCACGCCGCGCCACAGCCAGCCGGCCGCCTGGATGGCGTCCGTCGTGACGGGCAGCTGGCGCCAGTCGGTGAACAGCAGCGCGGTCCCGCCGGTCTTCGTCAGCCGGTGGGCTTCGGTCATGATCTGCGTCAGCCAGAAGCCGTACGAGCGCTGATCCATGTTCTCGCCGGTGAAGTCAGCGAGGGTGTGCTTGGCGTCGCCGGAGGTGTACTTCTGCTTCGCCGAGCGGCTGGTGCGCTCCTTCGCGGTCCGGCCCCCGCTGTTGTACGGCGGGTCGGTGATGACGGAGTCGACGCAGTTGTCCGGCAGGCCGGCGAGAACGCTCAGGGCGTCGCCCTGGTGCAGGGAAAAAGGCAAAGAGAGACCCCGATTCGGGTGTGTGAAGATCCAGGAAGAAGACCCCGTCGCGCAAGGAAAGCCTCGTAGGCCGGAATTGGGCATGCAGAAGCCCAGGGCCACGGACCGAGGAAGGGCGAGGGGATTCCCAAAACTGTAGGGGCGAATTCGCCGACGACCAAGAAGTGCCATGCCTAGGTGCCGGATTCCGGCACCTCACGCCGACTTTTTGGTCAACCGCCAATCTGCACCTACTGTTTTTGAACCGCCCGGAGCACACTGCCGACGGCAATTCCTTCCCCCTGCCTCGCGGAGGTTCCCCCTGCCCCGGCACACCTAGCTCACCTCCTGGCCTACGGAGCGAGCGGCAACTCGCCCGGACCGGCCAGCACCTCGATCGCCCACCACGGCCGCCGCGCCCCTTCCACCACGCCTCGCGCACGCGGCAGGCCGCACACTGCACCCCGAAAGGCCGTTCCGTGACGTCTCGTTGCCCGCCCCTGCCCGAAAACGACTCCGCGCGAGCGGACGAGGCCGGTTGAAGGCGCTCGCCGCCGGCATCGGCGTCGTCTTCCTCTCCCCTCTCCTCCTCGGCGGCACGGCCATGATGATGGCCAGCTCAAGCGAAGCCGCCACCCGCACCAGCGCCATCGACCAGTGTCTGCCCACCCTGGACACCGACAAGATCACCGACCAGGTCACCAAGATTCTCGACGGCGCGGACGCCTCCGCCGTCCGCATCGAGGGCCTGTCGCTGCCCGCCGAGCAGATCCCGAACGCGCAGACCATCGTCGCCACCGGGATCAGCCTCGACGTTCCCAAGCGGGGGCAGATCATTGCGCTCGCCACGGCCATGCAGGAGTCGAGGCTGCGTAACCTCTCCGGCGGTGACCGCGACAGCCTTGGCTTGTTCCAGCAGCGCCCGTCGCAGGGTTGGGGCACTCCCGACCAGATCCGCGACCCGGTCTACGCCTCGGAGAAGTTCTACAAGGCACTGCTCAGCGTGCGCGGTTGGCAGCAGATGACCGTGACCCAGGCGGCGCAGGCCGTGCAGAAGTCCGGCTACCCGGACGCCTACGCCCAGTGGGAGCCGCTGGCCACTGCCCTGCAAAAGGCCATCGCCGCCACCTTCCCCGGCAACTCCGGCGGTTCCGACAAGGACACCGACGACACCGCACTGTCGGGCTGCAGCACGGCGGACGGGTCCCAGTACGGGCCGATCCCCGAAGGGGCCGTGCCCAAGGGCTACTCGATCCCGAAGGACACCGATCCGCGCGCCCGCACGGCGATCGTCTGGGCGATGCACCAGCTCGGCACGATGTACCAGTGGGGCGGCTCGTGCACGGCCCCGCGCGGCCCGGACCCGATGGGCCGCTGCGACTGCAGCTCGCTGATGCAGCAGGCGTACGCCAAGGCCGGTATCCAGCTCACCCGCACCACGTACACGCAGGTCAACGAGGGCAAAGCCGTCTCCGTCAAGGCTCTGAAGCCCGGCGACCTGATCTTCAGCCGCGGCACCGCGGCCCGTCCGGAGCACGTCGGCATGTACATCGGCGAGGGGCTCGTGATCGAGGCCCCGCGCACCGGCAAGCCCGTCCGGATCACGCCGCTCAAGGACTGGGACGTCCTCGCCGCCCGCCGCGTCCTCTGACGCCGGCCCCTTCTCGCGCCGCTCGCGCGCCCCTCCCCCTCTTCTTCTTCACCTCCGCCCGGGCCCGCTTGGCCTGCGCACGCAAGGAGCCCTCCCATACCCATGTCTCCCCTCGCCGGCCACCTCATCCACCTCGCTTACGACCCAGGAATTACCCCCCAGGGCGGCGGCCTGCCCGGCCTGGCCGTGCTGAAGAACGTCGTCAACTCGATCAACCTGTTCGGCATCATCGCCGTTGTCGGCGCGCTCGCCGTCAGCCTCGCGGTCTGGGCGTGGGGCCACCACACGGGTGGCCACCAGGCCGAGGCGAACGGGAAGAAGGGCGCCACCGTCGCTGCGGGCGCCGCCCTCGGACTGGGCGCCGCCAACGGAATCGTGGCCTTCTTCTCCGCCCTGGGGTCGCAGGTTCACTAAATGACGAAACGAATCCTCTCCCTTTCGGCCTACGGGGTCGGCTGGTCGGCCCGCCGCCGCGCCGCCGTGATCGCGATCGGGCTTGCCTGCTTGCTTGCCGTCACCGGTGCGACCGCCTACTTCTCGGGCCGCGGCGAACAGCACCGTCCGACGGCCAGCAGCCCGGCCCCGACGAGCAGCTCGCCGCCGGCGGACGCCGTGCGCGAGCCGACGCCGACAACGGGTTCGGTGCCCCGGCCGCCGCGGATCTCCGACCCCGTCGCGTTCGCCAAGGAAGCCGCCGCGATGCTCTGGTCCTACGACACCCGCACCACCAGCCGCGCGCAGCAGCTCACCGGCATGGAGGCGTGGATGACGAAGGAGACCCAGTACAGCGACTGGGTCTCGATCTCCGCGCAGGTGCCGGACCCGACCCTGTGGTCGCGGATGACCGACCAGCAGCAGTACGCCACCGCCACCGCGGCTGAGGCCCACTACCCGGCCGCGTTCAAGCAGGCCCTGGCCGAGGACCCCGCCGCGATCACCAAGGCGTACATCTACGCCGTCACCGTCACCGGCAAGCAGCGGATCGCCTGGGCCAAGGGCGGCGGAGGAGCGGAGGACCGCTCCGTGACCCTCGCCGTCCAGTGCCGGCCCTCGGCCGACTGCTCGCTCGTCGCCATCGCCCCGCGCGTCGCGCCCTGACCTAAGGAGGTAGCTCCCCCATGGGATTCTGCGACCTTCCCCTCGCGGACAAGGTCTGCGCGGTCGGCGAGGCAGTGGACTTCGCGTCCAACCCCGGCAAGGCGATCGGCGACTGGATGGCGAAGTCCGCCGGCGAACTCGCCGCCGCCTCGGCCGACCTCGCCGCCAAGGCAGTCGACGCCACCACCCAAGTCGACCTGAACGCGGGGTGGTTCCGCGACAACTACGAAACGATCCTGCCCATCGGCCTGGTCGTCCTCGTGGCCACGTTCTGCGCCCAGCTCGTCCGGGCCGCCATCCGGCGCGACGGGCAGGCCCTGACACAGGCGTTCACCGGCACAGCGTCCGGTGTCATCTTCGCCTTCGCGGCCATCGCCCTGACCACCGTCGCGATCGAAGTCGTCGACGCCTTGTCGGCCGGGCTCCTCAAAGCCTCCAACCTGTCGATCGAGACGGCCGTAAGCCGCATCGTCAAGGTCGCCCAGATCGGAGCCCTGTCAGGTCTCGGCTGGCTGGTGATGGTGTTCGCCGCCCTCGGTGCCGCGATCGGCGCCGTCCTCTACTGGTGCGTGATGATGGTCCGCAAGGTCGGCATCCTCGTCATGGTCACCCTCGCGGTGTTCGCGGGAGCCGGCGGCGGCTGGGAAGCCGCACGCCGTTGGCGCAAGGGCTGGATCGAGGCCACCGCCACCCTCGTCGTCTCCAAGCTCCTGATGACAATCGTCTTCGTGCTCGGCATCGCCGCGATGGGCAAGACCGACTCGAAGGACGGGCTCGCCGCCCTCGCCGACGTCATGGCCGGCATCGTCATCATGATCCTGATCCTGCTGTGCCCGTACGCCACCTTCAAGTTCGTCCACTGGGCCGCCGACGGGACCGACGGCGAGTCCATCCACCGTGCCGGCGGCGCCGGTGCGCAGCTCGCAAAGCAGCACGCAGAGAAGGCGACCCGCAAAGCCGCCGCGATGGCGGCAACCGCAGCAACCGGTGGTGCCGGAGCCGGTGCGGGAGCAGGAGCTGCTCCGCAGGGACCGGACTCGATCCCCGGCGGTGGCGGGTTCCCCGGCGACGTCGCCTCCTCCCCGTCCGGCGGAGGCGGAGACCAGGAGAGTTCGCAGACCGGAGGCTCTGGCGTCTCGCCAGGCGGTGACGCCGTCAAGTCCGGCCTGGAGAAGGCGGTCCAGCCTGCGCCGACCAGTGTCTCCGACGACACCAGCGGCCAGGTGGGCGGCAGCCCGGCAGCAGGCGGCGGCTCCGGACCGGGCGCCGCAGCCAGCCAGGGCGGCGGATGGCAGTCCAGCCCGCCGACCACAACGCCGCCGCCACAGGGAGCTCCGCCGTCCTCCGGCTCGACGGTCGGCACGAGCAGTCCGGCCTCGCCGCCGCCTTCGACCGGCCTCTGATCCCCTGCCCGATACCGGGGGCGGGAGGTGACTCACCTCCCGCCCCCACTCCCCCGCGCCTCCAGGACCAAGCCCTTGTCTGATCTCTCCGTCGCCCCGGTCACGGTGAAATTCCCCCACCGCTCCCGCCGCGGCATCCTCCTGGGACTCTCCCTTCCCCAACTCCTCCTCGTCTCCTTCGCGTTGGCTCTCCTGCTGGTGACCGTGGTCACTACGGGGCTGCTCGGCGCCGTCGCCTTGGCCCCGCTGTGGGCGGCGGTCGCCGCGCTCGTCGCGATCCGACGGCATGGGCGCTCGCTGATCGACTGGGCTCCGATCGTGGCCCGCTACGCCCAGCGCCGCCGCGCCGGGCAGACGCTCTGGCTCGCCCGGCCCGTCACCCGCCCCCGGCAGGACGGCGTCCTGCACCTGCCCGGCACCGCCGCCTCCCTCAAGGTCGTCACCCCCGGCAACTCCGCCAACGGCGCCGCCGCCGTCCACGACCCGCACCAGCAGACCCTGACCGCCATCGCGCGCGTCTCCTCCCGGGCCTTCGTCCTGCTCGACCCCGCCGCACAGAACCACAACGTGGCCGGATGGGGGCGTGCGCTCGCAGGCATCGCCCGCACCGGGCACGTCGCCACCGTGCAGGTCCTGGAGCGCACCGTCCCCGACTCCGGCGACACCCTCGCCCGGCACTGGGCCCAGCACGGCCGACCCGACACCCCGGTCGCCGGACAGATCTACTCCGAACTCGTCGCCGCCGCCGGCCCCGCCGCAGCCCCGCACGAGACCTACCTCGCGATCTCCCTCGACCTCAAGGCCGCCAAGCGCCTGATATCGCAGGCGGGCGGTGGTCTGCCCGGCGCGTTCACCGTCATGGAGCAGACCACGGCCAGCGTCGCCCAGGCCGCCCGGAACGCAGGTCTGATGATCACAGGCTGGCTGAGCGCCCCGGAGATCGCCGCCGTCATCCGCACCGCCTACGACCCGAAGGCCCTCTCGGCCCTGCAGCAGTGGTCCGAGACCGGGCACGCGGAGGCGGACCCAGCGGCCGCCGGGCCCGTCGTCCAGGTCGAGGAGTACGACCGGCTCGCCACCGACACCGCCCGGCACGCGACGTACTGGGTGGAGAACTGGCCGCGCACCGAGATGGGCGCCGGGTTCCTGCACGGCCTGATGTTCAGCGCCGGCGTCCGCCGCACCCTCTCCCTCATCTACGTGCCCCAGGGACTCGAGTCTGCGCTGCGCGACGTCCAGCGGAAGAAGGCGGCGATCATCGCCGATGCGAGCGAGCGTGCCCGTCGCGGACAAGTCGACAGCGAGGAGGACTCCGTCGAGTACGCCGACGTCAAGCAGCGCGAGCGACAGCTCATCGCCGGGCACGCCGACGTCGCCCTGACCGGCCTGGTCACCGTCACCGCCGACACCGACGCCCTCCTCGACGCCGCCTGCGCGCAAATCGAGACCGCCGCCGTCACCGCCGGCGTCGACCTGCGCCGCCTCAACTACCAGCAGCCCGACGCCTTCGCCGTCTCCGCTCTCCCCCTGGCCCGCACCACTCTCTGACCCCGCCGCCCCCCACACCGTTGCGGCGGCAGGAAGGCCCCCACCCCTTTGAGCTCCCCTCCGCGTCCCGACGACGCGCACCCCTACCTCCGCGCCGCCACCGCCGGCGTCCGCCACCACGCCCGCGCCCTGGCACGGCCGACACCGCCGGATCCGGTGGACCGCGTCCACCTCGACGTGCTCCACGCACACCTGACCGCGCTGCACCGCTTCCTCGACCAGCTCGCCGAGACCACGCGTCCCCCGTATCCCGGCGCAGGCCGGCACCTCGCCACCGCGCACACCCGGCTCTGGCAGGCCACGGCCGAGGTCCACACCGCTTTTCACCTCCTGCCGGCCACCTCCGCAGACTCGACCGAGTGCCGCCCCGAGCGGCTCCCAGAGGGACCTCCCGTCCTCACGATCTGCCAGCGCCACCTCGCCGCCAGCCACATCATCCGCCGCAAGACCACCCCAGCCGACCTCAACCGCCCGCACACCACCCCGTGCGCGCGATGAGCACCACCCGCCGAATCGAGGGCCCCCGATGAGCCACCGGCCCGCCCGCAGAGCCCGCCGCGCCTCCGCAAGTCCGCTGTTCACTCCGCACGGCACCGACCGAGCCGCGCGGAAGGCCGCTCGTCGCCGGCTCGCCGAAGCCACCGCCAAGGCCCGCGCCGAAGCGGCCGCCCACCCGGCGGGCACCGCGCCGGCCGAGCACGAGATGCCCGCCCCCCTGTACCCGCCGAACGGACGCCCCGGACCTGCCTCCGCCCGCGGGAACCGGCTCAAGCTGCCCGCCCACCGCATGACCACCGCCATCGCGGCCGGGGCGTACCCCTTCCTCGCCGAGGGCGGACTGGGAGCAGAGGGCATCTACGTCGGCCGCGACGTGCACGCCGAAGCGTCGTTCGTGTTCGACCCGTTCGCGCTGTACGGCAAGGTCGAGGGCTTCACCAACCCGAACATCTTGCTGGCCGGCGTGATCGGCCAGGGCAAGAGCGCACTGGCCAAGAGCTTCGCCCTGCGGTCGGTCGCCTTCGGGTACCGGATCTACGTGCCGTGCGATCCCAAGGGAGAGTGGACGCCCGTCGCGCAGGCGCTGGGTGGCACGTCGGTCGCCCTCGGCCCCGGACTGCCGGGCAGGCTGAACCCGCTGGACGCCGCCCCCCGGCCAGCCTCCGTCTCCGAGGCCGACTGGGCCGGCGAGCTCCGCAAGCGCCGCCTGCTGCTGCTCGGCTCCCTGGCCCGGACCGTCCTGGGCAGGGACCTGCTGCCGATGGAGCACACCGCCCTCGACGTCGCCCTCGACTCGGTCGTCACCCGCGCCGCCACCACCGGCCGCACGCCGCTCCTCGGCGACGTCGCCGCCGCCCTGAACAACCCCGACCAGCTCGACTCCGCCGCCGGGATGATGTCCGGGCGGCTCGGGGACGCGGCCCGCGATCTGGCGCACGCGATGCGCCGTCTCGTCCACGGTGACTTGGCCGGCATGTTCGACGCACCCTCAACCGTGGCGTTCGACCCCGGCTCCCCGATGCTCACCATCGACCTGTCCCGGCTCGGCGGCTCCGGCGACGACACCGCCCTCGTCCTCGCCATGACCTGCGCGTCCGCCTGGATGGAGTCCGCCCTCACCGACCCCAACGGCGGCCGACGGTGGATCGTCTACGACGAGGCATGGCGCCTAATGCGCCACGTCGGCCTGCTCCAGCGCATGCAGGCCCAGTGGAAGCTGAGCCGCGGCCTCGGCATCGCCAACCTCATGGTGATCCACCGCCTCAGCGACCTTCTCACCGCCGGCGACGCCGGATCACAGGGCCGCGCCCTCGCCGAGGGCCTCCTCGCCGACTGCTCCACCCGCATCATCTACCGCCAGGAAACCGACCAGCTCCACGCTGCCGCTTCCCTGCTCGGCCTGACCTCCGTCGAGATGGACGCCATCGCCCACCTCAACCGCGGACGCGGCCTGTGGAAGGTCGCCGGACGATCATTCATCGTTCAACATCTTCTCCATTCGCGCGAGCTGTCGCTGTTCGACACCGACGCCCGCATGCACTGAAAACCCGTGGGTTCGCGCCGACTGAAAGACCACCACGCCTTATGCCTGACATCGCAAACCCCGACTACTTCCTCCAGCTGGCCCGCACGCTCGACCGAATGACCGCGGACGTTCCGATTGCCAAACAGCTTCGGCGCGGCGACGACATCAGCCCGGCCATCCGGACGATGGTCAGCGACGCCGGCTGCGTACTGACGGAGATCAGCGAGGAACTGGCGACCAGCTATCGGCACGAGATTCTCCACCGCTTGACCCATGGTCCCGCCGAACGCTTCGGTACCGCCGCACTCGCCCAATGCGCGGTACCCCTAGGAACCGCGCTCAGCCACCTCGGCCACGTCGTCGAGCGGCTCGGATTTGTTCACGGACACGTTCTGCAGCCAGGAACCGGGGCAAGGACCCCTGTTCCGCTCGACTTCCGTCAGCCCCTCCAGGAGCACCTCGACCGCATCGCCCCGCTGTTGCGCACTGCCGCACAGCAGTTGCGCACCAACGCCGTCGAGCTCTCCCGGATCCGCGACGCCCGGTCGAAGACCAGCGCTGTGCCTCTGACACCCATCGGTGCCCGACAAGGGCGCGTCGTGCGCTGAAGCATCGAGTTCAGTCGCCCGTGGCGAACACACGGCAACAGAGACATGCGCGAACCGATGGCAGCCACTCGCCACGAGCCAACCAGAACGGAGCCTCCGTGTCGCACCCCGATCCCGAACAGCACGATGGCGGCGCTGTCCCCGCCACCCTTCACCGCCACGCCCGCCGGGACGCCGAGCCCTTCCTAGCCGCGCACCCGCTCCCTGACGAGCCGCTGCCGCTCCCCGACCTGACTCCCTACCTCACCGCGCTCGCCGAGGCGGAGACGCCCGCCGAGGTCAGCGCCGTCACCCGCCGGCTCGTCGAAACCACCACGCCCGTGCTCGACCACATCGCCGGCCACTTCGTGGCCGTGGCCCTCTGGGCTGGCCACGAGCGCCGTCACACGCCACAGGCGGTGCGCCTCCTACGTGACGCCGCCCACGGTGTCCGGTCGGCTCCAGCGCAGGTCATCCGGGCTGACCTGGAGAACCTGCTGGCCCACTACGCCCCGCCCGCAATAGGCCCAGGTGAGGAACAGGCCGACCGGACCGCCGTCTCCCACCCGTCGTCCCTGGGCCTGGGTCCTTCGGCAGCCTCCAGCCCTCCACCCTCCCGCCGCTAGAAACGCGTCCTTCACGATTCGACTTGGGAGCACATGCCCTCACCCCGCGCTGATCTCTCCGCGTTCGCCGAGGAACTGGCTGAGCGGCTGCCCGGCCGCTGGACCAGCGAGTACACCCACCACGACTCCTACGAAGAGCAATTCCCTGCTGCCGACAGGCTCTGGGACGCCGGGCACGTCGACTACATCGTCAGCCAGTACGTCGTCGGCCACCACGCAGTCCTGCTCGACCAGGACGGACGAACGCTCTATGTGACCGACCGGCCCCGGTACCGCCACCAGTTCGTCGTGGCACCGCTGGAGCCCGAAGATCCGGAGTTCAGGTCCCACCACTTCGCTGGCGTCAAGGAGCCGAGCGGCATCGCCGTCCCCGACCAGCCTGCGCGTGCGGCGGCCCAGGTCACCCTTCGCCTGCTGCCCCGCTATCAGCGAGCCCTGGACACCGTGCTGCGCAACGCGGCCGTCCAGCCCGAACCACCGCACCGCCCCGGACCACCCAAGGTGGCCGATGTCGTCACCCTGACCTGGTACGAGGACGGCGCACTCGGCACGCCGTACAAGAGCGTCCCCGCAGACGCCCGTACGACGCTGTACGCCCTCGGGTGCCAGTACCACCCGCACGAGGCCGCATTCCTGCTGCCCGCCGCGTACGGCGAGGACGGCCGTGCCCTGCGCCTGCGGGTCCTGGTCCACCACCTCGCCCAGAAGGGCATCGGCGTGAACCTCCGCCACACCACCACACCGACGACCACGCCCCCGCGCCTGCCCGGTCCCGCGCCCGCCAGCGCCGCCACCGCGCGCCACCGGTAGGCCGACCGCCGGGCCGGAACCCCACATCGCCCCCGCCTGTCTGTCCCCCCTTCCTTCCGCCTTTCCACAGTACGAGGAGCACTCATCCGCACTGCCCGCCGCACCCTGCCCTTGGTCACCGCAGCTCTCTGCGTCGCCGTGGGCGCGACCGCCTGCACCAGCGACGACAGCGGCCCCTCGGCCAAGAAGACGGCGCCCAGCGCCACCGCCGCGCCGACGCCGGTCCCCGCGCTCACCCCGGCGCAGGCACGCGACGCCATCACCCACTACTCGACGACCAACAACCTCGCGCACGTCAAGCAGGACCGCGCACTTCTCGACACCGTCGAAGGCGGTCCCCGCTATGCGATGTCGCTGGCTGACCTCAAGCAGGACGAGGCCCTGCCGAAGGCGGACCGCGAGCCGTACCGGCTGTGGTCGTACGACCTGTCGGCGACCGACCTGTACATCCCGCGCCTGCAGGACGGACAGCAGCGGTGGTTCGCGGCCGTCACCCGGGGTGGCAGCCAGCAGCAGTTCGCCCGTGTCCTGGTCATGGCCGAGAACACGAAGTCGATGCAGTGGGAGATGGTGGCCACCGTCGACATCGACGATCCCAAGCAGCTCCCGACGATCGTGCTCGACAAGGACGGTTACGCCACCGCCGTCGACGCCTCCTCGAAGTCCCTGACCGCGCCGGTCAGCCAGCTCCGCTCGGCCGTGACCGACAACTTCGCCACCGGAGGCGAGCTGACCGGGAAGAAGGTCTTCGCCCCGACTGCAGCCTCCCAGCGGCAGATCAAGGTCCACGACGAGACGACCCGGAAGTTCGGCCCGCGCGGCACCACCCGATTCGCTGCCGCCGACCCGCAGTTCACCGACGCGTACGCGCTGAAGACCACCACGGGCGCTCTCGTCGTCTTCTCCCACACGCACACCCAGCACGACGCCGTCGCCGCCCCGAGTCTGCGGATCATTCCGGAGAAGGAGGACCGCGCCTGGCTCGGCACCAGCGCGAGCCCCGCCTTCACCTACACGTTCACGTGCTCGGACATCGCCGCCGTGCCGAGCGTGCCCGAGGCGTCCAGCCTCCTCGGGTACGGCTGCCGGCGCACCGACGCCGAGGCCGCTGGCCCGAGCACCTCCGTCTAGCGGGACCTGTACGCCAGCACCCCGACTTCGTTACCCGCTCGGCTACGCGCTGAGCGATGGCTATCGCCGGCGCCTCCTGGTAGGCACAAGGTCGTCGGGCAACCCAAGGTGCTGGGTGGCTTCCTGGAGCGGCTGGGTCAGCGGCCGACCAGCCAGGATGCGGTTGATGGCCTGTCCAGCTTGCACCAGGGATACAGCGACACCAATGACATCGCTGAACCCGCTCGGGCGGGGACGAGTCCGGATCTGCCACTCATTCGAACCGCTGCCCACGGGTGCCAAATACAGCTTCCCCGTGTCGCGGGTGGTGTGACTGAATCCGCTTAGGTGCCGATACACGAGGTACGACGGCTTCGCTCCATAAGCGGTCATCAAAGTCTCGGTGTTCCTGAGTTCGTTCTTCAAACGGGTGATCTCTGGGGTGAGCTGGCTTTGCCTACCGGCGACATCGCGGCGGATGCGGTCCTCGTCCCCGAGCTCACCAATGGCCCAACCCACTTCAACAGCAGCGTTGATGAGCTTGACCAGCTCCTCATCACCGTAGGCGTCCACCGCCTGCAAGGCAGCCACCCCGCCGTCGATGAGCCATGGCAGCGCCAGTGCGTGGGTCACCAGGTTGCGCGTTACCGGGGCGACCAGGAGGCCGTTTCCGGCCTTCGTCTGCTCCAGTACGAGCCAGGACGAGTCCGTAACGAGCATCCACCAGCTCCATGCGGTGCGCGCCACGGCCTCATGCTCGCGCTCGAACGCCACGCCCGTACCGGCAGCAAGGCTGTCGCGAGCTGCGACCAGCTGCTCAATGACTTCCCCAGACCGCCGAGCGGTGGCTTCGTCATGGGTGAACTGCACCATCACCCCAGCTTAGGCACGAAAGGCCAGACGAGAAGGGTGGCCGCCCCGAGGGCTGCCCTCTCGCCACCGACTCATCCGCCGTCCCGGACCAACCGCCTGTACCGGCGTCTCCCCGCGCGGCGGCCACACGTCTCCCTTCTCGTCCGCCCTTTTGGAGAATTCCCTGACCACGCCCCCGATCACGGTCGTCATGGCCTCCCGCCTGCGCGAGGACCGTCTCGACTACCTGACCGCCATGCACGCGAGCCTCACCCGGCAGTCCGTACCGTGGGAGGCGGTGATCGCCCTCGACGGCGCCGATCCGAGCAGTCTGCCCGCCCCTCTCGCGGCCGACCCGCGCATCAGCACGCTCGCACTTCCCCGCCCGGTCGGCGCCGCCTGCGCCCGTAACCTCCCGCTCGCCCAGGTCCGCACCAAGTACGACGCCATGGCCGCCCGGCTGTCCACCTTGGAATCCACTGGCGTGGGCTGGTGCGCCGGGTGGAGCATGGACCTGCACCGTCATGAACTACTGGGCACGGCCGCAGGACACGATCCCGATCGGGCCGACCACGATCCTCGCTCGCACCGACCTCGTCCGCGCAGCCCCGATAGGTGGCCTCGTACAGGGCGAGGACTACATGGCGGCCGTCGGCGTCACCAACCTCGCGCCCGGGATCCTGCTGCGCCTGCCGGTGTACCGATACCGCAAGCACCCTGGGCAGATGACTGCCCATCACGAATACGACCAGCTGGAAGCGGCAGCGCGCGAGCACGCCTGGCAGTACGGACACGCCCTTCGCACCGCCGCCCCAAGCGCGGTGCTCCGGGAACTGCAGTTGCCGAAGCTGCTCCCCGTGACCATGCAAGACAGATGAGAAAACCGGGCTCTTATGGAGAGCTCCGTGACCTACCTCTTCCCGTGGCCGCACCGTCCCGGCCCCGCCGTTGAGAACGCCTCACCGCCAGATGGTCACCAACACCCCCCAGGATGTCAGTGCCGCCGTGTACGTTCCGGATACGAGGTCAGTTCAGGCACACATGGTTGGATCGGAGAGCGAGAGCCAGTTCATGGTACGAAGCACACCGATCACACGCAGCGGACATCTCAGAGGTCGACCTGGAGACTTCTGGGACATCGCCGAGCTCAGGGCCTCTGGGATCCTTGCTCCGCAGTCCGGAATCCGAGCCGATCGACGGGGTTCACATGCCGGCCTGCTAATGCGGACACCGAACATCCCGCACAACGCCACTGGTTGGCGCACGGACGGATTGTTGCACTACCTGGGTGCTTCGCCTGTCTTCGACGGACCTGTACAACACTGGGGTGCTTTGAGTCATCCCTCGAATGCTCGACTCCTCGCAGCGGCCGAGGAGGGGCGTCCCATCCATGTCTTCGAGACAGGAATGCGCACCGCGCGTTACATCGACGAGTTCATCCTAGAAGACGTGGGGCCATCTGAACCCGTCCGGGTTGGGAACGGTTTCGCCTACCCACCTGTCTTCAAGTTGCGTCCTACAGAGACCGTGGCTCATGTTCCGGGGCAGCTCGCCGCTGTCTGCGACACGCAGGTGGTGAGCTTCAGGTCAGTCGAACGTGCCGATTTGCTGTGCGATCAGAGCGCCCTAGGTACCGCAAAACTCCGTCCGGAGAACAGACTCGTCCTCAACTTCTGCCGCCACCTGAACCGCAGCGGCCATTCGACCCTCAGCCTGCAGATCAGGCATACACCTAATCACGCTCCCATGTTCACGGACATTTGGGTGGACTCGGCCTATCTCCTGATCGAGGCGAAAGTGAAACCCGATCGCGAGAGCGTCCGAATGGCACTGAGCCAGTTGGCCGACTACACACGCTTTCTGGACCACCCAAAGAGGGCAGTCCTGTTGTCTGCACGGCCGACGCCCGACGTGATTGCTCTCGCCCACTCCCAGCAGTCGGCAGTTATCTGGCCCACTCTGGGGGGCAATTGGGTTTCGAGCATCGGCTGGCTCAGCCAACTCGGCATCTCTCAGGCCCCGGAGTAACTTCACAACTGCAGTGCCGGGTGTCATTTGTCCCCATCGGCGCCTCACGTGGAGCGGCAAAAGGACTGAACCGCCTACCCGACCCGGTCCCCGGCAGGTGCCGACTCGCTGAGGCGCAAATCGTCTTGGGCGCGATTCCGGCTGCACGCACCGGCGAACGTCGTCCTGCCGCCTCCCCTCGACCGCGTGACAGGGCGATCACGGAGCGGTTTCTCGCCGCGCACGACAGGGTCGTCCATCACGCGGAACCGCGGCCGTTCCAAGCCGAAGCAACCGCCCGCATCCGCGCCCGTGCACGGCACCTGGATGGCAACGGCCGACTCCGGCCGGTAGGGCGACGCCACCCGACTCGGCATCGCCGCGGCCGACGGACGGCAGCCGGCTAGTTCCTACAGGGCGCCTGGCTCAAGTGCCGCACCGTCCTGGACCACGTTTCCGCAGTGCTCGGCCAGCGCCGCCCCGTCGTCACCCCATAGCTCGAGGACACCGATGTTCTCGTACGGCTGGCCGGCGCTTTCGGTGACGCCGAGACCCGGCGCGAGGAGCTCGCCTACGGCACTCCGCTGACGACCCCGAGCGCAAGGCGTGGACCTGGTCGGCCGTCGACACGTGAGTCACCCACGTCGAAGCGTTCCTGCGCATGCCCGCGCGCTGCTCCCCGTCCCAGTGCCCTGCCCTGGCCGTCTCGGCGCCACCCGGCGCTCTCCCGCCGGCCGCCCCGTACCCCGCCGCTGACCTGCGGCACCACCATAAGGAGACCCCCTCTTTGGATCGTGGCACCCACTTCACCTTCGGTACCCACGAACAGCACGGCTTCGTCGCCGCCTTCCACGCCTCCATGCCGGCGCACCTGGCCCACTGGTACCTCGAGCGGGAGCAGTTCGAGCCCGTCCCCGACCAACCGAGGCTGTTCCGGCTGGCCGAGCCCGAGCGCGACGGGCCGCGCCGTACCCGCCAGGCCGTCCACGACCTGCGCCGCCACGGGTACACCGTGCACGCCGACGTCGCCCTGGATCCGGCCGCCTCGGCCAGCCCGCCGCGCCCAGCTCGGCCCAACGGGCTGATGGAGCGCCGTCGCCGAGTCGCCCAAGCCGCGGCCGGCCGGTCACCGCAGCGCGGCCCGGCACCGACCACCTCCCCGCCGTCGGCGCGACCGATCCCGCCGAAGCCCACCTACGCACCCACCGTCCACCTGACCGCCTCCGCCGCGGCTGGGCGGTCGCGGTGACCCCGGATGCGAAGCCGATCAGCATCACCCGCGGGCCGGGCGGCGAGGTGGAAGTCGCCGGCGTTTTCGACGCCTTCGCCGGAGACATCCTGCGTCGCGCCGGCTTCCTGTTCGATCCGTCCCTGAGCGGGCACTGGATCCGGCTGCCGTTCGACATGGGGCGCGACTGGGAGAACGAGCACGCGACCTGGGCGGCCGACATGCTCGCCGCCGCCCGCTACCCCGTGCGCCTTGCTCCTGGCCTGCGCCGCGAAACCGGCGGAGCGGTCGTCCCCGCCGGGCCCGCACGCCCGCCAGTCATCACGGCGCAGGCCCCTCCCGGTCGCCGGGCCGCCCGCTGACCCACACCGACCACCAGGAGGAGCAGATCCTTGACACCCGCGCGACCGACGTCGCAGTCCTCGTCGCCCAAGCGCGTGGCTTCCACGCGCGGATGGCGGTCATCGACCGCGAGATGGAGACCGCGCTCGGCACTGTCCGTGATCGCTACGGGCGGACGGTCCACCCCGATGCCGCAGCAGCAGCGCGCACCCGCCGGAACCAGGCCGCTGCCGAGGCATACGCGGCGCTTCTCGCCCCGCACGCCGACCAGCTGCTGAACCTGGCCCGCCGGGTGCTGGACGAGCTGCCGCCCGCTCGGCACACCGTCGCCTGGCGCGACCTGCTCGGCGCCCTCGCCACCTCCCACGCCGAGATCGCCCGCGTCCTCGACCGCCCCGCTGCCTCTGGCTCGGCCGCCGAGCGCGACCAGCACAGCGTGGTGTGGCCCCACCTCGCCGCCTGGGCGGATTACGGCTCCATCGCCACCCACCTCGCCGATCTGAACCACCAGCCGAAGCCCGAGCTGCCCGACGAGGAACGGCAGATGTGGACCGAGAGGTCCCACGCCGCCCGGGCCCGGGGCGAGCTGGATCTGATCGAGTCGTGGTACGCGGCCGACGGCCGCCAGATCACGCTCGCCTATCTGGTCGAGGACGAGACCTCGACGGTGATCGCCCTGGCCGGAGCCCCGGACACGCCGGGCTGGGAAGTGATCGGGCATTACGAGCACGAGTACGCCGCCGGACAGGCGCTCCCACGCCCCGTCCCGCCCGGCGTGCTGCGGCCCGACATCTCACGGTTCGACCGCCCGGAGCCCGCGCCCGAGCGGCCCCTGCAGGAGCTGCTCCGGGACGTCGTCGAGGCCCGCGCCGCCGGGGACGTCTCCGAGGTCCTGTTCAGCGCGACACAACAGGGCCACGACGCCGGGCCGATGGTCCGTCTGCAGGAGCTCCTGCAGACGGCCGGAGTATTCGCGAACGCTCTGGAAAGCGTGCAGGGCCGGCAGATCGCAGCCCGGCTCGACGCCCTCGGCCGTCAGCTCGACTTCCTCACCAGCGAGGTCCGTTCCACGGCCGAGGATCTCGAAGCCACCGTCGCCGTCCTGCCACCTCACCGCGTGCCGACACCTCCGCGGATCCGGCCGCGCCCCGCTGTGGACACCACACCCCCGGCTCCGCCTCCCCGCACTGCAGTCCCCGTACGCCGCACGTAGCGGCCCCGCCCGTTCCCTGACAGAAAGCTCCCGTTGTCCCTGACCGCTTCGACCGACCCGACACCACGCATCACCTACGGTGCGGTGCTGGGCAGCCCGCACGTCGCCCGCCTCCTCAGCGGCACCCTCACCGGCCGCCTCCCCAACGCCATGGCACCCGTCGCCATCGTCCTGTGGACCCTCGCAGCCGGTGGCAGCATCGCATTCGGCGGCCTGCTCTCCGCCCTGTACGGGCTCGCGTCCGCGCTGTCCCAGCCGGTCAAGGGACGGCTCATGGACCGCTACGGCCAGACCGCCGTGCACCTACCGACCGCGCTACTCAACTCCAGCCTGCTCATCTCCCTGCCGGTCGCAGCACCGTACGGCGGGCAGGCGCTCGCCACGACCATGGTCGTCGCCGCGGGGCTGACCTCGGTGCCGTTGGAGGCCGGGCTGCGGGCCTTGTGGCCGAGCGTGCTCCCCGATCCTCGGCTGCGGCACGCCGCCCTCGCTCTCGACACCGGCACGCAGGGCCTGCTCTACATCGTCGGCCCCCTCGTCGCCGCCGCTCTGGCCTCCGTGCACAGCCCCGCCCTCGCGCTCACCGTCACCGCCGTCCTCGGCCTGACCGGCACTCTCGTCGTCGCGACCGCGCCGCCGTCCCGCTGCTGGCGGCCCTCCCCGACAACCGCCGGTAGACACGCGCGGCGGCTGGCCGGTGGCGAACTCGTGGCACTATTCGTCTCCCTCACCGGCATCGGCTTCGCGATCGGTTCCCTGAACGTCTGGGCGGTCGCCATGGCCGACCAGCACGGCCGGGACATGCTCTCCGGCCTGTTGCCAGCCGCTTTCTCGACCGGCAGCTTCCTCGGCGGCCTCGTCTACGGGCACCGCGCTTGGCCCGGCTCCACCCCGCGCCAACTTCTCTTCGCCACAGTCGCGTTCCTGGCCGGGTGGCTGCCGCTGCTCGCCCTCCCCGGCCCACACGCGGCGACCGTGGCAGTCGTCCTGCCCGGCGCGTCCCTCACCGTCGTCGTCGCCTGCGCCTACCAGGTCACCGACGCCCTCACCCCCGCGGGCCGCACCAGCGAGGCGTACGCGTGGCTGATCCTTTCGATCGGCGTCGGACAGGCCGCTGGCACCGCGCTGTCCGGGCGCCTCGCCGACCACGTCCTCGGCATCGCCGCGCTCCCCGCCGTCGGAGCCGCTTTCGCTCTCACCTTCCTGCTCCTGGCCCGCCCCGGCCACGCACCCGCCCTCCGTGGCTGGAACCGCCGCGAGCACGCCTGAGCAGGCACCTGACTGCCCGCCTTTGCACACCTTCAAGGAGATTCATTCATGGCTGTACGTACGAAGTGGACCGTCAAGCACGTGTGCGGTGACGAGGTCGTCCATGACCTGTCCAACCGGCCCGCCGACCGCCGCGCCGGCTTCGCCCGTTGGCTCGCGGCCAGGGACTGCACCGAGTGCTGGAAGGCGGCGCGCGACGCCGACACAGAGTCCAAGGAGGAGTGGCTCGCGGCCAAGCGCGCCGAGGAGCAGCAGGCCGCCGCCGAGTGGGCCGAGAAGTTCGACATGCCGCCGCTGGAGGGCCCTGAGCGGGCCCTGGACTGGGGCGCGCGCTCTCGCCACCAGCTCATGACCGCCGCGCACACCGCGCTGGTCGTGGAGGGGACCTGGGACGAGGCGGACTGGGCGGAACTGGAGGAGAAGGCCCGTACGGTCACCAGGGCTGGGTGGTGGATCGACCAGAGGGACGCGGAGGGCTCTGACCTGCTCGAACTCCTCGACGCAGCCAGTGAGGCGGATCTCGGGACGGAGAACCCGTTCCGCTGACGCGGACGGAACATAGCCGACGATCGCCGGTTAGCCAAACCGGCGATCCTCCGGACCATTGTTCCTCCCACCGCCACTCCGCTCCGTGTGGAAGGAATTCTGATGACCCCGCCGGCCCGTACGCCTGCGCCCACCCCGGCCTTCGCTCCGACGCCCGACCCGCTCACCCCCGCCCGGGACATCATGCACGCCCATTTCCAGGCCGGCGACCAGGTCGTCGTCCTCAAGGGCGTCGCCGGCGGGGAGCTGTGGGGTGACGCGATGCGCGTCGTCGCCCCGTCCTGGCACACCCCGACCGACGAGGACGGATGGCGGCTTCGCAACGCAACGGGCGGAGCCCAGACGTACATCACAGCCCACCCCCGCTATCTGGTGCACCTCTCGCGGCGCTGCCCGGACTGCCTGATCTACCTGCGCGCCATGGAGGACCACCTCCTGCCGAAGTTCCCCGGGCAGGACGCGCTGGTCGACTGCAGCTGGTACACGACCACGGCCCTCGGTCAGCTTGTGCACGTCGCCGACGCGCGGGGTGGCCGGTGAGCCTCCCCGTCCGCCGTCCCGGCCGCGCACTCGCCCTCCTCAAGGCCAAGGCCCGTGCCACCGCGAATCCGGCGAACCCGACGTGGCCCGGTCGTCTGGCGGCGGACCTGCGTGAACTCGGCGCGGACTGGCGGGAGTCGGCCGAGGTCTGCGCGGATGTCGCCTGGGCGGCCCGCGCCGCCGGGCACAGCGTCCTCAGCCTGCTCAGCCCGGACCAGATCGCCGCCTCCCACCTCGACCCGCACCCCGCCCGCACGTACCGCCACCTCTATCTGAGCGGCCTGCGGTACGACTTCCGCTGTCCCACGCTCCAGTTGGTTGTCGAGCAGCTCGATCCGGCCGTGCGGGCGGGGCTGGACTGCTACAGCCGGGCCCTGTACGCGTTCGCGCTGCTGGGTCAGTCCCGCCCCGAGGGCCTGGACCTCATGGACGAGGTCCTCGCGGAAGCCGGCGATCACGGCAAGACCCTGCATGTTCTGCTGCACGGCCTGTGGCTCGACCAGGACCTTGACCAGGGCGCGGAGCGGCTGCTCGCCCTCAGCAGCCGGCCCCCGTTCGACACCGGAACGGATCCGATCGTGCTCTTCCGCGTGGCTGGCGCACTGCGCCGACTCGGCCGGTACGACGAGGCGTTCGCCGCCATCGACCGGGCGCTGGATCTTCTGCCTCCGGGCGACGCGGCAGTGCACGCCGGTCTCGTGCGCGAGCGCTCCTTGATCGCTGCCGTCCGGGACGCGCGCCGGCATCGCTGCGCCCGAGCCCTCAAAGGCACGACGGCATGATCCTCCGCGTCAACGAGCGCTCCCACACTCCGCACGACCCGCTCAGCGCGGCCCTGGGGCGTCCGCTATCGGCGGAGGAGGTGCTGACCGAGCACACCGTCGTCGCTCACTGGCAGGGCCTGTACTACTTCACGCTGGACGGCGACCAGACGATGTGGACAGCCGCCCAGTGGGCCGAGCACCTCGAAGATCCCCTGGTGCAGTGCCGGGACGGTCGGCGGGCAATCTTCCACCTCGACGCCCGGCTCCACCCCGACGACCGTGACCTGGCCGATGCGGAATGGGCCGAGGTCGCCCACCGCCTCGCCCGCGCCGCCGGCATCGAGACACCAGGCGACAAGAACGGCTGCGCCTGGATCTCCGTCCAGGGGCAGCGTGGCCGCCTCGACCTGATCGCGAGCCTGATCAGATACGACGGCACTTGGCAAAAGCAGCCCGCCGACCATCTGCGCCGGCTACAGGAGGAAGCCCGGCGCATCGAGCAGGACCTGCACCTCACGCCCGTACACGCTGCAGCCGAGCAGCGGATCGCCTCCCGGCCGGTGCCAACCGCCTCGACCCAGCTCGCGACAGTCCTCGCCCAGCTCGCCGATGAGCAATCCGGTCCGCTGGCCACCGTGCGCGGACTCGTCGAGCACACCGCCCACCGCATCGCCCAGCAGCCGGGGGCCGCCGGCCACGACCTCGCGTACCAGCTGGAGCTGATCGCCCGACGCCTCCACGGCATCCAGCACGACCTCGACACCACGGCCGCCGCTCTGATCACCGCACCCCGCCCGCGCGTGGCCGCCCCGGCGCCGCCCGCCGTCCAAGCCCCCGCCGTCCAAGCCCCCGCACGTCGATCACCGTAGGAGAAGCGTCTCTTTGCCCCTGGCCGACCGATTCCTGACCGTCCGCCGCGATCCGCACTCCGAGGAGGTTCTCGCCCGCGGCGGAGACCCCGAGGCTCACAGCGTCCTGCAGCGCGCGGGCTTCGTCCCGGTGGTCCGCGTCCACGAGACCTACCACCGCGCCCCCAGCAACCTCATCGAGGACGACGAAACCCGCCTCGGTATCGAAGCCGTGGCCCGGCTGCGGGCTGTCGGATACCACGTCGACTGCGACGAGGACTTCGACACCGATCGCCGCCCGGCCCACGATCCGCCGCTGGGCTCCGTGGTCTCCCATCTCGCCGCACGCATCCGCCAGGCCACCAACACCTGGGAGGCCGCCGGAGTGCTCACCGAGCTGACCGCGGCCCACGACGGCATCCTCGCCGCCCTCGAAGAAGTCCTCCTCGCCACTGCCGAGTTCCACGACGGTCTCGGCGACGCCGCCTCGCCCTACACCGCGCGCCGTCTGCGCTACGTCGCCGACGAGCGCCTCCGCATCATCCGCAGCGACCTCGCCCACACCCGCGACGCGCTCGCGGACCGCAACGCCCCGCACCCCGGCCGCAACACCTGCACAGAAGAGGTCCCCGCCACCGAACGCGAACGCTCCGCCGTGTGCGCCTGCCCACCACCGCCGCGCACCGCGCCGGCCCCGCCGCCGCCTCCCGTGGCCGCCGGGCTGCGCCGCTAACAACGCCCCATCCCGCCAAGGACACCATGCACAACCACGAAGACTCCGAGCGCCTCGCCTCGTACGCCGATGTCCTCGCCGGCGAACTCCCCGGCGCCTGGACCAGCAGTTACCACCCGTGCGACCACAAGGACGACCTCGCCGAACTGGCCGACCGGGTCTGGGATCTGGATCTCGTCGCCGAGTCCCTCGTCGAGCAACCGCTGACGCAGGCAGCCGTTCTGAGCCGCCCAGACGGCGCCCAGCTCGTCGTCCTCGACCGGCATGACGGACGCGACGGATTCCTCATCGCCGCCGTTGCCCCCCGCAGCCTCCCCGACGAGGCGTACCGCGGAGTACGCGAGCCGAACGGCATCGCCCTCGTGGACGACCCCTTCCTGAGCGCCGAGCAGGTCGCCAGCGATCTGCTGGCCCGGTACGACTCCGCGCTCGCCCAGGCCCGCCACAACGCGGTCGACAGCGTCCATCCGTCCCAGCCGGAGCGGGTCGTCCTGACCTGGCAGCCGGATGGCAGCCTCGCCGCCGCTCCCGTCGGCGAGACCGCCGCCGCGATTCTGGCCGCCAACGGCTTTCTCCCCGACGAGCAGACCGGCATCTACCGCCTCAGCGGTGACGACACCGCCGCGCAGGCACGCGCCGTGCGCGCGACCGGCCGGCAGCTCGACGCCCAGGGCATCGGCACAGCTCTCCAGCACCCCTCGGGCCGGGTCGCCCCCACGTCCACTCCACCTGCAGCACCAGCCCCGACTGCGTCCCGGGCGGGGGCCACCCGGGTGCGATGAAGCAGAGCCAGCCCCGCTCTGACATACCCCGCCACCGCTGAACTGGAGAAACGTTCATGGGCAACCGCGCTGACGCCCGCGGCAGCGATGTCGAGATCTACCGCAAGGCCCTGACCGACACGATCCACGCCGACACCCGTACCGGTGCTACCGAACAGCTCCTCAACCTGCTCGACCAGCTCGGCCTTAAGCGCCAGGAGGTCCGCACCGCCGGCCCCGTCTACGTCTGGCACGAGGTCCCCGAACACCTCGGCTTCGACGAGCAGAAGCGACTGGCGAGCCGCGCGATCCCCGCCCTTCTCACGGCCGGATACAACGTCAACTGCACCGCCGATGTCTTCGACGAAACCGCCTACGAGCAGGCCGTGCACGAGATCCGCTCTGGCCAGAGGCGCCCGTCCGCCGGGCACCCGCCGCCGGCGGCTACTCCTTCGCGCCGCGCGCCGTCCCGTCGCACCCCGTAAGCCCTCACGGTGGTCCCGGCGTCTCGCCGGGACCACCCGCACCGCACACACCTGACTTGGAGAACCCTGTAGTACCCCGCATTCCCCCGCCGGTCTCTCGGCTTCTGAAGCCCCGTCTCGCCACCGCGCTGTTCCGACGCTACCTACGCGCCTGCATTCCCACCGGCCCCGACCGGACCGTACCCGTACCGCTGGCCGGCGCCCGTCCCGAGGCGGTCCTCGACGAGTCCCGCCGGATCGGCCACGGCCACCACCACTGACCCCGAACCCGCCCTGGAGAAGCATGACCCATCCCGTCCCGAACCTGGTTCATGTGGCCGACGAACTCAGCCACCAGCTCGGCCAGCTCGCCGACCATCTCGCGCAGCTTCCCCCTCATGACGCCACACAGGTCATCGCCCGCGTGGTAGATCCCGCAGACGGAGTCCTCGGCGGATTCACCCACCTCGTGGCCACCAGCAGCGTGTTCGCCAAGAACCAGGCCGAACGCGGCACGCTGCCGGCCGAGGTGTGGCTCGCCTTGGGGCGGGCCGCGAACGAACTCGACGCCATCGGTGGGGACCTGGACGAACACCGCGACACCCTCCAGCACATCAGCACTCGGCCACGCGCCCAGGCGGAGAAGCCGGCGTCCCCCGCTCCGCTCGTCGTCCGGCGGCGCCGGTGAAGAAGCAGTGGCAGGGCTGGGGCCCGGGCGAGCAGGCCGAACAGCACTACCTCGTCGAGCCCCGTGCCCTGGCCGGTGGCGGCGACGTCCGCCACGTCTCCGAGTTCCTGCGCGCCTCGGGCTGGCGCGACAGGTCAAAGGCAGGCGGTCCGCTCTTCCTGGAAAGCCCCGACCGCGCCGTCCAGATCGCGTACGACCCCTACGTGCTTCCGGGCGGCTGGACGATCCACGGCCAGGCGGTCGGAAACCAGTCCGAGTGGTGGGCGATCCTCGGCCGGCAGACCCCGGTGGAGATCGTCGCCGGTCTCACCGACGCCCTTACCCGGCCCCGCTCCGCCCACGCCCCCAACGTGTGGGCTCCACTGGAAGAACAGCACTGGCACGCGCGTGCCGACGGCCTGCACTACACCGCCACCAGCCCGGACGGCTCGGCCTGGATGCAGTTCCACCACGATCCGAACGGCCGCGCAATGTGGTGGTCCGAGGCGAAGGACCAGCAAGGCAACGGGTGGAACGCCCAGTTCACACCCAGCACGCCGATGCACCTCGTGCAAGCCTTCTCGACCGCTCTCGCCAGCCCCGAGCCCGTGATGCGCCCGCGGGGACGCGTCCCGCACAGCGTGCAGATCCGCACCACGTCCGTGTCCGTCCTGCCCTCCCAGCTCAGCGCCTGGCAGCAAGCCCGGATCACCGCCGCCCGGGCCGCCACCTGGGCCCGCAACTCCGTCCGAAGCCCCCGGCCTCGCACCACCACCCGGCTACACGCCCACACCGGCGGCACCCGCACGCACCGCTGACCCGAACGTCTCTTACCCCAAGGAGCCCCTTGCCCGCACCGACCCTCGACGACATCCGCAACGCCACCGAGACCTTGTCGCGCCTCACCGAGTACCTGCGCGATAACCCCGAACCGGCCGAAGCACTCGCCCTCGTCGAGCCGCTCCTCGACGAGTACACCGGCGTCCCCATCCAGCTCGGCGACGCCCTGCGCGCCCTCGCCCGCGCCCTGCAGGACCACCCCGACCGGCCGCGCGGCCCCGAAGTCAGCCTCCTGTTTGCCGAGTTGCGCACTGCTGCGTGGGAACAGACCGACCAGTACGCCCTTCACTACGCCATCGACGACCTCCGTGCCTTGTACGCGAAGACTCCGCCGCCCGCGCAGGGGTGTGGCCGGTGCCGGTGAGCGAACGGCAGCTCGCTGCCTTCGCCGACAAGCACGCCTGGCGGATCCCGTTCGACACCACCCCGCGCCACCTCGCCGGCCCCGGTGACGTCCGGCACGTCACGCACGGCCTGGCCGCGGCTGGGTGGACCCACACGTCCGACCCGCTCAGCGCCGAAATCGTCCTGACGAGCCCCGACCGCCGACACAGCCTCCAGTTCGACCCGCAGTCCGCCACCTCCGCCTGGTGGCGGCTGCGGGCCGAGCCCACGGACACCGAGCCGCGCTGGTACGCCGAGTTCGGCGAGCTCGTCCCCGCCGAGGTCCTCGGCAGCCTCACCGCCGCCCTCATCGCCCCGCCGCCCGCCCAGCGGCCGGACCTCTTCCCCGTGCTGGAGTCGGCGGGCTGGCTGCTCGACGCACGGAACGCGGCTCGATCAACCGACGCCATGTGCCACGTCGAACATCGGGCCGACCCAGGCGACAGCGCTACGGCGTACTGGCACGTCGAGACCTGCGAACCGGGATACGGCACCCCGATGGGGCGCCGGATCTGGCACGCCTGGTTCGACGGCCGTACGCCCGAACACCTGGTGAACGCCTTCATCACGGCGCTCGCCGACCCGGCCCCGATCCAGCGCGGCATGTACGACCGCACTGCCCACCACACCGCCGTGCAGAAGCCGAGCCCGCTCAGCCCGCAGCAGGTCGTCGACGCCCACATCAGCCGGCTCGACACCATCCGCGCCCAAGCCCGAGCGACCGCACGCCGCCGCCCACCGGCCGCGGCAGCCCCGGCGAAGGCGAACACCGCACGTCCGTCCGTTCGCCGCTGACCCCGATTGGACACCCTGATCATTTCCCTCAACCCCACCGACCACAGCGAGTTCCTCAGCCACCTCGACCTCTTCGTGCGCGAGAGCGAGCGAATCCTCGCCGCTTGGGACGCGTACTCCGAGGACCACACCGACCTCGACGGCTGGCCGTACGACGAGGACGCCTACGGACTGCGCAAGAGCCGGCGAGATGCCGACACCGCCGAGGCGTTCGAGTCTGTCCGCGCCGGTGCCCGTCATCTGCTCGCCACCGCCGAAACACAGCTCACCGCCCTGCCCGCACGCACCGTGCAGAACCGCTGGGTCTGGCAGCTCGGCACTCTCGACAACGCCCTCGAACGGCTGGAGTCCCTGCACGCCGAATGGCTGCAGACCCGCGACAGCCTGCCCGCCAACGCCCGGCCGGGCACCGACATCTACGAGGACGCCCTCGCCGGCTACCACGCTGAGGCGTGGAGCTACCTCGACGACTGGGCCACCCACGGCCGCGCCATCCTCGACATCCACGCCGCCGCCCTCAAGGCGCCGCCACGGATTCTGAGCGCCGCGCGGGTCCCGGTGGCAGCGGCGGCCCGCCGCCGGGCGGGGAGGCCCGGGTGACCATCAAGATCGAGCAAGCGCTCATCTCACCCCGCTACCTCGCCGGCCCCGGCGACCCAGCCTGGGTTACCACCGCCCTGCACGAGGGTTCCGGATGGAGTCACGGCCACGACCCGCTCATGCCCCGGGTCATCCTGACCAGCCCGGACCAGAAGACAATGCTCCGCCTCGAGCCACACCTGAACGAGCCGTGGTGGCACCTCTCCCACCGCGACGGCCGCACCGGATCCGTCTGGAACGCGTCCTTCGGCGGCGGAACACCCGTCGAGCTGATCGCCGCGGTCACCGACGCGTTCACCGACCCCGACTACCACGCACGGAAGGGCGCCGACCCGTACCAGCCGCTGCGGCGGGCCCGATGGGACGCCGCCCCCAACGGCCAGTTCCGCTCGCCGGACGGCCGCGTGACGGGCGAGCGCTTCAACTTCTCCGGCAGCCGCAACTGGCGCATCACGGCCACCCTCGACGAGGACGACCCTGTGTGGCACGCCTGGTTCAGCGGCGGCACGCCCCCAGCCGTCGTGGCCGCGTTCATGCAGGCCCTCGCCGATCCGGAGCCGGTGCGCCGCTCCCACGAGCAGACCATCGGCTTCCCCCGCCGCCGGATCACCCTGCGCTGGCAGGAGTGGCCGGCCGAGAGCGTCGCCCGGGCGCTGCCCGAGCGGATCGAGCGCCTCGCCTCCCGGCGCACCAGCGCTCCGCCGCCCGCGCCGCCCGCTCCACCGACTGCGCGTCGCCGCACCCGCTGACACTCCCTCGGCCGCCGAGGCCCGCACCGTTCAAGGAACCGCCGCTTGCCCCCTGCTCCCTCCTCCAGTTCCGACGGCTACGACATAGCCCTGAAGATCCTCCTCGGCGCCCTCGCTATCTTCCTGCCCCTCGCCTCGATCGCCTGGCTGGTCAGCAACCTGACCGCCTGGGCGACCGGCACCGGCCCCTGGGTGCCGTACCGGCCCGGCGACGCCCTCCTCCACCCCGCACAGCTCTGGCCCCAGGCCGGAGAAACGTCCCTGCTCATCAGTACGCGGATCGTCCCTGTCCTGCTGACGCTTCTCCTCGCCGCCGGCGCCGGCGTCCTGTGGTTCCGCTACAAGAACCGCACCGGGGGCCGGAAGAAGGTCGACGGAATGGCGAAGGCCCGCGACATCGAGCCGCTCCTCGCCAAGTCGATCGAGGCCAAGGCCCGCTCCCTCAGGCCGAGCCTGAAGGACGCCAAGCACATCGCGCCGACCGACACCGGCATCCTCCTCGGCAACCTCGCCGGGACCCGCCACGAAGTGCGGATGGGTTTCGAGGACGTCGCCGTCGCGATCATGGCCCCGCGGTCCGGCAAGACCACCTCCCTCGCCATCCCCTCCATCCTCGCCGCGCCGGGCCCGGTACTGCTGACCTCGAACAAGGCCGCGGGGGACGCCTTCACCACCTGCCTCGATGCACGCGAGCAGGTCGGTCGGGTGTGGTCGATGGACCCACAGCAGATCGCCCACGCCGAGCGGACGATGTGGTGGAACCCGCTCGCCGACGCGCGGACCCTCGACGGCGCGGGCCGACTCGCCGGGCACTTCCTCGCCGCTTCCGTCGACGCCTCCCAGCAGGGCGACTTCTGGTCCAAGGCCGGCAGCAACATCCTCAGCCAGTTGTTCCTGGCCGCGGCGCTCGATGAGCGGCCGATCACCGACGTGATGCAATGGCTGGCCTTCCCTGCCGACCGCACCCCGCTCGACATCCTGCGGGACCACCAGTTCACCGCCGTCGCCTCCCAGCTCAAGGGCACCGTCGAGGGCCCGCCGGAAACCCGTGACGGCATCTACGAGACCGCCCGCCAGTACGCCTCCGCCCTCCTCAACAGCGAGATCGCCGCCTGGGTCACCCCGCAGAAGGACGTCCCCGAGTTCCGGCCGGCCCAGTTCGTCACGTCCAGGGACACGCTGTTCCTGCTGTCGAAGGACGGCGGCGGCGGTGCCTCGGCGCTGATCGCCGCGTGCGCGGACTCCGTGATGCGGGCCGCGACCGCCCAGGCCGAGCGCGCCGGCGGCCGGCTGGACCCGCCGATGCTCGCGATCCTCGACGAGGCCGCCAACGTGTGCAAGATCAGTGACTTGCCCGACCTGTACTCGCACCTTGGCAGCCGCGGCATCATCCCGATCACCATCCTGCAGAGCTACCGCCAGGGCCAGAAGGTCTGGGGCGACGCGGGCATGGACGCGATGTGGTCCGCAGCCACCGTGAAGGTGATCGGGTCCGGCATCGACGACCCCGACTTCGCCGACAAGCTGAGCAGGATGATCGGCGACCACGACGTCGAGACGACGTCGACCTCGATCTCCGAGTCCGGCAAGTCGACCTCGATCAGCATGCGGCAGGAGCGAATCCTGCCCGCCGACGCGATCCGCGCCCTGCCCAAGGGCTCCGCCCTGTGCCTGGCCACCGGCATGCGCGTCGCGATGCTCGACCTGCGCCCGTGGTACCTCGAACCGGGCGCCGAGGAACTGGCCGCAGCCTCCGCCCGTGCCTCGAAGGCCATCACCACCCGGGCTGTCGCCAAGGCAGCGCCGAAGCAGAGCGACTTCGGTCCCACAGCCTAGGGCCCGGGAGCCCGGGTCCTGAGCCCCGTTCTTCCACGTGCGCGGCGTCCATCGGGACCTTGACGAAGCACGCGCCTCACCGACCGTCCTCAACTCCATCCACCACGAAGAGGGGTCTCAAATCCCGCTCGTCGGCTCCACCGCCCCTCACGTGGCCCGCTGCAGATGGGCCCGCCCCGCTGGAATCGCCAGCGCCGCGTTGAGGGCACACCGGCCCCCTTCTAAATCCCCTCACCGGAGTTCCCTGTGCCCAATACACGTCCTGCGACGGAGGTGTTGTCGGTCTCCACCAGCGACGGCAGCACGCTGTCCGTCTACCGCGACATCCCAACGCTCCCGCGGTCCGACGGCGCGACGATCGTGCTGGTGCATGGTGCGTCGGTCACCGCGGACCTGTGGCGTGTCCACACCCGGCACCTGACCGGCATGGGCTTTCGCGTCCTGCGCTACGACCAGCGCGCGCACGGCCGCACCCCACGCGGCCGAGCACCGATGACCATTGAGCAGCTCGCCGACGACCTGCACCAAATCCTGCGCGCCCTCGCCCCCACCGGGCCGCTGGTGCTCGCCGGACATTCCCTCGGCGCACTCGTCCTCCAAGAACTCGCCGCTGGGCGCCCGCAGCTCCTGTCCCGGATCCAGGGCATGGTCCTGCTGTCGGCCACCGCACGCGGGGCGAGCGTGCTGCCCGGACGCGGCCCGCGCGCCCTGCTGCTGGCCGCTGGGCGCAGCCTGTTCGCCCTGGTCTGCGCCCACGCGCCTCAGGCTGTGGACCGGGTGCGGCGCCTGCTGCCCCACACCCACCGCTACGCCCTCACACCCCGCGCCAGCACCGCGCCTGACGGACCGCCGCCGTGCCGCCACGGCGTACGCCACACCCTCACCGATGACCTCGCAGCGCTATGGCATGCCCTGCGCTGCTACCGGGCCGACCACCTGCCCGTGCTGGAGCAACTCGGCGAGCGGCTGCTGCTGATGGCCGGCGCGGACGACGAGCACATCCCCGCCGCCCACACCAGGGAGATGGCTGACCGCCTGACCGCCGCCCGCCTGGAGATCCTGCCCCGCACCGCACACGCCCTGCCCATCCGTCACCCCGCACTCATCAGCGCCCGCATCGGCTGCCTCGCAGCCGGGCCGCGCCCCCGCCATCACCTCCTCAAGGACCCGCCATTTCCGAACTCCCCGCATTCCGAGCAATTTCACTAGGCGCCGGCATTCAGTCCAGCACCATGCTCGCCCTGTCAGCAGAAGGCGTTCTCCCGAAAGTCGACTACGCCATTTTCGCCGATACCGGATGGGAGCCGAAATCCGTCTACGACCATCTCGACCGCATCGAGCGTGAGATCGCAAAGCCCGCCGGGATCCCCATCCTGAGAGTCTCTTCCGGAAACATCCGAGATGACGCCCTTAATCCAAATCACCGGTTCGCCTCAATGCCCCTCTACATCCTCAACAAGGACGGCCGACCTGGGATGACCAGGCGCCAGTGCACCGGGGAATACAAGGTGAAGCCCATCAAGAAGAAGGTTCGGGAGCTCCTTGGATATCCCTATCCGATACGGATCCCCAAGGGTGTATTCGTGGAGCAGTGGATCGGCATATCCACCGACGAATTCCACCGCGCCAAGGACGCCGACGTCAAGTACATGCGCAACATCCACCCCCTCATCGACATGGGGTGGTCACGCTCCGACTGTATCCGATATCTGACTTCGCTCGGCCTGGCCGACACGCCGAAATCAAGCTGCCTCGGATGCCCATTCCACGGAAACGCCCAATGGAGAAAAATCCGCGACACCTGTCCCGAAGAATGGCGCGACGTCGTGGAGTTCGACGCCTCCATCCGGCAGGGCAATGCCCGCGCGAACGCGAGCGGCAACCGCCTCCTGGGCGAGGCGTTTCTCCACCGCTCCCGGGTACCGCTGAGCGAAGCGCCGATCGACCACGTCACGGCTGCCGAGTGGGCCGCCCTCCAGCAGGAGCTGGGCGCAGCACCGGACACACAGGAGCTGGAACAAGGCGTGGTGGACGGGTGCTCGCCGTGGGCATGCCGCGGTGAAGCCGAGCCGGTTCAGGACGACTTCGGGCTGGCCTCTTGATCCTGGATCTGTTCGCTGGGCCGGGCGGCTGGAGCCATGCTCTGTCTGTGCTCGGAGCCCGCGACGTCGGCCTCGAGTGGGATCCATGGGCCTGCAAAACCCGGGCGGCAGCAGGACAGTTGACGCTGCGCACTGACGTGGCCCTTTATCCAGCGTGGCCGTTCGTCGGGCGCACCCGGGGGTTGATCGCGAGTCCGCCGTGCCAGGCGTGGTCGATGGCCGGCAAGCGGCTCGGCCTGGTTGACCAGCCCCTGGTCCACCAGGCCGTCGCCGACCTCGCCTCCGGCCGCGACACCCGCGAGAAGCTCCTGGCCGCCTGTCGGGACGAGCGATCCCTGCTCGCGGCGGAGCCCATGCGCTACCTGCACGCCCTCCATGCTGTCGGCGATCCGGCGTGGGTGGCCATGGAGGAGGTCCCCGACGTCCTGCCGCTTTGGCGCCAGTACGCGGCCGTACTGCGCCGCTGGGGTTTCTCCGTGTGGACCGGGATCCTGAACGCGGCCGATTACGGCGGACCCCAGACACGCCGACGAGCGATCCTGCTTGCCTCCCGTGTACGCACCGCTGAGCCGCCCCCGCCGAGCCACGCCCAAGTCGCCGAGCCGGACACGTTGTTCGGGCCCGGCCGCGCTCGCTGGGTGAGCATGGCCGAGGCTCTCGGCTGGGGAGCCACCGACCGCCCAGTGCCCACCCTCTGCGCCGGCGGCGGCCCGGGAGGCGGCCCCGAGCCGTTCCCGTCCGGCTCCCGCAAGACCCTCTCCGACGCCCGTGCACGTGGCACCTGGACTCACCGGGCCGACGCAGTCGTGCTCCAATCCCGCCGGGAGGGAGCCGGGTGGGCTGCCCGGCACGGCACCCGAGACAACCGCCCCGCCGACGCCCCGGCACCCACGTTCACCGCGGAGGCGCATCGCTGGTCGTGGTCCCTGCGGAGCAACAACCAGGCCAACGCCACCGTCCGATCCATCGCAGAGCCGGCAGGGACGCTGTTCTTCGGGCACCGCGCGAACGAATGCACCTGGGTCGCCGAACCTGTCAGTCCACAGCACGTGGACAAGCCCGAGGTCGTCCCGGAGCCGATACGGATCACCGCCCGCGAGGCCGGCATCCTCCAGACCTTTCCCGCCGACTACCCCTGGGCCGGGAACAAGGGCCAGGTATTCAGCCAGATCGGCAACGCAGTCCCGCCGCGCCTGGCCGCCCATGTCCTCGCCCCGCACATCGGCGTCCCGTTCAACCCCGACAACTTCACCCTGGCCGCCTAATGCCCCACACCCCCAACAGCGAAGACGAGGCACCGTACGAACCGACCGAGCGCCCGCCAGTGCACTACGCCGAACAGGCCCTGCTCGGCGCCCTCCTTCTCGCCCCCACCCTCCTTGAGGACTTGGCCGAAGTGGAGCCGGCATCCTTCGCCAACCCCTTCCACGCCGCCGTCTTCGCCGCGATGCGCACCGTCCGCGCCCCAGAGAGGGAAGCCCACCGGGCCGGGCCGGACTGGTTGAACGTCGTCCTTGCCAAGGCCCAAACAGAGGCCGCTGGACTGACTCCTTCGTTCCTGCACACCCTGATCTCCGCCTGCCCCCGGCCGAACCACGCGCCCGCGTACGCGGCGATGGTCCGATCCGAGCACGCCCGGCGCACAGTCCGCCTTCACGCCGAGAAGCTCGCCCAGGCCGCTGCGGACACCACGGTGCCGGACCGCCCCGGACACGCCCTTGCCGCAGCCGATGCACTCGCCCGCCACCTGGACGAGCTCGCAAGCCGTTTCCCCTCCCACTCCAGCCCCATGCCCCGCACGCCCCCACCCTCGTCGGCCCCGCCGCCGACAGACACGGAGGGGGATCTGGAGGCCGAACAGTGTCTGCTCGCAAGCGGCGTGGCCTGGCCCGTGTACGTGAAGGAGATGCGCTGGCTCAGCGTCGACGACTTCCTTCACCCCGTCCACGCCGGGCTATGGCAGTGCGTGACCGCGCTGGCCCACCGCGGGGATCCCGTGGATCCGGTCACCGTGCTGTGGGAGGCCCAGCACCGCAGCGTCCTGGCCGCTGGCATCACCCCGGCCGACACGCTCGCCCTGCTGTCGACGCCCGTCGGCTCCCCTGACTACTGGGGCGAGCGGCTCGTCGAGCGCACCCTGCTCACCCGAGCCCGCCACGTAGCCGACAGGGTCACCGCCTACGCCGACGACCGGGCCAACAGCGTGCACCAACTGGTCACCGGCAGCCGCCGGGCGCTCGCCGACCTGCACGCTGTCCGCAGCCGCTGGCAGCGGGCGACCCGTCCGCCCATGGCCACGACTGCACAGGCCGAAACCACAGTCGCCGCGCGTGCCAGCCCCCGCAGCCGCAACATCATCCCGACCACGCCCGCCCGAGTCCCCCTTTCCCGACCTACCCCTGGCCGGACCCCGTAGCCGAAAGGCCCTGATGCCCTCCGCCCCCGCCGACGCCCACGTCCACTTCGCACTCCACCCGGACCACCATCCCGCCGTCATCGCCACCACGTCCGGCCCGACGAGCGACGCCGCCCGCTCCCGCCTGCACGACCTCGGCTTCCGCAGCACCGGCACGACCACGATGGTCCTGGCCCGCATCGACCGCGAAGAGCCCCGCTACACCGCCAAGGCAGCCGAACAGCTCCGGCAGTACGGCTTCACCACCGAGATCGCCCCCGCCCTCCAGGAGGAGATCGACACCGAGTGGACTTGGGCGAACTACCCCATGCCCTGGTGCAGCCGCGACGAGATCCGCGAGGTCGGCGCCGAGGCCCAGCGCATCCACGACGACATCGCCTCAGGCCGCCTGACCATCCACCTGCACGCCCACGACGGCCACACCACCGTCGCCGTCGGCTCCTACACCACCGGCGTGCGCCGGCACGTCCACCTCCACGGTGAGAACCACCTCCGACAGGTCTCCAGCTCGTACGACGACGAAGCGGAGGCTATCGCCGAGTTCCACCGGCTCTACTCCGTCGCCGTCCGACCCGGCCCCGCCCCGCTCACCGACCTCGAACAGGCCGTACGCCAGCTCCCTTCGGGCAAGCCCCCGGCCACCACCGAAAGCGTCCCCGCGCCTGCGGCCGAACCGCCGGTCGCGGAGCCCGGCGAACACGAGGCGCTCCTCCAGGTCCTGTTCGACGAGGAGCGCCAGTGGGAGAAGTACCGCCCCTGCGACGAGACGACCATCGCCTCCCACGAATCCCTCACCGCACGAGTCGAGTTCGACCACGAGGCGCGGCACCGGACCGACGTCGCCTGGACGATCGCCGAGTACGACGGCCCGGTCGGCGAACGCCTCTGGCACGCCACCATCACCGCCGGCACCCCCGTCTCCCTGATCCGCACGATCCTGCAGCATCTCGACGCCCCGCCCTTCACAGCCGTCGGGGAAGCACACGACGTCCTCCGGGCCGCCGGATGGCACCCGGCGAGCCACCCCGTCCGCACCACCTGGACCGCCGCAGCCAGCGCCATCACCTTCGAGCACACCCCGCACTCCGCGACCGACCGCTGGACCCTGTACGGCGGGGACAACCTCGACCTCGCGGCTTGGACGATCCGCCTGTCCGCCGGCGTGGGCGGAGACCTCCTCGCTGAACTCGCCTCCACCACCACTACCCTCGTCGCCGCCCCCACACCCGCCCCCGCGCCACGGCCTGCCCTCGCGCCTCGGCTTCCGATCGCCGTCCCGCGAGCCCGAGCGGCGCACCGGTGACGGGCTCACCGCCGCCGCTGGTCACACGCGTGCCCACCGAATGCGACAAGCCGCTGACATGTACCGATGCCCACTATGTATTGCAGTCGGACACTCTGTACCGAGACGCACTTCCGCCCTCCGAACCGTCCAAGGAACTGCCCGTCCCGGCGCGCGGGTGCAGCCGGCTCCGCTACCTTGTAGCCGCATGACGGCGTTGATCATCGGCGGCAGCGGCTTCCTCGGGTCTGAGCTGCTTCGTCAAGCACGTTCCGCAGGCCACGTCACGGCCGCATCGTTCAACTCCAATGCGCCCAACGGCGCCACGGGCGCATGGCACCACCTCGACCTGCGCGACGCCCGCCGGATCGACACGCTCCTCGACGCCATGACGCCGAGCATCGTGATCAACGCCAGCAGTGGCGACGCCGATTGGTCCGTCACCGCCGACGGCTCCTTCCGGCTCGCCACAGCAACGGCGAGGCGGGGTGTCCGCCTGGTCCACGTCTCCACCGACGCGGTGTTCTCCGGGGCCGACGTGCACTACGACGAGACGGCGCTGCCAGATCCGGTCACTCCGTACGGGGCCGCGAAGGCGGCCGGCGAAACGGCGGTCCGGCTCCTGCATCCCGCCTCGGTCGTCGCCCGTACCTCGCTGATCATCGGCGACGGCGGGTCCACGCACGAACGCCTCGTCCACGAACTCGTCGCCGGGACACGGCAAGGAGCACTGTTCACGGACGACGTCCGCTGCCCCGTGCACGTCACGGACCTGGCAGCCGCTCTCTGGGAACTCGCTGTCTCCGACGCCGCCGGCGTCTTCCACGTGGCCGGCCCCGATGCCGTCAGCCGATACGCGCTCGGCGTGCTCGTCGCCCGCCGGGACGGACTCGATCCCGCCCTTCTGCCCGCCGGCCGCCGGACAGGCAGCAACCTGCCGGGACCCCTCGACGTGCGCCTCGACAGCCGCGCTACTCGGCAACGGCTGAGCACCCGGCTCCGCGGAGCACTGGAGTTCCTGTGCGACACGTGAGGCGAGCGGGGAACCGTTCCCAGCCCGATGACGGCTACTGGCCGAGCACCGTGGTACGTGCGCGCCGTGCGCGTCCAAGAGCTTCGCCGTACGAGTGCCAGCGTTGCAGAATCGCCTCAGCTCCATATCGGCAGACCCGTCAGCGAGGCAGCATCGTGTTCTCCCTCTTCCACCGGCGCAAGGGCGGCGCCCCCGAGCTCGGTGCTACGGCCCCGGGCGAGATGGGTCCGTTCGGTGTCTCCCCTCATCCGGACGACGTCGGCCGTTCAAAGCCCGATCGACCGGTTCTGGCCCGATGGATGAAGGACGCCGACATGTCGCGCCATCCACTCGGGGATCTGTTCGATGTCGAAGAGGCCGAGCTCTGGCTCGGCGTTCTTGACCAGATGCTGAGCGACATCGACGCGATCGCCGGCGAGGACCGCCGCTGGAAGGACAAACGCGCGGAGTTCGCGAAACTGACCTCTATGTCCCTCCTGCTAGACATGCGGGCAGAGTTCACCATGGCCATCGCCCTTGCCAGCAGGGGCATCTCGTACCAGCTTGGGAACACCTCGGTGCGGAACCCCGACTTCCTCGTAGAGGACGTGGAGGGCACCATCGTCGCCGGCCTGGAGGTCACGACCGCCGCCCCGCTGGGGATGACACACCTCGCAGAGCGCATAGAGCACGAACTCCGAAAAGCTGGCCTCGTCGAAGTGGGTGTCCGTCTCACGTTCAGCCACTACCCGACGCGCCTCAAGGCGGACGTCCAGGACGCGATCATCCGTGCCCTTCTCGACCGCGCCCCCACCGTTGTCGCGGGCGGCATCACGGAACCGGTGGTCGTCGAGTGCGACGACGCCCTGGTCAACGCGGGGCGGTTGACCGTCACCGTGCGCGTCGAGACCAGCAAGGATCCGCTGGACTGGGAAGTCAGTGGCGCGGAGCTCGCTGGGCCCATGGCATCGGCCGTCTACGCCGCGCTCAACGCCGGCACCGAGTCACGGAAGGCCGAACAAGGCCGCTCGCTCGCACCTGCCCCCGTTCTCCTGGCTGTCGACCTTTCGCGCTACGGCGCCGCATGGATGCGATCGGGTTGGGTCTGGGCCCAAACGCTCGCGGCCTCTGAGCACTTCACCTCCGGCTATCCCTTCGCCGGGGTTGCGGTCTTCGGCCAGAGTCTTGTGACTCCCGACGTAGTGGGGATCGGCGTGGCGATCAGTCCCCACCTCGCCCCAGCAGGCCGTCAGCAGCTAGAACGCCTCTGCAAGAAGCTCGGCTGGGCACACCACTGCCCTTCCCCACCGGAGAGCGCCCAGCCGGGCTCGGTCGACCACTGACTGCGGCGCCTGACCCACTCCGGGGGTGCCAGTGGTCCCGTGCCCTCGTGGGGCATCCGCCGGATGCGGCTGCCCCACGTCCCTCCCTTCAGGGAGCTACCGCAGGGTCCGCCGTCCGAGCGTCAGGAGCCCGATCCACAGTGCGCCGCTCGCGCCGAACAGGGACACCCAGGTGTCGGCCGGTACGTCGAAACCGGCGAGAAGCGCTCCGAGGCTCACCACCCCGGACAGTCCCGTCAACGCTCCGGCCAGGCCCTGGCCGATACGAAGCCAACGCGGCGGCCGGGATGTCGTCGAGGCAGCGGATTCGAAGGTGGGCATGGGAGTCCTCCCGTTCGTACTGAACCTGGGCTGCTCGGTGGCTTCGTTGAGCAGCACGGCCAAGCTACGGTCGGGAGGCCGGATAGCGGCAGGTACACGAATTGGCTCGAATACCAAGGGGGGTGGCGGCCGTGGAAGCCACCGGTTGTGACCGAACTGAGTCGGCGCCAGGTTGCGAGGACGGTCATGTGCACGTCTCCGGTGTCGGGCGGCGCCAAGAGTGGTCCGTGACGATCGGGTTCCGGCAGGGCGCCAGCCAGCTACCTCATGCCGCCTTCCTCCGCATCTCCCCCTCGGCACCGGGTTCTCGGGTCATCCTCGAGGAGTCCGTTATCAAGGGGGTCGACTGGGAACGTGTCCTCGCCGTCGGCTACGCCCAGTACCTGCTCGGCTCGGACGCCGCCCGAAGCGTTGACGAGATCGGGTGCGCGCGTCCGGAAGGCGGCAGCGACGGCTTCTCCGGGCTCGTCGCCGACCTCTACCGCGGCAGCATCGCGGCGCAGCTGCCGCCCAGGCAGGTCCTCATGCGCATTCTCCAACGCGGACCGGACAGCGTGAACGACCTCAATAAGGAAGCCCGGGACCGCGGCCTGCTCGGGCCTCATGATCCGCGCCTCACCTTCCGCCCCCAGCCACCGTCGTCGCCGGTCCAGCATCATCCGCGGACTCTGCCGGCCGACGCGAGACCGACGTGGCAGATGGATGCGTCCGCCGAGGGCGCCATGCTGTTCGACCTACCAGGAGCGCAGGACTACGTCTTCCACGTGGGCGTCCGCTTCTGCAGGGCTGACGAGAAGGGCATCCCGCCCCGATACCTCTGCGGTCCGGCGGGCGGCAACGGGCCGGCTGGCGTGTTCCCTCAGGCCCTCGAAGTCCGTCCTGCGACCTGGCACGCCGGGGGTGCCACGGTGAACCTGACCGCCAAAGCCATCTTGGCGTTGCCCCTCGCCCTGGCTCTGGCCCTAGGCCCCGAGCTTCAGATCGGCCATCTCCCGACGGCGATGTCCACGGCCCTCACCGGCAATCATCCACGTCGAAGCCCTCAACATCTCCAGGCCGTCGCCAGCGTGCACCGCTTCGCCCTCCACCAGGGCACCAAGCCCCACGACCTGGTCGCCCAGGTCTGGCGGGTGGAACTCCGGACGGCTATGGAGTGGGCGCGGAGAGCGCGGAGGGCTGGCCTTCTGGACACCCGCGCCAACGAACTCAAGGCGCTCAGTCCGCCGAGGTGGCCCAGGCGGCCCGGCACGGACCTGCGCACAGCCCACACCTGACAGCAGGGCGTGGCCGTCAAGTCTCCCCCCGAGCACCTTGCGGGCGCTGTCGCCCGCACGAGGGACGCGGTAGCAGGCGCATCCCACTCTCCGCCAGGCCCATGGCGGGTGCGGAGGCGCGAGCCGTCTGCAACGGAGGTCTGTCTCAGGCTTGGTGTGCTGCGTCTGGGGCTTGGTACGTTCGGGCACATGACGCTGCGTTCGGTGGATCTGCGTAAAGAGTCGGTGGAAGCCGTACTGGACCGTGTCGAGCGGTCACTGGGGACGAGTCTGGATCGCGAGAGCGTGGTACGTAAGCGCCGCTCGGTGGGGGCGCGTACGGACCGGGGCACGTGGGTGCGTGTCGAGCGACGCGGGCTGGACCGGATCGGAGTCCAGGGAGGGGACGGCACCGCGTCCGCGGAGGCGCTGTCCGAGGTCGCGAAGCCGGCCTGGTTCGCCGGGGTGGCGTGGCGGGACGAGACGGAGCCGGTGATGTGGCGGGCGGACGAGACGGAGCTGCTGCCCGGGGTGCCGGTGGGCAGCGCCGTGCTGACAAAGGAGCCGCAGCTGTCCGAGGAGTGGTGGGCCGCGTTGAACACCTCCCTGGATGCTCTCGGTTCGCAGCGCACCAACCGGATCGCGACGCCGGACACCGAGACCCTGACGCAGGAACTTGTCACGGGGACGATCCACGGTGTCTTCCCCGACGTCGATACGACCCTGGGCGAGTGGCGTCCGGCCCACGCGGACTTCAACTGGGCGAACATGACGGCTCCGGTGTTCTGCGCGTTCGACTGGGAGGACTGGGGTATGGCCCCGCGTGGCCTGGACGCGGCGAACCTGTGGGGGGCGTCTCTCGCCGTCCCATCCCTCGCCTACCGAGTCCGCAGCGAGCGACGTGACGATCTGGAGAGTCGGGATGGCCGGCTGATGACGCTGTTCGTCGCCGCGAAGATCCTCGGCCCCTACGCCGACCCGGACGACCCCCGGCTGGGGGCCGCCCGGGAGACGGCGGAGCGAGTGGTGGTGGAACTTCAGACGCGCTGCTGACGACGGGCCCGGAGGAGCCGCCGGTACTCCCGGACGGCCTGGTCGTCGACCTCGTACGCCAGGGCGTCGACCAGCTCGTGCAGGTGGTCGGTGTTGTCCGTGCCGACCGCGACCGCGTCGACCGGGGGCAGTCGGAAGGCGGAGCGGTAGACGGCCTGGACCGGTGTGGCCGACTCGAAGTCCTGCAGGAAGATCCGCGGGTCGAACCTCTCCCACGCCGCCTCGGTCGTGCTGCCACCGAAGGGGCTCATGCCCCACACCTGCACCGGTCTCCACTGTCTCACTAGGGCCTCGGCCGCTTCGAGGATGTCGGCGCCCACAAGCAGTCCCGCCCGGATCATGAGGACATCAGGACGGGGCGCGTCAAGGTTCACGAGCGGACGTTGGTCCCAGCTCGATATCCCCCACCTGCCACACAGTCCCGCTCGTGCTGCGTCGGCCAGGACGGCGCACGCCCGCGCCAGCGCCTCGGCTCCGGGGCGCGAGTGCTCGGGGTTGTGCAGGAACACGACCTCCGGTTCCCGTCCCAGATCCTTCGCGGCCAGCTCGACCGCGGCACGCAGCCGGGCGGGGGCGAGGGAGTGTTCCCCAGGGAAGTAGCCGACCTTGGTGGAGACCGAGAACTTCGGCAGGAGGTCGCCGGCCACCATGCTCAATACCTCGTGGGAGCGATGGCGGAGGTAGTTCGAGGCGGTGTCGAGGCGCGTTACGCCGAGGCCGGCGGCTGCTTCGAGTACCTCACGGGCGTGACCAGACCGGTATAGCCCGAGGACGACGTCTCCGTCAGTGGTTCGCACAGGCGCTCCGTGATCAGCAGGTCGGCCAGGGTGGTGGTGTCCTCGTCGGCGCCGTCGAGGTGAACCGGGTGACCCGACAGGAGCGTGCGAAGGCCCGCTTCCGCACGCTCGTGGAAGGTCAGTCGCTTGCCGCCGCCGCGAACCTGGACCGTGTCACCGGACCGGACGATGCGGGGGGCGAACTCGGTTACGGCCACGACGCCGTCAGGTCGACCGAAGGCGGCCACGTGGGGCATGTGACGTGCCGGCGGGGTGCTGGAGCGCAGTTCGTCCAGGTACCGCTCGGGGCTGTGGGCGGCGGCCAACGTACTGAGCCTCTCCGTCAGCGCCACGGGCCCGGTTTCGCCGGCGCCTTCCAGGTCGCGGCGGAACGCCTCATCAGCGCGGGCTGCATCGGAGAGGAAGTTGACCCATGTGACACCGGTCCGTTTGGTGAACCCGAACGTCACGTGCAGCGAGTGGCCGTCGCTGCCGGAGCCGAGGCGAGTTGCGGTGTGCCAGAAACCACGGGGGATGTGCATGACGTCCCCGGCCCGCATCGTGCCCTTCCACAGCACCTCCTCTGAGGGCGTGCGGTTGCGTTCCGCGTCGCGGTACATCGGCGCTGGCCGGGACGGACCACGGACCTCCCACGACTTCTCGCCGGACAACTGCACGGCGATGACCTCGTGGTCATCCCAATGCAAATGGAATCCGTCGGTGTCGCCGACCGCGAGGTAGGCGTTGGCGGAGGTCAGCTCGCCTGACCACCAGCCCAGGGCCCGGCAGGCGACTTCCAGCGTCGGGTCGAAGAAGTCCACGTGATCCAGCACCACGGTGCCGCCGTCGTTGAGGATGCGTCCGAGGGCCGCCATGTCGGCCTGGCTCACGGCCTGTTTGCGCCGGTTGACGTTGGTGGACAGGAATATGGACGGGTGGATCTCCTCGCCCTCGGCGTAGCAACGCAGTTGCGGGTTGGCCAGGTGGCGGCGCTTGATCAGGTCCAGGAGTTTGTGCGGGGTCAGCAGGCGGGCAGGCAGGTCCGGGTCCGTGAGATGGCCGCGCGCGAACGCGGCTCCCACGGAGCCCGGCCCGTCCCAGCCGAGAGCTTTCTCGATGTGGGTGACGAGCCGGTGCTCCATGGATTCCCTTACTCCTTCGGGAGGTTCAGGTCGCGGTTCTCGCCGTCATCTCCAGCGCTGTTCTGCGAGCTGGTGATGTCGGACCGCTCGGACTCGCTACGGTCGTGCGCGGTCGCCAGCTCTTCCACCGCGATCAGAAGCGCGGGGCTGGTACCCGACGTCTGTGTGGAGGCCCTGTCTGCCATCGACGCTCTCCTCTCGGTCACTACCACCCGGTTCCGGGCGAAGGAACGAGTTAACCCGCGTCCAGCAGATGCCAGTAGAGCGAGATTCGGACACACGTACGGAGCGGCTGCCCTCGCCGCCGCTGACGCCGCATATCTGGCCAGGATGGCGCGGGACCGGTCGCTGCACTCGCGCGCCCGCGCGATCCGCCCCAGGGCGCAGACGAGAGAGATGCGGGGGTGCACTGCCGAGGTGCCCCAGGGCTTCCGTCCTCACGGACGTGCGAGATCGCCTCACGGATCTGGTCCGCCAGGGCTGTGAACACCTTGCACGGTCAGACGCACCGGAATCGCAGCCGCGAAACACAGCGCGGGATCGTCGGTTGGCCAAGCCGGCGATCCCGCGGATCATTGATGGTCCACCGTCACGCCCTGCCCGTCCGTCGAAAGGCATCTCCCGACGACCAGACCACCCGCGAAGCGCGAACGGCCAAGAGGCCGGCAGACGATCACACCGCCGCGTAGCTCGCCCGGAACAGATCCTGCGCCCGCTCCACGTCCCTCGGCGTACGGAGCTGCACTTCCAGATCGCCCGTTCCGTGGTGGCCGAGACCGGACACGTCCCGAGTGAAGCCCGGAACAAGGTCGACGTCCTTCGGGTCAACCTTCAGGTAGACCAGGAGCTTGCTCCGCTGCGGCGGACACACACAGGCGAAGTTCCGCAGCCGCTGATACGCCCGGTACATCTTGCGCTCGACGCGGTTTACACCGTCCCCGAGACCGAGCAACGCCTCGTCGACCGCACTCGCCAACTCCGCCATCGACGCGTTCTGGACGCTGGCTGCCGCCCGAGCGACCGTCTGCCGACGAGCCTGGCGAGTCACCCGCGTGCCACCGCTGACGGACGCCACGGTCTCAAGCCCGAGCAGATCGTTGCCGAAGAGTCGGTAGCGGACGAGGTCGATCGAGCGCCGGTGCTCGCGCACGGCGTGCACGTCGTAGCGGGTGAAGTCGCCGGCGATGCAGATCAGGCGAGGGCCGCTCCACAGCACCTGGGACGCGGCCGTCCCCCCGAGCCGGTCGCGGACCAGGTGCTCAAACTCGGCCCGGTGGTCCACCAACCATCTGAGATAGAACAACCCCTGGTTGATGACGCCGGCATCGACCCCGCGCTTGTACTCGACGATCACCGGTGACCCGTTCTCGTCCAGCCCAAGCGAGTCGATTCGGCCACCGTGAACTGGCCCGGTGCTGTACTCGCTGGCCAGGAAACGGACCCCCAGCAGCGTCTCCATGTGCGCCTCGACGAGACCCTGCACATCTGCCTCGACCTCAGCAAGACGCGGCGTGACCTCGGTCACGCCGCCTTTCGTGTTGAATAGCCTCAGCGCCGACACCGTCCTCTCCTCCGATTACGGGGCTGCAACGCCGGACGGTGATCGAATTCTTTCCGTCTGATCCTTCGGAACGTGAAGATTCCGTGAGACCCTACGCACGGCCCGGCGGGGCGCGCGCGTCCCACAGGTCTCCAGGGATCCGCTGATCTCACATACGTCCCATAGGCCGATGGGGCCAGCGCCTGGAGCACTGCGTTTTCGCAGGTCAGCCCGCGTAGCTCAGCGGATAGAGCAGGCGCCTTCTACCCCCGCCTGCTCTACGGCATCGGCTCATGGCGTACACCTGCAGAGGGTGAGCTATAGAGAAATCTGGGCCGTTGGTCGCCCAGTGCAGGGATAGCGGACTGACGCCCTAGCCGATGTGTTCGAACCAGCGAGGGGCGACATGGTGCCAGCGCTAGGGAATGAGCGTTCGGACGCAGGTTTCCCGATCATGAGCCAGTGAATATGACAGCCGAAAAGAATCGCTTGAGCGTTCGACTTCGGAGCATTGTCAGTGCCGTGTCCTAAGGGCTGTCCCGTAAATGATCTATGGCACGCCGATTGCGTATCGGACCCTGCGCTCATCCAGCGAGGGTGAGGTTGTGGAGTCGGGCGATGCCGAGCATGGCGTGGTGAACCCCGTCGCCCTTGAGGCGGCAGTCGCGGAGGACCTTCCACGTCTTCATTCGTGCGAAGGCGTGCTCGACGCGAGCGCGGACCTTGCGGTGGGAGGCGTTGTGCTCCTCTTTCCAGGCCGGTAGTTCGGCCTGGCCGCGTTCCCGGCGGTGTGGGATGACCAGGCCGGTGCCGCGGTAGCCGCCGTCCGCGATCACGGTTGTCCTGCCGACGGCGGCCTTCGCGCCGGACAGCTCCCATGCCTTGCAGTCGTTGCGGTTGCCCGGCAGGGGCCGGCCGACGGCGACGACGAGCTGGGTGTCGGCGTCGATGACGACTTGGTGGTTGGTGGAGTAGCGGTAGTTCTTCGAGCGCTCGGCGATGCTGTGGTCGCGGGTGGGAACCAAGGTGCCGTCCACGATCAGCACGGCATCCTTGCGGAACCGCCGGCGCTGGCGCAGAGCGAGGGTGGGCCCGAGGTGGTCGATGATGCGGTCGGCAGCCGACTTCGAGATCCCGAACAGCGGAGCGAGCTGCCTCAGTGTCAGATTGGTTCGCCAGTAAGCGACGACGAGCAGCACGCGATCCTCCAGCGGTAGACCCCATGGTCGCCCCTTGCGTGCCGGGGCTGCCTCCTCCTTCCGCAGAGCGGTGATAAGCGCGCTGAACCGCTGCGGGCTCAGTCCGGTGAACGGGCCTATCCAGCGGGGCTCCGATGCCGTGATCACACCAGTCATGGCGAGATCATCTCCCGGGCCTGGAGAGTCGTGTGGAGCTACGGGATCTCGGGGTACTGGGGGCGCTTCCGCTTGAGCTTGGCCAGGTCACTGAGATCGATGCCGGTGGCTTTGGCGTACTGCCTGGCCCAGTCGGCGACGGATTGCCGGAAGAGGTAGTCGGGGTAAGGAGTCACCGGTTCCTCGCCGCGGTTGCGGAGCTTGGCGACGGCTGCCCGCTCCAGATCCTGATCACCGCACTGACGAGCCAGAAGGATGGCCTTCGCCAGCCGTCCCGGCTCGTTGTTGGCTGGGGTGAACGACCACACCCCGTCCCGGTGGATGTGGGTGCCCGCCAGGAGCAGCAGTCCCAGGTCGTGGACGTCACGGACGAAGCGCAGGGAGGACGGCCCGTAGCGAGTAACGCCGCCGGCGATCTCGGCGGAAAGCGGGACGCTCCCCGCCGGCCAGAGATAGCAGGCGGCGGGAGGAATGTCCGAGAGATCTCCGCAGCCGGACGGCGGGGGGTGGTCGATCCGGATGCCCACCCCACCGAAACCGTCCATCCGGTCACGAAGATCGATGTAGTCCGTGTAGACCATCCAGCCGAAGGCCGACCGGTCGGAGCGGTCCTTCCAGATCGAAGCGTGGTGCACAGACTTCCCCGGACGAACGTCAGCTTGCCCCCATCGACGCTGACAGGAGCCGTGCCGAGCAGCTCGACGAACTGATCGGCCATCCTTCTTACCGTCCAGGGGCGCGTCACGACGGCATGGTAGGCGCTGACCGCAGGGGCCAGACCACCAAGGCTCCTGTCAGACCGCCCATCATTCGTAGATCATTTACGGGACAGCGCTTAGCGTGAATTCCCGGTTGAGCAGATGATGTTGGGAGGGCTCTCGGTGTTCTTTGGCGAGTCATCTGCGGCGTACGAGAGCATCACGTCGCGGATGAAGGCGCTGGCCGTGGTGCGGCCGCTACTGGCGATCGACGACAGTCCGGCGAAGCGGGAGCGGGGCTGGGAGGGGTACCGGCTGGCCGAACTCGCCCTGGCAGCCATCGACTTCGTGACGCTGCGGATAGGGGCGCGGACGGCAGTTCGACAGGAAGCCGTCGTGGAACAGGTGGCTGAGTCTGCAGCGCTCCAGGTCCCCGGGCGGGCGGGTACCGAGTACCGGGAAGTCGCGCGCTGGCTGGTGGAGCGGATGATCAACACCGAGAGACACGACCGGTGCTTTCGGCACGAGATCGGCAGCGTGACAAGCGACGGCTTCGTCGTCAGGGAGTTTCCGTTCCAGATCCTCAAGGACGTGCCGGACGAAGCCGGGCAGGCTGCGCTGACAGTTACTGATGCGGCCATCACGGTGCTCGTCCATGCAATCGATGTGGACATCGCGTCCGAGCAGATCGCGGCGGAGGCCAAGCTGGCCGCACTGCTCAAGCGCGCGCGGATCGGTGAGGCGTGGCAGGCCGCCCGCACCGCCCACTTGCAGAGCATCCGGTACGCGAAGGAACTGCTCGACCGCATGGAGGAGATGAAGCGCAACGTACGGGCCGTCGACTGGGAGGTAGATCTTGAGGGCCCGCTGAAGGAGGCGCAGGAGCACGTTGAGGAGAGGTCTCGGGCGGAGACTCAGCTGAAGGCGCAGGTGGCGCAACTACTCGAGGTCACGGAAGAGGAACACAAGCGGCAGCAGCTGGAGGCACTGGATGCTCTGATCGAGGATTGTCTGCAGCGGCACTTGATGCTCATCGACATGCTGCTCAGGGTGGTTCCTGAGTTCCGGCGCCAGCAGGACCGGCAGATCTTCGTACCTCCCGTGGTCCACACACGGGTGCATCTGCGCAGCCAGCTCCTGGAGCCGGCGCTCGAGCTGAGTCTCAAGGACAGCAAGCAGCCCCTGGAGACGTTCGTGCGCGGGGTGCTGGGTCCGGTCCGCCCGCGGGTGATGTACCTGCCGGACTACTTCGAGGCCCTCACGCGGATGCCGGAACAGGCCGAGATTGAGCTGGTCGCGGTCGGCGCATCGGATGACTGGGAAGACACGTCCGATCCACCGAGGTTCGACGACGCGCAGCATGCATGGGTGGACAGGCTGCTTTCGGCTGTCCCCGGGGAGGGCGTGCGGCTGTCTCGGTTGCTCGAGCGTGCCCGCCAGTGGGGCGAGGGCAGAGGGCCTGGTGACGATACTGACCATCTGCTGGCTATGGAGACCGCGCATCGGTTTCGGCATGTCCCCGTCGCCGAGCTGGCGCGCAGTGAGGAAGCCGTCGTTGTCATGGATGACGGGACTGAGTTGGACGACCCGGTTTTCGGCGGCAGCGACTTCCTGCTGTTGCCGGCCGTGGGTGAGTCGGTCTCCGACAACGTCAATGCGGCCCCCGATACGCAACCGTCCCATTCGCCAGAGTTTGCTCCCCGCGCCACGAATGACGATCTGGAGCCGAGTGCATGACGCAGTACGACGATGTTGCCGCAGCAGCCCGGATGGTGGCTCTGGCTATGACACGTGGCAAGTCCCCAGCACGTTCTGGAGAGTATGCCCGCCTCGTGCGGCGGTTCGATACGGAACCGGACTTCGCACAGCTGGTGCGGAGGGTCGCGCAGGGCTTTGACCTCACGGTCCACGAGGTGCACCCGCAGGCGGGACTGGTCCTGGCAACCACGCGCGAGACGGATTTCGCTGTCTCGGTCACCGACCTCGTGCCGAATGCGGAGAACCGGCCGCTGTACCTGCTCGCCCACCTGGCCATCGCGTCGCGAGCCTTCCCTCGTCCGGAGCACTTGGACGACGACGAGCACGTCGCCCGGGTCTCGGTGCAGAAGGTCGACGAAGACGTTAGGGCCTATGCGACCGTCCTTGAGCGCCGTGCTGCAGCCGCCGACGAGGACACCGACCCGCCGGCTGGCAGCCCCGGCCTGGAGGGATTGTGGCGGGCCTACCTGCGTCGCAACCCCACCGGTCGTACGGGCAAGGACAGGACTCCGCGCTCGGCGACCTACGCGCTGGTGAGGAGGGCGTTCACGCATCTCGAGCAGCGCGGGTTCGTCCGCGCGACGAGTGAGGAAGAGGGCGGCACGTACGCCACCAACGTCCTGTACAGGCTGCACATCCGTGACCAGGCAGCCCGGGAAATGCTCCAGGAACTGGCCGCCCTGGGCGTGGCGGCCTTGCCGCACGACGATGCTCCACTCTCATCCGAGGCTCCGGAGCAGCCCGACGCTTCGGGCCACGGCATGCTCCCGGACTCCGCCCCAGCCACCTGACGCCATCGCGATGTAAGGACCCCTCTCGATGTACGAGTTGAACCGCATCCTGCTGCGCAACTTCGGGCCGCTCGATGCCCGCTACGAGGACGTAAACCTGGACTTTTCTGGCGTGGGCCCCCTGGTTGAGACAGCATCCCTGATGCCGACGCCCGGACACGTCACACAGCGGCCCTCGCCGGCCAGTCTGGTCATGCTCCAGAACGGCGGCGGCAAGGGTGTGCTGCTGACCGGCATCACCTGCACCACGATCCCGCTGCGTCACAATGACCCCGAGGAGCTGCGGAGCTTCGTCGTTTCTCCGGCTCAGCCCTCCCATGTCGTGCTGGAGTGGGCTGATGCCCGGACTGGCAGGCTCTTGGTCACCGCGCAGATCCTCGCGCCCGAGGGTGATGGCAAGCTCAAGCGCCGCTTCTACAGCTTCCATCCGGGCGCCGCCCTGTCCGCGGACGATCTACCGTTCCACCGCGATGGTCACTGGCTGCCGTTCGACCACTACTACACCGAGCTGTGCGAACTGCAGGCCACGGTCGAGGCGTTGGAACTACAGATCGTGGACGGGCAGGAGAAGTGGGAGAAGCATCAGGCCGGTCTGGGTCTCGAACCTGGCCTCTTCGATGTCCAGCGCAAGATGAACGCCACCGAGAGCGGGGCGGCCGAGGCGTTCACCACCTCCAGTGCGGCAGCGTTCGTCCAGTGGCTGCTGGAGAAGGCCAACGACGACGACAAGTACACCAGCCTCGGCAGTGCCTTCGAGACCTATGCCGGCGCCCACGACCAGCGCGAGAAACTGGTCAAGGAGCGGGAGTTCGCGCTGGCCATGGAGGAGACCTGCGCCCGGGTAGCCGAGCGGTACCAGGAGCATACCGACCAGCAGCACGAGGCTGGCCAGGCCAAGGTCGACCTCACCGCCCTTGCCGCAGGGCTGATGCGTCGGCATCAGATCCTCACCGCCGCCGCACAGGCCACCACAGGCACGGTCAATGCCGCATACCGCGCACATGAAGCAGCCAAGCAGGAACTGGACATCGCCAATGCACGTGTGGCGCATGTACGTTGGGCTGCCTGCGGCATCGAGCTGGGCGAATCAGCCGAGGAACAGAAACGAGTCACCGCGACGACGCAACGGCTGGAAGACAGCCTTGCGGGCTGGCGCAGCGTCCCGGTCGCTGTGCGTCACGCGGCTGCCCAGGAGCGCCACGGCCGCATGCAGCGGGCCCTCTCCGAAGCCGAGGAAACAGCCGCCCCCTATGTGCAGGCGTGTGATACCGCCGCGGCAGCACTGCGGGCGGGCTACGCGGCGGCCGAAACGCAGGCACGCGCCGAGGCCGGCAATCTGGGGAGGGAGATCTCCGAGTCTCGCAGCAAGATCCAGCAGTGGCGCGAGCGAAGCGACTCGCTCCATAAGGATGCCGGTACGGCTGAGGGAGACCTGCGCCAGTTGCGCCGTCAGGTGCAGGACTTCGAGGAGCAGCTGCGCTCCGCACAGGAAGAGGGAAAGGTGCAGCCCGGCGACAGCGCTGCGGACGCCGCCTCCCGGATGGACGGTGAAGCTGATCACCACGGCCAGCTCCGTGTAGAGGCCAAGAAGGCACAGGATGAGGCCCGCAGTCGCCGGACACGGGCATATCAGCAGCTGCCTGCGCTGCAGGAGCGGGCTCTCGATGACCGCCGCGCAGCAGAAGCTGCGGAGGCGGAGACCGGCCGACTCCGTGTCCGCGCCGAGTCCGTGCGCCGCCACCCCGTGACTGCGGAACTCCTTGAGCTCGGCCTCGAAGACGTGCAAGACGGCAATGCCCTGACCTGGCTCGCGGACCACTACGCTGCCCTGCAGAGCTTGATCGAGCGGAAGATCACCGCTCTGGACGGTGCGCTCAGGCGGACACAGCTCCAGCACAGTGCGGATGAAGAACTCCTCGCCGCTCTGGACACCAGCGACGGCCTCCTGCCCGCCACCAAGGAGGTCCGCTCCCTGTGTGCCGACCTCTGTGCCCAGGGCATCGACGCCGTCCCCGGCTGGCAGTGGCTGCGCGACAACGTCCCTGCAGACGATCACCAGCGCCTCATCAACGACCACCCAGACCTGGTCGGCGGCATCATCGTAGGCGGCGGCCCCACAGCGCTGGATCAGGCGCGGCGTCATCTGGAGCGCACCCGTCCCCTGCCCACGGCGGCCGTCGCGGTGGGAACCGGGGAACGGATGCTGACGCCAGTACCCGACTCAAGCGGCCGGATGGTGCCCGAGCCGACCCCGGCCCTGCATGACGAACAGGCCGCGGCACTCGAACGAGCTGCGGTCGAAGCACGCCTGGCGGCCTCCGCCCAGGCACTGGGTGAGCTCGATGAACGCATCCGTGTCACCCGCGACCTGGGCAACAAGATCACGTACTGGCTGGACGAGGTCGGCTCCGTGAGCGTGGGGGGCCGGCTCGAACAGCTCCAGGAGCTCCGGAAGGCAGCGCAGGCATCCCAGGCCAGCCTTGAGGTCGCGCGCGCCAGTGCCGAACAGCACGACGACGCCGTCACCGCGGCCGAGGAGGTCTACACACAACAGGAAACGGCTCACCGCGAGGCCACCGAGGCCGCGCAGGCGATGCGCCATCTCGCGGAAGCCGAGGCGAAAGCCAGCCAGGCACGCGACCGGATCACCGTGCTCGCGGAAGCGGCTCAGCAGCGTCAGCGCGAGCTCGAGGAGCTGGGCGAGAAAGAGGGGACGGCCCACGGCGACATCGCGCGCATGACCCAGGCGGTGGAAGCCGCCGTCCAGCAGGCCCAGAGCCATGCGCAGGCGCGAAAGAAGGTCGCCGCCACGCCCGAGGCCGAGCAGGCTCAGCACGCCAAGGGAGCACCCTGCGAAGCGCTCACCGTCCTCCAGCACCGGTACGAGCAGGCAGTCGAGGACCTGCGCAGTGTGGCCATCGGAGAAGACCAGCGTCAGCGTGCCATGGAAGCAGAAGACGCCTTGCGCGCGTGCCAGGACGAGTGGGCGCAGGTCCCCGACCAGGTCAAGCCCTTCGCCCAGGAATACAGCCGCTCTCCCGCCGCGGCGGATGACGTCCAGCGCGACGCAGTACAGCGCGATCTAGGCCAACAGATCAACAGCCTCCAGGACCAGCTACGGCGCCTGCGGGACACGGAGAGCCGTCTCAAGGAACGACACCGCACGCTTGCCGCCGCGGCACAAGACATCAGCCCTCAAGACGTCACGCAGTGGTCCCCACACTCCCTCGAAGAGGCTTACGACCTGACCGCCCGTGCCGAGCACGCCCAGGCGGAGGCGCAGCAGGCGGAACGTGGTGCCGGCGAGGAGTACAACGCGGCCCGTAGGCAGCAGAGCCAGCACACTCGCGAACTTGACGCCTTCGGTCATGTCCTGGCCCGCTTGGATGCCACGATCGAACAGCTCGGCATTCAACCCGCGGACGCCGCGTACGAAGGCACCGCAGATGCGGCCGAACCCGCCGTACGGCAAGCCACAGCCCGCTACGAAGACGCCCGGCGCAAGGTCGCCAGCACCGAGCGCCGCGTCGAAGACAGCGTGTCCTTGCTCAAGGACCAGGCCGGCGACGTCCGCTTCGAGCAACTCGACATCCCCTTGCGCAACCAGATCTCGGCTCTTGACCGGCGGCACATCCCCGCCGCCGCCCGAGAGTGGACTACGGCGTTGCACCGCGCTGCCGCAGCCCTGACGACCCAGCTCGAAGGTATGAGCAAGGCGCGTGAGGCCCTTGTGTCCCAGCTCAGCGGCTTCGTCACCGAACTTCTCCAGCAAGTGGACCAAGCGAGCCGGTTCTCCGTCTTCCCCGACGGCCCCACGCCCTGGGCAGGGCAGCGCTTGCTCACCATCCGCTACAGGAAGCCCGAGCCCTCCGTGCTCACTGCCCATATGCGCGAAACCATCGACAACCTCGCCGCCAACCCGCGCACCCGCAAACTCAAAGGCACCGAGGTGGTCATGCGCTGCCTGCACGCAGCCGTTCCCCGCTTCACCGCCGAGGTCATGAAACCCAACGCCACCCAACGGCTCGAACGCGTGCCCGTCGAGAAGATGGGCAAGATCTTCTCCGGTGGCCAGGAACTGACTGGCGCCATCCTGCTCTACTGCGCTCTCGCCGCGCTGCGCACTTCCCCCGGCCCCCGTAGCCGCACCCGCCACGGCGGACTGCTCCTCCTGGACAATCCCATCGGCCGCGCCAACGCCCCCTACCTCGTCGACATCCAAACCCAGATGGCGGCAGCCCTCGGCATCCAGCTCATCTACACCACCGGCCTGAGCGACGATGCCGTCACGGCCCGGTTCCCCGCCACCATCCAGCTGCGCAACGACGCCGAAGCCCGCACTGGCCTCTCCCGCATCCGCCTCGACGACCACGTCCGCAACGCCCTCATCCCCACCCCTCGGACCGCCCCGGACACCCACGAGCCCGAAGCAAACGGATACCTCAGCTCCGCACGCTTGTACACCAAGGGGGATACGGACCGATGACGACGCCCACCCCCGAGCAGCTTCCTCGCCTCTCACCAGGCGCCGCCCGCCTCAGTGCCGCACTGCACGCTCGCGCCGAGAAGGCCACCGTGCCGCGCGCCACGGTGATGGAAGCCTTCACCGCGGCCCTACCCGGCACCGCCCGCGGTGAGGACTCCCGCACCGCACTGGCCACCCTGCTCGAAGAACTCTCCGACGCCGGCACCCTGCGACTCCCCCACGGCCAGAGACACAAATGGGACGCAGGCCGTCCCGCCCTGCCCGAACAGATCCGGTTGCCCGCAGTCGCCCCCCGCAAGCCCGCTTCTGTCGCCACACGGCGCTCCTACCGCCCTGAACTCGACTGGGCCCACACCGCGTACCTCACCTCCGCCCACCACGAAGACCTGGCCCTCATCAACCGATGGTTCCGCGACACCAGCAATCGTCCCGAATTTCGCGTACCGATCCCCCTGCGTGAACGCTCCTACGAGATCTTTCAGGACGAAAAGCGCCTCGATGGTCTCGTCTCCGGTGCGCTCTTCGCCCCCGGCCGCCTCACCCTGGAACAGCTCAGCACCTTTCGCGAACCACCGCCCCTCGCCTACCGACTGCTCGGCGACGGAGACACCCTCCTGGTCGCCGAGAACAGCGACACCTACGCCACACTCCGAGACCTGCTCACCCCGAATCCCGGGCGCACCAGAGCCGTGGCCTTCGGCTCTGGACGAGCCTTCGAAGCCTCCATCGAAACGGTCAAAGAGATCCATGGAATCCAACGGATCGTCTACTACGGCGACCTGGACGCTGAAGGGCTGTCGATTCCCGCCCGTGCCTCAGTAACAGCCACCCAGTGCGGGCTGCCCTCGGTCGAACCCGCCTCCGCGTTGTACGACCTCCTCCTGAGCCACGCCTCCACCCCGGGCCAGATGGTTTCCGATGAGCGCGCCCACACGCTTACGGCCTGGCTGCCGCCCAGACTGCGACAGAGGACTCGCGAGGTCCTGCTGCCAGGCCGCCGTATTGCACAGGAAGCCACCAACCGTAACCAGCTGGCCGCCGACGCCACCTGGTGCCCTTGAGTTCGTCGACCGGGATCGCGTCGACACGACCCGGCCACCAGGCGTCCAGGTGCTCAACGAAGTCGTCCGGCGCGGCTCGGCAGCCCTCCTTCTCACCCAGACCGAGGACGGCTCTGGCCACCAGATAGGAGTCAAGCCGCTTCCCAGAGGCCGGCATCCAGAATTCGAGCAGCCTTGGTGATGCTGCCCGGCATCAGGTGACGATAGGTCCGGTAAGTCTCCTCGATGGACTTGTGCCCCATCCACTCCGCAACATCGGTGATGGGTATGCCGCTCCCTAGCGCGTTCGAGGCGAAGTAGTGCCGGAAGCTGTACATCCCGACGCCCTCCGCTGCAGGGAGGTCCTTGAAGAGCTTCTGGACACGGCGGCGTTCCATCGGCTCCGTGTAGTAGCCGCTCGGGCCGCGCAGCAGGTAGCCGTCCTTGGTGGTGCCGTGCTGCTCCTCGTAGCGCTCCAGCGCCTCCTTCACCGAGCGCGGGAGCGGAACCTCCCTGAACTCGCCCGCCTTGCGGTGCTTCAGCTTCGCAGGCTTGTGCGTGTTGGAGTGGATCTGCTCGTGCACCCGATAGACGTCGTCCGCCACGACATTGTTGACGTTCACCGCCCGGGCCTCACCGTTTCGCAGGCCGCATCCAACCATCATGACGATCTCAAGCGCGAGATCGTCGTCGGCTACAGCCAGCGCCTTCTTCACGTAGGCGAGGGACGGGATAACCACCTTCGCGCGAACGTATTCCGGTTCTTGGACGCCCTTTACCGGATCGTCTGCCATGGCCCCCTTTCCGTAAGCATCTCGCAAGATGGCCTTGAGGGTGCGGAATATGTTCACCTGATTTCCGCGACCGACCTTGTCGGTCTCCAATTCATCCAAGAAGCGCTCGACGACTATCGGCGTGACCGAGTTCAGCTTTCGCGATCCGAGGCGGGGAACGATGTGCACATTGATCGAGCTGTCGACGTGCTCACCTGTGGAGTATTCCGTCATCTTGCGCTGCCGGGGGCGCCACAGCTTCGCGTATTCCTCGACCGTCTGCTGGCCCAGCTCACGGCGGGCCTCGGCGACGGACGGCGCCGTACTCTTCTTCTCTTTGTAGATCTCCGTGAGGCGCTCGATCGCGTCGTCCTGCGTGCCGTACCCGGACTCCTCGCGCTGCTTGCCGAGCGCGTCCCTGAAGCGAATCGCGTACGGGTGCGGGCAGCGGGTGGGCTTGGCGCAGTCACATTCCTTGAAGAAGGAGCCCATGCCGCGGGCGAGCTGTCGAGCCACGTGTCGAACCTTCCGAGCGGGAGCGAGGAACCATGCACAGGCGCTGCGCAGAGGGCGGAAGGTCAGCAAGCGGAGACAGGGCTGCGACGCATGCTGACCTTTTGCTGACCTGAGGGGCCCCCATCATGCCCCTGACCTGCACAGACGTCCAAATGCTAGATCTTGGACTTGAACAGAGTGCGCAGCACTGTGGACTCCTCTGGGACGGCTCCCTGCCTGCTTTGTGCAGGTCAAGGGCGGTCCCGACTGTACACCGGCACGTGCCGGACGATGTTTGTGAGGAACATCGCTCCGCCCGGGCGATACGGCCCTCACCTGGGCTTTCACCCCGTCACCGGCGACTGTTCGGGCAATTCTCCGGGAACGCTCTGCGGCCCATGCTGACCGAATGCCGACTTACCTGATGAAGCGTCAACCGAGCGAGCCCCTGTCCGCGTCCACATACCGCAGACCTGCCGAACGCCGAGGGTCGGAACCTGCGCGCGAGTACGGACACTGCGCGGCGGATGCCGGCCGCAGCCCGTGCCTCGTGAGTTCAGCGCGGAGCGATCGTCACGATGTCAGGCGCGATGTCCAGCACCAGGAGCGCCGCCGCCACGTGGGTCGGGTTGTCCTCCACCTTGACGGTGGAGAGCTCGTTGGCGCGTGAGACGCGCCGTTCGACGGTGTTGCGGTGCGCGTAGAGGTCCGCGGCCGCCCGGGTCGTACTGAAGCCGCACTGCACGTAGGTGAGCAGTGCCTGTCGCAGGGCTGTGTCGGCTTCGGCCAGTGGCCCGAGGGTGTTGACGACGAACCGGCGCGCGCCGGGCCGGTCCTTCGTGAGCGCGTCGATCAGCTCGACGTCGGCGTAGGCGGTGAACCGCCTGCCGGACCCCAGCCGGATCACGAGCGCCTGCGCCGCGAGGGCGTCCTGGTGACTGGAGCGGAATCCTTCGAGTCCGCGTCCCGGTCTTCCCACCGCCGCGCGGACCGCGTCGGTCGCCGCGAGGTCCTTCTCCACGTGGTGAAGGTCCGGGACGGCTTCCCCCGAGAGCCAGATCCACCGCGACGTGGCGCTGGCGCGCGCCACCAGGGCGCTTCGGCCTCCGGCGGAGCAGCGCACGGCGGCGATCGCCTCGTCCAGGGCACCGGCCTCCTGGGGATCGTCGACCCAGAGGACGAGGCCCACGTGCCACCGCGCCATCCGGTAGCGCAGGCGTCCTTCGGCGAGGTCCTCCGCCATCGGCGCCCCACTGGCGATCAGCTGGATCAGCGCGATCCCCTCGGCATCCGTGTTCCCCATCGCCGCGGCGAGGCCGGCTTGCCGCAGGGCCGCGACGGAGTCGAGGGCGTACTGCACCAGCGACTGCGCCGTCACGTCCAGGACCCCCACGAGAAGATCGGGATCCGCGCAGTCCGCCACGCATTCCTGCAGCCATCGCCGCCAGCCGATCCCCAGGGCCACCCGCCAGGCGACGGCGAAGTCGGGCGCGATGCCCCGGGAGACGAGATCGTTGATGTACGCCGTGGTCCTCGGACTGACGTAGGGCTCTACCCTCCGCCCCGGTTGCTGAACGTTTGCGGTCAACCACTGGACCACCTCAGAGCGGTTGAGCGCGCGATCCTCCTCGACCAGCGATGCGTCCGCGAGGAGAGCGGGATCGTTCTGGGCGACGAGAGAGGGCCTTGCGAAGGCGTCGATCAGGGCGTCCGTTTCCGTCAGCAGGCGCTGACACAGGGATCTGATCGCATCGGCGACCTCACGCGAGGGCGGGGGCCACAGCTCTTCCATGTCCTCAGTGTCCCTCTGCTCTCGGGGAGCCGGGGCTCCCGACATGCTGTGTCCCAGACCGATGAAGGATTGTCGGCGGCCTGGCCGACGGCGAAGGCGTGACAGCCCTCGGCCGCTGTTTACTACCACTAAACGGCGGCAGGTTAACCACGCCCGGGACGGCGCCACAAGGGCTGGACGCCATCGCCCCTCTCCTCCCCCCTCCGCAGCGAACGCCCCTGGCACGCATGCCTTAGCCTCGTGCCACGGAGAGGACTCGTCCGGGTCGGCCCGTCACCTGACAGGCACACGACCTCGGCCTCGGGACGGGCGGTGAGCACACCATGTCCATCGGTGACGACGGGACAGCAGAAGGATCGGAACGCGGCGCCGCCGCCCTCGAGGCGTCCACGGGTGCGCGGCTGCGGAAGATCAGGCTCGACCGCGGGTTGTCGTTGACGGAGGTCGCGCAGCGGGCCGAGGTCACCAAGGGCTTTCTGAGCCAGTTGGAGCGTGGGCTCACCAGCGTGTCCGTCCCGACGTTGCTGCGCGTCTGCGAAGTGCTGCGGATCGGGGTCGGGGAGCTGTTCGCGTACCCCGAAGAGCACGTCGTGGACGGCGGAAGCAGGATCGACATGGGCGGTGAGGGCGTGGCCGAGTACCTGCTCACGCCCGCCGGCACCACGGCGTTCCAGGTCTTCCGCTCCGTGATCGAGCCGGGCGGGGGTACCGGAGGGCCCTACCGGCTCGACACCGCCACGGTCTTCGCGATGGGGCTGAGCGGTTCGACCCGTCTGATCGTCGGGGGCGAGACCCGGATGCTGTCGGCAGGGGCGTCCACGTCGTTCTCCGGCCAGACGCTTCACCAGTTCGACAATCCGGGTACGACGGTGAGCGAGGTCCTCTGGGTCCTGTCGCCTCCCCTGCCGCGCGCCGCGCGAGGGCCCGCCTAGATCCTGTCGTCGCATGCCTGGCCCGCGTCAGGAGTGGTGCGAGGGCGGCGGCTGTTGCGCAGGACCCGACGGTGTTGTCGTAACGGGTGGCGATCTCACACCGCGCCGTCACGGAGCAGGCGTCGCCCGATCCTCAGGAACCCCCGCGCCTACGACGACGGAGCGCCCGCCGGGCCCGTGTCCTGCTGCCGTTGAAGAAGTCGTTGAACCGGTCCAGCCCCCAGACGGCCCGGAGGACGAACGGCTGCAACAGCAGCGACATCGACGGCGAGTACTTCGGGGCGTCCGACCAGATGCCGGCGAGGTCCTCCGGCATCTCGCCGTCGACGATGTAGTCGGCGAGCTGATGGGTCACGTACGGCACCTGGCAGAGGCCGTGGCCGTTGCAGGCCATCGCGTAGAAGACGTTGTCACCCACCTGCCCGGCGACCGACAGCCAGTCCGGGCTGATGCCGATCCAACCGCCCCAGGCCCGCTCGATGGCCACGTCGGACAGCGACGGGAACCGGTTGGCCAGGTCCTTCCCCATGTCCCGCACGACATCGGGGTCCGGGACCCGGTCCGGGAGCGGGTAGGTCTGGCCTCGCTGCGCTTTGCGGACCCCGCAGACGATGGTGTTGCGCTCGGTGAGCCGGTAGTGGGTCATCAACTGGTGCTGGGTGATGATGCCGGACCGACTGGTCCAGTCCAGCGCGGCGAGCCGCTCCGGCGCGATGGGTTCCGACTCGATCTCGATGACGTACAGCGGCGTCGCGAGGTTCTTGGGCGTGATGTCCCACTCGCCGCCGTAGACGCTGGTCGCGAGCAGCACCTTGTCGGCCCGCACGGTGCCACGCGGTGTCGTGATCTCGACGATGCCGCCTGTGCGCCGGACATCGCTCACCCGCGTCCGCTCGAAGACCTTGGCCGAGGAGGCGAGCAGTGCGCGGCGCACGCCACGGGCGAGCTTGCCCGGGTTCAACATCCCCCCGATGGATTCCCTCATCCCGCCCACGAAGCCGGCGGGGAGGCCGAGCTCCTCCCTGCTGCCGACGGTCCCGCCCCCACCGAAGGCGCGCAGGATCGCCGCCTGGGTACGCACCCTGAGCATCATGAGGGGTGAGACCGCACCCCACACCAGGCCGTTCGCCACGTAGTCGCAGTCGATGTCGTGCCTCTTGATGAGGTCTTCCACATAGCGGCCCGCGTGCTCCGCCAGTTTGGCCATGACCGGCATCTTCTTCGGGGACTGGAGGCTGAGCATCCGCAGGTCGCCGCCCGGCGCCCCGGCGATCTGACCACCGTTGCGCGAGGCCGAGCCGTAGCCGCAGAACTCGGCCTCCAGCAGGACGACGTCCTGGTCGCGCTCCGCGAGGCGCAGCGCGGCCGCCATGCCGCCCATGCCGCCGCCGATGACGGCGATGTCGCAGGTGAGGTCGCCGTCCAGCGCGGGCTGCACGTCGTCCGGCGGGTCGATCCAGCCGGTGAAGCTGGTGTACTTCGTGCTGTCGGTCCTCATGCTGTCCCGATCTCCTTCCAGGTGGGGCGTCCGCCCCACTTCGTGCTCTCTCAGTCCTGAGAAGTCGTGGCCCCGAGTGAGGCCCGGCCCGCTCGCCGCTCTCCCTTGGCCGCGACCGAACGGACGGGCAGGTCCCCCATCGTCAGGAGACCGGGACGCGCCTCGACGACCGCGGTGGAGGCGTTGACCGCTGCCGCGACGGTGCTGAGGAAGGAATCGAAGCCCGCGGAGGAACGGAGGTCGATGACCTGCTCCTCTCCGACGATCCGGTAGTCGTCGCCCGCGGCCACCTCGTCGGCCGGCTCGAAGAACCCGAACGTGATCTCCAGGTCGATCACCACCTCGCCCTTGAGCACGCCCCGGGCGGCGTGAGTGACCGCCGCGATCTGCCCCGGTTCGATACGTACGTGGTCCCCGACGCGCGGCGAAGTCGTCACGACAGCGGGTTCGACCTCTCCCACGTCCACCGAGTCGAGATCCCATCCGAGCCCTGCCGCGAGCGCCCCGATGGCCTGCTCGAAGCCGTGGTGCCCGACGACCTCGCCCCGGCTGCGAGCCGTCGCGAACTCGCGCATGGTCAGACCGAGGCCGAACTTCGACAGGATCGCGCCGTAGCGTGACATGTTCGTCCGCCGGCGGATCCGCACGCTCTCCACACGCTGGGTCAGTGCGGTCAGGAGGAGGGGAAGGGTGTCCATCAGGACGCCCGGGTTCGCCCCGCTGCCCAGGACGGTCACGCCGTGCGCCTTCGCCGTGTCGTCGAGCCGCCGGGCCAGGTCGGGGTGGCTCCGCCATGGATGGGCCAGCTCTTCGCAGATGCTCAGAACGTTGTACGAACGTTCCAGCAGCGGCAACAGGACGTCGGCCGCCCGGTGCAGATCCGAGACGGTCGCCACGATCGCGAGGTCGGCGGCGGGCAGCTCGGCCGGGTCGCTCACGACGACGACACCGTTCGGGTGGCCACCGAGGAGCACTCCGAGGTCCTGACCGACCACGCGGGGGTCCCGGTCCGCCGCTCCCACGATCTCCACGTCCGCGCGTCGCAGCAAGGAAGAGGCGATGGCCCGGCCAGTGGCACCGAGCCCCACCACGACAGTCCGATTCTTCAACGTCACTCCCTCGGGCGCCTCGGTCGGCCCGCCCACGACACGGTGCTCGGCGACACGGGACTTCGCCGGTGGCGGTTGCCTGGTACCCCACTGTCACAGGCCACGGCCGTGGTGAGAACGACACTGGGCACCGGCTTCCTCCGGGGGCGGTGCACGGTGCACAGACCGGCCGCGCCCTTGCGGCTCACGAGCTGACCGGCACGTCGCTCAGAGGCGCTCGTAGACAGCAGGTCGGCGCGCGCGCAGGACGAGGGCCTGCACCGCGCCGACCACGGCCGAGAGGGCGACGAGGCCGCCGATCACCCAGGCACCCTTGGTGGTGCCGACAAGAAGCGGGAAGTTGGCGACCATCATGCAGACCACGCAGGCCAGGCCGAGGAAGGCGACGGCCGGGGCCACGACCGTCCGCCACACCGAAGGCCGCCCGTCGGCGCGCCGGAAGAAGCCGATGACGGCGAGGCTGGTGGCCGCCATCAGCAGGACGATGCCGAGCGTGGCGGCACCGGAGAACCAGGCGTAGAGGTCTCCGATCGGGTCGAGGCCGAGCGAGGCGACGACGAGCGTGGTGACGAACGCGACCGCCGAGGCGACGGCGGAGGACGCCGACGGTGCGCGGTGCCGGGGGTGGACGACGCTCAGCGACGCCGGGAGCGCGCCGGCCCGGGACAGCGCGAACTGGTAGCGCGTCACGACGTTGTGAAAGGCCAGTACGCAAGCGAACTGGCTGGTGATCAGCAGGAGTTGCATGGCGTCGGCCCAGACGGACCCCACGTAGCTCCGCGTCAGCGTGAGGACCAGGCCCTCGGGGTCGGCCTGCGCGGCTCCGACCACCGAGTCGACGCCGGCCCCCACCACAATCGCCCACACGGTGAACGAGTAGAAGGCTCCGATCACCAGGATCGCGACGTACGTCGCCCGCGGGACCGTGACGTCGGGGTCCTTCGCCTCGTGGCGGAACACGGCCGTCGCCTCGAAGCCGATGAACCCGAAGAGGGCGAACATGACGCCGAGGCCCAGGGAGCCGGTGCCCACGATCGAGGGCGACACCGGCTCGGCCGTCAGTCCGTGGGCGCCGCCGTGGCCCACGATGCCGAGATCCAGGACCAGGAGCAGCAGGGATTCCAGCACCAGCACGGCACCGAGCACCTTGGCGCTCAGTTCGATGTCGCGATAGCCGAGGAAGGCGATGACGCCCAGCGAGACGAGCGCCCAGCCCCACCACGGGGAGCCGACGTCGGCGTACCGCTCGATGACGTTGCTGGTCGCGACCCCGACGTAGGCGTTCACCCCGACGAGAAGCAGCGTGTAGGAGAAGAGCGCGAGGGTCGCCGCCGAGAGACCGGGGATCCGGCCCAGCCCCGCCTGGACGTAGGCGTAGAAGGCCCCCGCGTCGCGTACCCGTCCGGCCATCAGCGTGAAGCCGACCGCGAAGACCAGCAGCAGCACGGTGGACAGCGCGAAGTACAGCGGCATCCCCGGGCTGCCGCTCACGGCGAAGGCGAGCGGCACCCCGCCGGCCACGAGGCCGAGCGGTGCCGCCGCGGCGACGACCATGAACACGATCTGCAACACGCCGAGCCCACGGTGGAGCGGGTTGCCCACTCCCGCTTCACCGCCGGGTCCTTCGGCGTGCCCTGTCTTGGAGAGGTCGGTCATCGCGATCACCTTTCGGCTCACGGGCCGGTACCGGCTCGTCATGGGTGGGTGAAGGGGTGCGTGAAGGTACGCCTGCGCGAACGAACGGGTGCGGGTCCCTCGCGGTGGCCGGGCCGGAGCGGCAGGAGGTGGCTCCTCCCGCCCGAGAAGACGTGCCCCGTGCGGGTTCCGGGTCGCCGGCCGCTTCCGCTCGGCCGCGATCGGGGGAGCGACGGCGGCGATCCTTCTGCGGCTCGATACGTCTGTGGGCCCCGCTACGCGGCGAGGTCGTGACGACAGCGGGTTCGACCTCTGCACACGACCTCGACCCCTGCCGTTTAGTACCACTAAACAGCAGGGGGAAACCTCTACCACCCCGGTCTTGCGCCCGCAATGGCCGCGGCAGCAAGAAACCGCTGGACGGCCGTCTCCGGCCGCCCTCCCGGAAGGGCCGGGCCGCCGTTCGGGCTGGGACCTCCGCCCGAACGTCGGACACCGTAGGGGCACAGCGGCCCGGCGCGCCTGTGCATCGTGCACCGAGCCCCGGCGAAGGAGGTGCCCGCTGTCGTTCTCGCAGGCGGTCCTCGCTGGCGACAGTGAGGCAACCGCCACAGGAACAGCGAGGAAACGCCATGACAGCTGAGGTGTTGGACGCCGTCGAGGAGTTCGACGTGGTGATCATCGGAGCGGGGATCTCCGGGATCGGCGCGGCCACCTATTTCAGCCGGGAGCTGCCCGACAAGTCGCTCGCCGTACTGGAAGCGCGCGACGACATCGGAGGCACGTGGGACCTGTTCCGCTATCCCGGCATCCGCTCGGACTCCGACCTCCACACGTTCGGATACGCGTTCAAGCCCTGGCGCCACGAAGCCGCGATCGCCGACGCTCCCCTCATCAAGGAGTACCTCCACGAGACCGTCGAGGAGAACGGCCTGGAGCGCTTCCTCAGGCTCGGCCACCGGGTCGTCCGCGCGGAGTGGTCCACGGCGGACTCACGGTGGACCCTCACCGTCCAGACGTCGGACTCCGCCACGGGAGCGACCCGGACCAGGACGATCCACGCGGGATGGGTCTTCGCCGCCACCGGCTACTACCGGTACGACGAGGGGTTCTCCCCGGAGTTCCAGGGACGGGACGAGTTCGCGGGCCGGATCGTCCATCCGCAGCACTGGCCCGAGGGACTCGACTACAGCGACAAGAAGGTCGTCGTCATCGGCAGCGGCGCGACCGCGATCACTCTGGTGCCGGCCATGACCACCGGGGCGGGCGCCGCCCGGCACGTGACGATGCTGCAGCGCACCCCCACCTACGTCATGGCGCTCCCCCGCGTCGACAAGGTCGCCCTGGCGCTCACGAAGCTGCTCGGGGAAGAGCGCGGGTACGCCGTGACGCGGTTCAAGAACATCTGGACCGAACACGCCGTCGTGAAGGGCCTGCGGACCTTCCCCAAGGCAGGACGGGCTTTCATCCGGCGCGAGAACGTCAAGCGCCTTCCCAAGGGATTCGACGTCGACAAGCACTTCAACCCGCCCTACGACCCGTGGGACCAGCGGGTGTGCGTGGCGCCGAACGGCGACTTCTTCGACGCGATCAAGGAAGGAAGGGCCTCCGTCGTCACCGACGCCGTGGCGAGGTTCAGCAAGCGCGGCATCGTCCTGGCGTCGGGCGAGGAGCTGGAAGCCGACATCATCGTCACCGCGACGGGGCTGAACCTTCGGCTCTTCGACGGCATGCCCCTCGTGGTCGACGGGCACCAGGTCGACATCGCGGACGCGCTCTGTTACCGCGGCATGCTGCTGAGCGGGATGCCGAACTGGGCGATGGCGATCGGCTACACCACCTCGTCCTGGACGCTCAAGGTGAGCCTGATGTGCCGTTACTTCATCGACCTGGTCAGGCACATGGACGCCCGCGGATACGACACGGTGGTTCCGGTCGCACCGCCGGGAACGAACCGCAGGCCCGTCATGGACCTTCAGGCCGGATACGCCAAGCGCGGCGAGAAGCTCCTGCCCAAGCAGGGACCCGAGAAGCCCTGGCGGATGGCGATGTCCTACCCCGAGGACGCCAGGGCGCTGCGCGGCCCGGTGGCGGACCAGAACCTCCGGTTCGGCACCCGCCGGGCGGCCGCGCCGGCGTCCGACGGGAGGCGAGCCACCCGTGCCTGAGACGAGCGCCGTCGAGAGCGCCGACCAGTACGCGACCCTGCCGTCCGGGATGACGATCTGCTTCCGGGACCACGGCGACAAAGACGCCCCGGCGATGCTGCTCATCGCGGGACTGGGCGAAGACCTCACCTTCTGGACCGACTCGTTCGTCGGCTCCCTCGTCGCCCACGGTTTCCGGGTCGTCGCGATCGACAACCGTGACGTCGGCCAGTCGACGTTCGTCGCCGCGCCCCCTCCCGGGCTCTGGCGTCAGATCGCCGCGCGTCCGCGCGGCGACGCGTACACGCTGGCCGACATGGGCCAGGACGCCGTCGGCGTACTCGACCATCTCGGGATCGCGCGAGTGCACCTGGTCGGGCGGTCGATGGGCGGGATGATCGCGCAGACGATCGCGGCCACGGCACCCGAGCGGGTCCTGTCCCTGACCTCCCTCTACTCCACGACCGGGGCGCGCAAGGTCGGTCAGCCGGCCCTGTCGACGATCCGGCTCCTCGCCGCCCCGCCGGCGAGGAACAGAACCGCGGCGGTCCGTGCCCACCTGAGGCTCACCCGTCACATCGCGGGAACGGAACATCCCATCGACGACGCGGCCGAGGCGGCCATCGCGGCGCGCGGCTGGGACCGCAGCGGCGGCGACCCGGCGGCCGGCACGGCGCGCCAGATCCAGGCCATCCAGCGCTCCGGGGACCGGACGGCGCAGCTGAGCCGGATCACCGCCCCGACGCTGGTCATCCACGGCGACCGGGACCTGCTGGTGCACCCGAGCGGCGGCGCCGCGACCGTCAGGGCGATCCGCTCGGCCCAGCACGTGGTCATCCCCGGCATGGGCCATCACCTCCCCGAGTCCCTCGTCGACCCCATCACGACCTACATCGCCCAGCACGCGAACCGCGTGGGTGAAGGAGGCAGTCATGTCCGGATCCCGTGAGCCCCGCTCCGGGAGCACCACGGTCGACGTCGTGGTCGTCGGTGCCGGTTTCGCCGGTCTGAGCGCGGCGGAGCGACTGGTGAGCACGGGGCGGTCCGTCCTGGTCGTGGAAGGCCGCGACCGGGTCGGAGGCCGCTCGCTCTCCGGCGAGGTGGCCGGCGTGAAGGTCGACCTCGGAGCGACCTGGGTGGCCCGGCGCCACACGGCCGTCCGGGACCTCGCGAGCCGGGTGGGGTGCACCACCACCGACCAGTTCGCCCAGGGGCGCAACGTGCTGTGGATGGCGGGCCGGCGCCGCACCTACAGCGGCACGATTCCCAAGGTCTCCCCCGCGGCCCTGGTGGACATGGCGCGCATGCAGGCGGCGGTGAACAAGCTGGTCGCGACCGTCGACGTGGACGCGGCGTGGGAGACGCCGGGGGCCGGCCGGCTCGACGCCGTCTCGTTCGGCGAGTGGCTCGACCGGAAGAACGCGCTGCCCGGCACCCGCGCGCTGATGACCGTCATCAGCAAGGTGCAGTGGGGCTGCACCCCGGGAGACGTCTCCCTGTTGCACGCACTGCGCTACATCCGTTCGGCGGGCGGACTCGACCACATGCTGGACGTCGAGGGCGGCCAGCAGCAGGACCGGATCGTCGAGACCACCCAGGAGATCGCCCAGCGGGTGGCGGAGCGGCTCGGCGACCGCGTGCGCCTGGAGACACCGGTGCGCCGCATCGCGCAGGACGACGACGGCGTCACCGTCCGGACCGACTCCGGCGAGATCCGGGCCCGGTACGCGATCGTCACGGCCTCGCCGGCGCACCGCGCCGCCATCGCCTTCGAGCCCGCTCTGTCCGAGCGGGGCGAAGGGCTGACGCGGACCTGGCGCATGGGCGTGCTGAGCAAGGCGTTCGTGGCCTATGAGAGGCCGTTCTGGCGGGCGGAGGGATGCTCCGGCGAGGCGGTGACCGACACCGGGACCGTGTTCATCACCTTCGACGTGTCCCCCGCCCCCGGCGGACCGGGCGTCCTGATGGCCTTCTGCGATCCGCGCGTCTTCGACGGCTTCGGCCCCGCGACCCGACGCGACCGGGTGGTCCGGCAGCTCGCCGACCTCTACGGTCCACAGGCGCTCGCCCCGATCGACTACGTGGACCACTGCTGGGGAGCGGAGCCCTTCGCCCCGGGCGGCCCCAATCCCGCCGTCGCCCCCTACGCGACCACAAGCTTCGGCAGGGCGCTGAGCGAGCCCCACGGGCGCGTCCACTGGGCGGGCTCCGAAACCGCCGGCGAATGGGCCGGGACCATGAACGGCGCGGTCCTGACGGGCCAGCGCACCGCCGAGAGCGTCCTCACCCTGCTGACCCGCGACGTCCGAGAGGGGGCGTCCCGATGAAGGAGACGCTGTTCCTGCTGGCCGACCTGTGGATGATCTTCGCCGGTTACTTCTACGGCTGGAGATTCATCCGCCGCTACGGCAACTACCTCCTGGGCCTCGAATGGATGGTCGTCGCGACGTCGGGCACCAACTTCCTGCTCTGGTCGCTGCTCGGGGCCAAGAGCGACAGCGTGCTGTACGACGTGGCGTACTTCTTCGACGCGTTCTCCAGGTCGGTCGGCATCACGCTCATCCTGGTCCTGGGCCTGATGAAGGTCACCCATCGCTACAAGCCGAGCCGCGGCGTCGACGTCGCCGTGTTCGGGGTCGCGATCGTGGCCGCCCTGTTCCTCCGCCCCTTCCACGGCGCGGATCTCCACACCGACCGCGGTGCGTTCTGGGTCTCCGCGTTCTACGTCGTCGTCAACCTGCTCACGGCCGCGTTCCTCTGCTTCTTCGTCAAACGGCTCTGGAGCGCGGACGCGAGGTGGCCGGCGGTCTGGACCGGACTGGTCACGGCCGCCGGGACCACCATCGCGATCACGTACGACTTCTTCCCCCTGCCGTTCGACGACGCGAACCGCACGCTCTTCTACACCGCCGCGCTGGCGACCTGGGGCACCCAGGGATTCGTCTACTTCCGCGCCTACCGCGCGCTGCACGACCGCAACGCGGCTCTGGACCCGAACCCGGCCCGCGCGGCCGGGGCCCCCGCATGAACCCGAATCACGACGAAGGAGTCAGTATGGCGAAGCGGCACGTGTACGCGGTGGTGGATCCCGCCAGCGGCAAGCTGGTCAAGGAGTACCCCACCGCGACGGACGAGACCGTCGACGCGGCGCTCGACGCGGCGGCGCACGCCTACGCGCAGTGGTCGAGGCAGACCTCCGTGGCACAGCGCGCCCAGCTGCTGCACGCCGTCGCCACCCTGCACGACGAGCGCAGCCGGCAGCTCGCCGAGATCATCCACCGGGAGATGGGCAAGCCGGTGGAGGAGGCCGTCGGGGAGGTCGAGTTCAGCGCCTCGATCTACCGGTACTACGCCGAGAACGCGGAGAGGTTCCTCACCGACGAACCGATCGAGCTCCTGGAGGGAGAGGGCACCGCCTTCGTCCGCCGCCAGCCGGTCGGCGTGCTGCTTGGGATCATGCCCTGGAACTACCCGTACTACCAGGTGGCCCGGTTCGCCGCACCCAACCTCGCCCTGGGCAACACCATCGTGCTCAAGCACGCCTCGCAGTGTCCGGAGTCGTCCGCGGCCCTCCAGGAGCTGTTCACGGACGCCGGCTTCCCCCAGGGCGCTTACGTCAACGTCCACGCCACCGGGGAACAGATCGGCCGCGCCATCGCGGACCCCCGCGTGCAGGGCGTCTCCTTCACCGGTTCGGAGCGGGCCGGCGCGGAGGTCGCCGAGAAGGCCGGGCGCAGCCTCAAGAAGGTGGTGCTCGAACTGGGCGGCTCGGACCCGTTCATCGTGCTGTCGACCGACGACCTCGACGCCACGGTCCAGGCGGCGGTCGAGGCGCGGTTCGAGAACGCCGGGCAGGCGTGCAACGCCGGGAAGCGCTTCATCGTCGCCGACGACGTCTACGACGCCTTCCTCGCCGCGTTCACCGAGAAGGTGCTCGCGCTGACCGACGGACTGGCGCCGCTCTCCTCGGTCGCCGCCGCCGAGTACGTCGAGGAGCAGGTCGGGCGAGCCGTCGCCGAGGGGGCGACCTTCGTCTCCGCACGGCAGCGCGAGGGGGCGTACTTCCCGCCCGGCGTGCTGACGGGCCTCTCCCCGGCGTCGCCGGCGGCCGCCGAGGAGCTCTTCGGTCCCGTCGCGACCGTCTACCGGGTCGGTTCCGAGGACGAGGCCGTCGAGCTGGCGAACGACACCCCGTACGGCCTTGGCTCCTACGTGTTCACGACGGACGCCGAGCAGGCGCTGCGCGTCGCCGACAGGATCGAGGCCGGCATGGTCTTCATCAACGGCGTCGGCCTCGAAGGCGCGGAACTTCCCTTCGGTGGCGTCAAGTTGTCCGGCTTCGGCCGCGAGCTGGGACGGGCGGGAATCGACGAGTTCGCCAACAAGAAGCTCATCCGCACCGCTCGGACGTGACCGCCCCCAACACGGAAGGAAGACCTTCATGACGATCGAGTTCGACGCCGCCGTCTTCAGGACGCCGAACGAACCGCTGACCATCGAGCGGGTGACGATCCCCTCGACGCCTCCGCCCGGCGAGGTGCTCGTGCGGCTCCAGGCGAGCGGGGTGTGCCACAGCGACCTCCACGTCCTCCTGGGCGAATGGGAGGTTCCTACGCCGATGATCCTCGGCCATGAGGGAGCCGGGATCGTCGAGAGCGTCGGAGAAGGCGTCACGACGCTGAAGAAGGGCGACCACGTCGTGCTGTCCTGGACGCCCTCGTGTCGCCGCTGCCGCTACTGCATCAGCGGCAGGCCCGTCCTCTGCGACATGGTGAGCGAGCACTCGGCGAACCACCTGTCGTTCGACGGCCGGCCCCGGATCACGTCCGCCGGCGGGGACGACATCCTCAGCTTCGCGGGCCTCGGAACGTTCGGCGAGTACGCCCTCGTGCCCGAGTCGGGTGCGATCGCCGTCCGGGACGACGCCCCGTTCCCGCAGGCGGCTCTGGTCGGATGCGCCGTCACGACCGGTGTCGGCGCGGCCGTCAACACCGCCAACGTGCGGCCGAGCGACACCGTGCTGGTCCTCGGCTGCGGCGGCGTCGGCCTGAACGCGATCCAGGGTGCCCGGCTCGCCGGCGCGCGGAAGATCATCGCCGCGGACATCTCCGACGAGAAGCTGGAGCAGGCGCGCGTCTTCGGTGCGACCGACCTGATCAACAACGGCCGCGAGGACTTCGCGGACCGGGTGCGGCAGCTCACCGACGGACGGGGTGTGGAGATCGCCATCGAGGCCATCGGGCTGCCCCGCACCATCGAGGCGGCCTACGAGGTCCTGACCCGGGGCGGCACGGCGGTGGTCGCCGGGCAGGTGGCGGACGGCCTGAAGGTCTCCATCGACCCCTTCGTCATGTCCGATCAGGAGCTCTCGCTCATCGGCTCGAACTACGGCTCCAGCACGCCGGATTCCGACTTCCCGCTGCTGATCGACCACTACATGAACGACCGCATCGATCTGGACTCCCTGGTGACGAGCGTGATCGGTCTGCAGGACGTCAACGAGGCGTTCGACCAGATGAAGCGCGGCATCGGCATCCGCTCGGTGATCACGTACTGAAAGGCAGGGGCGATCTCATGGCCCTGGAATCATCCCGTTCGGCCTTCGAGCGAGCCCGCCGCAGCGTCGGCGGGGGTGTGGGGTCGGGCCTGCGCGCCGCGATGCCACCCCATCCGCTCTTCGTGCGCGAGGCACGGGGCGCACACGTCTGGGACCTGGACGGCGACCGGTACGTCGACTACGTGATGGCCTGGGGGCCGCTCGTCCTCGGTCACAGTGACCCGCGTGTGCTGTCAGCGGTGTCCGAAGTCGCGACAAAGATGCAGGTCGTCGGCACCGGCCACCCGCTCGAATACCTCGCGGCGGAAGCGGTCCTCGAAGCCGTGCCGCACGGCGAGCGACTGCTGTGGAGCAACACGGGGACCGAAGCGGTGCAGGTCGCGCTGCGCCTCGCGCGCGCCGCCACGGGACGGCGCCGCGTCCTCAAGTTCGCCAAGAGCTACCACGGCTGGCACGACACCGTGTACGCCGGGATGTCCGAGGACGACTGCGATCGCCCCGCCACCCCTGGTGGGGCCGGGCAGTCGGCCAGCGTGCTCGACGACCTGGTCGTGGCTCGCTTCAACGACGTACAGCTGGCCGAGCGCTTGTTGAGCGAGGCCGTCGAGCGCGACATCGCGGCCGTGCTCGTGGACCCGGTGATGAGCAACGCTGGTGTGGAAGCACCCTCACCGCGGTTCCTGTCGACCCTGCGGACCCTCTGCGACCGGCACGGCGTCGTCCTCGTCTTCGACGAGGTGATCGCCGGGTTCCGGATCGCCCGGGGCGGGGCGGCCGAGAAGTACGGCGTCCTTCCCGACCTGTCCGTCTTCGGGAAGGCGATGGCCGGCGGTTTCACCCAGAGCGCCGTCGTCGGCCGGGCCGATCTGATCGACCAGGTGACGTCCGGCGTCGTGCACGCCGGAACCTTCAACGCCAATCCGATCGCGCTGGCGGCCGTCGCGGCGACGATGCGCGTCCTGGCCGATCCCGCGGTCTACGAGCAACTCGAACGGACCTCGTCCGAGTTCGAAGCCCTCGTCGGCGCCGTTCTCGGTTCGTCGCCCGACTTCGGCAGCTTCAACCGGGTCGGCTCGCTCCTCCAGTACGTCCCCGCCGGGGGCGCCACGGGGCTTCACGGAACGAGCGGGCTCTGGGCGGTGATCCTCGAAGGGATGCTGCGGCAGGGCTTCCTCTTCATGCCGTCCGGCAAGGTCTTCCTCAGCACGGCGCACACCACCGCCGACGTCGAGGCGACGGCCGAGGCCCTCGACCGGCTCCTGCGGAAGTTGTGACACCCGCATCGAGTCACGCGTTACCCCCACCCGCTCCGAGCCAGGCCGCGTGTTCTGTTCCCCCGCGGCCTGGCCCGGTCCACCATTCCGGAAATGGCACCATGCTGAACCTCTCGGTCCTGCTCGAGGACTCCGCCCGCACGCACCCGAACCGGGACGCGGTCGTCCTCGGCACGACGCGTCTCACCTACGCCCAGATCGACGCCGCCGCCAATCAGGTCGCCAACCTCCTGGTCGACCGCGGCATCTGGCCCGGCGACAAGGTCGCGCTCAGTTGTCCGAACGTGCCCTGGTTCCCGATCGTCTACTACGGGATCCTCAAGGCCGGGGCCGTCGTCGTCCCCCTCAACGTCCTGCTCAAGGGCCGGGAGGTCGCCTACCACCTCGCCGACTCGGAGGCGAAGGCGTACTTCTGCTTCGAGGGCGGCGAGGGCCTGCCGATGGGAGCGGAGGGGCACGCCGGGTTCAGCGAGACCCCTGCCTGCGAGCACTTCTTCCTCATCACCGCCGACCCCTCGGCGGACAGCCCGTTCGAGGGCGTCGAGACCATGGGCGCCGCGCTGCGGGGCACCGCGGCGACGTTCGACAGCATCGGGACGTCGGGGGACGACCCGGCCGTGCTGCTCTACACCAGCGGTACGACAGGGCAGGCGAAGGGCGCCGAACTCAGCCACGCCAACCTGGTGCTCAACGCCCTCGCGGTCAACCAGCTGTTGGAGAACCGGCCGGCGCTGGACACCCATCTGGTCGTGCTGCCGCTGTTCCACTCCTTCGGCGCGACCGTGCAGTTGAACGCCGGCTTCTCGACGGCGAGCACGCTGGTGCTGCTGCCGCGGTTCGACGCCCGGCAGGCGGTGTCCCTGATGCAGCGGGAGGACATCACCGTCTTCGCGGGTGTCCCCACCATGTGGTGGGGTCTGTTGCAGGCGCTCACCGAGGACGTCGATGTCGAGAGGATCGCGAGGAACCTGCGCGTCGGAGTCTCCGGCGGCGCCGCGCTCCCCGCGGAACTCATCAAGCAGGTCAGGGAGCGACTGGGCGTCCAGGTCCTGGAGGGCTACGGCCTCTCCGAAACCTCGCCGGTGGTGACCTTCAGCGATCCGGCGCGGGAGCCCCGTCCCGGGTCGATCGGCGTGCCGATCTGGGGCGTCGAGGTCAAGCTCGTCGACGCGGACTGGTCGGAGGTCGAGGACGACGGCACCGGCAGCGCTGTCGGCGAGATCGCGGTCAAGGGCCACAACGTGATGAAGGGCTACCACGGCCGCCCCGAGGCCACCGCCGAAGCCGTCAGGGACGGTTGGTTCCGCACCGGCGACCTGGCCCGCAGGGACAAGGACGGCTTCTACTACATCGTCGACCGGGCGAAGGACCTGATCATCCGCGGCGGCTTCAACGTGTACCCGCGCGAGATCGAGGAGGTCCTGATGACGCACCCGGCGATCAGCCTGGCCGCGGTCGTCGGCGTGCCGCACGAGAGCCACGGCGAGGAGATCAAGGCATTCGTCATCCTCGAGCGCGGCGCCGAGGCCCGCCCCGACGAGCTGGTCGCCTGGGGCAAGGAGCAGATGGCCGCCTACAAGTACCCGCGCATCGTGGAGATCGTGCAGACCCTCCCGATGACGTCCACCGGAAAGATCCTCAAGCGCGAGCTCACGTGACCGGCGCGCCGAGGCACGGACATGGGTGGGAAGGACGGCAGATGACAGTGGATGAGGGCCGCCGGCGGGACACGTTCTCCGACGGGTCCGGTACGCGGACGGACGCGGTTCCCGGCTCGCTCGTGGCCGCCTGGAAGGCACGCGTGGCGAAGAACCCGGAGGGCATCGCGCTCCGCTTCTTCGACGGTGCTCTGTCCGCGCGGGAGGTGGACGCGGCATCGGACGCCCTGGCCGCCGCGTTCGAGGCCCGCGGGACCGGCCGGGGTGATCGCGTCGGGGTGTACCTGCAGAACGTGCCGCAGTACGCGCTGGTGCTGCTGGCGCTGTGGAAGCTGGGGGCCACGGCGCTGGGGCTCAACCCGATGTACCGGCGCCAGGAGCTCCGCCGGATCATCGACGACTCCGGGGCGGTCGGCGTCGTCTGCGCGGACGAGGACGTCCACGAGACGCTCGGCACGCTCGCGGGGAGTTCGGTGCGGTGGCTGATCAGCACGTCGGCGCTGGACTACCAGTCGCGGAACGATCCGCGGGTCTTCGCGACGACGAAACGCCCGGCCCCCGCGCCGGACGGCGACCTGGTGGCCCTGATCGGCGAGTTCGCGGGCCGCGGCCCCTCGTCCGTGGAGCCGACCCGCGACGACGTCGCGTTCCTGACGTACACCTCGGGGACGACGGGCCCGCCGAAGGGCGCCATGAACACCCACGGCAACGTCCTGAGCGTGGTGGGGACCTGCGCGTCGTGGATGGGTGTGGGCGACGGGGACGTCGTGTTCGCCATGGCCCCGCTGTTCCACATCACCGGCGCCGTGGTCAACGCGACGATCTCCCTGCTCACCGACACCACGCTCGTCCTGGCGGGCCGGTTCCACCCCGAGGTCGCCCTGGAGACCTTCGCCGAGTACGGGGTGACCTACACGATCGGCTCCATCACCGCGTACAACGCGATCTACGAGCTCCCGCAGGCCGGACCGGAGCACTTCGCGACGGCGAAGGCCCTGTACTCCGGGGGCGCGCCGATCCCGCCGACGACCGTCGAGCGGTTCCGGCAACGGTTCGGCGTCTACCTCCACAACGGCTACGGCATGACCGAGACGACGTCCGCCGTCATCGCCGTGCCGCCGGGTGAGCGGGCACCGGTGCACCTGCCGAGCGGGACGCTGTCCGTCGGCAAGCCGCTGCCGCATCTCACCGCGCGCGTCGTCGACCTGCACGGTGATCCCTTGCCGAGCGGGGAGCAGGGCGAACTCGAACTGAGCGGGCCGCAGGTGGTGCCTGGGTACTGGGGCAAGCCCGAGGCCACCCGCCGGACGATGCCGGAGGGCCGGCTGCGTACCGGTGACGTCGCGGTGATCGACGAGGAGGGCTGGGTCTACCTGGTGGACCGGCTCAAGGACCAGATCAACGTGTCCGGGTACAAGGTCTGGCCGCGCGAGGTCGAGGACGCGCTGTACGAGCATCCGTCGGTCCTGGAGGCCGCGGTCGTCGGGCAGCCGGACGCGTACCGCGGGGAGACCGTCGTCGCGTACGTCTCGCTCAAGGCGGGTCTGAACGCCACGGCGGAAGAACTGATCGCGTTCTCCCGCGACCGGCTGGCCGCTTACAAGTGCCCCCGCACGATCCATTTCCTCGCCGACCTTCCCAAGACCCAGAGCGGCAAGATCCGGCGCGCCGAACTCCGTGACACGGACGGCACCGGGCCGGCGCGCCTCGCGAAGGACTGATCCATGAGCAAGAACCACACCGGCCGCTTCTCGGGCCGCACCGCCGTCGTGACCGGAGCGAGCCGGGGCATCGGTCTCGCCGTCGCCGAACGGCTCGTCGCCGAAGGGGCGCGCGTGTGCCTGACCGCGCGCAAGGCCGGTCCCCTCGAAGAGGCGGCGGCCTCCCTCCCCCCGGGCAGCGTCATCACCGTCGCCGGCAGGGCGGACGATCCCGACCACCGCCGCGAGGTCCTGGACACCGTCGCGCGCGAGTTCGGCGGGCTCGACGTCCTCGTGAACAACGCGGGCATCAATCCCGCCTACGGCCCCGTCATCGGCCTGGACCTCGATGTCGCCCGCAAGGTCCTGGAGGTCAACGTCCTGGCCACCCTCGCCTGGGTGCAGGACGCCGTGGCCCACCCGAAGCTCGGTTTCACCGAACGTCGGGGCGCCGTCGTGAACCTCTCCTCCGTCACCGGCGACACCCCGTCACCCGGCATCGGCCTCTACGGCGTGAGCAAGGCGGCGGTCTCCCACCTGACCCGGACCCTGGCCGCCGAACTCGGCCCGGAGATCCGCGTCAACGCGGTGGCCCCCGCCGTGGTGAAGACCCGGTTCGCCGAAGCCCTGTACGAGGGCAAGGAGGCCGAGGCCGCCGCCGACTACCCGCTGCGCCGCCTGGGCGAGCCGTCGGACGTCGCCTCCGCCGTGGCCTTCCTGGCCTCGCAGGACGCCTCCTGGGTCACCGGGCGCGTTCTCACCGTAGACGGCGGCCTCACGGTCGCCGGCGGCACCGCGTAACGACCGCACCCATCCCACAAAGGACAGCCATGACTACCCCTGACCTTCCGCCCGAGGTCGCCGAACTCGCGGAGCGCACGCGCCGGTTCATCCGCGAGACCGTCATCGACGCCGAACCCGCCCCCGGCGGACGTCTCGACCGGGCCACCCGCGACCGGCTGCAGGCCGCCGCGAAGGAGGCCGGCGTCTTCGCGCCGCTCGTGCCGAAGCAGTACGGCGGGCAGGGCCTGCCCATCGAGCACTGGTCGCCGGTCCTCCAAGAGGCCGGCTACTCGCCGATCGGCCCCAGCGTGCTCAACTGCATGGCCCCCGACGAGGGCAACATGCACATGCTCAACCTCATCGCCACCGAGGAGCAGAAGAAGCGGTATCTCGCGCCTCTGGCGGCCGGCGACGTCCGGTCCTGCTTCGGGATGACCGAGCCCCACCCCGGAGCGGGATCCGACCCGGCGGCGCTGCGGACCACCGCCGTACGCGCGGACGGCGGCTGGATCATCGACGGCCACAAGCGGTTCACCAGCGGAGCCGTCGGTGCCGCGTTCTGCATCGTCATGGCGCGCACCCCTGCCGTCGACGGCTCCCCCGAGGGGGCCACCATGTTCCTCGTCGACATGACGAACCCCGGGATCCGGGTCGGCGAGGCGATCCACACCGTCGACCGCGCCATCGACGGCGGCCACCCGCACCTGTACCTGGACAACTGCTTCGTCCCCGACGCCGCGGTCCTCGGCGAGGTCGGCCTCGGCTTCCGGTACGCGCAGGTACGGCTCGGCCCCGCGCGGCTCACGCACTGCATGCGGTGGCTGGGGCTGGCGCGCCGGGCGCACGACATCGCCCTCGACCGGGCCGCGAAGCGGGAGCTGTTCGGCGGTCCGATCGACTCGCTCGGCCTGGCCCAGCACCTGATCGCCGAGTCCGTCATCGACATCGAGACCTCCGACGCGATCATCACCAAGACCGCGGCCCTGCTGCACAGCGACCCGAAGGCGGGCTCGGCGATGTCCTCGGTCGCCAAGGTCCACTGCTCCGAGGCGATCTACCGGGTGATCGACCGTGCCGTCCAGATCTGCGGCGGCGACGGCGTCTCCGACGGACTCCCCCTCGCCCAGTACCTGAACGAGGTACGTCCGTTCCGCATCTACGACGGCTCCAACGAGACCCACCGGTGGGCCATCGCACGCCGTGCCTCGGCCGGTCGGCGGGCCACTGTCCAGGCCGGTGAGCGATACCTGGGCGACGCCGTCGGCGGCCGGGACGCGGGCGCGTGATGCACACCGTCCCCGACGGCGTGGAGGTCGTCGCGAGCCGCGAGCGGGCCCGTCATCTCGACAGCCCTCCGCTCCTGGTCCTCGACGCGGTCACCGGCTTCCTCGACGCACACGACATCGGTAGCGGGCCGATCGCGTGGCAACGCATCGGCGACGGCCACTCCAACGTCACCTACCTGATCGAACGTGGCGGTGAGTCCGTCGTCCTGCGCCGCGGCCCGCGCCCGCCGCTGCCGAAGTCGACGCACGACATGGTGCGCGAGGCCCGCATCCAGAAGGTCCTCCACGGGCACGGGGTACCGGTGCCGGAGATCCTCGCCGTCTGCGAGGACGACGACGTCCTGGGCGTGCCGTTCTACCTCATGTCCCGGCTCGACGGCACGGTCGTCACCGACACGATCCCGCCCCACCTCGCCCCCGCCGAACAGCGCCGGCTGACCAGCGAGGCGGTCGTCGACACCCTCGTCGCCCTGCACGGCATCGATGTCACCGAAGGGGAACTCGCCTCCCTGGGCCGCCCCGAGGGGTATCTGCGTCGACAGGTCGAGCGGTTCCGCGGCCTCTGGGAGGTCAACACCACCCGCAGCCTGCCCGCGGTGGAGCGCATCGCGGACTGGCTCGCCCAGAACCTGCCGACGAGCCAGGCGGCCTCGGTGGTGCACGGCGACTACCGCATGGGCAACCTCATGTTCGCCCCGCAGGCCCCGGCCAGGGTCCTCGCGATCCTGGACTGGGAGATGGCCACGCTCGGCGACCCGCTCGCGGACCTGGGCTACCTCACCGCCACCTGGTCCGAGGCAGGCCGCCCCACCACCCCGCTCGAACTCACCAAGGTGACCCGTTCACCCGGCTACCTCACCCAGCGCCAACTGGCAGAGCGCTACCAGCGCCGCACGGGCCTCGATCTCACCCCGCTCCCCTGGTACCAGGCCCTCGCCCTCTGGAAGGCGGCGATCTTCTGCGAGGCCATCCACACCCGCTGGCTGCGCGGCGAGCGCCCCCACGACACCACCTTCGGACCGTCGCTCGAAACAGGCGTCCCCCGGCTCCTGGAGCGGGCCGGGCACTACGCCGGCCTGACCGCGACCAGCCGCCGCTGACGCCCGACGCCGCGGTGCGAGGCGCTTCACCAGCCTCACCGCGGCCGGGCCGTCGTGCTCTGACGTCACGCCGAGGCCGCCGTTCGCCGTAGAGCCGACGTGACCTCCTCCGCGGACGTCGCGCCACCGTCCGACCTCGGCGGTCGCCGGCATGGCTTCCGACCGGTACGGAGCACGGCTGCACCGCCCGTCCTCGACGGCTGCGACCGTCCCGCACCCCCTCGCACCGAGTCCGTCTTCCCTGTCCTCCAGAGAGAGGTCCCGTGTCCTCCGATTCCTCCCAGCATTCCCCCCGTGACACACGGATGCTGGTCACCGTCAACGCGCTGCCGCTCGCCGTCGGCGTCCTGCTCTCCTGCTCCACGACTCTCGGAGAGATCTCCGTGTACGGCCGTCTCACCCTCGCCATCACGTGGGCATTCACCCAGCTGGTCGTCCTCGTCGGCGGGACCTGGTGGTACGAGAACCGGGCCGCGTCCTCCTTCGCACCGGCCTCGGCGACGACTACCGCCTCCCGTTCGGCCGGGGGCGCGTGGTGACGACGCACCTCCTGAGCGTCGGCTCGCCCGATCTCATCGGCACCGCCGCGAGGGGCGCGGTGATCAGCGCCTTCCTCGTCTTCATCGGCCTCTGCCTGCTGTGGGTCTTCACGCTCGCCACGCAGGACGACGACCCGGAACGCCTCTACGTCGCCGGCCGGTCCCTCCCGCCCGTCTTCAACGGCGTCGCGATGGCGGGAGAACAGATCACGGTCGTCATCCTGGTCTCGCTGCCGGGAGCGATCGCCCTCTTCGGCTACGACGGAGTCTCGACCGCCGTCGACAGCGCCCTCGCACTCGGCGTCTTCCTGCTCCTCGCCTCCAGGATTCGCGCGACCCGCCGCTACACCCTGGGCGAGCTGTTCTCCCTGCGCGCCGAGGGGCCGGGAGTACGGATCGCGGGTGCCGCGGTGACACTGTGCATCGCCGTGCCCCTGCTCATGGTGCAACTGCGGGCCGGCGGCATCACCACCGCCCTTCTGATCGGCATGCCGAGCGAGCGGGCCCAGGTGGTGTGCACGGTGCTGATGGGACTCCTGGTCACGTGCTTCGCAGGGGTGGCCGATCTGCGCGGCACCAGTTTCGTGCAGGCCGCCAAAGTGCCCGTAGCCTTGGCGACGCTCGCCGCGGTGACCCTGCTGGCGCTGCGCTTTTTCGACTGGAGTCCCGGATCCCTGCTGTCGGCCGCCATGGACAAGAGCGTGTCGCCGGACGAGTACCTCAGCCCTGGACTGTGGAAGCACTCCGCCGGAGGCGGAGCGCTCGGCACGCTCAGTGACCACATCGTCGTCATCCTCGGAACCGCGATGATGCCCCACCTGCTCCTGCGCGTCAGCGCCAGCCGGGACGTGCCCGCCGCCCGGCGCTCACTGAGCGTCGCCGTCGGGCTGACCGGCCTCTTCTATCTGCTGCTGATCACGACCGGCTTCGCCGCGGCCGCGGTGGTGGGCAGCGGACGGATCGGAGCGGTCGACGCGAAGGGGCAGGGAGCACCGATCCTCCTGGCGTCGGAGGTGCTCCCCCACCACTCCACCGGCCGGGTCGTGCTCATCACCCTCGTGGCCTGTGTCGCCTTCCTCGCCGTGCTCACGGCCGTGGCGAGCGTGACCTTCGCCGCCGCCGTCTCCGTGACCCGCGACCTGCTCGGGCGGGAGGGCCGTGCCCGGATCGGGATCGGAGAGCCGGCGGTCCTGCGGCTGTCCGTCGTCGCGCTCTGCGTCGTGAGTCTTCTGCTCACCACCGCCGTACACCGCTATCCCATCGAGTTCCTCCTCGCCTTCTCGCTGAGCCTCGCGGCCACGTGCGTGTTCCCCGCGGTCGTCTACTCGTTCCTCTGGACCGGCTTCAACCGCCGCGGGCTGCTGTGGCTCGTCTACGGAGGGCTGTCCCTGTGCACCCTCCTGACCCTCGCCTCCCCCGCTGTGTCCGGGACGAAATACGCGCTGCTGCCGGAGCAGGACTTCAACCTGTTCCCGCTCCACACCCCCGGCCTGGTCTCCGTACCGGCGGCCTTCCTCCTCGGATGGCTCGGCAGCACGCGTCCCTGGGAGCGGACCGCACACCCCCGGCACACGACGCCGGGACCCGCTTCTGCCCGTAGCGCACCCGGAGCTCGCGTCGACTCCGGCAAGGACGCCGTGAGCGGATAGCTCCGCCGTGCCCGCGACCGGACTGTGCATCGTGCACCGGGCCCGGGCGAAGCAGGTGCCCGCTGTCGTTCTCGCCTGCGGTACCGGCTGGCGACAGTGAGACGACCACCACAGGAACAACGCGGAAACGCCATGACCACGAACCCACCTGACCGTCGCGGGGACGCTGCGCGGGAGTCCCCGGAAGACGGAACGCCCGCGGCTGATCGAACGGTCGATCAACCGCGCTTCGGATCGAGGAAGAGGACGCACATGACGACACAGAAGAAGACCCAGGCGCTGACGTCCGTGGCGAACGACACGCCGGCGGAGGAGATCCTCGAGATCGTGACCCGTGACGGCGGCGTCATCATCAAGGGTTTCCTGACGCAGGAGCAGATCGTCCGCTTCAACGCCGAGATCGAGCAGCCGCTGCGGGCGCTCGCCCCGGGCTCCACCCACGAGGACGAGATCGTGGCCGCGTTCCACGGCAGCAACACCAAGCGCCTCACGAACCTGGTGACGCACAGCGCCACGTTCCGCAGCGAGGTCATCGACCATCCCCTGGTCCACGAGATCAGCGACCTGGTCTTCCTGCAGGAGTCGGGCACGTACTGGATGACCACCGCCCAGGTGATCGAGATCGGCCCCGGCAATAAGGCGCAGATGCTCCACCGCGACCTGGAGAACTGGTTCCCGTTCATCGGCATGGGGCCCGGCGGGCCGGAAGTCACCATCAACTTCCTGGTCGCCCTGACCGACTTCACGGAGGAGAACGGCGCCACCCGCGTCATCCCCGGAAGCAACCACTGGAGCGACTTCGAGGACCGCGGGACCCCCGAGCAGACGATCCCCGCCGTCATGAACGCCGGGGACGTCCTCCTCATCAGCGGCAAGACCGCGCACGGCGGCGGGGCGAACCGGACCGGCGACGAGTACCGGCGTGGCCTCGCCTTCACCTTCAACGCGGGCTTCCTCACCGGCGAGGAGGCGTACCCCTTCCTCGTCGACAGGGAGCTCGCCAAGACGCTCTCGCCGCGCGTCCAGCGCATGCTCGGCTTCCGCTCCCAGTACCCCACGGGCTCTCCCGGCCTGTGGCAGGTCGACTACGCCGACCTGGGCGACCACCTCGGCCTCTGAGAGCCGGGTCGTTCAGAGGCCGCCACAGCCGTCCGAGGAGCGCACGCCATGGCTTTCCCGTACATTCGCACTATGGGAACCGAGGTCGATGCGTTCCTTGGTCAGCTGGCCCGCCGCCTCAGACCGCAGGTGAAGACGCTGGCCGGCCTGCTGCTCCAACGCCTGAACGGCGAGCTCCCCGAGCTGTGGGAGAACGCGGACATCGCTGCCCTGACCCTGGAGGAGACCGCCCAGCACGTCACCGCCCTGCTGGACCTCCTGGAGGCCCGCCCCGGCGCGAGCGCGCCGGAAGCTCCTCCGGCCGCCTTGGACATCGCCCGCCTCTACGCCCGGCGGGGGATCCCGGTGAGCCGGCTCCTCCGCGCCTACCGGCTCGACCATCTCACCCTGCTCGAACAGCTGCAGGCCGAGGCTCCCCGCCTCACCGGCGACTGGCGCATGGTCAACCAGGCCACGGTGAGGCTGGTCGCAATCGGTTTCGACTACGTGGACCGTTCCTCGGAAGAGGTCGTCGCCGCCTACCAGGAGGAACGCGACCGTCTGCTGCAGCGTCGGCTCGCCCTCACCGACAGAGCGAGCAAGCGGATCGGGACCACGCTCGACATCTCCCGCACCGCGGAGGAGCTGACCGAGGTCTGCACCGAGGACTTCGCCGACTTCGTCACCGTCGACCTCTTCGACTCCGCACTCGACGAGACCGGCACCGGTCCACCGGAGGCCCTGACGCAGCGCCGCGTCGCCCAGCGCTCCGTCCTCGACGACTGTCCGGAGTCCCCGCTCCGCGTCGGTGGGACCCACACCTACCCCGACGACTCGGAACCGGTTCGCGCACTGACCACCGGACGGTCCGTCCTGCACCACATCGCCGGGACCGAGATGCCCTCGTGGGTGGCGCCGTCGGAGTCCCACGGCCGAGCACTGCGCGACCTCGGTCTCCACTCCGTACTCCTCGTGCCTCTGCACGCCCGTGGGGACACCCTCGGTCTGGTGCAGTTCGTACGCCATCGCACCTCGGCCCCCTTCGACGACGACGACCTCCTGCTGGCGCAGGAGATCGTCTCCAGGGCGGCGGTGTCCATCGACAACGCCCGCCGGTACACCCATGAGCGTTCCACCGCGCTCGCGCTCCAGCGGACCCTGCTGCCGCGGAACACGGTGAAACACGCGGCCGTCGAAACCGCCTCGCGCTACCTGCCCGCCGGATCCCGAGCCGGCGTGGGCGGCGACTGGTACGACGTCATTCCCCTGTCCGGGGCCCGCGTCGCGCTGGTCGTCGGCGACGTGGTCGGTCACGGCCTGCGCGCCGCCGCCACCATGGGCCGGCTCCGCACGGCCGTCCGTGCCTTCGCCGACATCGACCTCATGCCCGACGAACTCCTCACCCATCTGGACGACGTGGTCATCCGCATGCAACGCGAGGAGTCGCCGGACGAGGGCGAGACCAGCGCCACCTGCCTGTACGCGATCTACGACCCCGTCTCGCGCAGGTGCTCGCTGGCCAGTGCCGGCCATGTCCCGCCGACCGTGGTGACCCCCTCGAAGATCAGCGAGAACTTGCCGGAGGTACCGATCGGACCGCCTCTCGGCCTGGGTGGACTCCCCTTCGAAACCACGGAGTTCGAACTGCCGGAGGACAGCCTGCTGGTCCTGCACACCGACGGGCTGATCGCCGGCCGCACGCGTGACGTGGACCAAGGACTCGCCACGCTGCACGACGTCCTGACCTCGGCGCCGGACTCGCTGGAGGAGATCTGCGACCGACTCCTGGCCGCACTGCTGCCCGGCCGCCCCGCCGACGACGTCGCCCTGCTCGTCGCCCGGACCCATGCCCTCGACCCGGACCACGTGGCCACGATGGACCTCCCGTCCGATCCGGCAGCCGTGTCCGGGGCCCGCCGCTTCGCCTCCGACGTCCTGACTGCCTGGGGGGTGGAGGAACTTTCCTTCACCACGGAGCTGATCGTCAGCGAACTGGTCACGAACGCGATCCGCTACGGCAAGAGCCCCGTCCAGCTGCGACTGATCCTCCAGTCGACGCTCACCTGCGAGGTCTCCGACGCCAGCAGCACCGCCCCGCATCTGCGCCGCGCCCGGATCTTCGACGAAGGCGGCCGCGGTCTGCTCCTCGTCGCCCAGTGCGCGGAGCGCTGGGGCACGCGGCACGGTCGCGAGGGAAAGGTCATCTGGGCCGAGCAGGCCCTCCCCTCGGACAGCGCGTCGACTGCCGAAGTGGCGTAACGCCTGGTCCGGACCGACTTGATCGCTCGACTAAGTCGATATAGTGGGTCCTATGGCTCATGTTTCCGCGGCGGAGCGCCGCCCCCAGCTGATCAAGGCGGCCATCGACCTCATGACCCGGGAGGGCGTCGCCGCGGGGAGCACCCGTGCCATTGCCGCGGAGCTCGGTGTCGCACAGGCCACCGTCCACTACACCTTCGGCACGAAGGAGGACCTGTACCGAGCCGTCATGGACCAGATCACCGACGAGCTGGTCGCGCAGGTGCGGCGGGCGGCGCCGGAGGACGCGGGCTTCGAGGAGACCTTCAGCGCCCTGGCGGGTGCCCTGTGGGGCACCGTGCGCGAGCCGACGTCGCACCACCAGCTGCTCAGCGAGCTGACCATGTTCGCCCTGCGCGTGCCCGGTCTCAACGAGGCCCGGCAGAGCCACTACCGGCGGGTCATAGAGGTGACCGCGCAGGTGATCGCGGAGACGGCCGAGAGGACGGGGCAGGAACTGGCCGAGTCCCCGGAGACGGTGGCCCGGTTCTTCCTCTCCGGCTTCGACGGGCTCACTATGCAGGTCCTCCAGTGCCTGCCGGACGAGGCCACCGAGCGGACGGGGCTGAGGGCACTCGTGGGCGCCACCGTGGCGCTGGCCAAGGGGGACCTCGACCTGCCTGACGTACCGATGGCCTGACGCGACGCGAAAACGGTGGTGGGGGGCCCCCGCGGGGGGGGCCCCCCCCCGGGGGGGGGGGGGGGGCGCCGGCCCCCCCCCCCCCCCCCGCGCCGCCCGCCCCCCCCCCCCCCGCGCGC